>JADHMP010000002.1:0-289506 GCA_016779985.1 Flavobacteriaceae bacterium
TTTAATTTTGGAGTAGGGGGTCTAATTTCAGAGTTTTAGGTTGGGATTTTTTGGGAAAAACTGACAGTATTTACTGACAGATTTTAGTCATTTTATTGTCAATTTAGTGTCAGTTTCTATATATTTAATGATTATTAATAGTCAGTAGGGTTAGTATAATTTCCCCTGTATGATTGGCTAAGCCCAATAAAAAAAGGCCTTCAGATGAAGACCTTTATAGTAGCGAGAGGGAGACTTGAACTCCCGACCTCCGGGTTATGAATCCGACGCTCTAACCGGCTGAGCTACCTCGCCATTGGGATGCAAATATAAAAACATAATACTGCTGATTTAAAATATTTTTAAAATAATGTTATGCCTAAACATTTTTCAATATATTGGGCTTTTCTAAGAGAATCACGATGAGTACCAAAAAACAATATACAATTGAATACGACTTTCATGCCTCCCCTCAGCTGTTGTTTCAATACCTATCAACACCTTCAGGTCTTTCAGAATGGTTTGCAGATAATGTTAATTCAAGAGGAGAAGATTTTACCTTTTTGTGGGATGATTCAGAGGAAGAGGCAAAGCTACTTTCTTTAAAGGCAGACAAAACTATTCGTTTTCAGTGGAAAGAAGATCAAGATTCTTTTTTTCAATTTGAAATTGTTGTGGATGAAATCACAAAAGATGTCTCTCTATTGGTAACAGACTTTGCAGAAGAAGACGAGATTGAAGAATCTCAAATGCTCTGGAATAACCTTATTGCAGACCTAAAGCAAGTGCTCGGCTCGACTTAATATGTCCATTGGATTCAATTGCAACGGAACTTGCACACGCTCTTTGAACGAAAGTTCACCAAGTTTACTAAAAGGCCTTTTGAACCCTATTGTTCTGGAGGAAACTGTTCGCTTTGAAAAGGAAGTATTTTTGTTTTGGGAAAAGCACTATTTTAGAATGATGGCCACCCTTCGTCGGATGCGTTTTCAAATTCCGAATAGCTATACCCCAGAAAAATTCATTTTAGAAGCCAAAAAGCTTATTGATTACCTTGGTGCTTCAAAAGGAAAAGCTTTTTTATTTCATTTTCATTTTGTGCGTGAAGAATCAAATAAGACTACGTTTGTTATTGAATGTGAACCACTAAATTTTTTAGAATCAATTGATGATGCAACAACTTATGAGGTGGATTTATATCGTGAAAACTTTCTTAGTTCTGGTCTATTAGCCAATCAAAGCATAATAAACGCTCCAATTAGAAATATTGCAAGGACTTTTGCTATTGAAAATGGTCTGGATGATGTATTACTTCTCAATGACCAAAAACAACTTGTGGAAGCTACAAAAGGAAGTTTATTTTTGATTCAAGAAAATAAAGTTTTAACTCCCTCATTGCAATCAGGTGCTCAAAACAGTGTTTTTCGACAAGTTTTCATTCATTTTTTGATTCTACAGCAAAATATTGAAATTGTTGAAAAAAGTATTAGCCCCTTTGAGATTCAAAACGCCAAGGAAATTTTTATTCTCGACCTAGCAACGGGGACTAAAAGTATTGGAAACTACAGGAAAACTTCTTTTGAGAGCTTACAAACTAAAAAACTCTATTTGGATTTTTTGTCTTCATCAGCATTTAATTCGAACTAGGATTGTCTGGAGCATTGGCCCAGATGATGTATTTCCCACCCAAAGAAATAATCTCATTGCGCCAAAGTGATTGGCTAGTTTTGGTCAATAAGTCTTTTCCATAAGTATTTTCTTTTTTATGCCATGCTTTTGAATGGAGCTCATTTTGAAGTTGATTTTTATCCCAACCGGAATAACCGAGAAAAAAACGAATTTTATTGACCAGAGAATGGTCCTTATTGAGTAATTGAACCAAAGTATCAAAATCGCCACTCCAGTAAAAGTGTGAATCAATGGCGATACTATTTGGGATTTGAGTTCCTAATTGGTGTATAAAAAATAAATTATCTGGCTCAACTGGTCCTCCATAGTAAAGAGGAATTTTAGCTTGAAAGCCTTCTACTACATCATTTAAAAAATAATTTAGCTCTTTATTGATTATAAAACCAAAAGCACTTTCTTGTTTGTACTCCACAATATAAATCACAGAACGATGAAAGTGAACATCACCAATGATACTAGGTAAAGCAATGATTAAATTTCCAGGGTTCAATTCCAATAGTTTGTTAGAGTAGATAAAAAAAGCCCCTAATTAAGGAGCTTTTTATTTTTTATTCAGTAAACCTTAATTCACTGATCCAGAAAGTTCGGCTCCAGCCTTAAACTTAACAACATTTTTTGCTGCAATTTTAATGGTAGCCCCTGTTTGTGGATTTCTTCCTTCTCTTGCTGCTCTTTTGGATACCGACCAGGATCCAAATCCAACTAGTGAGACTCGCCCTCCACCTTTAAGAGTAGATTGAACACCTCCTAAAAATGATTCTAATGCTTTTTTTGCTGCAGCCTTTGAAATTCCAGCGTCAGCCGCCATAGCATCAATGATTTCTGTCTTGTTCATAATAAATTGATTTAAATTTTAATAGAAACAAATTTAGATGCTTTCCGCAAAGCCAAAAGAAAAACCGTGGTAAATACCCATTTTTGTTGATAAATAGTATTAATTGTTGATAATCGTGACCATTTTCTTACAAAACCATGGTTTGTTTTGGGAAATTATATCCATTCAATAGCTCTGCTGCTAGCATCTTTCTTTTATTGGGCAATTGAATTTCCTCACAAATTAGATAGCCTTGCTCAGTAGAAATATAAATTTCTTTTCCTTTCACTAAAAGTCTTTTTGGTGCCACTCCATGTGCTTCAAATTTTGTGCTGGCACTAAAAATTTTAAGTTGTTGTTCTTGTCCTTTTTGGTCAATAATAGAAGTCCAAGCACCTGGGTAGGGAGACATAGCTCTTATGTGACATTCTACCTCAGATAGTTTCTCTTGCCAATTGATCCTTATCGTTTCTCTATTGAGTTTAGGTGCGGACTTCACATTCCCTGCAATTTGTTGTGGTTGAGGAAATATTTTTCCCTCATTGAGATCCGAAAGGGTTTGTTGTAAAAGTGGTCCTCCAAGTTCGGCTAATCGATCGTGTAAGCTGCCTGCTGTTTCTTTCGGATTTATGGCAATTCTTTTTTGTAGTAAAACAGCTCCAGTATCAATCTTATCATCAATTAAAAAAGTGGTGAGCCCAGTATGTTTTTCATTGTTCTTAATCACCCAATTTATTGGCGCTGCACCGCGATAATTGGGCAAAAGAGAGGCATGAAGATTAATTGTTCCTAAGCGAGATAATGACCAAACACTTTCAGGAAGCATCCTAAAGGCAACTACTACTTGAAAATCAGGAGCTAAATCTTTGATTTTAGTTACAAACGACTCTGCTTTTAAATTTTCAGGTTGTAAAACGGGGATATTATTAGCCAAAGCATATTTTTTGACTGCACTTGAATGCATTTTTTTACCTCTTCCCGAACGTTTATCTGGAGCTGTTACAACTGCCGCAACTGTGAAATTATTTTTGTGTAAATAATCCAAATTTTGAACAGCAAATGCTGGAGTCCCATAGAAAATAATTTTCATTTTATTCATGTGCTAAAAAGAAATGGTTGGTTGTCGTTTTTTCAATTTTTTCTTGCGCTAGTAGTTTTTCTAGCAGACTTGCTAACACTGAAGGTAAAATAAAAAGATTTTCTTTGATTTGGTTTAGTGATGTGGGCCCTTTTGCCAATAATGCTAATAATTTATTTTCGGCATCTTTTGTGACTTGATCAATTGGAGCACATGGTGTGGCTGAGCATTGCTTGCAGGTGGAAGACCGACTTTCGCCAAAATAATTGAGTAATTGATTACGCAAACAACGTTGCGGATGTTTTAAAAAGTTGATCATTTTTTCCAAACGCTCAAGCTTGATTTTTCTTTTTAATTTTTGATGCTTTAATAAATTAATAAGGGCGTATTGATCTTCTCTAGGGACTAAAAACTGGAGTTCTAAGTCTGCAGAACGATCATCAAAGTCTATAACATCCATTGCCTTTAATTGATTTAGGGAAGCCTTGATTGCCTTTTCTTTGAGGTTCAGTAAACGCTCAATAGTTTTTGGATTGACACTAATTTTATCTTGTGGAAAATGCGGATAATTTCTTAATAGTATTTCTATAAGGGTACCCAATTGACTCTGAGAATCAAAAAAGGATAGAAGCTTTGTCTCACTGTGTGAAGATTTCAATTGCCATTGTTTTTGATAAGATGGATGGAAGTGGACTATACCATTTTGTTCGAAATCAGTAAAGCATTGCCAGGTCTTTTTCTTCCCTAATTTATACAGTGTACAAAACTGAGAAAAATTCAAATGAAATGTATTCTCAGGCAGACTCCCACTACTTATTTGAAAAAAGTTGCAAAGGTTTTTGTAAGTTTTAATATAATCCCTCTCCTCAGGCAAACTTTCAATTAGTTTAGAAGTTAGTTCTGTAATGTCATTTTTATGTAATAAAAGAAATGCTTTGGCGATTTTTCCATCACGGCCGGCTCGCCCTGTTTCTTGGTAGTATCGCTCTAAACTATCAGGTGGGGCAAAATGAACAACTAGTCTCACATCAGCTTTGTCAATGCCCATCCCAAAGGCACTTGTGGCTACCATCACCCTTTTTCTATTTGATTGCCAATCCACAAGTCTATCTTTTTTTTCTCTTTGAGACATTCCACCATGAAAGGCTCTTGCGCTAATTCCTTTTTGTTCTAACCATGAACTTATTTGTTCAGTTTGATAACGAGTTTCACAATATACAATGGCCGTTCCTTGAATGAACTTAACAAGTTGAAATAAAAGGGTCCACTTGTCTTCAACTTCAACAACTTGGTAGGCAATATTTTTTCTTTCAAAAGAATCTATAATAACTTCTGGTTTTTTAAGTGTTAAGTTTTCAATAATATCATTTCTCACTTTAGCCGTTGCAGATGCAGTCAAAGCTATGGTTGGTGCATTAGGAAAGCAATCTTGAAGATGTTTTATTTTTCTATAGGCAGGTCTAAAATCAATTCCCCATTCTGAAATGCAATGGGCCTCATCAACTGCAATACAATTGACAGGGAGCATTGCTAGCTGTTCTAAAAAAGCTTCATTTTGAATGCGCTCAGGAGATAAATAGATGAATTTGTAATCTCCAAATTTTGAATTGTCTAATAATCTTCCAACATCCTCTTTATGGCTGGTGGCTGAGAAATGCATGGCTTTAATATTTCTATTTTTTAGTTGCTGGACTTGGTCTTGCATTAATGCAATTAAGGGTGATACGATAAGAGTGATACCCTCTTGAAGTAGCCCTGGCAACTGATAACATAAAGACTTCCCCGCACCAGTTGGGAGAATAGCCAAACAATCTTTTTTTGACAACACAGTATCAATAATCTTTTCTTGATTGGGACGAAATTGATCGTAGCCCCAGTATTTCAATAAGATCCCTTTTTTATTCATACTGGCTCAACGTATTTAATAAAAATGCAATTCTGTTCTCTGGTGATTCTTTTGGAATGATATGCAACAAACCATTGAGTTCTTGATAAATATTTTTAATATGTTCAAAGTAGTTTTGAGCTTCTTCAAAAGTTTCAAGGCGTTCGGAATCTGTGTGATAAATTTCTAACCATGGCTCAAGCAAAAAAACATGTTCATATACATAAGGCTTGGCCTTTTTCTTCCAAGGGTCACTATTTTTTCCTTGAGCTTGAAGATAGGCAATGATATCTGGAATGCCCCGGTCAAAAAACACGTATGGTTTTTTTTTTAGAAAGGGCAATTTTCTTGCAGACTCCCATTGTTGTTTTCTACCTTCAAACAATGCTTCGCTAAAAGCATTTGGATCTTCTTTAAAGTAATTTTTGAACCCTTTATGAAACCCTTTTTTTATGATTATTCTGCTAAACTCTTCAAAAGTTTGATAGCCATCTTCTTTTAGAAGATTTATTAATCTTGTTTTACCGCTTCCGGGTCCTCCACTAATAACAATTTTCCGATTATGCATCAAATGGTTCTATTCGTAATATCTTATCTTTATAACAAAATTAGGGCATTGAAAAGAACAAAAGAAGATCCTGAAGAATTTTATTCCCGCTTCAAGATAGAATTAGAAAAGTCTCAGTCATGGCCTGGACCCTTTCTATTCAAGTTTATCTTGAAAGCGGATTCTACTCACCTTGAAAAATTGCAAAGTTTTTTTAAAGACAAAGAAGCAAAATGGAAACATAAATCGTCATCAAAAAAGAAATTTGTTAGTATTTCAGTTCATGTGGATATGGAATCGCCCGAAGAAGTGATTGCACTCTATCAAAAAGCAAATAAATTAGAGGGTGTAATTTCTCTTTAAAGTTTTTGTCTGCAATTGCCTTTATATCGGCACTTTTGTTTATTTTGCAGACTCAATTCTACACAAAACCAAAACCAACATATTTTTATGGAATCCTTGCAATACAACACCAAACGCAAGCAATTAATAATCCCCGAATATGGAAGACACATCCATATAATGGTTGAACAACTACTTGAGATTGAAGAGCGTGAAGAACGTAATAAAAAAGCAAAAGCAGTGATAGGAGTGATGGGAAATCTAAATCCCCACTTACGCGATGTTCCAGATTTTCAACATAAATTATGGGATCAATTATTTATTATGTCTAATTTTCAGTTAGATGTTGACTGCCCTTTTGAAAAACCTGTGGCTGAGGCCCTTGCAGCAAAACCTGGACGATTGCCTTATCCTCAAAACTATCCAAAGTACCGTTTTTATGGGAACAACATAAAAAGAATGATTGACGTTGCCATTAGTTGGGAGCAAGGAGAATTAAAAGATGCTTTAGTATTCACCATTGCCAATCATATGAAAAAATGTTTTTTAGGGTGGAACAAAGATACTGTTGAAGACGGTGTGATTTTATCCCATCTTTCTGAATTATCAAATGGTAAATTAGAGGTTGCCGAAACCCATTTACCACTTACCGATTCTTCAGATCTATTAAAGTTGAAATTTAAAAACGGAAACGGCCCTAATAGCAACAATAAATCGAGAAGACACAACCGCAAACGACATTAAACAGCTATGGGAAGTTTTGTTATTGAAGGAGGCAATCAATTGCAAGGAACAATAATCCCTCAGGGTGCTAAAAACGAAGCTCTTCAAATTTTATGTGCCGTTTTACTTACTGATGAACCAGTTGAAATCAATAATATTCCTGACATAATTGATGTAAATAAACTCATCCAACTGCTCAAAAATCTTGGAGTCAAGGTGACTGCTTTAAAAAAAGGAAGCTTCAGATTCCATGCTGATGCTATCGATTTAAACTACCTATCATCAGACGCATTCAAAGAAGAAGGGAAAGGGCTACGAGGTTCTATTATGTTGGTAGGGCCGCTTTTGACTCGTTTTGGTCAGGGATCAATTCCAAGACCTGGTGGAGATAAAATTGGGCGTAGAAGGTTAGATACTCATTTTGAAGGATTAATTCTTTTAGGAGCTAAATTTGAATATCAAAAAGAAGATCGATTTTATGCTGTTCGTGCCAACCAGCTTGAAGGAGCTGAAATTTTATTAGACGAAGCTTCAGTCACAGGAACCGCTAATTTAGTGATGGCTGCTATTTTAGCAAAAGGAACTACAACAATATACAATGCCGCTTGCGAGCCTTATTTGCAGCAACTCTGTGCCATGTTGAATCGTATGGGAGCGAATATAAAAGGCATTGGATCAAATTTACTTACCATAACGGGAGTAGAGAACTTGAAGGGCACTGAGCATACTTTATTACCCGATATGGTCGAAGTTGGAAGTTGGATTGGTTTAGCGGCCCTCACTCAAAGTGAACTCACTATAAAAAATGTACAGTGGTCTTTTTTAGGTCAGATCCCTAGGGTTTTTGAACGTCTTGGCATACGAATTGAAAAAAAAGGAGATGATCTTTTTGTGCCTGCACACCCTGATGGGTATGCGATCCAAAACTTTATTGACGGTTCAATTCTAACAATTTCAGATGCACCATGGCCAGGGTTTACTCCAGATCTATTAAGTATTGTTCTTGTTGTAGCCACTCAGGCAAGAGGGAGCGTTCTCATACACCAAAAAATGTTTGAGAGTAGACTGTTCTTTGTAGATAAATTGATTGACATGGGTGCCAAAATTATTCTTTGTGACCCACATCGAGCTACAGTGATTGGACACGACTTCAAGTCCCAACTTAAAGCTGCTACTTTAACTTCACCAGATATACGAGCGGGTATTTCATTGCTTATAGCAGCCCTCTCTGCTAAGGGCACAAGTACAATTCATAATATTGAACAAATTGATCGAGGCTATGAAAATATTGTCCCTCGTCTCAAAAAGTTGGGCGCAAAAATAGAACGCATAGAGAATTGAAATTATTAATATAATGCCCAAATATGTTATCTTCCTTCTCACCTTAGGTCTTCCTTCTCATTGTCTTCAAAGTCAGACATCCCTCGTAGGTCAAGTTATTGATAATATTACCCAAGAACCGCTACCCTATGTCAATATTGGACTTGTTAATGAAAACATTGGTACCGTTTCTGATGAGCAAGGCTATTTCCAATTGGATCTTGAAGCAAGAGAGTACAATAGATCAACTTTACGCTTTTCTATGATAGGTTTTGAAACTAAAAATTTTAATCTTCAAGATTTTATCCAAAAGGAGATACTTGTCATCCCATTGAAAGAGCAAGCTACCGAACTCAAAGAAGTGGTGGTTGAAACAAAACGAACTGAATTTCAAACTAAAACGTTGGGAAACAAAACAACCTCAAAATTGATTTATGTGGCCTTTACTTCTAACAAATTAGGAAACGAAATGGGATATATTGTTCGTCAACGAAAACGACCAATGATCCTTAAAAATTTCACTATTTCTATTGTTGAAAATGAGTATGGGCCAATACGTTTTCGGCTTAATTTTTATTCTGTAGAAAATGGTCTTCCAACGTCCACTCTATTAAAAAATAATATTATTATTGAAACTGATGTCATTTCAGGCATTGTAACCAAAGATTTATCTTCTTATCAAATTGTTATTGATGAAGACTTTTTTGTTGCCATTGAATGGATTGAAGATTTGGGCCCTGGCAATTTATTCTTTTCTGGTGGTTTTTTTGGTTCTCCCTTAATTGCTCGTGAAGTGAGTCAGGGTAGTTGGTCTAAAGTCGGAGCAGCAAGTGTTGGAATGAATGTAGAAGTTCGTTTTTAGGTTAAAATATTATTCAAATTAAAGAAGCCCCCATTGAGGTGAGGGCTTTTGTTGTTTTTTAACGTTTAAATTTATTTTCTCTAGAGGCTTTTTGAATTGCAGCGCGATCTGTGCAAGGAATTCTTACTCCGTCTATTGTGTGATTAAAAAAGCTTATAGGTTCATTTTCACTCCCCACTCCTGTTTCTTTGACATTGCTCAGCGCATTGCGAATTTTGTCTCCAGAGGCTGAAAGTCTGGGTTGTGTTCCTATAAAATACATTTTATGTAACGCACCAGAACTTTCCTCTTCGATTTCAGGTATAGCCTTTTGAGTAACATGAAAGCTAAAACTTTCAGCAATATCCTCACCAACATTTGTTTCAGCATAGTCTGTTACAAAATGGGGCTCTGGATAGTCAATATCACTTTCATAAAAAGCTTCATGGAATAGGTTAATTGCGGAGTCTTTTTTAAAGCAATCTGAATATTCGCTAAATTCTTCGCAAGGCTCATCATTGTACATATCAACAGATTGATCGATTTCATATTTTTGATTAAGGGTAAGGATATGTCCGTATTCATGGGTCAACACAAAACCAAACATTCCATCTTCATTATATTCAATGGGACCAAAGTTCCCATATCTATCGCTACCATAATAAGCCCAATAGATATTAAGACCCATAACCCATTCGTCTTGACCATCATAACCTGTATTGAAAACAAAACCTCCTAAACCACTGTTTTCATATATTGCTTCAAAATAGGTAATGGGAATTTCTCCTGATTGTGTAACATTACTCAAATCTGTAAGTAATTTTGGATCAAGGCCATTGTCTATCATTTCCTTAAACCTACTATCTAAATAGGAGTTACGGTTGAGCCCAACAAGCTTAAAATTGTAGTCTTCGTCAACCTCAAAAAGCGCTCCATCAATCTCATCTTCCCATTCGCTCTTTTCATTGTCTTCTACAGAAACCCTAATATTGTCGATAGTACCTAAAATTGTTAATTCTCCATCTGGCTTTGGGTTAAGTACAAGATCAAATTCTTCGTTAAATTCAAGCTTATCGTCATCATTTGTCTTTATTTTAATCTTTAAATTAATGTTTTGGCTTTCAAAAATCACTTTATTATTTGAGCTCTTTTTCCATGTTTTTCCTAAGTCGTTGCTGTATTCAAAAATGGGATTAAAGTCATCTGGGTTAATGTAACTTTTTATATCTGCGATTTCAACTCCCAGTTGAATGGGAAGGTCTTCTGACAATTCATCGGTCAAAATCACATTGGCAATTATACTCTCTCCTTCTGTTGCTATAAGTCTGGAGGACTCTACAGAGATTCCTGAGATACGATTAACAAATTCTTCTTTTTTACAACTGCTAAAAAGCATTATTAGTGATAAAATA
Organism: Flavobacteriaceae bacterium; assembly: GCA_016779985.1. Classification (GTDB taxonomy): domain Bacteria; phylum Bacteroidota; class Bacteroidia; order Flavobacteriales; family Flavobacteriaceae; genus JADHMP01. Next base: position 10,631 of record JADHMP010000002.1, read on the forward strand.
AAATAGTGGATCTTTATTTTAAGAAAAATAGATTTAATGATTTTTTTCATGGGTAAAGTTTTGTGGGTTAATTTTTTAAAACATACTGAATACATCATTCATCTACAAGTCGTTGGATTCATTAGGCACCCTTACTCTTACTTTATTTTTTTTTAAAAATAAGGGGGAAACTTTGTAATGTAAGCTCACACAATAGCTTTCCAAACAGATTAATTTGAGATCAATTAGAATAAGAAACTATCCTAATTGGGGTTACAATTGTTCCTCCAAAACACTTATTTGATATCATCCTTAAGCAGTTTATTTGTCCATTCAAGAAGTTCTTTTAACTCGACAGAAGCAAATCTCTTTCCATAAATTTGTACTTCTTTATTGTTGATATTTAACTTGATTTGCTGCAGATCCCGAATCTTCTGAGTGCCATAAAGATCTTTAATATTGGAATGAGACAATCTCTCTAAAAAGTTCATTAACGACTCCTTTTCTTCAAGGGTTAAAACATCTTTATAAGAGGTTTTGTTTTCTAAATTTGTATAGCTATAAGTGTAATCTGGCTGAATGGTTATGCTGTATTGTAAGCAATTTCTTAAACAGGGACCCATTTCAACAACTATGGGATGCTTTATGTTTGAGGAGGAACAAGACACAATAAGGAGACTGAGAAAAATCAATTTCATAGTAAAGGGGTTTGGGGTTTAAAGCACTATTTTAAAGAAGTTATTTATCCGGTAATTAATACATTTTTTTAGTTATCGATATAGCTTTATTGATGAGTTTGACAAGTTTCTGTTGATCTACATGTGCTAATTTTTTTATATATAAACACCCTTTTCCTTTCTTATATTTTCCTAACTTTTCAAAAGGAAGAATTGCAGGATCAAGATCACACATCAAATAAAGTGTTATAGCTCTTTTTCTAGGTGCAAAACCAGTCAAAAAACAATCACCCTCTCGTCCAGTTTTATAGGTGTAATGATAGGTTCCAAACCAACAATACTATTGCCCCACATCACACCTGACGAACCAGTGCACTGTGACATGATTTTATATAATTCCCAAGAGTCTTTTTTTTGAAGAGTATCAGCTAAACCATTGAGATAAAGCTCTACAGAATGCAGCGTAGGTTGTGTTTTATTTGCGGGCATTTTTTCTTATAATTTACAAAAAAAATTACCGTTTAGCAATTTTATTATTTGATATTGATTTTTGTTGAGAGCATTTAAAACGATCTATTGCATCGTTTCTTGTTTTTAGATGTTTTGTTTTTCTTCCCTGCACTCGCTTTCTCCACATTTTAAAACTAGCTGGTTTCATTTCTCTTCGCATCAAATTGATCACCTCTTGTTCTTTTAGTTCAAATTGAGCTTTTATGGCATCAAATGGTGTGCGGTCTTCCCATGCCATTTCTATAATTCGGTCTATTGCTTCTGAAGAAAGCTCTTTTTTAATTTTCATTGCTTATACTTAAACTATTGAACATACTACTACAAAGAAATCAAAAGGAATCGGGATCTAATAGCACTTCTCCCGCCCTAGCTTTTATTTCGGCAAGGTCTTCTGAAGGAATTTTTTCTAACAAACGAAGCATCATAGCCATCCTATTGTTGTTCTTGAAATACTCTTTTTTATCATCTAAGAAATTCCAATATAAACTATTAAAAGGACAGGCGTTGGAACCAACTCTTTTACTCTTTTCATAGGCACAGCTTTCACAATAATTACTCATTTTATGAATATAAGCCGCTGACGATACATAGGGTTTGGTTGCAACAATTCCCCCATCTGCCCATTGGCTCATTCCTCTTGTGTTGGGCAACTGTACCCATTCAATGGCATCGGCATAAATTCCTAAATACCATTGGTCCACTTGGTCTGGATCAATTTGGGCTAACAAAGCAAAATTGCCTAAAATCATTAGTCGTTGAATATGATGAGCATAGCCGTGTTCTAGGGAATTAGTAATGCTGTGTTTAAGGCAGTTCATTCGTGTATTACCAGTCCAATAGAATTCAGGAAGTGGATAATGGTTGTTCAATTGGTTACTTTTTTTATACTTAGGCATTTCTTTCCAATAGATACCTCGCATATATTCTCGCCATCCGATAATTTGACGCACAAACCCTTCTACCTGAGATAGGGCAATGATCTCTTTATTTTGTTGATAAAATGCAATTGTTTTTTCAACCACCTCCAAAGGATTAATCATTTTAACGTTTAGTGCAAACGAAAGGCGTGAATGAAATAAATTGACTTCTTCAGTGTGAGAAGCATCTTGATAGTCTCCAAAATATTGAAGTAAATTACTACAGAAATAATCTAGTTGTTCAAGGGCATCTTTTCTATTAAGCGGAAAGAGAAATGTATCAGAATTAAAATGACCAATTGTTTTTACACCTGCAGTTGTTATAAGTGAATAAAGGGATTTTAAATTTTTACTTTTTGGAAAATAAGGCATTGGAATGGTTGGAGTTCCTTTCCATTTTTTTCTATTGTTTTTGTCATAATTCCACTGTCCTCCTTCTGGTTGTTGGTCTTGCATGAGGAGGTCAAATTTCTTACGCATGTCACGATAGAAAAACTCCATTATGTATTGTTTTTTTCCTTCAAAAAAAGTTGACAAAGCTTTTCTAGAGGTCATAAAATGTTCCGAGGAAACCATTTGAAAGGGGATAGAAAGCGATTGACAAAAATCTGCTATCTGTTTATCTAAACGATATTCGTCGGGTTCTTGATATTCAAAAGATGTTATCTTGTGTTTTTGTATTAGATGATTCAAGTTTTCCGTTAAATGTTGCTTGTTTTCAGGATCGTCTAAAGTCAAGTATTGTGTGTGATGTCCTTTTTGTTTAATTTCATTTTTAAAATTTCGCATGGCACCAAAAAAGGCGACTACCTTTTGAATATGATGGGGGGCATAGTCAGTTTCTTGCCGCATTTCCATTTGTACATAACAGACATCATCCTCTGTCTTTTTAAACCATGAATGTTCAATGTTGAGTTGATCGCCTAAAAGGAGTCTCATTTTCATTCAAATAAGGTATTTTGGTTCCACATGCGCTGGTATTTTCCATTTGAGTCATATCGTTCAGCTTGCAAACGCACATTAAATTTTCGATCTCGGGGATCGTTGCCCACACCTGAAACATACATCCAATTGCCATAATTGCTATGCACATCATAATCAATGAGAAGTGACTCAAAATAAGCCGCTCCCATACGCCAATCAAGTAATAGATTTTTAGAAAGAAAAGAGGCCACGTTTTGCCTCCCTCTATTGCTCATCCAGCCTGTTTTATTGAGTTCAATCATATTGGCATTCACAAAGGGCTCTAGGGTGGTGCCTTTAGACCACAACTCAAATAATTTGGAACTTTTTTTCCAATCGTATTGCTTTTCAAGAATTCCTCCAATTTTAAATATTTTGGTGCCGTGTTTGAGGGAAATAAATTTAAAATAATCCCGCCAGATTAATTCGAAAATCAACCAATAGGTCGATTGATTTTTACCTACTTCTTTTTCATATTTTTTGGTCTTCCAATAAATTTCTCTTGCTGAGATAGCACCATTGGCAAGCCAAGCTGACAGTTTTGAACTATAATCGATGCCTATTAATCCATTACGTGTTTGTTTATAAAAAGAAAGCTTTTTGGTATCCCAAAAATAGTGTTGTATACGCAGATGAGCAGCTGCACTTCCACCCTTAAATGGAAAAGCTGAATTAGGATGTTTTTCTATGGAATGAAGACCCAATTCAGCTAGGTTTGGGACCTTAAATTCTTGATTTAGAAGATTCTTTTTTTCCATTGCCTCAGGTGAAGGAAGGCAAGGACTCACGGCACCAAATTTTTCGCATTTTTTTCTAAAAACTGTAAAAACTTCCGGAGTAGATGATGCTGAAAAAGGAAGATGATCTGGATGAAATAAGAATTGATCAAAATGTGATTTAATGCTGATGTTCTTGTCAATAGCATCTAGAACTTCTTGACATCTTTCTTTCTCTTCCCAAGTCCACTCTTCTTGAAAATAAAGAGCCGTAATATTTAGCTCTTTTGACCAATAGGAAATTCCAACTTTGGGAGATTCTTTATCTATAATCAATGTAATGTTCAAGAAGGCAAGGTCTTCCTTGAGTTGCTCCACGGTGTCTATGAGAAATTGTGCCCTATAACGTTCTGTTTTTTTAAAGCCCCATTTAGTCAATTCGAAGTGAGAGGGATCAAAACTATAATAAGCAACGACCTGTTGATGTTTTTGGGTGGCATGAAAAAGAGCGTGGTGGTCATTGATTCTCAAATCGTTTCGCAGCCAAATTAGTGCACTTCCAGTTTTTTCTTGCATTTTTTACTACAATATTTTACTTCGTCCCAATCTCTTTCCCATTTTTTTCGCCAACTAAAATGACGCTGACAGTTGACGCAAATTTTTTGAGGTAGATTTCTTTTATCAATTCCATTAGGCATTTAACGCTGCTTTATAAGTAGCTAAGCATCTTTCACGAGCTCTTTTATGGTCAACAAGGGGTTGTGGATAATCTAGTTCTTGATAATTAGGCACCCACTTTTTTAGGTAGTCATGTTGTTTGTCAAATTTTTTAATTTGATCTGTAGGATTAAAAATTCGAAAATAAGGTGCAGCATCGACGCCACAGCCAGCAACCCACTGCCAATTTCCAACATTACTCGATTTTTCAAAATCCATAAGTTTTTCAGCAAAATAGGCTTCACCCCAGCGCCAATCAATCAACAAATGTTTACATAGAAAACTACCCACGAGCATTCGCACCCGATTATGCATAAATCCGGTGGCATTGAGCTCTTTCATTCCCGCATCAACAAATGGATATCCTGTTTCACCAGCACACCAACGGGCAAATTCATCTTCGTTATTGCGCCATTCAATTCTATCATATTGTGGCTTGAAACTTCTTTCCACTGTATGTGGAAAATGCCAAAGTATTTGCATAAAAAACTCACGCCAAATTAACTCCTTGAAATACGTAATCTCACTTCTTTTAGCAGCTTTCATGGCAAGTTTTCTAATACTTATTGTACCAAAGCGCAGTGCCGTCCCTACCCTTGAGGTACTGTCTAGCGCCGGATAGTTTCTAGTGGCTTCATATTCATCCATTATTCTTTCATTTGTAATGAAAGTGGGAAGTTTTATGTTTGATTTTTTGAATCCTAAGTCAGAAAGGCTAGTTTGAGGTTGAGTTTCATTTGACTCCAAGTGATGAAGAAGGTTCTCACTTGGAAAAGAGATGGGAGGTTCATTTCCCCAACGTTCTATCCATCTCCTTGAATAGGGAGTATATACCTTATAGGGTGTACTATCGTTTTTGACCACTTCTCCTTTTTCAAAAATCACTTGATCTTTGTAGGTCTCAAAACGGACCCCTTTTGTCTTAAGAAAACTTTTTATTTCTTGATCTCTTTCTCTAGCATAGGGTTCATAGTCGTGGTTTGCCACAACTCGTTCAATTTTTTCATTTTCAATTAGTTTGTTTAAAATAGCCTTGGGCTCCCCGTGATACATTCCTATACAGCATCGGTTCTTCTTCATAGCATCATTTAGATTGCCCAAGGCATTTAAAATATACTCAACACGGGCGTCTTGTTGAGGAAGTTTATTTAGAATATGACTATCAAAAATAAAGAGCGGTCTTACTTTTTTGGATGTTTTAAGTGCTTGATACAAACCATGGTTGTCTTCCAACCGCAAGTCTCTTCGAAACCAAAAAAGGGTTACTCCCATTATCTAAATTTTTACATTTCCGATCCCACCATCTAATTGTAAAATAGAACCGGTCATCCAACCACTATCATCACTTAAAAGATAGGCTGCCGCATTAGCAATTTCTTCAGCCGTACCCACACGTTTTAGGGGATGTCTTTCATTCACTTTTGCGGCTTTGACTTCATTGTTCAAAAACCTTTCAGCTAACGGGGTATTGACGAGTGAAGGAGCAATGGCATTTACTCGAATTTTGGGCGCCCATTCTGCTGCTAAAGAACGAGTTAAACCTTCTAAAGCGCCCTTGGCTGTTGCTACTGAGGAGTGAAAAGGCATACCCATTTGAACGGCAACTGTGCTAAAAAATACTACAGAAGCATTTTCTGCGGCTTGCAAGAGTGGTGTGACGATTTGTAGGTTTTTTATTGCCCCTAAAACATTGATCGAAAAGTCTTCTAAAAAAATAGCTTCTTTCAAACCCTTGAAAGGCTTAAGGTTGATAGAACCAGGGGTATATACAAAACCATGAAGTTTATCGGGTAGTTGCTCTAAGGTGATTGTTTCAGAAACTATATCTAGCCTTATGGATGTAAATTCTACGCCTGAGACTGTGTCTGGGTTTCTACTGGCCACATAAACGTTATGTTCTGAAGCTAATTGTCTTGTCAAAGCCGCGCCAATTCCTGAACTTCCTCCAATAATTAAAATATTTTTTCTTTCACTCATGCTTTATAGGGTCCAAAAAGTTTAATTAATGCTTCTCTTCTATACTCAAAAATTTCTTTTAGTTTGGGGGATACGACTAAAGGTTGGGCCAATTGACCCAAAAATCCAAAAGGGATTTTATAATCCACTATATCAACCATTTCGACACCGTTTTCAATGGGCTTGATGAAATGCTTGTGATGCCAAAGGGCGTAGGGGCCGAAACGCTGTTCGTCAACAAAATACTCAGGTTCTTTGACATGGGTTATTTCTGTAACCCATGTTGTGGATATACCAAAAAGAGGAGTAACTACATATTCGATAATTTGTCCTGCATACATAGAACTTTCAGCTCCTTTGACTATTTTAAAACCCATGTAGTCAGGTGTAATTCGCTTTAAGTTTTTTGGGTCACTTAAAAATTGCCACGCATCAATTATTGAAATAGGTAATTTTTGAATTGTTTCTAGTCGATACAATTTCATAGCAATTTTTATCAAAAATAAGAAAATGTTTAATAATAATAAGAATTAATTAAACAAAAATATTAACAAATTCAACAAATCAAGGTTGACCCCTATTTTATATTCTAGTATATTTGTGAAAACAAAAGCCAAAACCTTCTATGAAAAAGCGTATATCTCTTTGTCTATTACTTTTAATTCAATTTGGAATTGCACAAGTCAAAGTTCCCCAATCGAGCCCTCATATGATTATGAAACAACCTGTCGGTTTAACAGAAGTTGAAATTGATTATTCTCGCCCCTCCATGAAGGGAAGAACAATTATGGGTGATTTAGTTCCCTACAATGAAATTTGGCGTACAGGTGCCAACAATAACACGATTCTTAAATTTAGTGATCCTGTTAAAGTTGGGGGGGAAAACATAAAAGCGGGTTCTTATGCCCTTTATGCTAAGCCAGGCCTTGAAAATTGGACACTCTATTTTTATACAGACACTGATAATTCGGGTATACCAAAAAATTGGGACACTACTAAAATTGCCACGACGCTCATTATCCCAGTGAAAAAAAGAGCAACTCCTTTAGAAACTTTTACTATTAGTCTAGATAATTTATCTAATGATGGGGCAATAATTAACCTCTCTTGGGAAAACATAGATATTCCTATTTCATTAGAAGTGCCAGCCAAAGAAAAAGCGCTAAAGTCAATCGCCAAAACGATGAAAAAAAAGCCATCTGCTAGAGATTATTACAGTGCTGCTTCCTATTATTTTGAAGAAAAAATGGATTTGAATCAAGCCAATAAGTGGATTTCAAAAGCAGTTGAAATGGAGGATGATAAATATTGGATGTTCCGCCTTCAAGCTAGAATTTTAGGAAAATTAAATGAAAAACAAAAGGCTATTGAGGCTGCAAAAAAATCCTTAGTACTTGCCCAAAAAGCAGGGAATCCAGATTATGTCCGAATGAACAAGGCTGACATCAAAGCATGGCAGGAATAAGAGGTTTTGCAAAAGTATTGCCTCAGTACATATTTTAAAGGGTTCATTGAAAATTATTTGTAGCTCCTGAAATTTTATTCTTTTTTCTTCGCTGAAAATAATGTATTTAACAAAATACTCACCAGAACAGTGGTGCTAGCACCAATGACATTAAGCCACAAGAAGCTAACTAAATCAAAAGAGAAAATAAGCACCACGAGTAGCTCGGTGATTAAAGCGGCCCAAAAAACAGCTTTCCCTATTATGTTTTTAAGAAAAAATGCTACAAGAAAAACCCCTAGAATAGTGCCATAAAAAATAGAACCAATGATATTAATCAGTTGGATGAGATTTTCAAATAGATTACTAATACTTGCGAAGAGGATGGCCACCAACCCCCAAACTAGAGTAAATATTTTTGATGCGTTGACATAATGATGAGCTTCTTTGTCTGAATTGTGTCTTTGATATAAATCTACCGTTGTGGTAGCAGCAAGAGCATTAATTTCTGAAGCAGAGGAGCTCATAGCAGCAGATAATATTACAGCTAAAAGTAAGCCAATTAGGCCTTTTGGTAAATGAGTTAGTATATATGAAATCAAAACATAATCTTTATCATTAGTTTCAATGCCTTGAGTATGCTCTGCAATAAGTTTTTTGGCTTCTAACCGTTGAGTTTTTTCTTGGGATTCTAATGTTTTGTAATGATCGTATTTGGTATGGTTTTCAAAAAAGTCTGGGCTAAGTAATAGTTCCTTTAGTTCAAGTTGAGTGGTTCTATTTGCTGCTTCAAGTTCTTGAAATTCTTCAGCCGCTGTTGAGTTGAGAATAGCTTGCTGTGCTTTGGTATTAAAATGAAGGGGGGCAATTTGGAATTGGTAAAAAACAAAAACCATAACACCTAAGAGCAAAATAAAAAACTGCATGGGTATTTTTAAAAAACCATTCATTATTAAACCTAACTGACTTTCTCTGATAGATTTACCCGAAAGATAGCGCTGCACTTGACTTTGATCAGTTCCGAAATAGGAGAGGGCTAGGAAAAACCCCCCCGTGAGTCCACTCCACAAAGTGTAGCGATCACTTAAATTAAAATTAAAATTGAGCAGGTTTAGTTTATCCGATTTACTTGCAATGCGAAGGGCTTTGTCAAAATTGATCGTTTCGGGTAAACCTTGCAATACATAATAAAAGGTGAGAAAAAGACCTAAAAAGATGATAAACATCTGTTGTTTTTGTGTCACATTTACGGCACTTGTGCCACCAATGAGAGTGTAGATAACCACAAGGAGACCGATGATGATAACCAAAACTTTTAATGGCCATCCTAAGACTACACTGAGTATAATTGAAGGAGCATATATGGTAATTCCAGCTGCAAGTCCTCTTTGAATTAAAAAGAGCATTGCTGTTAGGGTGCGTGTTTTTAGGTCAAAGCGCTGTTCTAAAAATTCATAAGCAGTATAAACATTAAGCTTATGATAAACCGGGATGAAAAACAAACAGATGACCACCATGGCTAAAGGAAGACCAAAGTAGAATTGAATAAAACCCATCCCGTCATGAAAGGCTTGACCAGGGGTTGAAAGAAAAGTAATGGCACTAGCTTGGGTGGCCATCACGGAAAGACCAACAGTCCACCATGCCGCTTTATTATCTCCTCTTAAATATTCTTTAATATTCTTGTGGGTTCTGTTTTTCCAACTACCATATATTACAATGATTCCTATGGTTCCGATTAATACAATCCAATCCCAGTGACTCATAGTTGAAAATAATTCATGAAGCAATAAAACAGAAAGAGATAAATAATATTGGCTCCTAAGAGTATGTAATAAATTTTACCATTATTTTTTTTCATGGCCATAAGAAATGAGGTTAATAAAGAGGGAATAGGCACCACTCACGCCTTTGGGTAATTGTCTAAAAAAGCTTAAGCCGGTATAAATAATTTGTCCTTTACCATGTGATGCGACCAAAAGACTACCTCTTTTTTCAGTTTCATTGGGGTCGTTCATCCCCAAAAGGGGTTCAAATTTAGAATCCCATTGATTAGGGAAATAGAGCCCTCGCTCCAATATCCAACCTTCAAAATCATTCTCGGTGATTTGATGAGGGAAATTTAAAATAGGGTGGTTGGGGTTGAGCAAAGTAACCTTTGCTGTTTCGTCTGTAACACGATCTCTTGATAAAGATAGGGGGTAAGGTGTTATAGCATTTGTTTGCAATCCTCTACTTGTATTATACTGTATGATGAGTGAACCGCCTTGTGCAACATATTCCCAGAGCAATTTGTTTTTAGTTTTTAGAGAAGGGAGCACATTAAAAGCTCGGATTCCGATAATCACAGTGGAGAGTTTTTGTAATTCTTCCAATTGAAGCTTTTTTATATCAAGGGCCTCAACAGCAATACCGATTGACTCTAGACTTTCTGGAATTTTATCTCCTGCTCCTTTTATATAACCTACTTTTTTGATGGGTGTTTGAAGTGCCATTCTTGAGGCTTTAATTCGGTTTGGTTGTAATACAAATTGTTGTGGAATGTGCTTGTACTTTACTTCTTGTAAAGCATACTCAAAAGACTCATTGTCGACAATAACTTGGGCTTCTAGAGAGACTTCACTACTTTCCTCCGGTGGTGTAACGACAAAATATAGATCTTTTGTAACCCCCTTATTTTTAATTGTAAAAGATTGCACTTGTGGACTTATATGCCACCCCTTAGGAGGGGATATTTTTACTTTTCCTTCCAGCGAATTAGTATTTGCTATTATAGACAAACGGACTTTTTTGGGTTGTGCTTTTGGGAAAAGAAGTATTTGATTTTCCCATTGCAATGTGATTTTTGGAAGAACATGAAAAGGTTCAACAATTTCTCCTTGAACAGGATCTGTGGTTCTAAAGTGTAAAGATTCTGTCAATGAAAAAGATTTTCCATTCAAAGTAAAATGAAATTTGGCAACAACAGGTGCAGGAGTTTCAGGTGCTCCCACAAGCTTTTTGTTGGGTACTTCATAGTTTCCTATGCTTCCTCGCTCAAGTAACCAATAAGGAGGGGTGAATTCCTGAGGCAATGTTACTGTTGATGTTTTTCTAAATGGAGAGTTTTGATTTAATGATTGACCTTGTATTTTTTGATCATTAAGTAATATATCTTCTAATTTTAAAAGAAGTGGACTAGGATTATTGACAATAAGATTGACTTTAACATTTTCTCCAGGCACACCAATAGGTTCGAAAGCATTAACTTGTAAATGGAGACCCAAACAGTTTTTTATTATTTTTCTTATTTCTTTTAATTTTATCTTTTTCCAAAAAGGATCTTCTAATTGTAAAAGCTGTTCATATACCTCAAGTAAATCAGGAACACTTTTATAAGGAGCTTTAAAGTCAAATTGAGCAATTATTTTCTCCACGAAAACGCTAATTATTGCACCCCCCTTAACTCGATTCCAACTAGTGTCAATTCCTTCAAAAGGATTATTTCCATCGAGAGCTGCTCCAGCAATTCGGTTTAAATATTCGGTTGCCTTGCCTACTTCTGGTGAGCTTCCAAAACCTTGTGATTTGTGTTGGCTTCTACTTTTGGCAGCAATAACGGGAACAGCTTCTCCTAAAACAGGATCAAAACTTCCGCTACTGATTTCTATCATATTTGATTTGTCTGACTTTTCAAAGTTAGATCTGCTGCCATAATACCACCATGAAACATTATGAAATAGGCGATGGGGTTTCCAGGGTTTTAATTTTTGTAATTGTTGAGGAAAAGCATCAGTTTTATTGGCAAGATGAAAAGCTTCAAAGCTGAGCATAGCAGAAGCTGTATGGTGACCATGAGTAGTTCCTGGTGTGAGGTGATCGAATCGGTTGATGATTATATCGGGTCGAAATGACCGAATCCGGTGCACCACTTGTGCCAGTATTGCTTCCTTATCCCAAATAGTGAAGGCTTCGTTAGGATGTTTTGAATAGCCAAAGTCTTTTGCTGTAGAAAAAAATTGATTTCCCCCATCAATCTTTCTGGCAGCCAAGAGTTCCTGAGTGCGTAAAACACCTAAACTTTCTTCTAGTTCAGTACCAATCAAGTTTTGGCCTCCGTCACCTCGTGTTAAAGACAAATAGGCTGTACGTGCTAATTGTTTATTAGCAAAATGGGCTATCAATTTGGTATTTTCATCATCAGGGTGGGCAGCAATATAGAGCACATTGCCTAAAAAATTAAAAGCTTCAAGTTGCTTGTATATTGAACTACTTGATTGAGCTTTAGAGGTAAAGCTGAAGAGAATTAATCCCAAAAAAAGAACTTTTAACTTCATACAATGTGGTATCAAACTTTCTTAGTAAAATATACAATTTAAGTTAAATTGATTTGATGATCTAACCTCTTTCCAAAATTTCATTGATTTTTTTTTGCGTTGGTTCCACAGGAAGACCAACAACATTTGTAAAACTTCCTTCAATATTTTGCACCACTTTTTTTCCAAAAGTGTCTTGGATCCCATACCCTCCAGCTTTGTCAAATGGTTGTCGAGTAGCAATGTATTCTGTAATGTCTTTATTCGACATTATTTTAAAGGTGACTTTAGAAATAGCATGGAGTGACTCATATCCATGATACGTTAAAAAGCCAACTGCTGTGATCACTTCATGTGTAGATCCAGACAATTGTTGAAGCATTTGTAGCGCTTGAAGATCATTCTCAGGTTTACCCAAGCATTGATGCTGATGCCAAACAATGGTATCTGCTGTGATGATCAATTGATTTTTTTGGACATTTTGTTGGAAAGGGATCGCCTTTTTTTGAGCTAAAAAAAGTGCAATTTCCGCTCCCTTTAGTTGGGAAGAAAAGTGTTCTTCGATTAGATGTTTTTGAACTCTAAAAGAATACCCCATCTCCTTTAAAAACTCTTGTCTTCTTGGAGAACTCGAGGCTAAAATTAGCTCGTCAATCATTTTTTTACTCAGTCTTTATGAGCCCCAATATCTAAACGCCATTTGCCTTGAACTCTCATCACTTGTTCAATAATTTCTCTAGCACATCCATCACCTCCTTTTTTATGGGATACATAATCTGCACGGCTTGTTACATCTGATACAGCGTCATTGGGACAACAACCCACACCCACTTTTTCCATTACGGGTAAATCAGGAACATCATCACCTACATAAAGAATTTCGACAGGTTCAAGATTGTGTTTAGAAATGAAGTCTTCGTACGATTTCATTTTGTGATGGGCCCCTAAATAGATATCCTCAATGCCTAAGGCATTAAATCGTTCTCGAACAGCTTCATTTGTTCCTCCAGAAATTATCGCAATTCGATATCCTTGAATTAAGGCGCATTTCATTGCATAACCGTCTTTTGTATCGACAGCGCGAAGGAATGCTCCATCATCTGTCATTAAAATTTTGCCGTCGGTTAGAACACCATCAACATCAAATATAAAAGTGGTTATTTTGGGTAGTAGTGCTTTATAGTTTTTCTTTTCCATATTGTTTTTTTATTGTTTTTGTTAGTAAAGTATACAATTCTGTTAAGGGAGGTTCAGTGATCGATAAGTGTTTTTCTATCGTTTTTTGATCTCCTCTTCTAGCAGGGCCTGTTTGATAATCTTTGGGTTGTCCAGTTTGTAATCTTGCAGTAGTTTCATCAATCAGGGGTTGCAAGATTTTAAAATCAATTTGATGGGATTTGCACAAAGCAGCGGCTTGACTGTAGAGATGATTAGTGAAATTATTACAAATCACAGCGGCTAGATGAAGGGCTACCCTTTGGGTAGAATCCATCTCGATTGGTTTTCCACTTATCAAGGTAGTTAGCGTTTTTAATGTTTTCACTACAATTTGGTCTGAACCTTCGATTGCAAAAGGGAGACCTTCCATGGAAACAGTTTTTTTTGAAGTAAAACTTTGCACAGGATACCAGACCCCTTTGGCCCCATTATTCTGTAAAGCCTCCAAAGCTATTCCACCAGCCATATGAACTACTAATTCTCCATTTTGAAAATGGCTCGAAACACTTGATATGGCCTCATCTGAAAGAGCAAATAAATAGATATCCGCAGCTTCTAGGTCATCTAACTCATGAATTATATTGATGTTTCTGTAGCTCTTAACTTCCTTTTTTTTATCTCTAAAGTACCACTGCACTAATTCAACTTTAGTGTGTTGGTTGAAGACTACAACTAATTGCGAAGCAACATTTCCAGATCCTAAAATAACAATCCTCATGATGACCTCAAAAATAGTAAACCCCTCCTTTAGATAATGAATTTAATTGGAGTTTTCTGAATATTGATTAATACAACTACTTTAGAATTTTGCTATATTTATATGGCTTTACCCAAATTACCTTGAATCATGAAACCACTCTATTTCGTTATATTTTTTTCCCCTCAATTTTTTATTGGTCAGCAAAGCGCCTTATTGGGAATTGATTTTGGCATGACTAAAACACAAGTAAAAAAAGAAATCAACACAAATAAAAAAACCTATAAAAAAATCAGGTTGGGAGGATATTTTTGGAGGCTATATCATCAGAATAATAGATATAATGTTAATGGTGAATTGACAACGATAAAACTTACTCCAACAGATGGCGGACTTTATGGTCTTCAGCTGAATGAGGCAAAACTTGTATTTGATGCAGCAATAAGAAGGTTTAAAGAAGAGGGATATGAAGTGGCTGGAACTACTAGTAGAACAGATGATTATTTTGAGTATCATACAAATGAGACTTATTTTTTAGCGCATACTGAAAAGAAAAAAGCGGTGTACATAGAAACCCTGTCCGCTGGAGCAAATGTTTATCTGAATTTAGAGATAAGTAAAGTCAAGGAAAAAATCCCGTTCATCGGAAATCAACAATTCTTTTTAGCCATTCCCCTGTGGCTTTAATGAACAATTAAAACGATAATTTTATCTACTAACTTAAATCCAGACCCCATGAAAGCCTATAATCAAATTCAATTTTTTTACTTAAAACATTTTCTTTTATTAATTCCGCTATGCATCATCTTGTTGAGTTGCGTGGGTGCTTTTGCAGCCTATTACATCACTTTAGCAGGCATGAGTCTGCTCAATTTCACCTTTCTATTTATAAGTGTGGTTTTTGCCATGGGCTATCTTACTGCCATCTTAGGACAACTCAAACCCGCTTTCACCTTTAAAATATTAATTTATTCATTAGCAGTTGAAACCATTTTATTAGCAGTGCAATTAATCTTATAAGAAGACCAGCTAATTTCACTTTCATACCTTATATTTGTATGCGCATTTTTGATAATTGAAGGAGCATAGATGAAAGAAAAAATCGCATCAATTTTATTTTCAACACGTTTAACGGCTGTCCTATTTGTTCTATTCCCAACTGCTATGGGAATTGGTACATTCATTGAAAGTTGGTACAGTACTGATACTGCCAAGATTTGGATCTACAATGCCTGGTGGTTTGAAGCCCTTTTGGCATTGATGATGCTCAATTTCATAGGTAATATTTTTAAGTACAGATTGCTTCGCAAAGAAAAATGGGCAGTCTTATCGCTTCATCTATCATTTATCCTCATCATTTTAGGAGCCTTTATTACTCGTTATTTTGGCTATGAAGGGATGATGCCCATTAGAGAAGGAGCTTCTGAAAATGTTTTTCTATCAGAAAAAACCTATTTGACTGTCCTTATCGATGGAGAACGAAACGGAGCACCTGCCCGAAAAAAAATGCAAGGTCCCCTTTTACTATCAGAACACGTCAACAATAATTTTTCTTGGGAAGGGGAATTTAGTGGGCAAGAATTTGCAATTGACTATTTAGGTTTTGAAGAAAGCATGACCGAAGATTTGGTTCTTGACGAAACAGGAGAACGGTATCTTAAAATTGTTGAGGCTGGAGATGGAACTCGCCATGAACATTTTATAAAAGAAGGAGATATTGCCAACATCCACAATATTCTATTTTCATTCAATAAGCCACAAGATGGCGCTATAAACCTTAGAATGGAAGCTGGAGCCTACTACATTTCTTCCCCATTTTCGGGCAACTATATGCGCATGGCAGATCAATTCAAAGGGAGTTTACCAGCAGACGAAGAAGTCCCTCTTGAATTGCGATCGCTTTATAGTCTTCCTAATTTTCAATTTGTCATTCCTGAACCAGCGCTTAGAGGAGTTTTCGATTTTGTCAAAGCTAACCCAAGCAACCAAAATGTTCCAAATGTGTTACATCTTGAACTCGCCACTTTAGGTGAAAGAAAAAAAATATCCTTAGTAGGTGGAAAAGGGTTTAATAATCCTCCAGAAACTATACAAGTTGGAAATTTGGACTTTCATTTGCAATACGGTTCTTTGCCCACGGAATTGCCTTTTGCCATTAGACTGAACGACTTTATTGCTGAAAAATATCCAGGGACAGAAAAAAGTTATGCCTCGTTCATGAGCCGAATTACTGTAGAAGAAGCATCTACCTTTGACTATGACATTTATATGAATCATGTTTTAGACCACAAAGGATATCGTTTTTTTCAATCTTCGTTTGATCCTGATGAAAAGGGAACCATACTCTCTGTAAATCACGATTGGTGGGGAACATGGATCACTTATGTAGGGTATATGTTACTTTATTTAAGCATGATAGGTATATTTTTTATAGGAAAAACACGTTTTAAATCACTCTCTGAAGCCCTTGACAAAGTGAAACAAAAAAAAGCCACTCTTACGATTTGTTTACTTTTGATAAGCACCTCTTTTTTGCAGGCCCAACAAGAATCGCACTCAACTGTTGATGACCCTGTGGCCCTTGACTCTATGATTCAAGCAGTGGTATTCCCAAAAGAACAAGCAGCCCTTTTTGGGAGTTTAGTGATTCAAGATGCTGGCGGTCGAATGAAACCAGCCAATACTTTTGCTTCTGAATTGTTGCGAAAAGTGAGCAAAAAAGACACTTATAAAGAACTGACAGCAGATCAAGTGTTACTTTCGATTACGAATAACCCTGCCTTATGGTATACTGTGCCAATCATTTATTTAAAGCGTGGCAATGACAGCATTAGAAAAATTGCTGGGTTGGGCACTAAAGCAAAATATGCAGCGCTAATTGATTTTTTTGACAGAGAGGGCAATTATAAACTTGTTACTCAACTTGAATCAGCCTATAGAGCAAAAGTACCCAATCAGTTTGAAAAAGATTTTATCGAGTTAGACCGACGAATCAATTTATTCTATAGTGCACTAGAAGGAAAAATCCTACGTATTTTTCCCATACCAAACGAACCAAGCAATAAATGGGTGTCCTATCCTGAACTTGGTGAAGTAAATTTTAAGGGAAATGATTCATTGTATGTGCGAAATATCTTACCCCTCTATTTCCAATCAATGCAATTGGCTAAAGAAAATCAAGATTATTCACAATCCACAAGTTTACTAGAAAGCTTACACGGGTTTCAGGAAAAGTTTGGTGCAACTGTTTTGCCTTCAAAAGAAAAGGTGAAGGCTGAAATTTTTTATAATAAATATGATATTTTTAAAAAGCTTTTTAGTTGGTATCTTTATGCGGGATTACTCTTTTTTCTAGTGCTTATTTTACAAATATTTTACTCTAATCAGTTATTGTACTATGGTGCTACATTTTTTAAAAGCATTTTATATTTCTTGTTTATTTTACACACAGTGGGGCTCATTGCGAGATGGTATGTTTCTGGTCACGCCCCTTGGAGTGACGCCTATGAATCTATGATTTATGTGGCTTGGGCAACTTTGTTTTTTGGAATTGTTTTTGGTAGAAAATCAAAATTAACTCTGGCTTCAACAGCTTTTGTCGCTTCAATGATATTGATGATTGCCCATTGGAATTGGATGGATCCACAGATTGCAAATTTACAACCTGTTTTGGATAGCTATTGGCTGATGATTCATGTTGCAGTGATAGTAGGCAGTTATGGTCCCTTTGCTTTGGGAATGATCATAGGCGTAGTGGCACTATTACTAATGCTATTTGCCAAAACCAAGACTGCCGCCAAAATAAAACTACATGTCAAAGAATTAACCATTGTCAATGAGTTGGCACTCACCGTAGGCCTAATCATGCTAACCATAGGAAATTTTTTAGGGGGTATGTGGGCCAATGAGAGTTGGGGTCGCTATTGGGGTTGGGATCCTAAGGAAACATGGGCTCTGATAAGTATTATGGTTTATGCTTTTATAATTCATATGCGTTTGATTCCTGGATTGAGAGGACCATGGCTCTTCAACCTTATGAGCATTGTTGGTTTTGCTAGTATAATGATGACCTATTTCGGTGTGAATTTCTATTTGGTAGGATTGCATTCCTATGCTAGCGGAGACAAAATCATCACACCTAATTTTGTATATTACTCTGTTGCTTTTGTTGTTCTTTTAGGTAGTGTTTCATATTTTAGATATAAGAAGCTCTACGCTAAAGTTTAAAGCTTCATTTGGAAAAATAATTTCATGAAAACCAATTTCTTCTTAGTTTTTATAGTCAGTTTTCTTTTTATCCAATGCCAAAAGGATGAAGAAAAACAACCAGTTGATGAATTTGAGCAAGCAAAGCTTCTTTGGGAATCTAAAAACATAGATTCTTATGCGATGACGTTTCAAGTAAGTTGCTTTTGTATAGTCGACCTTACAAGACCTGCACAAATTGTGGTCATAGACAATAAAATAATTTCAGTCAATGGAGAAGTGTATGATGACACTTTTTTACTTTATGGTGCTTACAAAACTATTTCAGAACTATTCATTCATATTGAGGAAACAAGAAAGGAAAATCCTGTTGTCGAAGAGCTAGCGTTTGATTCCACTTATGGGTATCCCACATTAATTTTTTATGATATTAGCCTAATGATGGCAGATGAAGAAATTGGATATACTATTTCTGATTTTATACCCCAATAGTTTTATATTTTTAAAGAAAAAATGAGACGTAAATGGTTGCTCTATTCCGTTGGAGGACTTTCAACGATAGGTTTTGGTTTATCGCTTCTTGGAGAAGCTATTTTGAATAAAATGCAGCAAGATCAATGGTGGATACTCTTGGGTACAATAGCACTTGTGGTAACCAACAGTGGTATCTGTTTAGTAGCTGAAGCTACTCTGCTAAAAATGAAAATGAAACAAAGACAATCTGATTAGAAGAAAGCCTCAACAAAAGCATCTTCGTCAGAGCCTTGGTCAATAATGGAAAGCGCTTTTTCAACAATAGTGTCTGCCTCATCAATGGCAAAACCTAAACCGATAACAATCCGTTTTAACAATTCTTTTTCTTCATCGTCGGCAATATTGTCTGCATACACCATTCGAGTTAAATCATATAAGCGTTCAATTCTTTGTTTTTTTTCTGCTGGTGGATTTATTGGATAATCTTTTGCATTATTTAAGATATGTTGATATTCAGAATCTTCAATATCTAAATTTATGGCAGTACGTTTTATAAATGCCATTTCTTCATCTGAAATGACACCATCGGCAAGGGCCACTCGTACAATGGCTGCAAAATGATCTCTGTTTCTATCGCGAAACCCCGAAGTATATAAGTCTGAAAAGGACATAAATATATTTTTTGTAAAAGTAGAAAATCAAACGTGTAATTAAATTATAATTGTATAGAATTTTCTAAAAGAAAAAGAGATGAGAGCCCTGAAAATAATTAAAAATAGATCAGATATTGGAGCTGGAACGAGAGGCTCTGATTTGGGTGTTGATGCTTTAGAAATAGCTGCAATCAATGCAAAAAATGATTTTTTTAACCGACACCAATATCTCGATCTACAAACACATAATGAATCCATCTACAATAAGGTCAATAACACTTTTGCCAAGCGTATTGCTTTTGTTCTAGAACAATGTAAAAGAGTTAGAGATGCCACTGAAAAAACTTTATTAGAGGGTTTTTTTCCTTTGATTCTGTCAGGGGATCATTCTTCGGCTTTAGGCACTATGGCTGGAATTCAAAAAGCCTTTCCCAAAGAAAAAGTAGGGGTTATTTGGATCGATGCACATACCGATTTGCATTCCCCTTTAAGTACCCCCTCGGGAAATGTGCATGGTATGCCTCTTGGCGCAGCACTTGGATTAAACAATGAGCAATTAGCCATCAATGACTACGATCAAGATAGTTTAAAAAATTGGGAGGCTATGAAACAATTAGGAGTTTATCAACCTCTTCTTGAACCTCAACAGTTGGTCTATTTTGGAATTAGAGACTTTGAAACCGAAGAAGCAGTCTTGCTACAAGGGTTGAAACTGAAATATTTTAGTGTTGAGCAATGCAGAAAAAAGGGCATAGAAGATTGCGCTAAAAAAGCCCTTTCTCATCTTGCTCAAATGGATAAAATCTATGTGTCATTTGATGTAGATTCTCTTGATGCAGAACTTGTGTCCAATGGCACTGGCACTCCTGTTTCAAATGGATTTTTAGTGGAAGAAATTAGTATGCTTTTACACGTTCTTTATTCCTCTCAAAAAATGATCGCATTAGAGGTTTCAGAAATTAATCCACTGTTAGATCATAAAGGAAATAGTATGGCTGAAGAGGTCTTTTCAATTATTTCTCAGTTGTTTGAGTTATAATTTTTTTGGATTGATTTTTCATCAGACTCTTTTGGGTGAGATAGTTTTCTTTTTAAAACTTTTCGTTGTTCAGTAAATTCATATTTGATAAGTTCATCTGGATTAGTTTTTCGAGCAAATACATTGGTATAGAAACTCTCTCTTATTGTTGTCAAAATATCATCTTTAGACAACCCTAATTCTGTATTGACATTATTCAAGAATTCCCTTATTTTCATTAATACTGATTTTCTAGGAATTTGAATAACAAAATCAGAATCAGTCTCAGACAGGTTAGTAAAAGTAGAAGTGTAAACTTTTCCAACAATGACAGAATCTTTATTCATTTCGATTCGGCCTGTGCAAAATACATTACCCTTAATACGACCTGATAAAATCAAATCTTCACAAATAATATCCCCTATGACATAGGAGGTTTTCTCAATGATTACCTTTTTTTTGGTTAAAATGGTTCCGTTAAAATTACATTCTATCCTGATTGACTTTAAGGATTTTAAATAGCCCTCTAAATAACTTTCTGAGGGAATAAGTATAGGGGAAATGGTTTCTTTTGTAAGGTTATTTTTCATGAGGTTGGGGTTTTTATGCTGCAATGTAAATATTTTTTACCAAAAATTTAATCTAAATAGAATAAGTAAAAGGTTATTCTTTAGCTAACTGTTCATAGCAAAATGTATAGTGCGCTTTTAGGATGGTGTTTGAGGTCTTTTTTTTCTTAAAATATTTTTTAAGTAAGATCATATTAGACTGTATTAAGCCTTGAACCTCTACATTTAAAGTTGAATCTTTTACTAATTCAATGTAACGATTCAATAGATTTTTTTGCAAGTTTCTATCTAATAGATCAGGATTGTCTTTACTCAATAGGATAGCATTTTGCAGTTCACTAAGCAGCTGTTCTACAGCAAGTCCCGATTCTGCCAAAGTTTCCTGTGCGGCTAACATCTGGTTGAGTTTTTTTTGGGACAATAGCCTATAGAGGGCTGCTTTTTGAAGATTTTCTATTCGTTGCAACCAATTAGCAGGTTTGATTTTTGATAATAAGCTTTTAGAAAGTAACCACTCAGGAGCAGACCATAAATATTGATTTAGAAATTGTAGGGCCCTTTTTTGGGAGGCTTCTTTAACATTTTGATAAGGAGTAACCCCTTGTCCTTTCAGAATCAATGTTTCTTCAACACCGCCTACTATAGAAAGTACATGATACACATACCGCCTATAGACACTAATCATTTCTATATACAATTCTTTCAAATCATCATAGGTGGCACCTTTGGGAGTAGTCCAAGAATCTAGATTTTCAGCAACTATTTTAAGGTTTTTCAAACCATAGTCACTGGCCAAAACAGGATCATCACCAATATTTTCTGTTTGTGAGTTAGGATCATTTCCACCCGATCCAAATTGATAAATAGGATTTAAACTACGTGCATTAACAAAAGCTTTAAGTTTACTTTGAATTTCTTTAGCTGTCATTTTTTGAAAATAGCGATAGCCCCATTCAATTGCATAATGATCATAAGGCCCCAATTGTCTTACAAAGCGAATATTTTTATCTCCAGGTTGGGCTACATAATTATAACGCGCATAATCCATGAGTGTGGTAGCAATGCCATTTTTTTGTGTAAAACTACCCGAACGTAGTGAATCCACTGGATAGGCCGAACTGGCTTTCATGTTGTGTGGAAGCCCTAAAGCATGACCCACTTCGTGTGCAATGACTTGCCGCATCATTTCTCCTATTTCTTCTTCTGGGGTATCTAAGGTTCTTGCTTTCGGATTGGCAGCTCCCGTCTCTAGAAGATATCTATTTCTATAGGAGCGTAGATGATTGTGATACCAAATTATATCACTTTCTAAAATTTCCCCAGTACGTGGATCAGAAACACTAGGTCCAATCGCATTTCGAGTGGTTGAAGCCACATACCGCACAGTAGAATAACGAATATCTTCTGGGTTAAATTCAGGGTCTTCTTCTATGGTGGGAGGGTCTTTGGCAATGATTGCATTTTTAAAACCTGCTTTTTCAAACGCAGCATTCCAATCTTCTATGCCTTTTTTAAAATAGGGTCTCCATTTTAATGGTGTAGCAGGATCAAGATAATACACAATAGGTTTTTTTGGAGAAACTAAAAAACCTTTAGCATAAGCCACACTGTCAGTTGGTTCTAAGCGCCACCGTCTAATTAATTTAATTTCATCAGATTTTAAAGCAGATGAACTGTAATCATATTTTTTGAGACTAAACCAACCAACCCTTGGATCTGCATAACGAAGTTTCATTGGTTTATCAGGCAAAGCAATAACTGAATGATTCACCTGCATGCTAATTGTTTTAGTGGGGTTTGTTCGGGTTGCCTTACTAGTACTAAAAGTTAGAGTGTGTGTTATTTCTACATTTTTTGGATAAGCATTTACTTCATCAATAAAACTTCTCTTTGCATCAATCCCACCAATATTATTATCCTTTTTAGCACTGTCTGGAATTAAATTAAAACCAGGTGAATTACTATTGAAAAATTTACCAACTGCTATGAGGTATCGATTAGGTTCTTTATTTTCTATTTTAAAGGCACCCAAAATAGGAGGGAAGTTGTTTTTGTTCACACTGATTTGTATCGGATCTCCATCTTCAGCTATATTGATTGTTGAACGCTGAGTGAGTAGAATCAAATTATCTTTTTTTTCAAACTGAATGAGTTGTTCACTAGTTTTTGACCCTGCATTTATATAGGCACCAAAGAAAGAAGGAAGTTGACTGTAGCGTGTCACCATTAGGAATTCTTTGTGAAGAAGACTATCCTGAAGTTCAAAAAAGAGTTTATTCTCCTTTCTGTAGATGGTAAGAAGACCCTCTTTTTTTTCCATTTCGTGAGTAAGAGAATCGATTGATTTTTTAGCATCATCTTTTGTTTTGTTTTGAGCAATTATGTCACTTGTTGGATAGAAAAACAAAACAAACAATAGAAAAGAAAAAGTATTTTTCATAAGCGATTGAGTTAAACTTTGGGGGGGCTTGGGCTGTATTCAAAACATTCGAGGTGGAAAAACTTTGTAGCAGCCAAAAGATGATCAAATAAATCGGATTGAATGTGCTCATACTTTTTCCAATCTTTTTCCTTGCTAAAACTATATACCTCTAAAGGAATACCTTGTGGGGAGGGAGCCAATTGACGACACATTATTGTCATATTATTATTGATTTTTTCGTGTTGTTCTAAATAGGTTTCAACATAGTGTCTAAAAAGACCCAAATTAGTCATATTACGGCCGTTAATAAGGAGTTGCTTGTTCGCTTGCTGATTTTCATTATAGCGTTCAATTTCTTCTTTTCGTTGGGCAATAAAATCTTTCACACGTTCAATTTTTTCTACAGCTTCAATTTCCTCTGCATTGAGAAATCGAATGCTTTTCACTTTAATTAGTAGTGCTCTTTTTATTCTTCTACCTTGAGATTCACTCATTCCACGCCAATTCACAAATGAATCGGAAATTAGTTTGTAGGTTGGAATAGAGGTTATGGTTTTATCAAAATTCTGAACTCTTACAGTAGAAAGACTGATAGAAATGACGTCTCCGTCAGCATCACTATTGTTCATTGTGATCCAATCACCAATGCGCACTGTATCATTGACAGTGATTTGTACACTAGCCACAAATCCAAGTATGGTATCCTTAAAAACGAACAGCAATACAGCAGAAAGGGCTCCTAACCCTGTTAGAAAGGTTCCAATTTCTTTTCCTGTTAGAAGAGAGAGAATTAAAATGATACCTACAAACCAAAGCAAAATCATGAACACTTGTATATAGCTTTCGATTGGCTTGTCTTTAAAGTTGGGCAGTATCTTGAGTAAATCTTGAACAGACAATAAGAAGGATCGAATAATACTCAAAATAACCACAATGAAAAGTGCTTCGAGTGAGTTAGTTACAATTTCAACTAGCCATTGAGGAGAATTAATTAAGGGGGGTAAAAAAGCAAGTAGAAAAAAAAGTGGTGGGATATAGGAAAGTCTTTCGGGTACCTTATTTTGAATTAAATAATCATCGAAATGTGTGGAAGAACGTTTTGAGATTTTTTGAAAAACAAAGGTGATAACCTTTCGTGCAACAAAAAAGAACACATAAGCAATGATAATGGTTATAACTATGACTAAAAAATCTGTCAGTGGTTCTGCCCAGACAGAAGCAATTCCAATTCTTTCAAAAAACGCGAGTAAAATATCCTTCCAATTCACTTTACAATAATTTTAATTAGCCATTAAAAATAGGGAATTTAAAAGCACGCACTTCACTCCTCTCATAGGAGTTTCCATATCTGTTCATTTTCAAAAATTTCGTCATCACTTCCTTCAAGTGCAACTTTAAGCATGGCTTTGGCTAACATGGTTGAAGGGATGCTATACTTTTTACCTAAAAATTTTAAAAATGGATAGAGCTAACGGGCTATTTGATATGAAAATTGAGGTTCCTTTCTTTTTTGTTTTGGATAAATATAGGGTGGTCTAAAACTATGAAAACTAGCTAGATTTTGTACTCTCAGGCGGTTTTCTACAACTCCTTTATCCTTAGCAAACATCATTCTGCTTTTTTCGGTTGGATCTGCGCCAGCTCTACTTAACAATATAAATTTAGCTTTTGAATTTACTTTTTTTAAGGTCTTTGCTAACGCAAGTGGATAAGAATCTATTATCACTTCACTAAACACAGCTCTAGAAACTGTGCCTGTGTAAACACCAATGCAAAAAAAGACAGCATCTATATTTTGCAGATAAGAGACGTCAATAGAATGCTTTCTAAAATCTGAAATAAGATGAACACTTACTTTTTTTTCTTCTACAGGAATAGGTTGACTAACTAAAAGATGAATTTTTTCAATCTGATAAGTAGAAAGACAAAGATTTAAAATTTCCTGAACGATCATACCACTACTGCCACAAAGAAGAATTATTTTACCTGGTATTTTAATTTAATTTTTCACTAAAAATAAATCAAATTAGGTCAAAAAATAAGCGAAAGAATAGGGACTGAATTATTCTTTTTCTTGTGCTAATGTCAAAGCATTTGTAGTTAAATAATATTTGGTTTTCATATTAGTAACTTCCCAATCAGGAAGTGCACCCTGTTTAAAGAAATCAATATATCTTCGGGTGACATCCGCAAAATGAGCTTCGTGTCCTTCTCTAAGTTCACTCGGAATGATTATTTTCCACCGGTTATTTTCTTTTTCTACACCAATGTTTTTATAAGCTTTCTGTAAATCATCAATGGCTGAATGAATTAGTTTTTCTTCCAATTCTTCATTAGGTTCAATATAAAGCGTTGGGATGAAGTTTTGTTCTGGACCTTGAAGAATAGCTAAATTCGCTTTAGTGCCCCTCATAATTGAATAATGGGTGTCTCCTGTTCCTTCTGGTGCAAGATAATTCCAAAGTACAGATACCTTTGCATGATGCCCTTTTAGGGTATAAGAAATACTTCCGTTGGCATAGACTGCAAGTGTGTCATTTTGCACATGAGGAATGAGATAGTCAGGATAGGTCTTTAAATTCGTAACTGCTTCAAAATCTTTTTTACTTAGTAGAGTAGGCCACCTTTTAGCGGCAACAATAGATACATCGTTTTTTTCTATAGCTTGTTGAGGAAAGCATTCCCAAAAGGTTAAATCAACTAGGTGCACACTCACATCTACAACCCCTTCTCCTTGTTGTTGGGTGTCAAAAAACCATGCCGGACGAACTAAAGGGGTTCCAGAAACATATTTAAAATAATGATGTACAGATTCTTTGACAATGGCAGGTTTTTCTGGAGTTCCAACAATTAATTCCCCAAAGAGTTCATTTCGTTGTGAAAGTTCCTTTTGAAGAACCGTCGTGATTTCTGACCGTTCGGTCATAATATCATAAAGAAAAAGTCCCTTCTTCTCAGCTAGTGAAAACGCCTTTAAAAGGGCCTCATAATTCGAAGCATTTATAGCCATAGGTTTGTCGGCATAAACATGAAAATCGTTTTCAATAGCCGAAAGTATATAAGAGGCTTTCTTTTTATTATTGCCAGAAAGCATTACAACATTACCCTCTCTTTCTTGCAACATTTTTTCAAAGAAATCTTCACCTTCATAAACAACAGATTCCCACTGGGTAGGATTATTATTCCGCGAATTGTACCCTTCTATGCGCTTCAAATGCATCTTTAAATCATTTCCTTTTTGGCCATAGACATGTACTTTTTTAGAAATTTCATCATACATTGATTTTTGTACTAAAGCCGCATGAAAATGACCTGGATCTAATGTTATCCAATGCATCTTTGCTTCTTTTTTCCTAGGTGATGTACAATTAATAAGGGAGAAGGCCAAAAGGCCTAAAAAAAGATGCTTCCTCATAATTAATATTTAAGGTGATCTAGACCATAGGGAGCACGTTGTGGACGACGAAGCATCACATTGGCTTCAGCATCATTTATAAACCGTTCTTTGACAGGATCCCAATTTAATTTTCGAGAAAGTTTCATTGCTATATGACTAATTAAACAGACAGAGCAAGCACGATGTCCAATTTCAACAGGGGAGATAGGTTGCTTACCATTTTGAATACAATCTAGCCAATTGCCATGATGCTCTTTGCTTTCATAGAGATGAACTTCGTTTTCTTGAATGGTGCTATTTAAAATAGTAGGATCACTCGCATCCAATGACTTTACACCATTTTTTTCTGGAATAGGATCAGAAGGGGTTGCTCTATAGGCTCCTCGGGTAACAAAAATCCAACCCTCTTCACCCTCATAACGAATACCATTAGGAAAACCTCCACTGGTGAGCATTGTTAAGCCATTTTTATATTCTGCTTTAACCATAAAATCACCATGTACATTCCAGCTTCCAGATTTAGGAAAATCAGCCACGGCTTCTACACTAGTGGGGCCAGTATATTCGGTATTCATTCCCCACGCTGCTGAATCGAAGTGATGTTGCCCCCATCCTGTAATCATGCCAGCACCAAATTGTTCTACTCTTAGCCATCCAGGACGACTGTAGCCTGATTTGGGATGCACTAACATTTCTGCATAGTCCATCTCTGGTGTAGAACCCAACCAAGCATCAAAGTTTAATTGCTCAGGAACTGGCTCTGGTATTGCGGTTGGCCCGCCAGGATCACCTGGTAATCCTACTTTTACGGTGTGTAGTTTTCCAATTCTACCGTTTCTAACTAATTCAGCAGCATCTTTAAATTGTTTAGAAGAGCGTTGCTGGGTGCCTACTTGAAGGATAATTTTTTGCTGTTTTACAATCATACTTAACAGCCGCCCCTCTTCAACAGTGAGTGAAGTGGGTTTTTGTAAATAGACATGTTTATTTGCCAATGCAGCTTCTAGCGCAGGCTGAGCATGCCAATGGTCTGGGGTACTAATGATTACAGCATCGATTTCTTTATTAGACAACATTTCTTGATAATTTTCATACATGCTAGTCTCTACTTTTTTCCCTTTTTCTGCATAATATTGATCTACCAGTATTTTACCATCTTTCATTCTATTGAGGTCTAAGTCGCAAACGGCAATCATCTGTGCAGAATCATGCTGCATTGTTCCCGGCATATCGTGGACTCGCGCAATGCGTCCACAACCAATTTGCCCTATTTGAATTTTATTACTTGGTGCATTTTTTCCAAAAACAGAAGACGGAACTATTGAGGGTAGTGCAAAAGCAGCAAAAGATGAGGTAGTTGTCTTTTTAATAAAATTTCTACGATTGAGTTTGTTTTTTTTCATGATTATGTCAATTAAAGTTATATACCAAAGGACTTTTAAATTTTTCCCACTCGATGTTAGCGATTTCACTATCTATTTTACCATCATAAACAATAAGTCGATATCGGAGAATATATTTTTGATTAGGCTCAAATAACCAATCTGTATTTTTTGTAGTAGCAAAGTTTACAAACAAATCTCCTCTTTCATATTGATCTTCAGGCCATATTCGCAATGGTTCAGGATGATTAAAATTATCTGGATGAGAAAGCATGACAGCACCGCCATGCCCGTCCCCTAATTTTCCATCTACAATACACCACCGGGCTGTGCTTCCGTCTGCATTCTTTCTAGTCTTGCCCTTAGAACTCAGTGTTCTACTGTTTTGATTGTCCCATTCTTCAGTGGTACGCCAACCAAAACCACCATAACGATATTTGATAATTTTAAAGGGACTAGAAGTATTACATTGATAGCTTATCTCAAAATCGAGTTGATAACTTGTTTCTGTGAGCGGAGTAACTCGAACTTTTTGTATTTCATTGAGGACAACCTTATTTTTATCATTTTTTAAGACAACATGTTCATGCAAAACTTCAAACGCTGAAAAGACAGGTCCAGTTTGATGAGAAAGCATTTTTGAGAATCTTACCGTTCCTTGCTCTTTGGCGAGATTCCAAAAATCTAAAGTATCTCCCTCATAGAGGGTGTGAGTCCATGGATTCCATAAGCCATAATGATGAAAGTGATCTTTGGGTTGAATACGAGTTAATCTTTTTCCGCTGGGAGTATTAAGTGGATGAATATATCCACTTCGTCGATAAGCTGGGTTTTCTCCCTTGGGAGCATCTGTGACAGCCATTTGATAACCCAACACTTTTTGATTTTCAATGGCAATAGTCCATTGTCCATTTTTTTCTTTGCTCTCTAAGGTATTATCCTGTGGTGTTTGACTTGAAATAGGAAATAATTCAAAGGCACCAGTGAGGTTTTTTGGAGTCACTTTCCAATACATTTTATTACCTGAAATTTGATGAGGAACGGTGACAGTTGGATTGTTTTGATGGATTAATTTAAAGGCTGAAGGGTTAAAATTCTCAGAAAGTGTAGCATAGGCAAGCGTTTCATTTTCAATCGATTGCTTAGCATTAGATGGAGTCAACAAAGCATTTTGCTGACACGCTGTGAAAAGCAGCAGAAAAGTAATTAATGAACTAAATATGTTATTCATTTTAGATTGTTTTAATAGAGTTAATTTTACTAGAGTGGTAGATTTGAGTAATAAAATCAACAGATTTTTTTGCAGATTTTCCTGTGACTAAAGGTTCTTTGTTCTTGAGAATTGCATCCACAAAATCTTCTAATACATTTAAATGTAAGGATTGATCTTTAATTTTTGCTGTCGTATTACTATTATTTTTTGGTACTTTATTTATAGAAATAAGTTTTTGATCTGGAGCTTCAACAATCATCCCTGCTTCATAAACCATCCTTCCTTTTGTTCCATAAACCTCAATCCGTTCTGGAAATCCCGGATATAGAGCCGTTCCACCACTAAGGGTGCCTAACACCCCGTTTTTAAACTTAAAATGAGCAACAGCCACATCTTCTCCTTCAATAGCATGAATTTTTGTTGAGACACTACCAGCAATGTAATCTGTCTCACCTAAAAGATCTAAGAGCAAATCTACAGTATGGATTCCTTGATTCATTAGTGCTGCCCCTCCGTCTAGTTCTAGTGTACCTCGCCAAGGGTTGTTTTTGTAATAATGAGCGTCTCTAAACCAATTGATTTGAGTTTGAACTAACAAGGGTGTCCCAATAATTCCTTGGTTAAAAGCTTTTTTAAACTTAATATATTCTGGATGTGTTCTATTTTGAAAAACCACCCCAAGAATAACTTTTTTTTCATTTATAAAGTCTAATAATGAAGTTACCTTTAAAGGTGTCACTTCCAATGGCTTTTCACAAAGAATATGCTTTTGAGCGTTTGCTGCTCTCATACTACTCTGCCCATGTTTGCCACTTTCATTACAAATAATCACAGCATCTAATGACTGCTCTAAAAGGGTTTCTTCATTATTATATACAATACAATTAAAGTCTTCTTCTAATTGCTTAGAGCGTGATGGATCTGTGCAAACTATTCCTACAAGATTGGTTTTTTCAAAGGATTGCACACAATTTGCATGCACTTTGGCAATCGCCCCACTTCCAATAATTCCAATATCTAAGACGCGCATAACTTACAGAGATACTCCTCTCTTCCAAGGAATAAAGTCATTTTGATTGAGTTGTGTAGCTTTTGTTTCCATCTCTCCGCTGGCCACAGCAATAATCTGCTCCAATAATTGTTCTGCTACGGTTTCTAATGATTGTTTTTTCGATATTATTGAACCACAATCAAAATCAATGATGTCAGGCATCCGATTTAAAAGTGCTGAGTTAGAACCAACTTTAACTACGGGAGTTATAGGATTACCAGTAGGGGTTCCAAGCCCAGTAGTAAAAAGAATTATGTTGGCTCCAGATCCTGCAAGGGCAGTTGTGCTTTCAACATCATTCCCTGGCGTACACAATAAAGAAACTCCCTCTTGATTGGCATATTCAGTATAATCTAAAACATCACTAATGGGAGCATTTCCAGCTTTTTTTGCTGCCCCGGCTGACTTCATGGCATCTGTGATCAGGCCATCTTTAATATTGCCTGGGGATGGGTTCATATCAAATCCAGAACCTACATCATGTGCTTTTCTTTCATAAGCCTGCATCAAACCAAGAAACTTTTTGGCTGATGAATCGTCTGCGCAACGATTTACTAATTCTTGTTCAACTCCAGATAATTCTGGAAATTCAGCTAAAATTGTCTTTCCGCCCAAGGCGACAAGATAATCTGAAATTAGGCCAAGGGTTGGATTGGCAGTGATGCCAGAAAAACCATCTGAGCCCCCACATTCAAGGCCGATAGTCAATTTGGATAACGGGGCTGGTTGACGTTGGATGGTATTGGCTTTTTTGATCTCCTTAACAGAATCTTTTATTATTTTCTCAAGAAATTGCTCTGTAGTACCTTCTGTTTGTTGATCAAAAATCAATACTGGCTTATTCGTCTGATTCTTTTTGAGGGCCTCTTCAAAAAGAGACACTTCTAAATTTTGACAACCCAAACTCAACACTGTAGCCCCCGCAACATTTGGATTATTTACATATCCTGAAAGCAGGGCTGCCAAAGCTTGCGCGTCTTCTCTTGTGCCACCACAACCGCCTTGATGGGTTAAAAATTTTATTTTAATATTTTCAAAAGGAGGTTTAACTAGCTGGGATTTATTTG
Organism: Flavobacteriaceae bacterium; assembly: GCA_016779985.1. Classification (GTDB taxonomy): domain Bacteria; phylum Bacteroidota; class Bacteroidia; order Flavobacteriales; family Flavobacteriaceae; genus JADHMP01. Next base: position 42,172 of record JADHMP010000002.1, read on the forward strand.
TTGACGGTATAGTCTTTTCATCAAAAATCAGATTGGTGAGAAGTTCCTCAAGAGGATCAGGAAGAGTTGGATGAAAAATTTTTTCAAAGACCCTTTTCAAGGATTCTATATTTCTGTTTTCGCAAAAAACCAGTGGAAAAAAAAGCCAAATATTTTCAGTTCCTACTTGACCATCATTTCTGTGATAACCATTAAAATTTCTTTTCTTCCATTTGTTTATCTCAGGTTTAGCCCAATGCCATGTGGCATTCTTCCCCTCAACTTTTTTTGTTTTGTGTCTTGTGTTTTTCAGAGAAATTAACCCTCCTTGTTCTATTTTTTCTGTGGCTTCACCCACCAAAACACCATACATAAATACTGATGCCCCTTTGTTTATGGTTTGAAGAGCAAATTTATGTTTCAGTGGAATGGTTTCATGAAGTACTATTTTGAGATTATCATTCTCGATGACTTGTTGTTTGCTCAAGTTTTCTAAAGCAACAGCAACATTGTCATTATCATTTATTTTTAAATAGACACTCATAGCAATTTTATTCAAATTTTAGTTTGTAGGTTAAAAAAGCATCTGCTAATTCGTAGTCTTCAATATATTCAAAGGCTATAGACAATTGAGAAAACAGAGTTTTATTTATGCTTAAATCAATACCCCATAATAAATCATTTCCAAGTACGTTTTTTAAAAAATGATTCATGTCTTTCTCTTCCCAAGCAGTTTGAATAAATTGTACTACCTCTGGATCATCTTTAATAGGTAATTCTTCACCATTATTAAAACCCTTATAAAAACGTAGCAAACAGGCCATAGCAAAAGTGAGGTAAATGGGTAATCTACCATATTGTTTTTGATATTCTAAAAGACTTGGCAGGACACGTACTTTGAATTTTGAAATAGAGTTAAGCGCAATACTCGAAAGATAGTGTTTAATATATGGGTTTTTAAATCGGTCAAAAACCTGATTGGCAAAGGTATTTAATTCTTCGGTTGACATCGTGAGAGTAGGCACAATTTCATGAAGTACAGCATTTATAATAAAATCAAAAGTGAAATCATCAGAAAATATATCACTCACCGTTTGATGACCATATAGAATTGATAGAGGTACAAGTGTTGTGTGCGCTCCATTCAAAATACGTACTTTTCTTGTTCTATAGGGTTGCATATCTGTGACCAATTCTATGTTCAAATCAATCTGGTCAAGTGGTAGTTTATTGGCCAAGCTACCGTCGTCTTCTACAACCCACAGATAGAATGGTTCTGCCGTAACCATTAATTCATCAGTATATGGTATTTGATTTTTATAACTGTCTGAATTTTCCTTAGGATAACCAGGAACTATGCGGTCAACCAAAGTATTGTGAAAGAGATTGTGTTGTTCAATCCAATCTCTAAAGTTTGAACTTAAGCCCCACAAGGCTATATATTTTAGAATACAGTTTCTCAATTGATCTGCATTGTGATTGATTAGTTCGCATGGGAGAAAATGAAAACCTTTATTAGCATCACCCTCAAAATGGGTAAAGCGTTCCCATAAAAATCTAGTGAGTTTGGCTGGGAAGTTTTTTTGTGGCTTGTCTTCAAAAAGATCGCTCTTATCAAATAGAATTCCCGCTTCTGTCGTATTTGAAATGATATACTCAACATCAGGGTTTTTGGCAAGAGCTAAAAAATCATTAAAATCTTTATATGGGTCATGCGTTGAAACAATATTTTGGATAAGTTTTTTTTCTTCAATATCCTTTCCATCAACTATTCCATTCAAAAAAAGAGTGTAGGCGCCTCCTTGTTGCTCAAGCTTTTCCACGAGACCATTTGCAATTGGTTGTACTACAGCAATTCCTAGTTTTAGGTCACTAATTGCGTTGATTTCATCCACAGTATGACCAATGAAGGCTCTTAAAAAATTACCCTCCCCAAATTGAACTATTTTAGTTTTAAATGAATTTCGTTTAAAAAGTGTTTTTTTGTCTCCTTCTTTAAGTTTCATTTTGCATTAGATTAAAAGCCAAATACTCTAGGTAACCACAAGGTTAGTTGAGGAAAAAAAGTTATTAAAATCAAGGAGAGAATCATTGCAAAAAACAATGGTAGCAAAGGTTTTATGACTTTTTCTATAGACGTTTTAGCAATTCCAATTCCAACAAATAAAACAGATCCAACTGGCGGTGTGCAGAGTCCTATACACAAATTGAGTACCATAATGATTCCAAATTGAATTGGATCTATTCCTAAGGCAGTGACCACAGGTAGAAATATAGGAGTAAAAATCAGTACAGCTGGTGTCATATCCATAAAAATCCCAACAAAGAGAAGAAGCACATTTATAATTAAAAGGATAATAATTTTATTGTCACTAATTCCCAGCAGTAGATCACTAAGATTTTGCGGAATGTTTTCATAAGACATAATCCATGACATACTCATAGAAGCTGCTATGAGAAGCATTACCACCGCACTTGTTTTGGACGATTCTAGAAGAATTGAAGGTAAATCTTTAAATTTAATTTCTTTGTAAATAAACCCTAACACAAGAGTATATACTACAGCCACCGCTGAGGCTTCTGTCGCTGTAAAAAAACCGGCAACAATTCCTCCTATTACAATGATAAGCAAGAGTAAACTTGGAAAGGCAACGACAAAAGTTTTGAGAATTTTTATAACACTACTTCTTTGAGCAGTTTTATATCCCTTTCTTTTTGCCCAGAAGGCAGCCACAATCATTAAGAAAAGCCCTGTCAGGATTCCCGGAACATATCCAGCGAGAAAAAGAGCAGCTATTGAGACCCCTCCGCTGGCCAATGAGTAGACGATAAGCACATTGCTTGGAGGAATCACAAGACCTATAGTTGCAGAAGTTATATTTACAGCGGCGCCATATTCTTTGGAATAGCCTTCTTTTTCCATTTTTGGACCTAAAATACTCCCCATAGCCGATGCAGAAGCCATGGCTGAACCTGCAATAGCCCCCATCAGCATGGCAGCAATAATATTGATTAATGCTAATCCTCCAGGAAGTGCACCCACAATCGTTTTTGCAAAACCAATCAATCTATCTGCAATCCCTCCGTGAGTCATCAATTGACCTGATAAAATAAAGAAAGGAATGGCAAGGAGGGCAAAGCTATCAAGTCCAGTACCCATTCTTTGAGCAATTGTTGTGACAGCAGCTAATCCTGGAAGGGACACAACTATAGTGAGCAGTGCTGAAATAGCAATACTCCAAGCTACTGGAGTGCCAATGCCGATGAAAAAAATAAAACTAAATATGAGTATAAGTAGTGGAAGTATTTCCATATTATTTTGATTGGCTTAATTTATAAAACACGATGAGTATTCCGCTTATTGGAATGACAGCATACACGGCTGCCAGGGGAATTTGAAGAGCTGGAGAGTATTGTTCTAACTTGAAAGTTATGTAAACCAGACGTCCACCCCCTATAACCATTCCAAAAAAAGCGAAACCCAAAACACTGAGACGAATCAACTGAGCTATTAATTGTTGTCCTTTGGCACTGGCTTTTTTGGCCAACACATCGATGGCAACATGTTCATTTTTTCCGGCCACATAGGCAGCTCCTAACAGACCTAGCCAAATCATCAGATAGCGTGCTAACTCATCTGTGAATGAGCTTGGTGAGTCGGTGAAAAAACGAGTAAAAACTTGCCAAATCACATTGACTACCATGGCTGACAAAATGAAAACAAGAATATTTTCTACGCTTCTATCAATTATTTTTCTCCAACTTTTCATTTTGTATACGTTCAATTAATTTAGCCATTTCAGCATCTTCTCTGAAGGCATGATACATTTGCTTGGTGGCTTCCTGAAAAGGTTTTTTGTCTGGATAACTCACTTCAACACCTGCCTCTATCACAGCTTGCAAGGATTCATTTTCAGATTGAATCCACAATTCCCTTTGATCGGGAATAGATCGTGTTATAGCTTCTTGTAACCAGTTTTGCTCTTGTTTGCTGAGCCGGTTCCAAAGGTGTGTGCTCACTAAAATAAAATCAGGAATCATGGTATGTTCATCAATTATATAGTATTTACACACTTCATAATGTCTTGACAAATAAAAACTGGGTGGGTTATTTTCAGCACCGTCAACCACCCCTTGCTGTATAGCGGTGTAAAGTTCCCCCCACGAAATTGGAGTAGGGGACCCACCTAATTGTTTTACCATTTCTAATGCAGAGATACTTTCTTGCACTCTAATTTTTAAACCATTAAGATCTTTAGGTGTTGCGACAGGTCGTTCTCTTGTGTAAAAGCTTCTACTGCCCGAATCATAATAGCCTAAGCCTTTCAGCCAAAAACTTTCACCTTCTTCAAGGAGTTCTTGACCAATGGGTCCGTCTAAGACTCTAAAAAGATGCGCTTTGTCTTCAAATAGGAAAGGGAGCCCAAATATTCGCAATTTAGGCGCAAAATTTTCCATCACAGCGCCAGACACTTTTGTCATATCAAGGCTACCAATTTGAAGCAGCTCTAGACATTCTCTTTCACTTCCCAGTTGTTGACTTGGATAAATATGAAGTGACATTTTTCCTTGAGAAATTTCATCCAGATAGCCTGCTGCTTTTACCATAGCTTTGTGAACTGAATGGGTCACATCAAGACCATGACCAAGTCGAATGATTCTTTTGCTGCTGACATTACCACAGCCTAAAAAGATGAGAGCAGTTAAACTGTATAAACAATAATTTAAACGCTCCATTACTTAGCTTTAAGTTTTCCGATAGTGGCAATTGTTTTTGCTGTATTTTTTTCAAGTGCATCAAAATTTTGAGTCTCTAGAATGGCTTTTGAAATCAATTTTGACCCCATTCCAACGCAAGTCACTCCAGCCTCAAACCATTGTTTTAAATTTTCTGGATCTGTACTCACTCCACCAGTGGGCATAATACTTGTCCAAGGTTGTGGTCCTTTGATGGCTTTAACAAATTCGGGACCATAAATATTTCCCGGAAAGAGTTTTACTATTTCAGCACCCATTTCTTCTGCCTTAGCAATTTCGGTCAAACTACCACAACCAGGAGACCAAAGCACTTTTCTCCTATTGCACACAATGGCAATATCCTCTCTAAACACAGGTGTTACTATAAAATTCGCTCCGTTTTGCATGTAATAACTAGCTGAAGAGGCATCAGTAACAGAACCTACGCCCAAAATCATTCCGGGCAGATTTGTTGAAGCATGATCAATAAGCTCCCGAAACACTTCATGTGCAAAATCCCCTCTATGAGTAAACTCTAAAAGGCGAGCCCCGCCTTTATAACATGCTGAGAGAACTTCTTTAGCCAATGCTACATCCTGATGATAAAATAGGGGAACCAAACCGCTCCCTTGCATTTCGTTGATAACTTGATGTCTTGTAAATTGTGCCATATGCTTATTTAACGTGCTACTCTTCCGGAGGCATCTCCTCCCATTAATTTTTCTACTTCTGCCACTGTGACCAAGTTCGCATCTCCTTTGATAGTGTGCTTTAAACAAGAGGCTGCTACGGCAAAGTCTAACGCCTTTTGATCTTCGTTGGGATAAGTTAAAAGACCATAGATTAAGCCCCCCATAAAAGAATCTCCACCACCTACACGATCTACAATATGTGTGATTTGATATTGTTTACTTTCAAACATTTTATCTCCATCAAAAAGTACTCCAGCCCAAGTATTGTGAGAAGCAGAAATAGAGCCTCTAAGGGTTGTAATGACTTTTCTTGCCTTTGGGAATTTTTTCATCATCTGTTTGCAAACAGACAGAAATTTTTGAGCAGACACTTGGTCACCTTCTTTGGTGACATCTAGACCGTCTGGTTTTATGCCAAAATGCATTTCAGCGTCTTCTTCATTCCCTAATATAACATCACAATAAGAGGTTAATTCTGTCATGATTGCTTCTCGGTCACCTTTGTATTTCCATAATTTGGCCCTATAATTGAGATCAGTTGAAATTGTTATGCCCATCTCACTGGCTATTTTCACTGCCTCAAGGCAAGCATCAGCTGCTCCCTGAGAAATTGCTGGTGTGATGCCAGTCCAATGAAACCACTGTGTATTTTTAAAGATTTTTTTCCAATCGATCATGCCAGGTTCAATGGTGGCCATTGCTGAATGGGCTCTATCATAAACAACTTTACTGCCCCTATTTACCGCTCCTGTTTCTAAAAAATAAATTCCTAAGCGGTCTCCACCTCGCTCAATGTGTTCAGTGTTGACACCTCTCTTGCGCATTTCCATCAAGGCACATTGACCAATGTCATTTTCTGGCAAACGTGTCACAAAACTTACAGGAATACCGTAGTTGGCTAGTGATACTGCCACGTTTGACTCTCCTCCTCCATAAATAATATCAAAAGATTGTGTTTGAGAAAAACGTAAAAATTGTGGAGGTGCCAATCGAAGCATGATTTCACCAAAAGTCACTACTTGTTGCATGTTAAATTCTAATTGGTTGTTAAATATAAATTAAAAGTTAAAATAATTTTTAGCATTGTAATAACAGATATCACTTAGAATTTTTCCAATCCAATCTTTATCATTGGGTAAAAGCCCTTTTTCTATATCATTTCCAAAAAGAGAACAAACTAATCGTCTAAAATATTCATGTCTTGGGAAAGATAAAAAACTTCTAGAATCAGTTAGCATACCCACAAAACAGCTTATCAGTCCCATATTAGAAAGGGTATTGATTTGATCGGTCATGCCATCAATTTGATCTAAAAACCACCACCCTGAGCCCCATTGCACTTTTCCTTTAAAAGAGCCATCATTAAAATTACCTATCATAGATGCCATCATAGCATTGTCAGCAGGATTTAGGTTGTAAAGAATTGTTTTGGCAAGTTGGTTATTTTGATCAAGCTGGTCTAGGAAATTGGAGAGGGCTTGTGTTATAGGATATGTTCCTATTGAGTCCCAGCCAGTGTCAGGTCCAAGCAGATTAAACATCCTACTGTTATTGTTGCGCATTGCTCCAAGATGAAATTGCTGTACCCAACCTTTTTTATGATAAGCTTTACTTAAAAAGACTAAAATAGCAGTTTGAAACTGTTGTGATTCTTTTTTATTTAGTGCCGTGCCATTTCTCCTTTTTTCAAAAATGGAATTAATTTCTTGTTGAGAAGCTTCTTCAAAGGGAACATAATTTAAACCATGATCAGATAAACGGCATCCTTTCTCGTGAAAATAATCGATCCGCTTTAAGAGCGCATCGCATAAGTTTTGATAGGTCTGAATGTCAAAATCAGCTACTTTTTCCAATTGATTTATATAGTCATTATACTGAGGAGAATCAATCAATATCGATTTGTCAGGTCGAAAAGCTGTACTTACTTTGATACTGAAAGTTGAATTTGCAATTTGATCGTGATAGCCCAAGGAATCTACAGGGTCCTCGGTGGTGCAAAGCGATTCAACATGCATCATTTTCAATAAACCTTGCGTACTAAAATCTTTTTGCTTCACTAGAGCAGAGGTTTTTTTATAAATCGCTTCAGCATTACTTTCATTGAGGATTTCAAAATGTGAAAAATATCTTGCCAGTTCTAAGTGTGTCCAATGGAACAGTGGATTGCGAATCATCGAGGGCACTGCGCCAGCAAATGTCTTAAACTTCTCATAGCTTGAAGCGTTGCCTGTGATATATTTTTCTTCAATCCCGAGTGTTCTTAGGGCCCGCCATTTATAGTGGTCACCTTCAAGCCATAGCGCAGTGATATCCTCAAATTGTTTATTTTCAGCGATGTCTTTTGGAGGCAAATGGTTGTGATAATCAATAATTGGATGATTTTTCACATAATCATGATAGAGCTGTTTTGCCGAATTATTTTCTAAAAGAAAATCATCATGAATAAATGTCCCCATATTTACTGTAATTTTAGTATAAAATTATTGTTTGTATGCCTATATCCTAATCATATTATTTATAAGAAATATTATATTATCTTTTGAATATTAAATATTTGACATACTTTAGAAGCAAATCTTATTTTTTTAAAAATCGTTAACGTTAACGAAAATAATTAAAATAAACTTAAAACAAACAAGCAAATGAAAAATTTAATCTTACAAACATTTCACTTGTGCCTGTTCTTGGGAGCAGCCCTCGTTTATGGGCAAGGCACAGTAGGTGGTGTGGTTACAGATGATGAGACAGGCACTCCTCTTCCAGGAGTTAATGTGCTCATCCAAGGAACAACCACAGGTGTTTCAACAGACTTTGATGGGAACTATTCAATTCAAGCCGAAGATGGACAGGTGTTGGAATTTTCTTATTTAGGTTTTGAAGTACAAACTATAACTGTAAGTGGAGACCAACTTGATGTTTCTTTACAGCCTTCAACCAATTTTCTTGATGAGATTGTAGTGACAGGTTACGGAACACAAAGTAGAAGAGAAGTAACTGCTTCTATTGCTACCGTTAATGCAGAAAACATTGAACGAATAGCTACTGGTAGTGGGGTTGATGCTATCAAAGGTCAAGTAGCTGGAGTTGACATTACTTCTAGTGGTGGTCGTCCTGGTCAAAACCCAGTAGTGCGTGTTCGTGGTCGTCGATCCCTTTCGGCTTCTAACGACCCGCTGTATGTGATTGACGGAATTCCTCAAACCAGTAGCACTGGAGATGGAGCCATTTTTGATATTAATCCACAGGACATTAAGTCTATGGAAATTTTAAAAGATGCAGCTGCAACAGCCATCTACGGATCTCGAGGGGCAAATGGTGTAATCTTAATTACGACCAAAAGAGGGCGTACAGGAAAAACAAAGATTAATTATTCTGGTTATTATGGAATAACTTCCGTTACAAATGTCCCCGACATGATGAACGGAGAAGAATGGGCCAATGCAAGACGTGAAGCTTTTCGTCAAGACGAAAATAATAGATTTGTTTATAATGGAACCATTCAAAGCGATCAAATTTCTTTTGATGGCGACCCTATCCAATTGGAAGCTATTGCTGCAGGACGTTCTTTTGATTTTCTAGATGCTGTTTTAAAGCAAGGGTTCCAAAACAGCCATCAACTTTCTGCCAATGGCGGATCCGAAAACACACAATATAATGTGTCCTTAGGTTACTTTAAAGAAGATGGGATAATTGATAATATGGATTTTGAACGAATTACAGGTCGTATCAATTTAGACCACAGAATTAATGATACTTTTAAATTTGGCATCTCTATGTTGCTGAGTAATTCTAAAAACAATTGGGGATCTTCAGCAGTTATGGGAGAATCGTTAGGGAACATTCCATTAGCAAAACCTTATGATGAAAATGGAGAATTACGGTTCTTTGCTTTTAATGATGGTATCCGAACCAACCCATTGAGTGAATTGGTCCCAGGAGCTTACATCGATGAGCGTTTGTCAACTCGATTATTTGCTCCGGTGTATTTACAAATTAGTTTGATGGACGGACTACAATTTACTTCTACTTTTGGCCCTGATATGCGTTTTAGAAGACGTGGTGAGTTTCGTGATAGCTTCACCAATGACAACCGTGGCGGTCCTGCCGACGCTGAAGTAGAACACAAAAGAGAATTTGGTTTTACACTTGAAAACCTCTTGACCTATAATAAAGAGCTAGGGCCGGGTAATCTAAAAGTTACTTTACTACAATCTGTTCAAGAGTCACGTGTTGAATTTGCTAAGTCTGAAGTATTAAACTTGCCCTACTCGTCCCAATTGTTCTATAACATAGGAACGGCTGAAGTTAAAGGAAACCTTTCTTCAGGTCTTGAAGAATGGCAGTTGCAATCCTATATGGGTCGTTTAAATTATGATATCGAGGGTAAATATTTATTTCAAGCTTCGCTTCGTGCAGATGGTTCTTCTCGTTTGGCTGAAGGAAACAAGTGGGCTTACTTCCCAGGAGTTTCTGCCGGTTGGAGAATGTTGGAAGACCTAGCACCAGACAATGCTACTTTTGATGAATTAAAACTGAGAGTGTCTTATGGTGAAGTAGGAAACACAGCAATTGCACCTTATCAAACGCAAGGAGCACTGGCCAGAACCACCTATGCGTGGGATGAAACACCCGCTTTTGGATATCGTTTGAATGACATCCCTAATTCAGACTTAGGATGGGAAATTTCTAAAACACTAGACTTTGGTTTTGATTATAGCTTGCTAGATGGAAGAATCTCGGGTGCGTTTGATTATTATATAACGAACACAACAGACCTACTACTGGCTCGTAACTTGCCTTACACCTCAGGATATACTAGTGTATTCCAAAATGTGGGTGCCACAAAAACAAATGGTATTGAATTTAATGTTAATGCGGCAGTAGTAGAAACAGATAATTTTTCTTGGAATGTGGACTTTAATATCTCTGGATATGACGAAGAAATTGTTGAATTAGCACTGAAAGACGCCAATGGTAATCCGTTGGATGATGCGGGTAATGAATGGTTTATCGGACAACCCATTAGAGTGTTTTTTGACTATACAAAAGCAGGTATTTGGCAATTAAACGAAGCGGCTCAAGCTGCTGCTGTTCAAGGAACTGATCCTGGACAGATTAAATTGGCTGATCTTGATGGTGATGGTAGCATTACCCCTAACGATAGAAGTGTAATTGGTAGTGATGTTCCTGATTTCTTTGGAGGGATTACCAACACGTTCACCTTCGGAAACTTTGACCTAAGCGCTTTCTTATATTTCCGTCAAGGACATATGATACGAAGTAACTTCCATATAAGTAATGCAAATGGACAGTTTAGATACAATCACTTAGACGTAGATTATTGGACACCCAATAATCCTACAAACAACTATCCAAGACCTAACTTTACGCAAGAAAGACCTGAAAATGGTTCAACCCTTACGTATTTTGATGGTAGTTATTTAAAATTGCGTAATGTAACTTTAGGTTATAATTTTGACAATGATATGGCTTCCAAAATGGGATTGTCTAGTTTGAGGGCCTATGTGCAAGGACAAAACCTATGGTTTAGTTCTGAATATGATACTTTTGATCCTGAAATTGGTGAAGCTTCTTTGGGAAGTGGAACAACACCGAGCTCGAGCTTAGTGGCCTTTGGAATCAAAGCTGGATTTTAATTATTAAATATTTATTAAAATATAAAAGATGAAAAAATTTATTCTTAAAAGCTTACTCGTTCTAGGAGCACTTTCAGTTGTTTCTTGTGAAGACTACCTCGATGAAAACAATATTGCAGACGTCTCTGCCTCCTCCTATTACACTACTGCGCAAGGTTTGGAAGATGCAGTGAAAGCCACTTACGGAATCATAAAAGAATTTTATGGAACGGAATTGGGTTTCTCTATGAATGTGTTTGGGACAGACACCTATACCAATGGGGCTGACGGTAGTCACAAATATTTAAACTGGTATAACAACCAACACAACTCCTCTGCACGCTATTTTAGAGATACGTGGAGAATTTTTTATCGTGCAATTAACCAAGCCAATGCGGTGATTAACAGAGCAGAATCAATTGAAGGGTTAGACCCAGCAGTTAAAAATGCTCGTATAGCTGAAGTACGTTTCATACGTGCTCTTTGCTATTTTAATTTGGTGCGCTATTATGGTGATGTCCACCTCTCCCTAGAAGAAACGGAGGGTGTAGAAACCGAAGCGAACAGAACACCTGCTTCTGAGGTGTATACACAGGCTATTATCCCAGATTTGCAGTTTGCTGTTAGCAATCTTCCCACATCACAATCAGATTATGGCCGTGCCACTAAGCCTGCTGCACAATTTTTGTTTGCCAAAGTACATCTCACAGCCTCTCAAGGAAGTGCTGCTGAAGCTGTTTCTTTAATGACAAGCGTGATTAATGATTATGGCTTTTCTTTACTAGACGAATGGTCTGATTTGTGGGATATAACCAATGAAGAAAATTCAGAAGTAGTTTGGACAATTATCAATTCTAAACAACAAGTAGATGAAGGATTAGATGGCTATGGACACCGTGGTCACCTTTATTTCTTGTTCGAATATGACAAGCAACCCGGGATGACCAGAGATACAGAAAATGGTCGTCCGTGGAAACGTTTCCGTCCAACACCACACCTTTTGAGTCTTTGGGACCGAACAAAAGATGCTCGATATGACAAAGGCTATAAGCACGTTTGGTATTCCAACAACCCTATAGCTGGACAAAGCGTTGGCGATACGGCCCTTTATATTCCTGGTCCTGGTGTTGACAAAAACGGTGTAGATCAAGATGCTAAGTGGACTCAAGCGGCCAAGGATGGCGTGATTTATCAAGTCTACACAACTGATCAATACAACCAACGTATATTTCCATCGTTGAATAAATGGATTGATAATACGCGTCCCAACCGTCAGCACACGCAAGGACAACGAGACTTTATTCTTATGCGACTAGCTGATGCTTATTTGATTAGAGCTGAAGCAAACCATAAGCAAGGCAATAACCAAGCCGCCGCCGATGATCTCAATATCATAAGAAGAAGAGGGGCTTGGGCAGGACAAGAAGCAGCAATGGAAATTACTGCTGCAGACGTTGATGTCGATTTTATTTTGGATGAACGTGCACGTGAGCTGGTGGGTGAAGGACACCGTTGGTTTGACCTTGTGCGCACTGGCAAATTGATTGAGCGTGTAAAAGCGCATAATATCGATGGATCTCCAAATATACAATCACATCATGTGCTACGGCCTATTCCTCTTGATCAAATTGATCGAACTGAAGGAGGATATGGACAAAACGCCGGTTATACCCAATAAAAAAAGCTATTATAATGCTAGAAAGACCACCCCAAAGGGTGGTCTTTTTTTATTAAAGATTTTCTTTAACTATAATTTCTACAGGAATAGTCAGATGTAATGCACTTGAATCGCCTTCAGTGAGAAATTTAAAAATTCCTTTAGCGGCTTTATAGCCCTGCCACTCGGGTTGTTGATTGAGTAAAAAATGAATCTTATTTTCTTCAAGAAGATTTTTGTTTTTTTCATTTAAATCATAGCCAATTATAGTAAGCTGACTGGTATTTAAATCTTTCAAAACTTTTGGTAAAAGATAGACTCTAGAATTGGTTACGTAGAGGCCCACATTCTTTTTTAAATCCAATAGCGAAATTAGTTTATTTCTAACTACACTAAGATTTTTTGAGGTTGAAACCACACTGTGAACAGAATTGTTCAATGGACCAATACGATTTTCTAAGAACGAACGAAAAGCAAACTCCCTTTTTTTAATATTATTTTGAATAATGCCCATGTTATTCATAAGGCTCACAATTAAATAATTACCAGTATCACCCACAACATTGTGAAGCAGTCGAGCTGCTACCGCTCCACTTTTTAGCGAATCTTGATAAATAGCAAAATGTGGTTCTTTGAAGTCATGGTGTGTGTCAATAAAAACAACCTTTATCTTTTTTTCACTTGCTTTTTTTAATAAGTCTTTACTTTGATTGAAAAAATAAGGAACAGTTATGATAGCATCAAAGGATAAATCAAAGATAGCATTGGCCTGATCAACAAATGTTTTCTCATTAGACATTTTAAATGTCACAAGACTATAAGTGATTCCAAAATCTTTTAATTCTTCAACAGCTTTGTGAATTCCAGAATAGGGTAGGTTCCAATAATTATCGCTTAGTCTGGCTTCAATAGGAAGAAGGACTGCAATTCGTATGGTTTTGCTTCGAGCAAGTTTTAATCTACTTGCAGCATTGTTTTTCTTGTAGCCGGTTTTTTTAATAACACTGTGAATGAGTGCAGCAGTTTTTTCTGAAACGCCTGCTCTTTCATGAATCACACGGTCAACCGTTCCTATAGACACACCGGCTAATTCTGCAATTTCCTTAATGCCTATCTCCTCACTCATGGTAGACAATTTTCAATTTGGATTCAATAATTAGAATCGCAAATTTCAAAAATATATTTTATAAAAATTAGAGTTCTTTTAAATAAATGTTTCTGAAGCTTATGGACATCTCTCTTTTAGGATGCAATTGAAGCCCTGTAGGGCCTTCCAAATTGGCATTTTCTAGTTGATAATCCAAAACTTTTACCCCATTCAGCCATGTTTGATATCTATTTTTTTCAGCTCTAACTTCGAGTGTGTTCCATGCCTTCTGTTGGAGTAGATCAGGATGGTTTTTTAAGGCTTCAACAGGATAACCTTGTTTGGGCACATAAGGTGATGCCGTCATATCTCTTTTTAAAGAACCTGAAATACCAATCTGAATTTGCGGGTTTTGAGGATTCTCACCGCGTATAAAAACACCTGAATCTACCGTGCCTTGACCCATTTTAAAATCTAGTTTTATTACAAAATCCCGAAATTTTTGAGTACTCCAAAGAGTTGATCCTTTTTGATCTGGATCACTTTGAGCAACAAGATGCCCTTCTTTATTTATTGTCCACCAAATGTTGTTATTGGGTTCAACCCAATTCTTAAAGTTTTTTCCATTAAAAAAACGGTCTTTCTTCGTGAAATTTTCTTGCCCATGAAGAGCTAGACAAACAAAGAAACAAATACTTATCGTGTAAAATTTCATGGTTGGGTTTAAAAGTCTTTTAGTTGATTAGCAGCGACTTGATCTATAGCTTTACCATTGCTTACAACAATTCGGTACTTAAATGTCAATGAATCGTTTTTTTCAATGGAAGCATTTAATTCTTGAGCACCTTTTGAGAAGATTTTTTGGCCTAAAGGATTGGCAGCAAAGAGCCCATATCCTCGCGCATGCCAATAGGTTGGATAGCCTATATTTTCGGGATGATCATAAATTGTAATCGATACATTTTCCTGATCAATTACGCCATTTAGGGCGACCCATTCTGCACGAGTCCCCCAGACCGCCTCTCCAGTGATACCTTCTGAACTAATATAAAGACCCGTTACTCCTTCATTATTTAAAGCCTTTACTTCGCTTGGGATGCCATTAGCATCTGTAAAAATTTCAGGTTTTTTACTTGGATGTTCAAGTGCTCTGGTCACACGAACAGCAACAAAGCCTTCTTTATTGTCTGATAAACGAACATTGGTCTTCGCCATAAGAGTAGTTTCACGATCAATAATTCGATTGTTACCCGCCTCAGAAAAAATAAATTTTGTGTGTTCTTCAATGAGAATTGTTCCGTCAGGGGCTTTCCATTGAGCCACCACATTTAGTGCAGCGTTGGTTTGGTCCAATTGCACCGACTTGTGAAAAACTGTACCATATTGGCCTTTGTTTTCTAAGGGTATAGCGTCAGAATGATTCCAAAAATCAAACCCATTCACATCTCCGTAATTGAGCCAGTGGCCAACATGATGTGGATGATCCACCCTTTCTCCAGGAAAAGGATCTATGGGAAACCCTCTTGTTAATGATTTTCCACTCGCAGTGATTAATGGATATAAGACGGGTTTGTAATAGGCATCCGTATACCGATAACTAGTAAAAAGCGATGCTCCAAAATAGACATCTACTTTTTGAGTGGCTTGATCTTCTACAAAACGAACCGTAGCTTCTGAGTCTTTTTCCATTTGATTGTCCTGTTTTTTTGAAACAGCCTCATTGCACCCAAAAAAAGGGGCAACTAAAAGTATTAAGATAAATAGTAGTCGCATTTGGAAAGTCATTTTTAATACTTAAATACTTTTCCACCCGCTAAAACTTCTTGATTTGCTTCATCAAAAGTTGACTTGAGCCCTGTCCGAAGTGCTGCAGTGGTCATAATATTTGCAATAGAATGATTGTATCCAGCTTCAATAGAACCATTCGTTTTCTTTCTACTGCGAACGCATTCCATCCAATTGAGCATATGCATAGAAGTCATATTATCAGCTCCTGTGTTGGCCGAAGTAACAACTTTAACGGCAGCATCTGTTAAATTATAATCTGGAAGTAAATTTGCGTCCATCCCCATTCGTTTTGCCTGTCCTCTTGAGAGACCGCCATTAGAAGAAACCTTATTGGTTTTCAAATTGAGTTCACCTCCGTTAGAATAATATATTTCTTTAGTTCCACCCGCTGAATTGGTAAATCTAGAAGAATAAACTACTTGGAATCCATTTTCAGGGTTGTTAGTTTCTCCATAATCAAAAACAGCTGTCATGGTGTCAAAGTTTTTTCTACCATCTTTCCATAAGTAAATACCTCCATTGGCAGCCACACTTCTAGGATGGTCTAAACCAGAGAACCAATGCACCGTATCAATTTGGTGAGACATCCATTGCCCAGGGATTCCAGACGAATAGGGCCAAAATAGACGGTATTCTAGATATTTTCTTGGATCCCATGCTTCATAAGGACGGTTCATCAAATAACGTTTCCAGTCAGTATCAGATTCTCTAATTTCTTTGGTAAGTTTTGGAAGACGCCAGCGTCCAGGCTGATTAACATTCCAACTCATTTCCACCATCATAATGTCACCAAATTTTCCTGATTTTATATATTGATTAGCGGCATGATAGTTGGCACCACTTCTTCTTTGCGAGCCAATTTGAAAAACAATACCCGATTCTTCAACAGCTTTTCTTCCAAGTCGAGCATCTTCCATTGTTTCTGCAAAGGGTTTTTCTACATAAGCATCTTTTTTGGCATTGGCAGCTTGAACTGTATGTAATGCATGTTGAAAATCAGCGGTAGAAATGATAACAGCATCAATGCTATTGGTCTCATACATTTCTTCATTATTACGCCACATTTTGGCTTTATTTCCAGCCTTTTCTTTAATATATGCCGCTCCTTCTTCTCTTCTTCTATTCCAAATGTCTGAAACCCCAACAATTTCAAAATTCATGTTTTTTTGATTGCCTACAAAGGCAGGGATCAAAGCTCCTTTGGCACGATTTGAAAAACCAACAATTCCAACTCTAACGCGATCGTTAGCACCCATTATCTTTCTGTAGCTTTGAGCACTTAGCCCATTTGCTACCCCGAAGGTTAAAGCACCTGTAGCTAACGAAGTTTTCTTAATAAAATTTCTTCTTGTCTTATCCATTTTTTTACTTTTTAAAATTCTCTTAGTTTGATGTTTTTGTATGCGACCTCATCGCCATGGTCTTGCAATAAAATTAGTCCCTTAGGTAGACGACCAAAATTTTCCCATATTTCATATTTACTTTTTTCTATTAAAGCCAAAAATGCTTGACTAAAACGATCATATTCTACTACTTTTACATGATTTAACCAATGCTCCACTTTTCCACCTTTAACTACAATTCGTGCATTATTCCATGTGTTTGTACCCTTAAAGTTTTTACCTCTTCCACCTGTTGTTAAGTTTTCTGCACGGATCAAATCATAGAGTGAACCAACAGTTCTATTGCCATTTTTACCTTCCTTTGCATCAGGATGTCTTCTGTCATCTAACACTTGAAATTCAAGTCCGATGGCAGATCCACTTCCTTTATTCAATTCTGTATCGACAAAATATTTAATGCCTGAGTTGGCTCCGGGTGTAATCATAAAATCAACACTTAATTCGAAGTTAGAAAATTCCTCTAAAGTTACAATATCACCACCGTTTCTAGCTTCAGTTCCATCTGAGGCTAAAACTTTCAATACACCATCATTGATCTCCCATCCTTTGGATGGAAAACTATTTAATTTTGCGCCTCTCCATCCTTGTGTTGACTCACCATCCCAAAGTAAACGCCACCCTTTTCTAATTTCATTTTTTGTTAGCATATTTTTTAGATTGCTCACTTCTGGGGCATAATCATAGACTGGGTTTCGATATTTTTCTAGGTCTTTAGTCAATAATCGAATATTTTTCCAACGCACTTTTTTTCCTTCATCTTCGGGCTTTCCAATACTGTGCACTTGAAAAGCAATAAACCCTTTGGCTGTTGTTGGATCAACTAAATTAGCACATTGAATTCCGTTGACGTAGCTGCGAATTTCATTACCTATAGCTTCAATTCGATATTGATTCCACTGTCCAGTTATGAAGGCTTGTTGCCCTTTTGGGTTTAAGGTTAGGGGATATAACCATCCGTTTCTCGCTTCATCATAAATACCACCAGCCCATTTTCTAGGACTAGTCTCTATTTCACATTGGTATCCATGAACTCTTCCTTTTTTAAAGTTTGGAAAGCTATTGCTTCTAAATTGAACACCAGAATTTAATCCATTATCTACCTTGACCTCAAATTCTAAAATAAAATCGGTATATAATTTTTTTGTGGCCATGAAACTGTTTGGGGTTTTTCTTTTTGATATTCCAACCATTGCCCCATCTTCAATACGATATTCTGCAGAACCATTTAGTTGAGTAAAATTATCAAAACTGCTCCCATCAAAAAGTGTTTCCCATTCTGCTTCTTGAGCACTAGCAGTAAAATTTAACAAAAAAAGGAATACAATAAATGGTATACCTATTCTTAAAAATATTGTCTGTATCAATTTAGTTTTGTTTTTGGGTTACGAAAAAGTCGTTAACGTTAACGAATATAAATAAATCTTTTTTAATATTGTAGATGTTCAAGGGGGATACTTAATAGTTTTTTTTAATTTTAACAAAACAAACATCTTAATGAATTCCAGAAGAAAATTTATTTCCAAAAGCTCATCATTACTTACAGCAGGGTTAGTAGCTCCTAAGTTTTCTTCCTTTTCCATATTCACAAAGACACCCAGTATGACTGTCAATCTTGGTATTATTGGAACTGGAAGTAGGGGAATGGGGCTCATGAAAATATTAAATGCGATTGAAAATGTTACTGTCACAGCCATTTGTGACACACTTTCTTTCAGACTGTCTGAAGCTCAAGAAATATGTCCAAAAGCAAAATCCTTTAGTTCTTATAAACAACTTTTGGAGTATAAGAAGTTAGATGGCGTAATTATTAGCACACCTTTAAATACACATGCCACAATTGCTTCAGATGCAATAGATGCAGATTTACATATCTACTGCGAAAAAACAATGGTGAAAGGTCAGCAAGCTACATTGGATTTAGTTTCAAAAGTAGCTAAAGAGCACAATAAAATATTTCAGACGGGGCATCAGTACCATAGTTCTCGTCTCTATTCTCACGTTGTGGAAATGATTCAAGGGGGAAAAATTGGAAAAATTACAGCAGTGAATGCACAATGGAATAGAAATGGTGATTGGAGAAGGCCTGTGCCTAAAATGATGTATGAGAGACAAGTTAATTGGAGAATGTATCGTGAGTTTTCCTATGGTCTTCTTGCAGAGCTAAGTTCTCATCAGATAGATTTTGTGAATTGGGTCACCCAATTGCACCCAGAAAAAGTGGCTGGTTTTGGTGGCATTGACTATTGGAAAGATGGTCGAGAAACGTATGACAATATTCATGTAATCTATAGTTATCCAAATGGTCTAAAGGCAAGCTTTACTTGTCTCACAGCCAATGCAAAAGACGATTATAAGATTCGTGTTTTTGGTGATAAAGGGACAATCGTGCTTGACTATTATAAGGCTTGGGAATATCCCGAAGGAGCCTATACGAAAGAATATGGAGATATTGATGGAGTTTCGGGTGCCACTGCCAATTGGGAGCCAGGCAAAGGAATCCCTATTGAATATTCACATTTGGATCCAACACGTCAAGCATTAGAAGATTTTAGAGATGCTATTGTAAATGAAGTACCTCCTATTTCTGATATCACCACAGGGGCTAAGACAGCTGTGGCAATAGATATGGGAATTAGAGCCATGGATCAAAATAAAACCGTATACTGGGATAAAACCATTAACCTGTAAACCATACATTTTGTTTGATATAAAAGACAAAGTCTTTGTTTTTACTGGAGCGACAGGGACATTAGGAAGTATTCAAGCTGAAAGCTTACTTGCTGCTGGTGCCAAAGTAGCTCTATTAGGTAGAAATCAAGATTTACTTAATACTCAAAAAAAACATTTTGATTCCTATCTAGAGAACATTGAAACCTTTCAAGTGGATGTTCTCAATAAAGCCGCATTAGAAAACATAGCTCACCACATTCTTGCTCGGTTCGGAACCGTCGATGGCTTAATTAATGCTGTTGGAGGCAACCTCCCAGGCGCTACCATTGCTGATGATAAGACTATTTTTGATTTAACCGAAAAAGATTTTGATTCAGTCCTAAGTTTAAATTTAAAGGGTACAATACTTCCTTCAATGGTTTTTGGTGAAATTATGAGTAAAAATGGAACCGGAACAATTGTAAATTATTCTTCTATGGCAGTAGATAGGGCCATTACGCGAGTGGTGGGTTATTCAGCAGCAAAAGCCGCTATGGAAAATTTCACACGTTGGATGGCAGTTGAAATGGCATTAAAATTTGGAGATGGTATTCGAGTTAATGCCATTGCACCAGGTTTTTTTATAGCAAAGCAGAATCAGCGACTGCTAACCAATGAAGATGGAACTTTAACGACTAGAGGTCAAAAAATTATCAATAATACTCCAATGGGTCGATTTGGAAAACCCGAAGAATTAAATGGAGCTATTCATTTTTTATGTAGTGATAGTGCGAGTTTCATAACAGGAGTTGTTTTGCCTATAGATGGTGGTTTCAATGCATTCAGTGGAGTTTAAGCTATGAAAGAATCTTTTCGATGGTATGGTCCGAGTGACCCAGTTAGTTTGCCACATATTCGTCAGGCAGGTGCAACTGATGTTGTATCAGCACTCCATCACATTCCGAATGGTGAAGTTTGGTCCATAAAAGAAATTAAAGCCCATCAAGAACGAATTGAAGCGCATGGTTTGAAGTGGAGTGTCGTAGAATCGATACCAGTTCATGAAGACATTAAGCAACAATTGCCCAATCATGAGCGATATATCGAAAATTATAAAAAGAACATTGAAAACCTTGCCCAGTGTGGTATACATATTATATGCTACAATTTTATGCCAGTGCTTGACTGGACAAGAACTCATTTAGGAAAGACAATGCCTGACGGTTCTAGAGCATTGGCTTTAGAAATGAATGCCCTTCGTGCTTTTGATCTTTTTATAGCAAGAAGGGAGAATGCAGCTCAAGATTATAAAAAGGATGAAATCACTGATGCAAAAAATTATTATAATCAGCTAAGCGAAGAAAAACGAAAAATACTTTCAGATAGCATCATTGCCGGTTTGCCAGGAGCAGAAGAAGGTTATGACCTAGAGGCTTTTAACGCTCAAATTGCTAAGTATAAAAATATTCCCTCAGATCAATTAAGAGAATCACTAATCGTTTTTTTAAAGCAAATTATTCCCACAGCAGAAACATACAATAGTTTTATGTGTGTGCACCCTGATGACCCACCCTTTTCGTTATTTGGTATTCCTAGAGTGGTGAGTAATGCAGAGGATCTAAATTTTATTTTCAAATCAATTCCATCCTTACACAATGGATTAACATTTTGTTCTGGATCTTTTGGTGTTCGAAAGGAAAATGATTTAATCCAACTTTTTGTGACCCATGCTGAAAGAATACATTTTCTTCATTTTAGAAATATAAAACGTGATGCTAGAGGCAACTTTTATGAAGCTGATCATCTTTTGGGTGATGTTGATATGTACGCTTTAGTCAGAGCGGCTTTACGAGAAGAACAAAAAAGAAAAACGGCTGGTAGAAAAGACCATCAAATTCCAATGCGACCCGATCATGGGCACCAAATGTTAGATGACCTATCAAAAAAGACAAATCCTGGTTATTCAGCAATTGGTCGTTTGAGGGGCCTAGCAGAACTAAGAGGTCTTGCCCTAGGCATAGAAAGAAGTGGATTAAACTAAAGGGATTCATTCACCTCAATCCAATGGCCTTCAGGGTCTTGAAATTTCACTTGGCGTATACCATCCTTTCTTATTCTAACCACATTTTTTTTTCCTTCATCCGTCCAAAATGTGATCTTATTTTTTTTTAGATGTTTTACAAAAGTGTCAAAGTTAGACGTAGAAAAAGCCATATGGTTTATAATGGTATTGGGCGCCCCATCATTACTAGTGATTAAATGAAGTTGTTTTCCTTCATGATTTTGAACCCAACGTTTTGGAATTGTTTGGCTAGCTGTAACCTCAATCTCTTTGAAGCCTAAAATAGTAACATAAAAATCACCAGTTTTCTGCAGATCAGAAACCGGTAAAGCTTGATGATTGAAAGTAAAAAGAAAAGGATTATTTTCTTGAGCGTATAAATTCACCGAAAAAATAGCGAAAGCAATAAGGAAAATATATTTCATGATATCGTTTAGTATAAGATCGTTATATTTAATTTTTAATCAAACTATTTAAATTTTTCAATATGGTCAAGAAATTAACTCTTTTTCTTTTGTTAGTAAGTGGAACCATTTATGCTCAAAAATCATTTTTTGAATGGCGCACCTATGAATTACAATGGGGACACAATGCGGAACCCCTACATGATTATCTTTCTGGAGCATTGATTCCGGCTCTCAACGACAATGGAGTGGAAACCATTGGAGCTTTTGAGCATATGGAAAACCATCTGCCTAAGAAAATTTATCTATTGATTACGTATAAAAGCATGGCACATTATGCTCAAGTACGAAAAGCTTTGAAGAAAGAGGCTAAGTTTTTAAAAGCAAAACAAAAATACGATGCAGTTTCTCAAGAGGAAGCACCCTATGATCGCTATACTACTTCATTTTATGAAGGCTTTGACAATTATCAACATTTGGTGCTCCCCAAAAAAGGAGATGTTCTTTTTGAATTGAGGACTTATGAAAGTTATAGTGAAGACGCTGCCCATAGAAAAATCAAAATGTTTAATGAGTACGAATTTGATATTTTTAAAGGAGCAGGCTTGCATTCTGTATTTTTTGGTGAACAAGTGGCGGGGCCCAATATGCCTTCTTTAACTTATATAACATCCCATTCCTCAATGGAGGCAAGAAATAAATCATGGGATGCCTTTAGAGTTCACCCAGAATGGAAAAGGGTTTCTCAACTTGAAGAATTTGACAATACGGTATCAAATATTGCACTCGATTTTCTTGTGCAATTACCCTATTCGCAATTGTAAGAAATTTATTAATCTTCTAAGGAAAGAATATATTGTATACCTCCTTTGAGATGTTTTTGATAAAGTGGAATCGTATAGGCCTCAATCGAATGACCTAAAGAAGAATACCATTGAATACCGCCATCAAACTGATGGCTCCATGAAATGGGAAAGCTATTATAATAAATATTAGCAGGGTATTCATCTTTTTTTGGGTCTTCAACAGTAGTCATGTCAGCGGCCAATAACATGTGAATATCAGGATTCATTTCGACCAAATAGTAACACTCATCTTTAACAGTGAAGGTGGAAGGTAAATTTTTTGTAGCAGGGTGATTAGGGTCTATCACCTTAATAGAAAATTCTTGAAAAGGGGCATGTCTGATAAATTTGCCTCCTAACAACGCCCAATACCATGGCCATTGTCGCTCTGATCCACTGGCAGAATGAAATGCACCAAAACCCTTTCCACTTTGACAAAAAGCCTTGAAGGATTCTCTTTGTGTTTCAGTATCAAAAGCCTCATTGTTGGTGTTAGAAAAAAAGATAGCATCAAAACTCTCAAGTTGTGAACTATCGAAAATTGAAGGGTCGTTTGAAACTAATGTTTCCACCCCTAATTCTTGGCAAATTTTTTCAATTGTAGCCACACTTGTAGCAATATTGTCATGCACGTAACCCTTGCCATTTTTCGTATAAACTAATAGTTTTTTTGGGGAATCTTGACTCCATAAAAGACCAAACGAAAGGATAACAATAAAAATTCCTAATTGTTTGAATTGGAACATTTTTTTCTTTTAAAATTTCAATGTATCGGGCAAATATTTAGCGACTAAATCTTCATAATATGGACGTAAAGTTTTGCTATCTGGTGGGACAGGTGCTTTAGAATAGAGGTCATAAGGGTTGAATTTTTTTACCCATTTAAATAACGCTTGATCTTCTTTATTGAGCAAATGATCATAAGCACTTTCTTTGTGTTGCGCATAAAAAGAATGATAACGAATCATATAAAGTGCTTCTTGTGGCAAATAAGGCTTCATTATTTGATATAAATACTCATCATGCCCCCAACTCATTTTAACATTTGCTAAACCACAATTGGGTTCATAAATACCATATCTAGTATTATAATTTGGATTTGAATTATCAGGGTTTTGTTGAAAGTATTCAGGATAAACAATTTTATTTGAGAATTGACAACCCACAGGAAAAGTATCACCAACAACAGCCCACTGAGGTTCTCCAAAGAGACATAGCACTTTGCCCATATCATGTAAAAATCCAGTCAATACAAACCAGTCTGGATGACCATCGGCTCTGATAGCCTCAGACGTCTGAAGTAAATGTTGTAATTGATCAAGTTCAATATCTGGGTCACTGTCATCCACCAATGTATTAAGAAAATCAACTCCTTCCCATAAGGACATTTCTTTCTTTTCAAATTTTAGAAACTCCTGCTCTTTTTCAATCACAAAATCATAGGTTTGATATTCGTGATTGAGCCTGTAAAAAGCACTAACTCCATCAGCACGATCTGAATTCTCATAATCTCTAAAATGTTCCTTTTCTTTGGGTTCCTCAGGATAACGTTCTAGCAGATGATCTTCCCATTGATCAAGATTTTTTAGCGGATTTTTTTCTGAGTCTGTCATGACATATTTTTTTTAAAACTACTTATTTTTTTTTATTCTAATAATACTCGAAATTATAATCCTTGTGTTCAAGGTGTAATGGTTTTTTTCTTTCCTTGTTTTAGAATAACTTTTTGTTCCTGATTGTTAAGATATAATGTTACACTTTGATCTGAGGCACTGTTTAAGTTAACTTGTGTTACTTTACCCTCCTCCCAATTAATGTCCACTACAATATTTCCACGTGCCATCAATCCCTTCACACTGCCATTTTTCCAAGAAGGAGGGAGCGCCGGCAAAATGCGAATGGTATTTTCTTCATAAGATTGTAAAAGAGCTTCAACTACACCAGCTGTAAAACCAAAATTACCGTCAATTTGAAAGGGAGGGTGAGCATCAAAAAGATTTTTATAGATAGACTTTTCAAACAACAACTGAATATGTTCTTGAACCATGGCGCCGTCTAATAATCTGGCTGCACAATTTATTAACCAAGCACGGCTCCATCCTGTTCCAGCGCCACCATTAGCTAAACGATAATTCAATGTAGTTTTGACTGCTTCAAAAAGTTTAGGAGTAGCATATGGGGAAATTTGCGAACCAGGATGAAAGCCATATAAATGAGACATGTGCCGATGCCCTGGCTCATTTTCCTGATAGGGACGATCCCACTCTAAAATTCTTCCATCTTTCCCTAAGAGGAACCCTGCGCGAAGTTTGGGGAGTTGTTTAGCTATTTTTTGTGATACTTCATTCTCAATGTTCAATTCTTTGGCAGCGCTGAGATAATTTGTAAAAACTTCATAAATCACCTGTTGGTCCATAGCGCTCCCTTTGCAGCTTGCAACTGCAATTCCTTTTTGGTTGACATAACGGTTTTCTGGAGAAGTAGAAGGGTAGGCTATAAGACTTCCGTCTCTGGAGTCGGTTTGCAACCAATCACTATAAAATAATGCAACCTCGTGTAAAGCAGGGAAAGCTCTTTTTTCAAGAAAGTTTTTGTCCTTTGTGAATCGATAGTGTTCCCAGTAGTGTTGCATCATCCAGCCTCCTGCAGCAAAAGAAGCACCCCAATATGCGGTAGGTGCCCGAAGCCATGTTGGTCCCCATAGATCTGTAGCATGAGGAAAAAAAGAACCCCTACATCCAAAATTTATCTTGGCAGTTTCTTTTCCGCTTTCCACCAAGCGATCAATAAAATCAAAAAGAGGTTCATTAAGCTCATGCAATTGAGTCAAATTGGCAAGCCAATAGTTCATCTGTAAATTGATGTTGAGATGATAGTCAGCATTCCAAGGTGCATTAATATGCTCATTCCAAAGACCTTGTAAATTGGCAGGCAGCGTCTCTGGTCTAGAGGAGGCTATGAGCAAATACCGTCCATAATCAAATAGTAATTGACTCATGGCTGCATCATTTGTTTGCTTATTTTTTAGTTGTGCCAAGCGTTGGTCTGTGGGTAGATGAAAGTATTCATCTGTACTTGTAATGTTGAGTGTTGTTCGATTGAAAAGAGACTGATGATCATTGACATGGGCAGTTTCAATAGCTTTCATACCAATTCCTTTTATTGAATTGAGTTGCTCCACATTTTTAGAACTAGGATCTGTTGTATAGTAGTTGGAATTTGATGCAATATATAAGACCAATGATTTGACCCCTTTTACTTTTAGTGTATTTGCTGAAGGAATTATAGAACCTAAATTGGTATGTGCTTCAAGATGAGTTTCAAATGCTACACCACTTTTGATTGGGACCGGATTAGAACGAAAAGCCCCTTTTTGTTGAGTCACTTCTCCGCGCATAATCAGAGATTGACCAATTGCCTCAGTTGAAGCGGTGGCAAAACCTTCATCTAATGGTCTCTGAAGACCAATAGTCCCTTCTAATCCTTTTGGATGTTCAGTATTTATTGTTATCACCATAATCTGATGAGGATGAGAAACAAAAGCTTTTTGTTGGACTTGATAGCCTTCCACAGTATAGGTAGTTGTGGCTATAGCGTTTTTTAAATCTAAGGCCCTGGTATAGTTTGCAATATCATCGTGTTTCCATTGTAAATTAAGATCCCCTAAAGTTTGATGAGATCGTATAATTGTTTTATTAGAAAATTTTTCTACGAGCAGTCTATCCGCTGTTTCTGGATCCCCCTTATCAAGGGCTTCGCGTATCTTCTTAAGGTCTTCAGGACCCCCTTTGGGGTGAGTCCAGCCTAAGTCTTTTGGCCAAAGTGAGTCATCATTGAGCTGAATGCGTTCTTTTTTAGGATCACCAAAAACCATCATGCCCAAACGACCGTTTCCAAGGGGAAGCGCCTCTTGCCATTCATTTGCAGGAGAAGTGAACCAAATTGTCTGATTTGTTTTTTTGGAAACATCTTTCTGACAACTCAATACGCTTATTATCAAAACTGCAAAAAAGATATGCCTCATCATTAGTTTTGTTATTGAAGATACAATTTGTTTTTATAAAGCAAAGAAAAATTAAGTAGACACATTTTATTACTTTTAGGGAAGTCAAAAAATAAATGGACTCATCAAAACTTTTTAATATCAACAGACGTCGTTTTCTTCAAGGAAGTTTGTCTAGCCTTGTGCTTTCGAGTTTTGGAGTATATGGGTTTGACTTAGTATATCCTTTAAAACCACACAGAGTAGGGTTGATTGGTGCTGGTTGGTATGGAAAAAATGATTTATATCGATTGATACAAGTAACCCAAATTGAAGTAGTTGCCCTTTGCGATGTAGATCAACATATGCTTTCTGATGCAGCACAACAAATGCAAAAACGAATGCAAACTTCCAAACCTCCGAGGACATATGAAAGCTATCGAGAAATGTTGGCTCAGGAAGAATTGGATATCGTTATAATTGGTTCACCAGATCATTGGCATGCCTTACAGGGTATTGAAGCTATGAAGGCAGGTGCTCATCTCTATTTACAAAAACCCATTAGTGTTGATATTTTAGAGGGAGAAGCACTTCTGGCAGTTGCTCAAAAATATAATAGAGTAGTACAGGTAGGTTTACAACGTCGTAGTACTCCTCATTTAATGCGAGCAAAAAATGAGATTGTAGATAAGGGATTATTAGGTAAAGTTTCTCATGTGGAAATGTGTTGTTATTATCATATGCGTTCACAAAACAATCCCACTTTACAAGCCATACCCAATTATTTCAATTATGAGCTTTGGACAGGTCCAGCCCCTTTAAGACCTTATGATGGGCTTCCGCATAGAGGTTGGTGGCGTGCTTTTATGGAATACGGCAATGGAATAGTGGGTGACATGTGTGTTCATATGTTTGACACTGTGCGATGGATGCTAGATTTAAAATGGCCTAAGCAAATTTCTTCCACTGGAGGCATTTATGTCCAAAAACAAGGGAAGTCCAATATTTCAGATACTCAAACAGTCATTTTTGACTACCCTGAATTAAGTTGTGTTTGGCAACACCGCACATGGGGTAATCCTGTAGATCCAGAATATCCGTGGGCTTTTAAAATTTATGGCGAAAAAGGCATGTTGGTTGGTAGTGTCTTACAATTTGATTTTATTCCTTACGGTAACAACCAACAAACCATTCATGGAGATGCTCTTTATGAACGTGAAAAATATCCAGAAGATCTAGTTGAAAAAAATATAGAATTATTTGCCGCTCCAGCAACTAGGCTTCATATGCTTGATTTTTTAGCTTCTATATCATCTTCTTCACTTCCGATTGCCAATTTAGTTGAAGGTCATATTTCCTCTGCAAGTTGTATTTTGGGAAACATTGCAATGGACCTCAAACGCCCATTGGTATATGATCCTACCTCACGAAAAGTAGTCCAAGATCCTGAAGCTACCAAGCGACTTGCCAGGGAGTATAGGGTAGGATGGAAGCACCCTAAAAAAGAGTTATTGTAAGGATTTTAAAAAATCATAACTTTTAGGCACTTGTGATATCACTCTCGATGATTCGTCTTCAATAAACATATACTGGACGCCCAGTTCTCTCGCTCTTTTTACAATACCTGCAATATCAATTTGCCCTTGGCCAAGAATAACATTTTTTTCCACATCTTCTTTTCCAGTATTATTGCCTTTTACTCCGTGAGCCATGTCTTTTAGATGCATGAGCACAACAAAATCAGGATATTTATTCATTAATTCAATAGGATTCACTCCACCATGCTGAACCCAGAAAACATCTAATTCAAATTTAAAATCAGTTGCATTTCTTGCCATATAATCAAAAAGGGTACCATATTCATGAGGTCTAAATTCATAACCATGAGCATGATAGGCAAGTGTGATACCTTCTTTTTTTAAAAGGGCACCTGCTTTATTAAAAGTTTCCACAGCAGCTTGGGTGATGTCAATATCAAAAGTATTACCAGGATGTGGAATCCAAGCACACATGACAAATTTGACCTTGTAGCGTTTTGCTTTCTCAAGCACACTTTGTGGATCATCTCTCAGCTCAGGATAGGAGGCACCTATACTTACGGCCTTTAAATTATTTTTCTTAATTAATTTTCTAAAATCTTCTTCTGGAAGACCATAGGTATCACCTCCTTCAATATATTTGAGGCCCCAGCGATCAATAAGTTTTAATGCTCTGTCTGCATTTTGTTCTAATTGATTTCTTAAACTGTAAAGTTGAATTCCTATATCCTTTTGTCCATACACAATCAATGCGTTGAATAGAAAAAAAATAACTGCGAAAAAAGATAGGTTCATCTGAAAAGGCTGGGATTTTTGATTCATTTTGGTTTGTTTTTTAAATTATTTGAAATTACTTATTTATTTTCAAATGGTCTTCAATCTAGCTCAAACATTCAATTGCTTATCTTTGATCAATGAGTAAAATGATATTTATTATTGGGGTTAGTGGATGCGGAAAAACAACAATTGCAAAGCAACTTTCGAAAAAGATAAACATACCTTTTTTAGAAGGAGACTCTTTTCATCCAAAGGAAAATATAAATAAAATGTCTACAGGAGAAGCGCTTACAGATCAAGATAGGCTCCCGTGGCTTAAGAAAATAAATAATGGTATTCGATCTCATTCAGAAAAAGGTTGCATCATTGCTTGTTCTGCCCTTAAGTTGGCTTATAGAAAAGTACTCTCTAAATCTCTTGACCAAAAAAAAGTTTTCTGGTTCTATCTGAAAGGAAACAAAAATTTGATTTCAAATCGGCTAAAATTGAGAAAGAATCATTTTATGCCCTCTTCATTGTTAGCAAGTCAGTTTGATGTTTTAGAGGAAACAAAAGAGTTAATTTCCGTTTCAATTGACCAGACAGAAGAGGAGGTGCTAGATGCAATAATTAAAAAATTAAATGATGTCAAAAGCTAGTTGGGGTATAGTTGGCATGGGAGTTATGGGAACAGCGTTAAGTCGAAACTTAGCCCGTAATGGACTACGTTTAGCGCTCTACAATAGATTTGTTAAAAATCAGGAAGAACAAGTTGCTGCAAAAAAAATGGAGCAATATGATGAATTGCAGCAGGCTCAAGCCTTTGAGAATGTAGCCTCCTTTATCATTGCAATTGAGAGACCACGAAAAATTGTAATGATGATTTCCGCTGGCCCAGGTCTTGACGCTCTTATTGATAAAATGTTACCTTATCTAGAACCAAATGACATCTTGATAGATGCTGGTAATTCTCATTTTGAGCATTCTATTGATAGATCAAAGTATCTTTCAAAAAAGGGTATTCATTTTTTAAGTCTTGGAGTTTCTGGTGGAGAGGAAGGCGCCTTAGTAGGCCCCTCACTAATGGCAAGCGGAAATTTGAATGCCTACAATAGTATTGCTTCAACCTTAAAAAAAATTGCTGCAAAGAATTCCGAAAATAAACCTTGCTGTGTCTACTCTAATGGAGACGGATCAGGTCATTTTATAAAGATGGTTCATAATGGTGTAGAATATGCTGAAATGCAACTCTTGGCAGAATGTTATGATTTTATGAAAATCGAACTAGGAATGGCCAATGAAGCAATCTCAACATTATTTTATGAATGGGACAGAACTTCTTCAAAAAATTATCTACTAAAAATCTCTTCTATAATTTTAAAAACAAAAAATGATAAGGGTGCTATTATTGATCAAATATTGGATCAAGCATCTAATAAAGGAACAGGGAAGTGGGCTACTACAGCTGGAACAGATTTAGGAATTGCCATCCCAATGATTGCAACCGCCCTACAATCTCGATTTATGTCTTCTTTCAAAAAGCAAAGAGTTGAGCTTAGTAAGCACTTTGATCTTGATATTCCTGATCAACAAAATGTAGAGAGTGCAACCAAGAGTTTAAAAAGAGTGTATGATTTTTGCCGTTTAATGAATCATCATCAAGGGTTTTTGTTCATTAAGTCGGCCGCAGAAACATATAATTGGGAAATAGACTTGGCTGGTGTTGCTCAAGCCTGGACGGCAGGATGCATCATAAAGTCTGATCTGATGGAAGAATTGGCTTCACATTTTAGGTCGCATGATCAAATTTTGATAATGCCCGTTTTTAACCAATGGCTCAATACACATAAAGCAGTTCTAAAGGAAGATTTTAGATCACTTTTATCTCAAAATATCCCGATGTCTACCTGTTTTGCGGCATGGCATTATTTTTTAGGGATTACCCAAAAAGAAAGTAGTGCTAATCTTATTCAAGCCCAGCGTGATTTTTTTGGCACTCACGGTTTTTTGTGGAAAGCAAATCCTGAGAAAGGTATATCACACGGTCCATGGCATCAGAATAATTAATTTGTTTTAAAAGAGGTCTTTTATATGGCACTAGATCAATTTGTTTGTATTCCTAAAAAAGATCTGAACATTAGATTTTTACTTGGTCAAAAGGGAAATCAAAATTTAGTCGCAATTGGTTTAAACCCTAGTAAGGCTGACGAAAACAGACTTGACCCGACTTCAAAAAACATCAAAAAAATGGCAGAAATGAATCAATGTGATGGATGGTATCTTCTTAATCTATATCCTAAAAGAGCTACAAAACCAAGTCAACTTTCTAAAAATCCTAATCCAGTTTTGTACAAGAAAAATATTGAATTTATTAATGCGTTTTTAAGTAAGAATAAGACGATTAGCAAAATTCTTTTTTGTTGGGGAAATCATGTTGATCATTATTCATATTTGAAAAAAAGTAGTTTATCAATAATGAGAATACTTGCTGACCAAAATAAAGTATGCTATAGTCTAGGTAAAACACAAAAGAATCATCCTATGCACCCTTCTCCTCTAAATATAAATCGTTTTTATGGTGGAGTTAAAAACCTACTATTAGAGCCATATGATCTCAATCATTATTTGAAATTTTATATCGAATCTTAAACATTCCTTAAAATCATTGAAAAAGTATCAACAAAATTTTTAGTTCATTTTTTTTTAATGTTTTGTTTACTTTCAGAGTGATTCTTTAAGGCTATTTCTTACCTAAGCAAATGTTAATCAACAATAAAAAGGGTTAAAAATCTTCTATATGATAATATTTATTGACAAGAAATGATAATAATTTAATTTGAAGTATAAATTATTGAATCCTCAATAAAAAATACCATTGTAGCTATTCATTAATATAATATTCACATAATATGATATATCTTTGTAATAAAATTAAAGAAAAGTGAAAAACACTAAAAAAAATATAATATTGTTTTGTTCATGTTTTGTTTGTTTTAATTATTAATTATGAAAAAGATCTGTTATTTATTTTTGTTTGTTAGTACTCTTTCTACTTCCCAAGAAAGTGTTCCCAATTTTTCTCTATCTGAGATGTCCATGCCACAAAATTTAGTTGGGGTTTGGAGAAACGGTGACAATGAATTTTTAATTGTCCAGCCTACAGGTTCATTTGTTCGCACCAATTCAAAGCGCAGAGCTTTAGCAAGTGGCCAAATTAGTCTTATTGATGGTAAGCTTCAAGTTGTTAGAACTGACATTGAAGATGAGTATCAATTGAAATACTTTTTAGGAAATGAGACCTTCACCGTGGCCAAACCCCGCTCTAATCAAGCCTGGTTATTTTTCAAAGTGGGAAATTGAGCCCTCCGATTAATCTTTTTGAGATTCAAAAATCGCTGTTCTACAGCGATTTTTTTTGTCACCAAGAAATAGTGAATCTGTTTTGTTTTTTAAACAATTGCTATTGAGTGACTTTAAAAGTGGTTTTTCTATTCATTTGATGCACTGTTTCTGAGCTTTTTTTGCAATCACTTGGTAAAACCCAGCCCTCATATCCATTTTCTTTTAGACTGATTAAAGCAGTTGTTGCCTGGTCAATATAATCGTGAACTTCCAGAACCACCCGATATAAATTGTCAGATTCAAGGATGAAAGGTTTTTCCTCTTGGAAAGAAAGTTTTTCTATAAAATTTAAGGCATTGTATTTCTCTTTAAAAGAGGCAATTACAAGTGCATATTCATACGAGGGGTTATTTATAATTTGACCTTCTCCATAACCTTTTCCAGAAATACGCTCTGGATTTGTGATTCTTGAACGGACATAATTTAAAATAGTTTGATTTCTTTCTTCTGTTAGTTTCAAGTTATATTCTTCTGATCCACGACAATCAGCGAAAGAAGACATTTCAACTTTTAACATAGGATTTTCATTTAATGTAGTCACTAAAGAATCTAATCTGGGTTGATAATCAATTTCTAAATTTGATTTATCATATTTATAATAAATAGGTCTAAACACTGCAGTGAAATCTAGTTTTTTTGGAATCAACTCGACAAGTATATCTTTTGAACTTCCGGTAGAACTTTTTATACGGTAAGCAAACGAATCTTTTTTTGCTTGTTCTGATTCTTGAGCATACCAAAAAGTTCCCGATTTATTGAGAACTAATTTTCCATGAGAGACCCCTTTTGTTAAGCTAGTTTCTAGTGTTAGAATTTCAATCAACGGATCTTTAGAATGCATAAGATCAAGATCATTTTTTAAAACATGATTAAATCCGACGATTAGTGTATCTGATGAATTGAATTCATAAGTATCCATTTCACCTTCTAGCGAAGGATTAAATCGAAAAGCATAGATATCATCGTCTCCTTTGCCGCCTGAACGATTTGAACTCAAAAATCCAATTTGAGATTTTATGTCTAACGAAAATGAAAAATTATCACCCTCTGCATTAAAAGGATAAGCCAATGAACTTCTTTTCCATCTGTTAGCAATTTTATTAATCGCCATCTGAATTGAAAGTTTCTTTTCAGCATTTTGTCTTGTTGAATAAAACAAAACATCCTTTGCAAAGGAATGCGGAAAAACTTCATCCGCAGCGGTATTAATATCAGGGCCGAGGTTAATCACTTCACCTGAAATAATACCATTTTCTAAAGGCACAAAATAAAGATCCATTCCTCCATAGCCACCCAGTCTATCACTTGCAAAATACAATCGCTTTCCGTCAGGTGAAACGGTGGGGTGCAGTGATGAGAAGTTCTCTACATTGATGGACAAGGGTGTTGGGACCTTTTTTTCAATGTCTTGAAAGGGTATTTGAAATAAATCCAATTGTATTTTTTGATTACGATTAACGGTATTACTACTTCTAGTCATAAACAAAATTTTGCTTACGGGATCGAGAGCTAAAGGGCCATCTTGATACATTGAATTATATCTTACATCAAGCTCATAGAGAGAATCAATCGAAAGTGATTCAATATCTACGGTTGTTTGGTATAAGTTGTACACTTGATCAGGAGCAATTTTCTTTTTTAATTTCTTTTTCTGTTCGCCTAAATAATACAGTGATTTATCATTTAAAAGCGTAGCTCCGAATTCAGATTTATCAGTGTTTAAATCAAGATTTAGAAGTTTATAACTCTTTTTATCTTCCTCTTTTGAAACCTTATTTTCTGGATTAAAGTTTAATTTTTCTGCTCTTTCCAAAAATTCTTTAGCCTTGTCTGGGTTTTTATTTAGTAAGGAAGCATACCGATACAAATCATAAACTGAAACTTCTTTAGATTCAAGTATTGGCTCTAGCATCTGGATGGCTTGTTCTAAATTGCCCGTGTTCTGAAGTGCCTGTGCATAAGCTCTTCTTTGATCTATTGATAATTCATTTTTATTTTTTGAGTAAAATTGTGAGGCTCTTTTGTAGTCTCCATTTAAAAAATAATAATCTCCCCAGTCTAAATTGTTTTTTGAGGAGAATAAATCTTCTGATATTGTGACAGTCTGGCTAAATCCAAAACCACTGAAACAGCACATCAATAAAAAAAACACATTTCTCATAATTAAAACAACCTTGGTGATCGTAAAACACCTTTAAACTTTGACACAAATTGAAATCGTAATAAAATCTCGTGTGTAGTGTTTGTTATACCTATGGCTTGATTCCCTATTCTTCCTTGATAGGCATAACCTAAACTTATATTTTTTCCTAAGTGAATTCCAGCTATAGCTCCAAAATAGCCTCCCATATTTTTGGAAGGAATAATACTTTTTATGGCAGCTCTATATTGTGGTCCTACCCAAAAACGGTTGTTGAAAACCATCCATATACTGTTATCATATATTAGATCGACTCCTTGAGTTTTTTGAAAAAGCAAACTGGGTTTGAGTTGAATTGATTCACTAATTTGAAAAAGACCCCCAAGAATCATATAATAATTTCTTTGAAGATTGAATGTTTCTTCTTCGAGAAGAAAAGGAACTGCTATACCGAAATAAAACTTTTGATTGTATAAATAAAACCCAGCACCAAAATTTATGTTTGCATCGTTTTGAGATTGAAAGGTAAATGAATTATCATTTGTTTGAATCGTTTGAATACCAGACAGATCCAATGAATTTAATCTTCCGGAGACTTTTAACCCTAACCCTAATTTTAGATTGTTATCATTCAATGGGATATGATAAGAAAAATCTATGGCAGTGGTTGTGTTTTGAGCAGGTCCAATCTTATCATTTACAGCAGAAATGCCAATTCCAATTTTTTCAGAAAGCCGAGTTCCTACACTGAGGCCTTGGGTTTCCGGCGCTCCTTCTAAACTGATCCATTGGGTATGATTTAGCAGTGTTATCTGAGTAAAATCCTGAGCACCAACGTAGGCAGGATTTACTGCCTGTTGGTTGAACATATATTGTGAAAAGGAAGCCTCTTGTTGCGCAAACAGGGGTGCACTATTCGTCAGCACGATCCAGCACAATAAAAAAGCAATAAAAGGTGCTTGGTTAATTAGCCTTGACATATAGATATCCTTTTTTAATATTATTTCCACCTAGATTTAGTTCATAAAAATAAGTTCCGTCTGGAACTACTTTTCCATTAAAGAAACCATTCCAATCGTTTTTATAATTAGTGCTTGAAAAAACCTTAATTCCTAGTCTATTGAAAATGGTAATAGTATTGTTGGGATAATTATCTATCCCTACTATTTGCCAATAGTCATTTGTGCCGTCACCATTTGGAGAAAATCCTGTTGGGATTAACAATTCACGAAAGATTATTTTCGAACTATTTGAAACGTAGGGTTCGGCACAAGCAAATCCTCTTTGGGTGATTATAATTCGATATAAATTTCCGTCTTCTTCCAATTCTGGGATTATGGTAAGAGTAGATTTCTCTTCATTTAAATTTTCAAAAGTGATTCCACCATCCCTGCTGATTTGCCATTGGTATTCTAATTCGATAGGATCATCAATTCCAATATCAAGGGTAAAACTTTCATTTACATTAAACTGAATCTGGTTAGGTAAACTATAATTCTGGAAGTTGAATTCTGTATCATAATCTAAAAAATCATATGTAAGATTTTGATTTCTATCTGCAGGTGTGATATAGGCATTTATGCTTTGGACCAGACCTTGGGCATCAACAACAACTGGGCTTGTACCAACTATTCCATCATTGTCATTGTCTAAAAAGCCGGCTTCTACAACATCTAAACATCCGTCTCCATCACTATCTAAATCTATGGAGTTGATCAAACCATCTTGATCTAAATCATCATCAAGCTCATCGGTATCAAAAATACCATCATTATCGTCATCTAGATCATAGGTATTGGTTATTCCATCTCCATCACTATCAATTTTCTCAAAAACTGTAAAGGTTGCTGTTGCTAGACCAGAAGTGTAATTGTAGGTTTCAGATTGGTTGAGGGTGAGTGTGGTTTGTCCAAGTTGTAAGGGGAGAAGAGAGGTGCTAGAAAGAGCCCCTATTGAAGTGTTTTCTATACTAAAACTAACATCACCACTACTGTTAGAACTGTATTCTATTTCAAATTGAGAATCTCCTAAATCTTTAATAATATCTTCAAATACTATTGTAGGATTTGCTTTGACAACGGTTAGCAAAGCGCTTGTATTTCCTGAATTATAATTCGTTTCTGAAGTTTGATTTACTCTTATATAAGTTGTCCCAACACCAGCAATTGAAACCGTATTATTTTCAATTGAAGCAATGCTTGTATTATCAACACTGAAGCTAAAGTTTCCTGAACTATTCGAGCTTGGGTTAATCTCAAAATCAGAATCGCCATAGGTTTTAATAATGTCTTGGAGAACAATATTTGGGTTAGCTTTAAGAATTGTTAATGTCATTGAACTTGTAAGAGCATTATAATTGCCAAAAGCTTCTTGTTTGACAAACACAATTGTAGTGCCTGCTTTTTTAATTGTTACTGTTGAACTATTGAGTTCTGCAATGAGTGTGTCAGAAATAGTAAAAGTGAATGGTGCAGGACTGGTTGAAATTGCAGTGAGTTCAAAATTTGGATCACCAAAAGTTTTTGTAACGTCATCAAACAAGATAATAGGATCGGCAACCACTTGAAGTGTCATTGTGGCTGAAGCTGAATTATAGTTGCTGTCAGCAGCTTGATTTACGGTCACCACAGTTCCGCCCAAGTTTAGAAGACTTACAACAACACCTGATAGTGAGGCTATAGTCGTATCAGATATTAAAAAAGAAAAGGCTCCAGTACTGCTGGAATTAGCGGTAAAAGAAAAGTTGGCTTCATCAATATTTTTAATAAGATCTTCAAAAACAATTATGGGATCTGCTTTTAAAACAGTAAGCGTCATTGATGCAGTAGCCGCATTATAATTTTCATCTGCTTCTTGGTTCACTTCTACAATAGTACTACCAGCCCCAATAATTCTTGTTGATGAACCCACCATAGTGGCAATGCTTGTATTGGAAACAGAAAAGGTCATGGCGCCTGTACTTAGCGAGGTTGCATTGAACATAAAAACGGGATCGCCGTAGGTCTTTGTCAAGTCATTGAAAGTGATAGCTCCACTTGCTCTATTTACGGTAAGCGTCATTGTTTCTATGCCAGCAAAATAGTTAGTATCCTCAGCTTGGTTTACTGTTATTGTAGTCGAGCCACCCCCAGTTATGGTAATCACACCGTTATTAACGGTAGCAATATTTGTGTCTGACACACCAAACGAAAATGTTCCTGAACTATTCGAACTCACTAAGAGACTAAAATCTGTATCACCAAAATCTTTTACCACATCATTAAACACTATGGTCGGATTGATTTTATTGATTGTTAGTGTCATTGTAGCTATAGCCGCATAATATTTGCTGTCGGCTGCTTGTGAGACTGTAACCACTGTTATTCCAGCAGTTACAATACTGACAGTGGATCCAGTTATTGTGGCAATGCTTGTATCTGAAATGGTAAATGTGAATCCTCCCGTACTGCTGGATGTTGCTGTTAGATTAAAGTTGGAATCCCCATAGGCTTTTGTTACATCATTGAAAATGATATTTGGGTCAACTTTCACTTGTGTTAAAGAAATTTGCTTGTTTGTTGTAAAATTAAAAGTTGAAGAAGCTGGACTTGACCATGTTCCATACTCAATTAAATATCCCTCACTTGAACCAGCCCCAGTTGTATACGGTGGCCCATAATCATTCCAACAACTTCCACCCTCCCAATTAGTTACCATATAATCCTCTCCATCTCCAAAATCGTTTGGTTCACTTCCTACACACCAATTGGTGTAATACCCTCCTTGAGGAGTACCATTTATCTCACCAATCCAAATTACACGATTTTTTTCAGGACCGTCTAACCAATACCAATTGCCTTCGCTACCTTCGTCCGAAAGGCCTGTCCATATGTTTTTGGCTGTAGTATTATTATTAACAAATGATTGTTCATCAGCACTTGTTATGGTAACTAAATAGCCATATTCCCCTTCATATGATGCTGACAAAGCACGGCTTCTAGCTGCTGAAAATGGAAAACTTCCAGATACATATTCATATACATGACCATTTGAAGGATTGTAAAATGTATTGGCCACTTGTCTAGTAATTATTAAATTTAAAGTGTATTGTCCACCTACTGAGTTTGTGGTGTTAAATTGTAAAGAGTTTAGCGCATTTTCAATATTAGAAGAATTGCCTGTAAAGTTTACAGCAGTAATATTAGCCCAAGAAGTATAGCCCGTTTCTAATATCAATCCTGTATTCGTTGGCACACTAAAATTGACCGCTAGTGTGGTTGATACGGCCAAAGAAACTTTGTACGTTTCTGAGGGGTCATATCCACTCATTGAAAATGGCTCTATTGCTGCATTAGTTTCGTCAACTGCTATATTTTGTGTTAAAGAAACAGTAAGTGATTGACCACTAAGGAGTTGACAAAATAAAAAGAACAGTGTTAATTTTTTCAATATCTACTTTTTGGTTTGATACCAAAAATTGAAGTAGGAACGGTGAGAATTAGTTATGATAGTACAAATTTACTAAAGAAATTTTAAAAATAGAAACTAACAAAATTAGTAAAAGAGACTGCTATCTTAGTAAAGGACCTTAAAATTGTATTTAATGGAAACTAACTTACATCAAAATGGGTAAGGGTTTTTATGAACTCAATTTTATATTGGCTGTGTTACTCAAGATGTATGGTTCTCACTATTTTATTTTCGGTATAGAAAAACTTAATTTTATCAGTATCTATTGAAATCCAAAGGCAACGTAAATATAATCTAAGTAAAGCACAGAAGGTATTATAGTTTAATTTGAATTGAACATTTTTAATTATGTGTTAAATTAACGCTTTAATTGTATTTCAATCTGATAAACTACCGATAATAATTTTAAATTACCATACTTTAAAACAAAACAAATGAACTATATTTTTAAACTATCAATTTTAATTCTAATCGCTAACCATACAATTACTGCTTTTGCACAAACAAAGGTTACAGTAACCTTTGATCCCAAAGAAGATGCCCCTCAAATAAGTAAGCATATTTACGGTCATTTTGCAGAACATTTAGGGAGATGTATTTACGGAGGATTTTATGTGGGGGAGGATAGTGAAATCCCAAATTTAGACGGTGTAAGAAAAGACATTATTGCTGCGCTTAGAGATATGAAAATACCAAACTTAAGATGGCCCGGGGGTTGCTTTGCTGATACTTATCATTGGAAAGATGGGATAGGAGACAAATCAAGCCGACCAACCATTGTGAATCAATGGTGGGGAGGAGTGACTGAAGACAATAGTTTTGGAACCCATGATTTTTTAAATTTGTGCGAAGCATTAGATACAGAACCTTATATTTCTGGAAACATAGGTAGCGGTACCGTACGAGAATTTGCAGACTGGATTCAATATGTGAATCATGATGGGGTGAGTCCTATGGCCGACCTCAGAAGAGAAAACGGAAGAGAACAGCCTTGGGATGTTCGCTTTTGGGGCCTAGGAAACGAAGCTTGGGGCTGTGGAGGTCACATGACAGCAGCTTATTATTCTAACCTCTACCGCCAATACGCAACCTACATGACGGATTGGAGTAATTCTAGTGATTTATATCGGATAGCCTCAGGGGCAAGTGATGGAAATTATAACTGGACTGAAGTTTTGATGAAAAATATTCCAAAGAATTTGATTGAAGCAGTTGCCTTACATTCATACTCTGTAATCGATTGGGGCAACAAAGGATCGGCAACAGATTTTAGTGATGTTCAGTATTTTCAAACCATGCAGAGAGCCCACAAAATGGAAGAATATATTACCAAGCATACTGCGATTATGGACAACTATGACCCTGAAAATACTATTGATCTTATTGTAGACGAATGGGGAGGATGGTATGATGTGGAACCAGGGACAAACCCAGGGTTTCTATATCAGCAAAATACAATGCGAGATGCTATGATTGCAGGTATGACACTCAATATATTTAATAATCATGCTGAGCGTGTCAAAATGGCAAACCTTGCTCAGACAGTCAATGTATTGCAAGCCGTGATTTTAACAGAAGGAGAAAAGTTAATACTAACTCCTACCTATCATGTGCTTAAAATGTATGCAATTCATCAAGATGCTCAACTCATTCCTGTAAACTTTGACCCACCCTATTTTAAAAAAATGGGGGAATCACTTCCAGCCATTAGTATTTCAGCCTCTAAGGATCAAAACGATCAAATTAGTATTTCACTGGTGAATATTGATGATTCCAAGGCTCACGAAGTGTCACTTGACGTTTCTAAGCTAGGTGTAGCTGCATTTGAAGGTAGTATCTTGGTTTCAAATGCCCTCCAAGATTACAATGATTTTGACAATCCAGGGGTTATTAGTCCTAAGCCATTAAAAAAAGTAAAAGTGAAAAATGGGATGGCAACCCTTCAACTTCCTCCATTTTCTGTGGTCGTTATAAAAGGAAACTAATTAGCATTGAGAAGTTCTTCAAAATGAAATCAAACTAAGCTAACTATGGGAGCCTATGTAATAGGATTAGATTATGGAACAGATTCTGTTCGAGCCGTCTTACTTGACACTCTCAACGGCAAACAACTAGCCACTTCAGTACATTATTATCAGCGTTGGAAATCTCTTGCGTACTGCAATCCTATTGAAAACCAATTTAGACAACACCCGCTAGATCATATAGAAGGCTTAGAAATAACCATAAGAGAGGTGATGCAGCAAGCACGAATACCTGCCTCAGAAGTGAAAGGAATTACTATAGACACTACCGGTTCTTCTCCCCTGCCAATGGCAGAAGATGGAGAAGCTTTAGCTCTAAAAAAAGGTTTTGAAAAAAACCCTAACGCCCAGATGATATTATGGAAAGACCACACGGCTATAGAAGAAGCAAAAGAAATCAATAGACTCTCAAAAAGCTGGGGAGGTGTGGATTATTTAAAGTATGTAGGAGGTATTTATTCTTCAGAATGGTTTTGGGCGAAGATTTTACATGTAGTTCGAACTGATGCCGAAGTGGTACAAAAAGCATATACCTGGATGGAGCATTGTGACTACATAACCTATTTGTTGATAGAAAATAAAAACTTAAAAAATTTTAAGCGTTCACGTTGTGCGGCTGGACATAAAGCCATGTGGCACCCAGAATGGAATGGATTACCCTCTGAAGAATTTCTATCCCAACTCCATCCTTATTTGGGAAAACTCAGAGGAAATTTATATGAAAAAACCTATACCTCTGATGTCCCAGCGGGTTACTTATCATCAGTATGGGCGAAACGATTAGGACTTAGCACTTCTACAGTGATTGGTGTGGGTACCTTTGATGCACATGCTGGAGCTGTAGGAGCACGAATAGAAGAAAAATCTTTGGTTCGAGTGATGGGTACTTCAACTTGTGATATTATTGTATCTAGTAAAAGCAAATACAAAACCACCACAGTAAAAGGAATTTGTGGTCAGGTTGAAGGGTCAGTCATACCAAATATGATAGGCCTTGAAGCTGGGCAGTCAGCTTTTGGGGATGTTCTAGCATGGTTTAAAAATATGCTGGAATGGCCTTTAGCTGATATTGTGATGGAGTCAAAAACCCTAAGTGATAAACAAAAAAAAGCATTGAGGGAAGAGTTTGATGCTCATTTTATTAATCGAATTACAAAGGCAGCCGAATCAATTTCTATGGAAGAATCAATTCCTGTGGCATTAGATTGGATCAATGGAAGAAGAACTCCTGATGCGAATCAAAATCTAAAAGGAGCTATCACCAATCTAAATTTAGGGGCTTCAGCACCACACCTCTTCCTCTCCTTGATCCATTCAATTTGTTTTGGATCCAAAGCCATTGTAAATCGTTTTAAAGAAGAAGGGGTTGAAATTACGCAAATAGTCGG
This sequence comes from Flavobacteriaceae bacterium, assembly GCA_016779985.1. Taxonomy (GTDB): domain Bacteria; phylum Bacteroidota; class Bacteroidia; order Flavobacteriales; family Flavobacteriaceae; genus JADHMP01. The sequence goes on from JADHMP010000002.1 coordinate 84,790, forward strand.
CATAGGAGGTGTTGCTAAAAAGTCAAAATTCATCATGCAAACCTTAGCTGACACATTGAACATGCCAGTGCGGGTTGTTGAATCAGAGCAAACACCCGCATTGGGTGCTGGAATTTATGCAGCACTTGCCGCAGGACTCTTCTCCTCCTATAGGGAGGCAAGTGGTGTATTAGGATCAAAATATATAGCTGAATACCACCCAAATCCTTCTAAAGTTGAAATAATGAAGGATTTAATGAAGAAATATACTAAACTTGGAATCTCAATTGAAAATCTAACACAATGAAATGAATTCAAAATTTGAGTCATTAAAACAAGATTGCTATACCGCCAATATGGAACTCAATTCGTTAGGGTTAGTTGTTTATACCTTTGGCAATGTAAGTGCGGTAGACCGAGAGCATGAGGTCTTCGCAATTAAACCCTCAGGCGTTTCCTATGATAAACTTCAGCCAGAGGATATGGTTATTGTAGATTTTGACAACAACCCAATTGAAGGTCGTTTAAAACCTTCCTCAGACACTAAAACTCATGCTTATCTTTATAAACACTGGGGCTTTATAGGGGGCATTGCCCATACCCATGCGCTGCATTCTGTTGCTTGGGCTCAGGCACAAAAAAACATTCCCATTTTTGGAACAACACATGCTGACCATCTGACCCATGATATTCCTTGTACTCCTCCGCTAGAGGATGAACTGATTGAAGGTAATTATGAGCATAATACAGGAATTCAAATTGTAAATTATTTTGCCGAAAAAGGATTGAGTCCAAACGAAATTGAAATGATTTTAATAGGAAATCACGGTCCTTTCTGTTGGGGAAAAAGTGCTGCAAGTGCAGTCTATAATGCCCGTGTATTGGAGGAGATTGCTCATATGGCCTATTTAACTTTACAGATTAACCCTAAGGCTGAACGTTTAAAAGAATCACTAATTAAGAAACACTATGAGCGTAAACATGGCGATGATGCTTACTACGGTCAAGAATGAAATTTGATGAAAGATCTAATTAATAAAAAAATTTGGTTTCTCACTGGCACCCAATACTTGTATGGAGAAAAAGCCTTGGAACAGATTAGTAAAAATGCAGCATTGGTTGTCAAAGGTCTCAATGAGTCCAAACATATTCCACTTCAAATAATTTTTAAACCCATTCTAAAGTCTCAAGAAGAAATAACTCAGGTATGCACTGAGGCTTCTTCAGATGCTAATTGTATAGGTGTAATTACTTGGATGCATACCTTTTCGCCCTCTAAAATATGGATCAATGGGCTAAAGAAATTGCATGTCCCCCTTTTGCATCTACACACTCAGTTTAACAAAGAAATCCCATGGTCAATTATTGATATGGATTTTATGAACCTAAATCAATCTGCGCACGGAGACCGCGAGTTTGGTCATATAGCAACAAGACTGAAAATCAAAAGAAAGGTTGTGGTAGGACATTGGGAAAAAGAAGAAGTTCAGCGTTCATTAGGTAATTGGGTTCGTGCTGCGCTAGGGTTTTACGAAATGCAGGACCTAAAAGTTTGTCGATTGGGTGACAATATGCGAGAAGTTGCTGTGACTGAAGGAGACAAAGTAGAAGCTCAAATTCAATTTGGATTTTCTGTTAACTCCTTTGACGCCTCTGATATTGTTAAAGAAATGCAAAATATTAGCGTAAAAGAAGTTGAGGCTTTAATGAGAGTTTATGAGTCTGAATATGATGTAGCTGAAAATTTAAAAGAAGGAGGTGCGCAAAGACAGTCTTTATACGATGCCGCAGAAATCGAATTAGCTTTAAGGCGTTTTTTAGACAATGGTGGTTTTAAGGCATTTACAGATACTTTTGAAAACTTAGGAGACCTTAAACAACTCCCTGGTATTGCCACTCAAAGATTGATGGCTGATGGTTATGGTTTTGGAGCAGAAGGAGATTGGAAAACAGCTGCATTAACTCGAGTTTTAAAAGTGATGAGTGTAGGACTCGAGCAAGGCACTTCTTTTATGGAAGACTATACTTATCATTTCGGAGAAAAGAAATCCTTAGTGCTTGGTTCTCATATGCTTGAAATTTGTCCTACAATGGCAGATAAAAAACCTAGTTGTGAAGTACACCCTTTGGATATTGGAGGAAAAGAAGATCCTGTTCGTTTGGTTTTTGATACTCCTGCTGGGGCAGGTCTAAACCTTTCGTTAATTGATTTAGGCAACAGATTTCGTTTTATTCTTAATGAAGTAGAGGCCCTAACAGCTATTAAACCCCTGCCAAATTTACCTGTGGCAAGAGTACTTTGGGAATGTAAACCCAACCTAGAAACGGCTGCAAAAGCTTGGATATTAGCAGGTGGTTCACATCATACGGTCTTCACTCAAGCTTTAAATACAGAATGTATTGAAGATTTGGCCGATATGACCAAAGTGGAACTCTTGATTATTGATAAACAGACTGAAATAAGAAATTTTAAAGCCACTATGGCAGGGAACGAGCGTCATTTTGAAAATACTTAATTAACTATCTTTCAAATGAAAAAATTAAATGTTCTTCTAATTTTCATGACAGGTCTTACCTAACTAACTCAAGGAGCTAAAAAAGTCTACCCAATCTATAAGGAGTAGCTTTATCAACTTCACTAGAATAGCTAAATTTGAGAAAAAAAATCAATGGTTTTCAGAGGAAGGAAAGGCAACCCCAAGGGCTACTAAAAAACTTCTAAAAACTGTGTTTTAAATATAAAATAGTGGAGTCGGCGGGATTCGAACCCGCGTCCAAACAAGCGCTACTAATGCTTTCTACAAGTTTAGTTTTCGTTTCATTTTCGTAATGATGCTGACCGAAAACCGCCCACAACATTCTTAGTGTTTCAAGTTGAAAAACGTTTGTAACACTCAAACGTTTCGATGTTGACTTTTATGGTGCCTCAATACGAATCGCCGTCAACAAGGGCTATTCAGAGACATCCAGCTTCTCAGCCTAGCTGAGATTTAGCAAAAACTTACTATAATTCAGTTTATTATGCAGCTAGAGCGTAGTTATTCTCGCCATTTAAAAATGTGAATGATGAGTTTTACGAGCTGTTATTCAGCGCTCGACTTGCTTACACTGGTAATCTTCTTGCTGTCAATACCAGTCGACCCCAAATTTCAATGAACTCATTATTGAGCGGCAAATTTACAAATATTATGCTAACTAGAATTAAAACGAATTTATAGTATTTCTTATGGCTACAAGACGTTGGAGGAGGGGTTCAACTTTATCTAAAGAAAGCATGTTTGCACCATCACTCTTTGCTTCTTTAGGGTTGGGATGGGTTTCAATAAACAAACCATCAGCACCAACAGCAATAGCTGCACGAGCTAAAGTCTCAATTTTTTCTGGTCTTCCGCCTGTAACTCCAGAAGAATGATTGGGTTGCTGTAAAGAATGAGTGATATCTAAAATCGTTGGCCCTATTTTTTGTAATGTGCTAACCCCTCTAAAATCAACAATCAAATCAGTGTAACCAAATTGGGTGCCCCGGTCTGTAAGAAGAAAATTTGAATTTCCACTGTCAATCAATTTTTGAGCTGCAAATTGCATACTCTCAGGACTCATAAATTGCCCTTTCTTGAGGTTGATCACTTTTTTTGTTTGAGCAGCTGCAACAAGCAAATCTGTTTGCCGTACTAAAAAAGCTGGAATTTGAAGCACGTCAACATAGGAAGCAGCAATTGCAGCCTCTTTGGATTCATGAATATCCGTAATCGTAGGAATTTCAAAAGTATCGCCCACTTTTTTTAAAATCGAGAGTGCTTTCTCATCTCCTATTCCCGTGAAACTATCAATTCTACTTCTGTTGGCTTTTTTAAAACTCCCTTTGAATACAAATGGAATTTGATATTTTTCACTAACTGCAACAAGGTGTTCTGCAATTTTCATTGCCATTGATTCTCCCTCAATTGCACAAGGTCCAGCGATCAATAAAAATTGGTTGGAGCCAAGGTGTTTTAAATTTTTGATTGGTGTGAACATGGGTTAAAAATACAATTTAAATGGAGGAATTTAATCTTAAAACAGTATATCCTTTTGTTGCATTGAAATCAATTGAAATAGTTCTTTTTCTGATTGAAATAATAATATATTTGCCCATTCAAAAAATGCTATGGAAGGGATTCGGAATATCGCTATTATTGCTCACGTAGATCATGGGAAAACTACTTTGGTCGATAAGATATTATATCATTGTGAACTATTTCAATCTCATGAGAAGACACACGATCTTATTTTAGACAATAACGACTTAGAACGTGAACGAGGCATAACTATTTTATCAAAAAACGTTGCAGTTACTTATCAAGACATAAAAATTAATCTTATAGACACCCCTGGTCACGCCGATTTTGGGGGAGAAGTTGAGCGTGTTTTAAATATGGCCGATGGAGTACTACTTTTAGTGGACGCCTTTGAAGGTCCCATGCCTCAGACCAGATTTGTATTGCAAAAAGCAATAGATTTAAAATTAAAACCCATCCTTGTCATTAACAAGGTCGATAAAGAAAACTGTACTCCTGATGCGGTTCAAGAAGCTGTTTTTGATTTGATGTTTGAACTAGGAGCAGAGGAATGGCAGCTTGATTTTCCAACTTTATACGGGTCAGCAAAAAACAATTGGATGAGTGAGGAACAGTGGCAACAGCCTACTTCTTCTATTGCTCCTTTATTGGATTGTGTAATTAAAACCGTTTCACCTCCAAAAGTGACTGAGGGAAACACACAAATGCTCATAACCTCCTTAGATTATTCTTCCTTTACTGGGCGAATTGCTATTGGTCGTTTGCACAGGGGAACATTGCTGGCTAATGAGGCAGTGACTATGATTAAGTCTTCTGGACAACAGTTTAAAGCAAAAATTAAAGAATTATTTGTCTTTGAGGGGCTCGGCAGAAAAAAAGTATCAAAGGTTGTCGCAGGAGACATTTGTGCTGTGGTGGGTCTAGAAGATTTTGAAATTGGAGATACTGTAGCTCATATAGAAGGACCTGAGGCACTTCCATCCATAAAGATTGATGAGCCTACAATGAGTATGTTATTTACCATCAACGATTCTCCTTTTTTTGGGAAAGAAGGAAAGTATGTCACCTCAAGACACATCAAAGAAAGATTAGAAAATGAATTGGAACGTAATCTAGCTATGAGACTGGATCAGACAGATAGTGCTGACCGCTTTCTAGTTTATGGAAGAGGTGTATTACACTTGTCAGTTTTAATTGAGACTATGCGTCGAGAAGGATATGAATTACAGATTGGACAACCTCAAGTGATTCTTAAAGAAATTGAAGGAAAAAAAATGGAACCTTTGGAAGAATTAACAATTGATTTGCCAGAAGCAGTCTCAGGCAGAGCGATTGAGATGGTCACACAACGCAAAGGCGAAATGTTGGCGATGATTCCAAAAGGAGAGCGAATGACGTGTGAGTTTCTAATCCCGTCTAGGGGGCTGATTGGCCTTAGAAACCAACTATTAACTGCCACGGCAGGTGAAGCCATAATGAATCATCGCTTTAAAGAATATACTCCCTACAAAGGAAATATACCTGGCCGAATAAATGGGTCTCTTATTGCCTTAGAGGATGGTTCGGCCATACCTTACTCACTTGATAAATTACAAGAAAGAGGCAAGTTTTTTATTGCTCCAAATCAACCGATATATAAGGGTCAAGTGATTGGTGAAAATAGTAGACAGGACGATTTGGTCATTAATGTCACAAAAACCAAAAAATTATCAAACGTAAGGGCGGCTGGTTCAGATGATAAAGTCAAACTAGCTCCTCCCATCATATTCACTTTAGAAGAGGCGTTAGAATACATTCAAAAAGATGAATTGGTGGAAGTAACACCCAAATCGATTCGATTGAGAAAGATTTTTCTGGATGAAAATGAACGTAAAAGAAATGCTAATTAAGACCTAGCTACTACCTCAAAAATTTGCTGTTTTTCACATTTTAAGATTTTACCAGGAAACTTAAGAATCATGTTATAGTCATGAGTAGCCATAATGATGGTCATGCCTTTTTGGTGAAGTTGTTTGAAAAGCTGCATGATTTCTTGACTTGTTTCTGGATCTAAGTTGCCCGTTGGTTCATCAGCCAAAATGATTTCTGGGTCATTAAGGAGTGCTCTAGCAATGGCAACACGTTGTTGTTCTCCTCCTGAGAGCTGAAAAGGATATTTAGAGGTTTGCTCCTCCACATTAACCATATTAAGCACTTTTTCAACTCGGGCTTTTATTTTTGCGTTGTCATTCCACCCCGTTGCTTTTAAAACAAAGGCAAGATTATCATAAATAGACCGGTCCATTAATAATTTGAAATCTTGAAAAACCACTCCCAATTTTCTACGCAGCAAAGGAATTTGTTTTTCCTTGAGTGTATTAAGATCGAACCCTAGCAATTGTCCTGCTCCATCTGACAAATCCAAATCGCCATAGAGAACTTTTATCAAACTACTTTTTCCAGAGCCAGTTTTACCAATAAGAAAGACAAATTCTCCAGGCAGGACTTCAAAATCAATTGATTCAAAGACTATTTTTTCTCTATTTTTTATGGTTGCTTTTGTAAGGGATACCAGCGTTTTTGACAATATTGAAGTAATTTGAATGTAAATGTAAAAGTTTCCTTAAATATGATAATATTTTGTTGATAAATTATACGTTTCAAAGATTAGATACGTTCCTATATAGATAAAGAATCTTCTACTTTTATAGGAGTTATGATTAACACAAAGAATCTTAGCGTTGCTCCATTTTTAATTGCTTTCTTTTTTGTTGTCACTGGAAAAGCTCAGTTATACAATGATCCTGCTACATGGAATAGAAGTCGGCTTATGCAAACAGCTTCTTACTATCCGGCAGCGCTACAGTCTTATTTATTTCATCGTAATCCCAATGAGGATAGATCTAATCTCGAAGCGTTAGACTTTAGTGTTGTGTTGAACACTTTGCGCCTTAATGATGTCGGTTCCGAAAAATTATTGGCAAAATTCCTTCTTGAATATCCCACAAGTAATTCCATTCAGTCTATCCCATATGATATAGCCAACTATTATTTTGATCAAGGAAAATATCGTTATGCCTTAAAGTGGTTTTCTAAAGTAAACGAATCTCAGGTGCCTAAAAATGACGTGGATAGATACAATTTCAATAGAGGCTATACGTTGTTTTCAGCCAAACGGTATAAAGCAGCGCAACCTTTTTTAGAAAAAGTAAAAACTGTCAAAGAATATCAATCCAATGCCTACTATTACTTAGGCCATATTGCCTATCAGCAAGAAGATTTCACCACTGCCAATCAGCAGTTTAAAGAAGTTTCTGAAGAAAAACAAAAAGAAGATCTTGCCTATTTCCAAGTAGACATGAATTTTAGATTGGGTCGTTTTGAAAAAGCTATTTCTTTAGGTAAAGACCTTTTGAAAATTCAAAGTGACAAAGAGCTATTGTCTGAGGTTTCCAAAATTATTGGCGAAAGTCATTTTAATTTAGCTCAGTATGCAGAAGCGCTACCTTTTCTTGAGCAATATGAGGGTAAAAATGAAAAATGGAAAAATATTGATTTCTATCAATTGGGTTTTGTTTATTATAAAATAGGTGAATATGAGCAAGCAATAAACCAATTTAATAAAATCCTATCTAAGCCCACCGAACTTGCTCAAAGCGCTTATTATTATTTGGGAGACTCTTATTTAAAAACCAATAAAAAAACAGCGGCCCTCAATGCATTTAGAAGTGCAGGGTCAATGAATTTTGACACCTCAATTGAAGAAGACGCCTCTCTTCAGTATGCAAAATTAAGTTATGAAATAGGTAATCCTTATGAAGACACTTCTACCGTTTTAATTCGGTTTTTAGAAATGTATCCCGAAACTGAATCTAAAAAATTACTTTCTGAATATCTATTAGACTCCTATGCAATTAGCGGCAACTATGATGCTGCATTAGAAATTTTAGAGAATAATAAAGCGTATAAAAACCCTGTTGTATTACAAAAAATTTCCTACTTAAAAGCAGTTAAAACATATCAATCAGGAAATTATAATGGAGCAATACCTTATTTTGAAAGAGCAATTAAGGTCAATGAAAGATCTGATTTCGTTATTGCTGCATTGTATTGGCAAGGGCGTTCATTGTATGAATTGAATCGATATGATGCTGCACTTGACCTTTTTAAAAAAGTCAAAAAAAGCAACTCCTACAAAAAGATAAAAGAAGCCTTTAGAGTGGATTATGATATGGCATATACCTATTTCAAATTAGGAGAATACGAATATGCTTTTCGCTTTTTTGAGTCCTTTTTAAAGCAGAAAGGGAAAGAGACCTCTAATTATGATTATGATATACAATTGCGTATGGGAGATTGTCAATTTGCACTAAAGAAATATTGGCCTGCAATGGAATTTTATAACAATGCGCTTGCTATAAATCCAAAAAATGCAGTGTATGCCTCTTACCAAAAAGCAATTAGTTATGGATTCGTTGATCGAAATGACCAAAAAATTGAAAGCTTGAATAATTTAGTGTCGCAATATCCCAAAGCTTCTTTGACTGATGATGCTTGGTTTCAATTGGGAATTGCCTATACATCAGCCAAAGAATACGAAGCTGCTTTAGGTGCTTATGAAACATTAAACTCCTATTTCCCTAGAAGTTTATATGTTCCAAAATCGATCTTAAATCAGGGATTAATACTCTATAATCGAGAACGCAATAACGAGGCCCAGAAAATGTTACGCAAGCTGGTTGAAGAGTATCCAAAAGATGCCGTTTCTGTGCAAGCATTAAATACACTCAAGGAAATTGCTGTCGATTTAGGACAGGTTGGAGATTTTAGTCAATGGCTACGAAGAAATAAGATAAATACTCTTTCTGAGATTGAGTTAGAGGGTACAGCCTTTGCCGCCGCAGAAAAAAGATTTTTAGAAAATGACAAGAAGCAAGCTCAAAAGTTGCTTGATGAATATTTGAATGCCTATCCTTCAGGGATCAATCAATTGACCGCTCAATTTTATTTAGCTGAAATATTTTATGAAAAAGAAAATTATGAGCAAGCCTCAAGCCTTTATGAAGAGCTGACCAAAAGTGCACCTAATGAATATCATGAAAAAGCCTTAGTTCGTCTTATTCGAATTTCTCAAATTGAAGACCGTTTAAACACAAGTAAAGACTATTTGGAAGAACTACTTTCTGTTGCCACATTCGATGAAAATAAAGAGTTTGCTCAATTAAATTTAATGCAGGTCTATTTCAGACAAAATAATTTTAAAAAGGCACTTGAAATTTCACAAACTGTTTTGGATAAAGAAAACTTAATAGAACGATTAAAGTGGGACGCTCTCACCATTCAAGCGCGCTCAGCTAAAGCCATAAATGATACGCTGATTAGTATCAAATCCTATGAAGCATTAGAATCAAGCCCAAAGGGAACGATAGCTGCTGAAGCGTTATATTTTAGAGCTTTGAGAGAACATAACAACAGTAACCTTGAGAAATCCAACAATACTATAATTAAAATCGCCTCTATTCAAAAGGGAGGAATATGGAATGCTAAAGCACTTTTTTTGTTGGCAAAAAACTTTCATTTATTAAAAGATCCTTTTCAAGCAAACTATATTTTGGAAAGTCTATTGAAGACATATCCTGAAGAAGAATCTGTAGTCGAAAAGGCCAATGAACTTTTAGAACTGGTTAAAGAAGAACTCACCAAAAACAATGCCTCTGTAGATGCTGATGAATAAAAAAATATGTATTGGATTATTTTTTTTCTGTCTTACTGTAGCGTTTTATGGACAGGAAGAAGAGAGAGAAGATTTGGCCACTCAACAAGTGACAGTCATCAAATCTTATAATCCAAGTTTATCAGAAGCTTTTCAAATCAAAACTACACCAGAAATTCCTGATTCAATTGCCACTGAAAAATTAAAGGTATCCTATGACATTCTCTCTTTACCTGTGATTGAAACATTTGAGCCCAACAAAGCAAATCCATTAGAGCTAATTAGAACAGCCCCTGAAAAACCATATAATACCCTTTTTGGCGTAGGTTATGGATCGATGGGTCAGCTTTATATTGATTTTTCAACTACTGTAGCGATTGACAGAGAACAACAATTTGGTTTGATGCTCTACAGAGATGGATTTGAGAATAATATTGGAAATTCACTTTTAAACAGTAATCAAAATTATTTATTTTTTGGCTTACAACACGCTTTAAAAAACAATAACTTCAGAGGAGATAGCAAACTGTCTTATAGCCGATCAAGGAATAATTATTATGGCCTATTTGATGAACTTTGGAACCCTATAATTTTATCTTCAGTAGATCCAGAAATAAAAAGAAATTATGTTGCATTAAATAGCCAATGGCAGTGGTATGATGGAATACTTCAAGAAATTGATTTTAAAGTTGATTTGACAACAGACAATTTTAGTTCTTCAGAACAAAAGGTGAATTTGGTTGTTAAAACTAAACTCCCCTTGTTCGATGGGGACCTATCATTCAACGCCAATGTTGGTGGGGTAAGCAATAGATTTGAACAAGATTATTTTAACAAAAAAGCCATTCATTCGCAACTCGGAAATGGCGGAGTAGAACTATCATGGCGATCTGTAGGAACTAATCTTAAACTTAAAATAGGAGTTGGTGGGGCATATATATTATCTGATAGTTTGCTTGGCACAGCACTTCAGTATTACCCTAGGGTAGAGATAGCATACAATGCAAAAAAAGCTAAAATAATTCCATTTATGAAGGCCAATGGAAGAACAAGTTTGGCCAACTATTCAGATTTTTCTACAACAAATCCTTTTTTATACCCTGTTCTCGAGCTTCAACCATTATGGCAAAAATATAATGCAAGGGCAGGCGTGCGATCTAGCCAATCTAACGTTCTTTTCTTTGAGTTTAGTCTTGGCTATGATGAACAAGAAAATCTTCCCCTTTTCAAACGGCTTCCCTTTGATCCTTTGAATAATGATGTAGCATTTCGCTTTTCAAATGCTTTTGAAGTGGAATATGCCAATATTAGTCAAATTGATTTTAGTGCACAATTGGGTTTTGATTTTTCTAGAGAAAATCACCTTGAATTTAAAATTCAATATTTCTCCTATGATTTGAAGGGAGAAGGCCGTCTTTGGAATCTTCCACAGCTAAAAATTGCTACAAAAGGGCAATTTAAGTGGTCTAAATTTAGTCTCTTGCTCGAGGGTCAGATGATAGGAGATAGACTAGCGGCTCAATCTTCAGCACAATGGCCAATAGTATTGGAATTGCCTTTGGATGATAGCAGAATTGAATCTTCATTTGATTTACCAATTTATCTGGAGGGGACTGTAATGTTGAACTACAAAATAAAAGAACCTTTTGACTTGTTTCTTGATGCTAGAGTGTCTAACAGTGCTACCCATGGTATCTGGGGCTTCTACCCACAGCCAAACTCACTGATAATGGCAGGTTTTCGATATAAATTCAATTTATAATCATAAAATAATTAAAAAAAAATGGAGAGTTCTTTTCTAAAGTTCAATTATATGTATTTTTACGCCCAATTAAAAAAAAGAATCCTAAGATGACATATTCAATAAGAAATTATTTAGTGAAAGTTCTTGCCCTAACTTTTGTTGTTTTATTTCTATTTGCTTGTCAACAAAAAGCAGATTTAATTATCCATAATGCAACAATATATACTCTTGAAGATAATCAGCCTAAGGCAAATTCAATCGTAATAGAAGATGGGGTTATTAAAGATATTGGGAACGACCTTTTAGATAAATATTCGGCCACTAGTGTTGTTGATGCAAAATCTTTACCAATATACCCTGGTTTTATTGATTCACATTCTCATTTTTTATCTCTTGGATTGCAACTCAATCAACTTGACCTTAGAGGAACTCAAAGCGTAGAGGAAATTCAGGCCCTTACATTAGAATATAAAGAGGCTAATAACTCTAAATATATTGTGGGTTTTGGATGGGATCAAAACGATTGGGAAAATAATGCCATGCCACATAAAAAAATTCTTGAAGAGAATTTTTCAGACATTCCCGTGTTCTTATATCGAATTGATGGCCACGCGTTATGGGTCAATCAAAAAGTTTTAGATCTGGCTGCTATCGATTCTAATTCAATTATTGAAGGGGGTATGATAGAAGTAGACGAAAAAGGTCCTACTGGTATTTTAGTAGATAATGCCATGGATTTAGTAGCACCTTATTTACCTGTGCCAACTCTTAAAGAAAAAATTGAGGCCCTGACAAGAGCACAAGAAATCTGTTTTTCGTTTGGGTTAACTACAGTCACCGATGCTGGATTAACAAAAGAAGATGTTTTTCTTATTGATAGTTTACAAAAAAACAATCTGCTAGAAATTAGGGTTTATGGGATGCTCAAGAATGAAGCCTCAACCATCGACTATTTTCTTGAAAAAGGACCTCTAAAAACAGATCGACTCAATGTCAGATCCATAAAATTATATGCTGATGGTGCACTTGGCTCCAGAGGTGCTGCCCTGAAGAGTCCCTATTTAGACAAAAAAGGGCACAAAGGATTCTTTCTAACGCCCATTGATAGTTTAGAAAAGTTTGCCTATAAAATAGCAACAACTCCATTTCAATTGAACACTCATGCCATTGGTGATGCAGCAAATAATGCCGTTCTCAATGCATATAAAAAAGCACTTGTTTTTAAAGATGATCCAAGATGGCGAATCGAACACGCTCAAGTTCTAGACACCAATGATATTTCTCTGTTTAATCGAAAAATCATTCCCTCCGTTCAGCCGACCCATGCAGTAAGTGATGCTCCTTGGGCTAAAGAGCGTTTGGGAGAAGAGCGAATGCATGGCGCCTATGCCTACAAAGCTCTTTTAGAAAGTGCTGGCCGAATCGCATTAGGGACTGATTTTCCTGTTGAAGAGGTAAATCCAATTAATACTTTTTATGCCGCTACCTACCCTCCAAAATCTGAAGAAGAGATTCGTTCTCCCAAAGCATTGGAACCAAGAGAGGCACTTTATGGAATGACAAAATGGGCGGCTGAAGCTAACTTTGAAGAGGCAGAAAAAGGAACTCTAAAAATTGGAAAAAAGGCTGACCTTGTGATCTTAGACAGAGATATTATACAAGCATCAGAGCGAAGAATTCCAAAAACAAAAGTCGTTGCCACCTTTTTGAACGGACAAATTGTGTTTAGTCGCCGGTACAAATAATTTACTTCATTTTATTTACAAAAAACATTAATTTCACTACAATTGATTTATAATATATACTAATACAGAATATTATATTTATTAAATCAATTATTTATTGGTATTAAATTTATATTATTTAACAATAAGTATATATTTGTTAAAAAAAAATAATATGTGTGGAATTGTATGTGCCTTTGATTTGAAGCAAGAAGCTTCTAAACTACGTCCTCAAGTTTTAGAAATGTCTAAACAAGTCAGACATAGGGGACCTGACTGGAGTGGAATTTTTAGTTGTGATAAAGCTGTTATTGCACATGAACGGTTAGCCATTGTTGATCCAACTTCTGGAAAACAACCTCTTTATAACGAAGACAAAACTATCATTTTAGCTGCCAATGGTGAAATTTATAATCATAAAGAATTAAAAGGTACTGAAGTACCCGATTATCCGTTTCAAACAGAATCTGATTGCGAAGTTCTTCTTGCACTTTATCAAAAAGAAGGTAAAAACTTTGTTTCTAAACTAAATGGCATTTTTGCCTTTGCTATTTATGACGTGGCTAAAGATGAATATTTTGTGGCACGCGATCATATGGGAATAATCCCACTATATATGGGATGGGATAGCTCAGGAACCTTCTACGTTGCGTCTGAATTAAAGGCTTTAGAAGGTGTTTGCACCAAGATTGAATTGTTTCCACCAGGTCATTATTGGCATAGTAAAGAGGAACAACCCGCTCAATGGTATGACCCCGACTGGAAGGCCTACAAAAAGGTTGAAAATAATGCTACTTCAATTCAAGAATTGCACGATGCCCTTTCAAACGCAGTTCACCGTCAATTAATGAGTGATGTGCCTTATGGTGTATTATTGTCTGGCGGATTAGATTCTTCAATTACATCAGCCTTGGCTAAAAAATTCGCTTCGATGCGAATAGAATCAGAAGACAAACAACCCGCTTGGTGGCCTCAGCTCCATTCATTTTCAGTTGGACTGGAGGGTTCTCCTGACCTAGAAGCAGCCCAAAAGGTGGCTGATCATATAGGAACCATTCACCATGAGATAAAATTTACTATTCAAGAAGGACTCGATGCCATCAGAGAAGTTATATATCATCTAGAAACCTATGATGTTACAACAGTTAGAGCCTCTACACCAATGTATTTGATGGCTCGAGCCATTAAGGCTTTGGGAATTAAAATGGTCTTATCTGGTGAAGGTGCAGATGAACTTTTTGGAGGTTACCTTTATTTTCATAAAGCGCCAAACGCCAAAGAATTTCATGAAGAAACAGTACGAAAACTAGAAAAGCTCCATCAATATGATTGTTTAAGAGCCAATAAATCACTTGCCGCATGGGGCATTGAAGGGCGAGTTCCCTTTTTAGATAAAGAATTTATAGAGGTAGCTATGCGCATCAATCCACAAGACAAAATGATTACGAACGAGCGGATGGAAAAATGGGTAGTTCGAAAGGCATTTGAAGATTATTTACCAAAAAGTGTAGCTTGGCGACAAAAAGAACAATTTTCTGATGGTGTTGGATACAGTTGGATTGATACGCTCAAAGAGCTTGTAGATGAAAAAGTATCTGACGAACAAATGGAAAACGCGCACTATCGTTTTCCAACACAAACACCTCAAAACAAAGAAGAATTTTATTATAGATCGATCTTTGAAGAACATTTTCCAAGTGAAGCAGCAGCGCTAAGTGTGCCATCAGTACCCTCAGTAGCTTGCAGTACCCCAGTAGCTCTGGCTTGGGACGAGGCATTCAGAAATCAAAATGATCCTAGTGGAAGAGCTGTTGCCAAAGTACACCAGCAGTCCTATTAAACCCCCACAAAAAACAGTATTTAAAAGGGGCCTGTTTAAGGCCCTTTTTGTTATAATAAAGTGTTAATAACTTGATGCTTATCAAGATGTTGTAACACCCAAAAACACTGGGGTTATGCTTATATTTGAAGTACGCAAAATCAGTGCTAAAAAACAAACTAAAATATGAGCGAAAATAACCCTGAAAAACAATATTCTGCCGACAGCATTCAGGCACTTGAAGGTATGGAACATGTCCGTATGCGTCCTTCAATGTACATTGGCGATATTGGAACACGTGGTTTACACCATCTAGTCTATGAAGTCGTTGACAATTCCATTGATGAAGCGCTTGCTGGTCATTGTGACACGATTGCTGTTACTATCAATGAAGACAATTCAATCACCACCTCAGATAACGGACGTGGTATTCCCGTTGGAATGCACAAAAAAGAGGGTATTTCAGCATTAGAGGTTGTGATGACCAAAATCGGAGCAGGAGGAAAATTTGACAAAGATTCATATAAAGTATCTGGTGGTTTGCACGGTGTCGGTGTATCTTGTGTAAACGCTCTTTCTGAGTCCCTCAAAGCAACGGTCTATAGAGATGGAAAGGTTTGGGAACAAGATTACGAAAGAGGAAAACCGCTAGCTCCTGTCGCAGCTATAGGGACTGATTCGAGAACAGGAACAGTTGTCACTTTCAAACCCGATCCACAAATCTTTAAGCAAACATTAGAATACAGTTATGAGACTCTAGCGCTAAGAATGCGAGAATTATCCTATCTAAATAAGGGGATAACTATAGTTATTAAAGATGAAAGAAATAAGGATGAAAATGGGGAATCTAAATCTGAAAGTTTTCAATCAAAAGAGGGATTGGTCGAATTTATTCGATTTCTTGATGAAACAAGAGAATCTATAATTGGTGACGTGATCGCTATGGAGGGAGAAAAGTCAGGTATTCCAGTGGAAGTAGCGATGATTTATAACACTTCATTTTCAGAAAATTTACATTCCTATGTAAACAATATAAACACCCACGAAGGGGGAACACATTTATCTGGTTTTAGAAGGGGGTTAACCACAACTTTAAAGAAATATGCCGATCAATCAGGCCTGTTAGATAAACTAAAGTTTGACATTTCTGGAGATGATTTTAGAGAGGGATTAACAGCCATAATTTCAGTAAAAGTGGCTGAACCACAGTTTGAAGGGCAGACTAAAACAAAATTAGGAAACAGAGAAGTTACTTCTGCTGTCTCACAAGCTGTTTCTGATATGTTAGAAAGTTATCTTGAAGAACACCCCAATGATGCAAAGACCATTGTTCAAAAGGTAATATTAGCAGCACAAGCAAGACATGCGGCAAGAAAAGCACGTGAAATGGTGCAAAGAAAGACAGTGATGAGTGGGGGAGGACTGCCAGGAAAGCTTTCTGATTGCTCCGAACAGGATCCTGTTCAATGTGAAGTTTTTCTTGTTGAGGGAGACTCTGCCGGGGGAACCGCTAAACAAGGAAGGGATAGAAAATTTCAAGCCATCTTGCCGCTGCGAGGAAAGATCCTTAATGTTGAAAAAGCTATGCAGCATAAAGTGTTTGAAAATGAAGAGATAAGGAATATTTACACTGCATTGGGCGTCACTATTGGAACAGAAGAAGATAGCAAAGCCCTTAATTTGGAAAAATTGCGTTATCATAAAATTGTCATTATGTGTGATGCAGATGTTGATGGTAGCCATATTTCTACGTTGATACTAACCTTTTTATTTCGTTATATGCGAGAACTAATTGAAGCAGGTTATGTATATATAGCGACACCCCCTCTGTATTTAGTTAAAAAAGGTGCTAAAAAAGAATATGCTTGGAACGATGATCAAAGAGATAGAATATTAAACGAACTAGGTTCAGGATCTAATGTGCAACGTTACAAAGGGCTGGGAGAAATGAATGCAGAACAATTGTGGGACACAACAATGAACCCCGAGCAGAGAACTCTAAGGCAAGTAACCATAGATAGTGGAAGCGAGGCAGATCGAATCTTTTCTATGCTCATGGGAGACGAGGTCCCACCCAGAAGAGAGTTTATCGAAAGAAATGCTGTTTATGCTAACATAGATGCCTAAAACATCTTTTTTGATAGTTTCAAAAATGAATTTCTTTGTAATTTGCTGTGATTTTAGAAACCGCTACATTTATTTAAATTATTAAAACATGAAAGTAACAGTTGTAGGTGCTGGTAATGTAGGTGCCTCTTGCGCAGAATATATTGCATTAAAAAGAATTGCTAGTAAGGTAATCTTGCTTGATATTAAGAAAGGCTTTGCCGAAGGAAAAGCACTTGATCTCTATCAAACAGCCACCACACTTGGATTTAATACTACCATAGAAGGAGTCACCAACGACTATAAAGCTACTGCAGATAGTGATGTGGTTGTGATTACTTCTGGAATTCCTAGAAAACCTGGTATGACAAGAGAAGAACTTATAGGTATAAATGCAGGTATTGTGAAAAGTGTTTCTGAAAGTATTTTGGAACATTCTCCAAATGCAATCATAGTGGTAGTATCGAACCCTATGGACACAATGACTTATCTAGCTTTAAAAGCAACTGGACTTCCAAAAAATAGAATTATTGGAATGGGAGGAGCTTTAGACAGTTCTCGATTTAAAACCTATCTTTCCAAAGCATTAAAAAAACCTGCAAATGATATTCATGGTATGGTGATTGGTGGGCATGGAGATACCACTATGATACCTCTCACTCGTCTAGCCAGTTATAACGGAGTTCCTGTTTCCTCTTTTTTATCACAAATTGAATTAGACCAAGTAGCGGCAGACACAATGGTGGGTGGAGCAACCCTAACCAAATTACTTGGAACTTCAGCATGGTATGCACCCGGAGCTTCTGTTGCCTATTTGGTAGATAGTATTGTTAACGATCAAAAAAGAATGATTCCTTGCTCTGTATTTCTTGAAGGAGAATATGGTCAGAGGGATATCTGTATTGGTGTGCCATGTATTATTGGTGGAAAAGGATTAGAATCAATTGTTTCACTTGATTTAAATACTGCAGAACAAGAAAAATTTAACCAGAGTGCTGATGCGGTACGCAATATGAATGATGCATTGAATTCAGTTCTCTAAAGCAAACTCATGAAATCACAATGAGAGTTGTTAAATCATAGGTTAAATCCTATATTTGCACGCCTTTATTGTATTTAAAACAGAAACTATGCAAAACAACGCTTTAGTTAGGATCTTTGGAATTCTATTTGCAATTGTAAGTATTTATCAACTTTCATTCACTTTTATAACTAGCCAACAAGAACAAAATGCAGCTGACTTTGCCGCAAGAACAGTTTCAGACAATACCGAAGATTATTTAGAGAAAAGAGAACGCA
Organism: Flavobacteriaceae bacterium; assembly: GCA_016779985.1. Taxonomy (GTDB): domain Bacteria; phylum Bacteroidota; class Bacteroidia; order Flavobacteriales; family Flavobacteriaceae; genus JADHMP01. The sequence goes on from JADHMP010000002.1 coordinate 103,211, forward strand.
CTGCTATTAACTATCTAGATTCAATAGGTAATAATTCATTGTATGCTTATACATCCTATAACGATGCCAAAGGAAAAGAATTAAACAAAGGGTTAGATCTAAAAGGTGGAATTAATGTTATTCTTCAAATATCTATAAAGGACATCCTAAAGGGACTTGCTGAAAATTCTAAAAATCCATTATTCAATCAAGCTTTAGATGATGCCGATAAGCTTCAAAAGGCTAGTGATGTTCCCTATATCGAATCTTTTTTTACAGCCTTCGATGCAATAAAAGGAACGACAACTTTAGCTACTCCTGATATTTTTGCCAACCGAACACTTAGTGACGAAATAACTTTTGACATGTCTGATGCACAAACACAAGTTGTTCTTCGGCGTAAAATTGATGAATCAATCGTATCTGCTTTTGAGGTATTAAGGAAACGAATAGATAAATTTGGCGTTACTCAACCCAATATCCAACGCTTAGGAAATTCAGGTAGAATTTTGGTTGAACTCCAAGGTGCTAAAGATGTAGAACGCATTCAAAATCTTCTTCAAAGCACTGCTCAGCTAGAATTTTGGGAAACTTTTAAAAGTGATGAAATTGCAGGTTATTTGGTTCAAGCCAATGAAGTTGCTAAAAAATATTTAGAAGAAAAAGCAAAAATCACAGAAGAAAAACAGGAGTCTGAAAGCTCCGAAATAGATGATCTTCTTGCTGACATAGCAACCGAAGACTCTACAACTGTTGCCACTCAAAATCCTGTACTAGATCTAATAAGAGGGTATGGCTTTCAAGGGGGGCCAGTTATAGCACAATTTGCTGTAAAAGATCAAGAAGAAGTAATGTCATATCTCAACGATCCAGAGGCTAGAAAAGAATTGCCTTCTCAATTTCGTTATGCCCGTTTTGTATGGGGAAAACCTGCACCTAACAGTGAACTTTCAGATTTGTATGCACTCCAGTCTAACAGAAATGACCTTGCTCCACTGAGTGGGGGAGTAGTCGTTGATGCTTTACAATCATACAATCAAATCGGGCTACCCGCTGTTTCTATGCAAATGAATGCCTCGGGCGCACGCACATGGGAAAATATGACAGGAAAAGCCTTTAGGGAAGGTGGTTTCATTGCCATAGTGCTTGATGATGTTGTTTATTCAGCCCCAGGAGTAACAAGTGGTGCCATAACTGGCGGACGTTCAGAAATCACAGGAGATTTTACTTTAAATGAAGCTATTGATTTAGCAAATGTCTTACGTGCTGGTAAACTACCAGCCTCTGCAGAAATCATTCAATCTGAAATAGTTGGACCTTCTTTAGGAAAAGAGGCTATTCAAGCTGGAATTTATTCATTTGCCATAGCGCTACTAATTGTGTTGGTTTGGATGGTACTATATTATGGTTTTTCTGGCGTTTTCGCTGATGTAGCCTTGCTATTAAATATTTTGTTCATTTTTGGTATTTTAGCTGGTTTGGGAGCTGTTTTGACTCTACCCGGAATTGCAGGTATTGTGCTTACCATTGGAATGTCTGTTGATGCGAATGTGCTTATTTTTGAACGTATCAGGGAAGAACTTAAAAAAGGAAAAGGTCTAAAAAAATCTATTGCAGATGGTTTTAGTAATGCGTTGTCTTCTATATTAGATGCCAACATCACAACAGGTTTAACAGCAATAATACTTTTTATTTTTGGCACCGGCCCAATCAAGGGCTTTGCAACAACATTGCTCATAGGTATAGCCACTTCTCTATTTTCTGCAATATTCATTACCAGATTGTTAGTTGATGCACGAAGTAAAAAATCAAATACACTCACTTTTTCAACAACCCTAACCCAAAATCTTTTCTCCAAACTCAACCTCACTTTCTTGGGAAAAAGAAAAATTGCGTATATAGTTTCAGGTTCTTTATTGTTGGTAAGTTTAGGATCCTTGACATTTCAAGGCCTAAATCAAGGAGTTGATTTTGTTGGTGGAAGATCTTATGTAGTGCGTTTTGAAAATCCTGTAAATGCAAATGAAATTGGAAGTGTGCTAAACAATACCTTTGGTAGTGCTGAAGTGAAAACCTTTGGTCAACAAAACCAATTGAAAATTACCACAAAATACAAAGTAGACGTTGAAGGAATTGCAGTTGATAATGAAATTCAAAATAAATTATATTCCAGTCTCACATCTTATCTTCCCGATGGTTTTTCATTTGAGGAATTTATCAATGGCAGTTCAGAAAAAACAGTGGGTATTATGTCCTCTATCAAAGTAGGACCAACAATTGCAGATGATATTAAGAAAAACTCTTTTCTAGCCGTTTTGGGCTCTCTTGTTGTTGTATTTCTATACATTCTCTTTAGATTCAGAAAGTGGCAATTTTCTCTTGGGGCAGTTTCAGCAGTTTTCCATGACGTGCTTATAGTGTTAGGGATTTTTTCTTTAACCTATAAAATCATGCCATTTAATATGGAGATTAATCAGGCGTTTATTGCTGCAATTCTTACTGTTATTGGGTATTCTTTAAACGATACAGTAGTGGTTTTTGATCGTATTAGAGAAAATATTGCTGAGCAAACACAATGGAAACTTAATAAAGTGGTTGATACCGCACTCAATAGCACCTTGAGTAGAACGCTAAACACTTCTCTAACTACACTTTTGGTTTTATTGGCGATATTTATTTTCGGTGGTGATTCTATTCGAGGATTTATTTTCGCCCTTATTGTAGGGGTCATCGTTGGAACGTATTCTTCGGTTTTTATTGCAACCCCCGTTATGTTTGACACGCAAAAAAAGCAAGTTGTTGAAAAATAAAAAACTAGGCTTACTCTTTTCTAAAATTTAATCAAAGGGGTTTTTAATTATATTCTTCAGGTGAGCTAAATGATGTTCACCATGCCAAGCATATAGAGCCAAGACCGTGTCTAGGGGATATGTTTTATTTCTCTCGGGATGGGTATAACTTTTTTTGAACTCATTGTCACTAAGTGATTTAAAAAAAACAACCCATCGTTTATGGAGTGCAGCAAGTAGGTTCATGCTTAAAGAAATATTTGTGTCATTTGCATCGGGAGTTTGAGCCCATACCTTTTCTTGATAGTCTTTTATATGTGGTTGATTTTCCAATAATGCGTGTTTACAGCGTAAAAAACTGTGCATATGGCTATCAGCAAGATGATGAATCACTTGAATAGCGTTCCAGCTTCCAGTGCGATATCTTTTTGTCAACAACGAATCAGGAAAAGTATGCATGAAATCGATTAATTGTTTCGGGAATTTTTCCAGTCTATCTTTAGCGTCATTTCTTTTTTCTTCTGAAAGATTAGTCTGCCATTCAAATCGACCGATGGGGTATTGTAAAAGATTGTCTTGGGTCATTTTTCAATTAATTTAATTTGAGCTCCTTTTTCTATCTCTAAGGCGTCAGCTTGCCCTCCCAATAATTCTAAAACATATTTGGCTGGAGTAATAGAATTTATATTTTCTTGACTTTTTGCTGGTGCTTCTTTAACTATTTTAAAAACTGTATTGTCCTCATCAATAAATAAAATATCTAATGATATTAACGTGTTTTTCATATAGAAACTTCGAGGTTGTGCACTTGGAAATATGAAATACATCCCTTGATTTGGATCCATTTCTTTTCGATACATCATTCCTGTTTGACGTTCATAATCTGTCGTTGCCAATTCTATATCTAAATGAGCAATAATGTCCTTTTTAGTGTTAAATATTAGAATTTCTGCCTCTTTTGTAAACGTTATTTCTTTTGTTGCAATTTTTTTTGGTGTAGTTTCACAGCTATTCAAAAAAAACAAAAGTAGTAGCATTTTAACCCCTTTTGTCATTTCTCACTTGTTTTTAACTGCAGGGCACGAAAAATAAAAAAGAGACCTAATGAAACCGCAGGAATACTAAGCCATTGACCGGTTGAAAGCATTGGTAAAACTTCTTCGAATCCCCCCTGACTTGCTTTGACAAATTCTATAAAAAATCGAACGGTAAAAGTGGCTGCAAAGTAGGTTCCTATTAAGAATCCACTCTTTTGTCCAAAGCCCTTCTTATACAGTCCTCTTAAAATGAAAAAAATAACGATATAACCAAGAGCTTCATAAAGTTGGGCTGGATGGCGGGGCATCGAATCGCCCCTATTGAGGAATACAACTCCAAAATTTGAGTTGGTATATTTTCCAACAATTTCTGAATTGAAAAAATTTCCAATTCGTACAAAGCTTCCCCCAATTGAAACAGGGATAGTCACACGATCTAAAACCCACAACAAAGGTTTATAACGATGTTTCTTTTGGTAAAAATATAATCCAATTAGTACTCCTATGGCTGCACCATGACTAGCTAAACCTCTAAATCCAATAAAATTATATCCACTACTTGTTTCTCTTATTGGTAATAATATCTCAATTAGATGGTCTTGATAATAGTCCCAACTGTAAAAAAAAACGTCCCCTAATCGAGCTCCTAAAAAGACAGAAACGATCATGTAGATAAAAAGGGTCTCAACATGTTCTACTGGTATTTTTTCTTTTTCATAAATCTTTTTTGTGATATAATAGCCTAGTGCAAAAGCTAAAACAAACATTAAACTATAAATGTGAATTCCAAAAGAACCTATTTTGAATAAGGTTTCACTCGGTGCCCAATTTATTTTTAATAGAGGTAGCATTGTGAATTGATTTGATAGCTAAAGTAGTTAAATTTTAAAGATTTTAAGGGACAGGATCATATCCCTTTCCTCCCCATGGGTGGCATTTGGCTATACGTTTTATTGTTAACGACAGACCCTTAATTACACCATGTTTTTTTAATGCTTCTATACCATATTGGGAACAGGTTGGTTGAAATCGGCAACTAGGAGGGAAAAGGGGTGAAATCAAAAGTTGATACCCCCTAAAAATAAAAATGAAAGGAATGGCTATCCAACGTTTCAACATAATTTACAATAGGGTGAAGCTGCTATTCTCCTGATTGTCATTTATTTCTACTCCTAAGGTTAGGAGTGAACTTCGAATTTGATCTGCTGTTGCGAAGTCTTTATTTTGTCGAGCCTTGTTTCTTAATTCTAAGAGCAACGTAATTGTACCTTTAAGTTTTTCATTATCTTCTTGATTTGAATTTTGTTGTGGAATTTTGAGCCCTAATACATCAAAAATGAAGACATTCAATTTAGAAGTTAATTCTTGTTTTGTCTCTTTATCAATTTGTGCTTTACCTTGCTTTACTGTGTTTATGAATTTAATAGCTTCATAAAGGTAGGCAATCAGTTTTGGACTGTTAAAGTCATCATTCATTGCAGAATAACAGTTAATTTTCCAATTCTCAATTGAAAAATCATTCTTGTTTGAAACTTTTAACTTATCCAAAGCAATATAACCCTCAATTAATTTTAAAAACCCTTTTTCAGAGGCTAAAAGTGCTTCTTCACTAATATCAACATTACTTCTGTAATGTGCTTGTAATAAAAAGAAGCGTACCACCTCAGGGCTATAGGCTTTTGAAAAAAAGGAATTTTCACCACTAAAAATTTCATCTGGCAACAAATTATTGCCAGTTGACTTAGACATTTTTTTTCCATTTAGAGTAAGCATGTTGGCATGCAACCAATATGTTACTGGAACCTTTCCAGAAGCTGCCGTCGCTTGTGCTATTTCACATTCGTGGTGTGGGAACTTTAGATCCATTCCTCCTCCGTGTATGTCAAATTGCTCTCCTAAATATTTAGTACTCATGACAGTACACTCAAGGTGCCATCCAGGAAAACCGTCTCCCCAGGGGGAGGGCCATCTCATAATGTGTTCGGGTTCTGCTTTTTTCCAAAGTGCAAAATCTTGTGGATTTTTTTTATCACTCTGTCCATCCAATTCACGGGTATTATGAATGAGGTCTTCAATGTTGCGTTTACTTAAAATACCATAGTGGTGGGTCTGATTGTATTTTAAAACATCAAAATAAACGGAGCCGTTAATCTCGTAGGCAAAATCATTTTTTACCAGTTCTTTTATAAGCTCTATCTGCTCAACAATATGGCCTGTAGCTGTAGGTTCTATGTTTGGAGGCTTTGCGTTGAATAATGACATGGTCGAATGAAAATCAACGGTATAACGTTGCACGACTTCCATTGGTTCAATTTTTTCTAGTCGTGCTTTTTTAGAAATTCGATCTTCTCCTTGATCTGCATCATTTTCAAGATGCCCTGCATCGGTTATATTTCTAACATAGCGGACCTTATAACCAAGATGTTGTAAATAACGATAGATTAAATCAAAAGAAATAAAAGTTCTACAATTGCCAAGATGTACTTTGCTGTAAACAGTCGGTCCACAAACATAAAGACCAACATGTGGTGGGGTCATGGGACGAAAAACGTCTTTTTGCCCACTTAAAGAATTAAAAACGTTAAGCTGTGAATTCATTAAAATTCAGTGTCTATTTGAATGTATTTAAGAAATTCATGTTTGACTTCATGGTTCTTAAATTGACCCCCAAACTCGCTGGTAACAGTACTGCTACTTATGTCGCTTATTCCTCTTGAATTGACGCACAAATGTTTTGCATCTATAACACAAGCCACATCTTTGGTGTTAAGAATTTTTTGCATTTCTTGAACGATTTGGAGAGTTAACCTTTCTTGGACTTGCGGTCTTTTAGCAAAATAATCTACAATTCTGTTCATTTTAGAAAGACCAACCACTGAACCATTTGAGATATAGGCAATATGGGCTTTGCCAACAATAGGAAGCAAGTGATGTTCGCAAGTGGAGTAGAGGGTGATATTTTTCTCTACCAGCATTTCTCCATATTGATAGTTATTGCTAAAAGTAGACGCTTTAGGCATCTTGTCGGGCTTAAGCCCTCCAAAAATTTCCCTAACATACATTTTGGCAACACGACTTGGGGTTCCTTTTAGACTATCGTCAGTCAAATCCATTCCGAGAATTTCAAGTATGTCTGTTACCTTTTCTTGAATTAGTTTTATTTTTTCATCATCAGATCTTTCAAAAGCGTCCTTTCTTAAAGGAGTGACAGCTGAATTGGAGTGATGATCATCTCCAATTTGCTCTTCTTCCTGACTGATTATTTTTTGAAGTTTCATAGCGCTGCATCAAGCCACAAATATACTACATTATCATTAGTTGGGAAACGTCCAAAATTGAACTATAATTTAATGTTATAGCTAATTACGAATTGGGTGAGGTTTTCAAACAAATTATATTGATTAGTTAACCCCCTATTAAGTAATTGGTATTGAGAATTTTGTTCTTGAAACACAAGTCCAAGATTTAATGTTTTATTTCCAAAATCAAATCCAATTCCAGTGGTAAAACCAGTGTTAGGCTCATTAATATTTTTAAATGCGGAACCAATAGAAAAATATCCCGCTCGTAGGCTTATTGTTTTAATTCTATATTCTGCCCCAATCCTTAGTTGTTGAATATTTTTAAATGAAGAACCTATATCCTCATTTAAAGTAACAAGATAACTACTATTTCCTTGGTCTGAATAGCGTATGTTTTCAAAATTTTGTGTGCTATAATCAATACTTATAAGCCCACTTTTTCCAAAGATATAGGCAAAACTTGTTGTTAATTTTGCGGGTAACTTTAAACTATAAGGCTCATAAATATTCACAAAATCTGGTGAAATGATATCCTTTTGGCTACTGTCTGAGACATAATGAATGGTTTCGATATATTGTTCTATTTCTTCATTGATAGTAAACCATTGAGGGCTGTCATAGGTAAGTCCAAGACGAGCATTCTTTACTTTTAAAATAGCTCCAAACTGAAAAGAAAATCCATCTCCATAAGAAAACAATTCGTTTTCAAAATAAGATTCTACAAGATTTGAGTTTAAAGCATAATCAAATTCATTGATGCTTTCAATTCTTAGTGCTTCCATCCTGTGATAATTAAAATTGGCTCCCAAGAATAGAATATCATTATACAAGCCTCCAATATTTAGGGTGTATTTTCGATGAAAACCACTTTCATCCACTTGATAGTCATGATATAAACGATCATATAAAGCATTTGATACATAACGATCATCTGCCAAGGAATTTAAATCTGGATTTATAATGTAAGATTGAAAACCTAAGAATGCTTGTTGCCCACCAAAACCGTAGAAACTTCCAATTTCTCCGTAGGCTTCAGAAACAGTCTCGTTATCTATTAATTCAATTTCTCCCTGTGAAATACCGTCAGCATAACTCAAAAAATATGAATCGAGTCCATTTTGGTCATTGAACCCCTGTGCATTATAATTATTATTAAAGTTAGAAACCTTATTGATGTTGAATCCAACAGAAATACGATTCCATTCACTTTCTTCATCTTGATTATTGAAAACAAAATTGAAACCAATTTGGTTGAAATTAAAGTTGGAATTTTCTTGCTCTAAGTTACCTCCAAAATAATTTGTTTTTGTAGCATTTTCAACAAAGTCAACACCAACACCCACTTCACTGTGTAAAAAAACAGCTCCAGCAGCAGGGTAGTGACTTATTGCAGTCAAATCTCCACCTAATGCACCAAATGAGCCGGCCATTGCCGTAAACCGTGCAGAACCATTGAGTTGAGGTAGGGTGTGCCCAACGACGTCTTTGAGGGTTTGTGTCCAACAAAATTGAACTATAAATAGGGCAAAAAGAGTGTGTATGAATGATCTCATTTTCTTTACTGTTTGAGTACTAAATTGATTTTGAAATTGAAACTAAATTAGTTTCTTCTACCAGACGAACTTCCTCTACTTGAAGAGGAACTTCGGTTGGAGCCCGACGATCTCGTTGCTGATCCAGACCTATAGCTACTACCACTAGACCTAGAATAATTAGATGAACTGGGTTGGGCACGTGTAGAATAATTTTGTCTAGAATTATAATTAGGTCTTTGTACATTATAATTTTGCCTTGAGATATTATTCTGTCTAGTAGCATTGTTTGCTCTCCTCACAGCACGAGCATTTCGAACAGCTGGTTCAGCACTATACCTGGATTGAGAAAATCTCCTACCTTGCGTATTAACATTTACAGCTTGCTTTTTAGTAACTCCATACTGTTGTAAATTACTGCCATTTCTAAGAACACTTGAAGGGGCATTAGCCGAGCCAGCTTTAGCTTTATTATCTAATCTAAATTGATCTCTAGAGGCAGGAAGACCACCCAAATACATTGAACCACGGCCAATGTTTAGTCTGTTTACAGAAGCACGTACTGCAAAGTCATTATTTTTTCTTTGACTGTTTTGTGCTCTTTCGTTTCGATTGTTTCTGTCTCTCGAATTCTGGTATCCTTTTTCACCTCTTCTTCCTTTGCTTAAACCACTATATGCTCTATTATAATATGATCCTCTGTTATTTCTAAAAAACCTATCATTATAATAGTTTGGACGATAGTGTAAGCCAGCGTAACCATTGAAAAATGGATTGTAAAAAGGACTATAAAAAGGATTGTAAAAGGGACTATATCCATTCCACCAAGGGTTGAAAAAACGATTTCTAAAACCAAATCTGAAATAAGGATTATTATACCCAAACCCTAAATAGGGATTGTAACCATAAGGGTTAAAAGGTCTAAACCTTCCACCGTTGGTATAATAATAAGGGCCAAAACCAACATCAAAATTTGAAAAGCCCCAGCCAAAGTTATTCAACCCGAAGCCAAAGGCAGGTTGATTATTAAAGACATAAATATCTGTAGAAGTAGTTTGACCTCCCCATGGAATTTGTCCCGCAGGTTGCATATTATTATCTACTGGATTAGCATAAGCTTCAGCATCTGTAAAATATGTAGCATCATCGGTTACAGAACTGTAATCATCACTTAAATTTCGAAAATATTGTTTGTAGTATTCTCCATTTGATTTTTCTGTTTTCTTAACAACTACGACTTTATCACCATAGATTCCATCACTTTGATAGTAGCTCGCATTTTGAAAACCCGCACAGTTTACAAGAAGCAAACCAAACGCTAAAAAAGTTGAAGCTGAAGAGTAAAATTTCAATTTTGGTGTTCTCATACTATTTTGTTTTGCGAATTTGTCTATCAAAAAGTTTAGTTTTGCATCCAGATTCATGTTATATTAAATATAAGGCAAATTCTATGCCAAAAAAATAATGGCGAAAAAACTTACAAAGCAAAGTGAAGATTATTCGAAGTGGTATAATGAGCTAGTAATTAAAGCTGATCTAGCTGAAAATGCTGCTGTTAGAGGTTGTATGGTCATCAAACCCTATGGCTATTCGATTTGGGAAAAAATGCAAGCTGAATTGGATAAAATGTTTAAGGAAACGGGCCACGAAAATGCTTATTTCCCGTTGTTTGTTCCCAAAAATTTATTTGAAGCCGAAGAAAAAAATGCTGAAGGCTTTGCCAAAGAATGCGCCATTGTGACACACTACCGTTTAAAAAATGATCCTGATAAACCAGGAAAACTAATGGTGGACCCCAATGCAAAGTTAGAAGAAGAATTAGTTGTTCGTCCTACAAGTGAAGCCATTATATGGAATACCTATAAAAATTGGATTCAATCCTACAGAGATCTTCCTATTCTGCTCAATCAGTGGGCAAATGTTGTTCGCTGGGAAATGCGAACTCGTTTATTCCTTCGTACTGCTGAATTTTTGTGGCAAGAGGGACATACAGCTCATGCTACAAAAGAGGAAGCACTACAGGAGACTATCATGATCAATAAAATTTATGCTCAATTTGTTGAAGATTTTATGGCAATTCCAGTTATTCAAGGAACAAAAACAGCGAGTGAACGTTTTGCGGGTGCCATCGAAACCTATTGCATTGAAGCGCTTATGAAGGATGGAAAAGCCTTACAAGCCGGTACCTCTCATTTTTTAGGACAAAATTTCGCTAAAGCTTTTGACGTAAAATTTGCTACCAAAGAGGGTAAAAATGAGTATGTATGGGCGAGTTCTTGGGGCGTTTCAACTCGTTTAGTTGGAGCATTGATTATGACACATGGAGATGATAATGGTTTAGTGATTCCTCCTAAATTAGCACCTATTCAGGTAATCATAGTACCAATATTCAAAAATAAAGAACAACAACAAGTCATTGCTCAAGTAGCTGAAAAACTACAAAATGAATTGAGGCAGCACAATATTAGGGTGAAGTTTGACAATAGAGAAAATCAGACCCCTGGCTTCAAATTCAATGATTATGAATTAAAAGGCGTTCCTCTTCGTATTGCCATTGGCCCAAAAGATATTGAAAAAGGAAGTGTTGAAATAGCAAGAAGAGATACTTTAGAAAAGTCATTTGTAGCACAAGATGGAGTAATTCAATGGGTTGTTGATATGCTCCCCCGTATTCAATCAGAAATGTTTGAAAAAGCAAAGAAAATGCGTGATGAACATATTACTACTGTTGATGACTACGTCTCTTTTAAAAATTTATTAGAAGATAAGGGAGGGTTTATATCTGCACATTGGGATGGTACTGCTGAAACCGAAGAAAAAATTAAAAATGAAACAAAGGCTACAATTCGTTGCATTCCAATTGAACAGTCAAAAGAAGAAGGGGTTTGCATTTATTCAGGCAAACCATCAAGACAACGGGTGCTATTTGCGAAAGCCTATTAATGGTGTCCTTTTTTTTGAGCAATATCCCTTAGCGCTATGGCTAAATCTACTCACTTTTCGTTGTATAATAATATTTTTAAACTTACATTTGCGCACGAAAAATATGGCCCGTTCGTCTATCGGTTAGGACGCCAGGTTTTCATCCTGGAAAGAGGGGTTCGACTCCCCTACGGGCTACAAATTATAATAAGTTATGGCAAATCATAAATCTGCTTTAAAACGGATTCGATCAAACAACAAAAAACGCTTACGCAATCGCTTTCAGCACAAAACAGCTCGAAATGCGATTAGAAAGTTACGTGAGAATACTAATAAAAAAGAAGCTGTGAAGGCTTTTCCTGAGGTTGTTTCACTGATCGATAAGCTGACTAAAAAGAATATAATTCACGCGAACAAAGCTGCTAATTTAAAATCTAAATTGGCTAAGCACGTCAGCGCTCTCTAATCTATTCTTTCCAAATACCTAAGGTATTATAAAGGGAGTTTATTCCAATTATTTTTTAAAAAAATAGAAACTAGTATTATGCTAGAATTGAGGCTAAAGAAATATTTTCAAAATTAAATGCCTCTGCTACTTTACTATAGACTATTTTATTATTAACAATATTTAATCCCTTTGCTAAGGCAGAATTTTCCTGACACGCTTTTTTCCAACCTTTACTGGCTAATTCTATGGCATAGGTGAGTGTAGCATTTGTCAATGCAATAGTGGACGTATTTGGAACTGCTCCAGGCATATTAGTCACTGCGTAGTGAATGATATCCTTTTTAATAATAATTGGACAGTCGTGGGTGGTGGGTTCGCTGGTTTCAAAACATCCCCCTTGATCAATAGCAACATCAACCAATACTGTTCCTTTCATCATTTTAGATAACATTGCTTTAGTAATCAATTTTGGTGATTTTGACCCTGGTATTAATACTGTACCTATTATTAGGTGGGAGTGTTGCACTTCTTTCTCTATTGCCATGGGAGTAGAATAGACTGGCGTTACGTTTGCGGGCATAATGTTTTCTAATGCTCTCAATCGCTCTAAATTATTGTCCATAATAGTAACATTTGCCCCCATCCCAGCAGCCATTTTTGCTGCTTCTGTTCCTGCAATTCCACCACCAATTACAAGCACATTTGCTGGTTTCACACCCGTTACTCCCCCTAAGAGAATTCCAAAACCGCCTTGAGGTTTTTCTAAATATTTCGCACCCTGTTGAGTTGCCATCCTACCTGCGACTTCAGACATGGGAATCAATAAAGGTAATCTGCCCTCATGTTCTACTGTTTCATAAGCCAAACAGATGGCTCCAGAAGCAACCATGGCTTGGGTGAGTTTCTCGCTTGATGCAAAATGAAAATAAGTAAATAGCAATTGATTTTCTTTAATTAGAGGATATTCTTCTTCAATCGGCTCTTTTACTTTAATAATCATCTCGGCGATGGCATAAACAGCTTTAATATCCTCAAGAAGAATACATCCAACAGTTTCGTATTCCTCGTCTAGAATACCACTCAATAATCCAGCCTTTTTTTGAATATATACCTCATGCCCAACTTGAATCAATGCAAAGGCACCTGCTGGTGTGATTCCTACTCTAGCTTCTTGTGGCTTTATTTCTTTGGGGACACCAACTTTCATTTAATATTTAAAAATAAATTAGGTTAAACCTAATAGATAATCTACAAAGGTGGTACAATAAAAATTGATTTTAATAAAATATCCCTTTTTTATGCCCCTTTTTTTTGTAATACTCTGTTTTACAGTTAATTAGAGCATCTTTTCGTGATCGCGACAGGATCTTGATTTTGCTGTACTAAAGATTTTGTATTGGTTATTGTTAATTCTTGAACAGAAGGGACTGTTTCGGTAAATTGTGATTCAAAAAAAACTAAAAAAGACTCAAACCAGCCAATAATCGTACTGGAAAAAAAAATTAGCAACAAATATCCTAACGACTCAAAAATATCTTTTTTTGATAATCCAATAGTGTGAGACTGATCTATACCAAGCCCCTTAATGTATTTTTTGATAATATTTATAAAAAATAAAGCTCCTGCAAAAAGTTGCGCACCAACGATCACTGTCCCACCGTAATTAGAGGTGACCATCGTATCATATAAAATTGAAAAAAAACTAAAATTCATTTTTTGATCTATCCTTTTCTGCTTTTCGTTTTATACCTATTTCAAAATCCCTCCAGTCTTTAAGTTCTGTGTACTGTCTCATTTTAGCATCAACCTGTGCACTTAACTGAACACTTTCTTTCTCCTTTTTTTCTATTAGTTGGATCCGTTCAAAATCAGACATTTTAAAAAAATCATCTTTCATTACATTAGAAACAAATTCTATGTTGTCAACAGCTTGATCTACACTGGATTTAAATGTGTAGTTAATTCCTTTAAGCTCGGCAGCAGTAAAATGAGGGTACTGGAGTAACTCTGTCATGTTTTCATTCACTCTAGTGAGCACTGCTCCATTGCGCTGTAAAATACGCTTTTACGCTTTTATTTCCTGAACTTTTCTATTGACCTTAGTTACCGTTTTTATGCTCTCCTCTAAAAATTTAGTTTGATCCTTTAATTCCTCTAGCCTTTTTTTACCCTCTTTAATACCCTTTATTATTTGTCCAACTGCACCAGGGTCAGTAACGACCATTTGTGAATTACCAAACTGATAAAAGATAATTAATAAAACTACTATAAGTGGTCTTTGTATTGCTAAAATATTTTTCATACTACTTGTTTTTAAAAAAAATTAGAATCTATAACTCAAACGAATTGCTCCTATGAAAAAGGTATATCCTAATTCTAGACCAACAGCAAAATTTGAATTAAAATAGTACCTTCCACCTGCTTGAATACCGAAAATAACATCGTTATCCGTAAGCTTAAAAGTACCATCCTCTACTTTTCCACTACGATAGCCTCCTAAAACACCTGCGTACAAATCAAATTGTTTTGCAGTGTAAAAATGATAATTAAACAGACCGCCTATCGTTGTGTACGTAGTTTTAGTTGACTCACCGTCTGAATAAGAATATTTGTCTCTATACAGCCCTAATATTGGCCCAACAGTAATGTTATCTGATACCGCCTTTTCATAGGCTATCGTAATTGCCGATGAAGCTCCTGCTCCTAAAGAGAGAATTGAATCACCCTTCAATAAAGTAGAGGAAACGCTTGAAGTCGTGTTCTGCTCTTGTGCAAAAGCAATAACAGTCGAAATAAAAAATAAAATAAAATATTTGTTCATGCTGATAAAATTTTAGGGTTAACATACTCTAATATAGCACTTTTCATGTTACCATGCTTTTCTAGCAAAGACATAATTTTTTCATTTTCAGGACCATCTGTTAAATAGGCCGCATACACAGCTCGAGGAACCTCTAAACGATAAACATTCGAGAAACTCCCTATTTTTATAAAAATTTCAGTGTATTTGCGTTCACCCACTAGATCATTACGGAGTGACTTTAGCTGGTAATGGTCGTGTTCACTTAAATTTAACCTTCTAACTAAAGCCTCATAGCCTTTTTCATTTCTTAAACTATAACTTACCTGTGTGTTTTCTAAAATACTGGCCGAAACTTCATTGTCTGGTAATTGGTTAATACTTTGTAAAATGATGCCTATTGCCCCATTTTGTTTTCTGATCGCTTGATAGAAATATTCTACACCCTCTATTACCCCTTCAAACTTTAACACTTTATTTCTTAATAATACTTTGCTATTAGCAAATATATTTGTATATTTACTATGTAATACAACCAAGGGTTCTTTGACATATTGATTAACATTAAAAAGTTTAAAAAAATGAAACAATTATTAACGAGAGTATGGGGATACTCAAAAAACTTTCCCCACGGATTTACCCTGAACATAGAGACCTTTAAACCAGTAGCATACGGTATATGTGTAGGCTACATAGAAACTCAAAACTGTTTTGGTTTTTAGGGTTTAAAAAGAGCCATAGAACATGCACTACTTCACCAGATGATAGTAGGAGGATGGCAAGGCGATAACGAACTTTACTACTTTGATAGTGTAAAGATTTTTAAGAGCAGCCAATTGCAAAAAGCAATTGAATTTGGAAAGCTAAACGAGCAACAAGCGATTTACGATTTAACAAACTATAGAGAGATAATAATAGGGGGCTAATCAAGCCCCCGCCCTTGGTTTTTAATATACAGAAAATGGAAACACAACAAATCACCAAACAGCTCACACATTCTATAATAAACTATGGGCGTATGGGTATCATTATGGAAATCCTTGAAATAGACGATAAGGAGGCTAAAGTCAAGGTGGTGCAAAAGCATTCCCCAAACGGGTACTTTCTAAACCAAAATCAATTGGTGGAGAGAGTGAAAGGAGTTTTTGAACACACGGGACTAAAAACAAAAGTTTATCCTGTGGTTTATAAAATAGACGTTTCGGTCGTTACGCCTGAATGGATCACTTTGAAGATGAATGAATTTGGAATCAACCGTAAAGACATTATTCGCCAGCTTGATTTAGATATTTCAAGCCTATCGCTGATGCTGAACGGTGAACGAAAAATGAATAAACTCGTTCGATCTGCATTCTTTTATTACTTCCTAACCTATGAATTAAACAGAGATTTGAGAGAAGAAATTGGATAATTATTAAAAAGCGAATCAAGGAGGTTTGGCGAGTGAAAATTTTAAAATTTTAGTGATCCTTATTCAGGACCTGAGTATCTCGGTGGATATAATTTTGGGTTGTCCCCGCCTAAGAATAACCTACTAAACTCTTCATCAAGCTTTTCAAGTTCTGTTAAAGGCCTTGGTTGTGACCTTTCCTTTTTTATAGAAATAATTTTTTCCAATTCTTCAATCGTTAGGTGTTCTTTAGCTAAATCAAATAAATTCATAAAATATAGTTTATACAAAATTAGTTAAAATTTAGGCGACTTATCTATAATCGCTCGGTTGACTTCTTTTAGCTTTTTGGCATAACAAGTCAATAGAGTGGCTTTCAATATCCATTTCGAGGAATATTTTAAACAACACTCGTTTATCACATAAAAAGTATAGAGATTTTTACAAAATTTCCGCTTGTCCTTTTTTTCCTAATTCTACTTTCCTTTTTTTGAAAATGGAAATTAATGTACTACAAAACTTGAAAGTTTCAACTACGATTTCAACTAAAAATTAAAACCATTGTAAATCAATAACTTACAATATTTTTTCGTGATCGCGACAGGATTCGAACCTGTGACCGTCTGCTTAGAAGGCAGGTGCTCTATCCAGCTGAGCTACGCGACCTATAACTGTTTTATCGAGCGCAAATATACTACTTCTTTCAAAAAAAGATGAGCCATTAGAAATAGAAGATCAACTTTATAAATATAATGTGATTAGTTTTTATTAAAATTCAAGAGTACTATAAAACCAATATTGATCAGATCAAAAAATAAAAAAGAATAGTCTTTCAGTTTCCAATTAAGAAATTCAATTTTTAGAAATTTTGGACTATCTTTCCCTAACTATAAAACGTATTGGGTGAGATTTACTCCTGCAAAAATAAATGCTTATACTTTTCGAAACTTGCCTTCTGCATGGTGGTGTGGGGTTCGGGTAATAAAAATTACTCAACTATCATGTGAAGTTATTTTGCGGCTAAATTTTTTTAATAAAAACCCATTTCGTTCAATTTTTTGGGCAGTACAAGGTATGGCTGCCGAGCTATCCACTGGAGTGTTATTGATGCAGGAAATTGACAACCTAAATAAAAATGTTTCCATGCTTGTGATTGAAAATAAAGCTGAATTTACAAAAAAGGCAAAGGGAAAAATTAAATTTGTTTGCGGTCAAGGTCAGGAGGTAAAAGAAACATTTCAAACTCTTTCTGAATCAAAAAAGCCTCAAACGATTTGGATGTCAGCCCAAGGCCTTGACGAAGACGGAGATCGTGTTTCTTATTTTGAATTTCATTGGACACTAAAAGAAAAAATGGATGACTAATACTGCACCTTTTAAAAATGACTTATCGCTGCCAGTGGTGGCTGCTCCAATGTTTTTGATTTCAAATCCAAAATTGGTAATATCCTGTTGTATCAATGGTATTGTGGGTACATTTCCAGCACTGAATCAAAGAACCTCTGAAGGGTTTGAAGAATGGGTAATAGAAATTAAAACGGCTCTAAAAAACTTTGAGTTAGAAACGGGAAAAAAACCAGCTCCTTTTGGAGTAAATCTAATTGTACATCCGACGAATCTGAGAGTTAAATCAGATTTAGAAATTTGCATCAAACATCAAGTCCCTTTAATCATTACTTCTTTAGGGGCTATATCAGATTTGGTTAGTGCTGTACACTCCTATGGAGGTCTTGTATATCACGATATAATAAAGCGTAGACATGCTGAAAAAGCAGTAGAAGCAGGTGTTGATGGATTAATTTTAGTAGCCGCAGGTGCTGGAGGTCATGGTGGAACTCTTCATCCAATGGCATTAATCAATGAGATAAAAACATTTTTCAAAAAAACGATTTTACTTTCTGGATGTATTTCAACTGGTCAAGACGTAGCCTCAGCACTTCAGATGGGAGCAGATTTAGCCTATATGGGAACACGTTTTATAAATGTTAAAGAGAGCCATGCTGATAAAGGGTATCAAGAAATGATTGTGAATAGTAAAGCCGAAGATATTGTTTATACTGCTGCTATCTCTGGAGTGAAAGCCAATTTTTTGAAAGCAAGTCTTGAGAGCATGGGTATCGATGAAACTCAATGGTCACAATCGACCAAGATTGATTTTGGAAGTGAATTAGATGCAGCAAAAGCAGAGGCCAAGGCTTGGAAGACCATTTGGTCAGCTGGACAAGGTGTGACAAGTATATCTGACATTCCCTCCGTAAATGAATTAGTAACCAGACTTAAACAAGAGTTTATCGAAGCTTTAGAAAAACAGAAGCAGAATCTGTCTATCTACAAATAAAAAAGATTTTTAGAAAATAAGTTATAAATCTTCAGTGAGTGATTTTACAATCTTATTTTCAGATAAAAATTCTTTTAATATCACTTTTATTGCTGTATAAACGGGTATAGCTACAATCATTCCTACTGGACCTAAGAGGGTGCCTGCAGCAAGAATAACAAAAAATATTTCCAAGGGATGTGATTTAACACTTTTGGAGAAAATGTAGGGTTGACTAAAAAAGTTATCGATCAGTTGTCCAATGACAAAACCAATCATTACATAAATACTTTTAGGTAAAATCACACTGCTAAAATCTGCTCCTAAAAAGCTACTCATAGTGAGGAGCAGCATTAATATACCCCCTATGATTGGACCTAAATAGGGAATAATATTTAATAGTGCACAGAGAAAAGCGATAACAAAAGCATTTTCTACTCCAAAACTGAATAAAACTATCGTATAAATAATAAGTAGTATACTTATTTGAAGGACTATTCCTAAAAAATATCGAGAAAGCAAGTTTTTAATTTTTTCCATTGATTTTGCAACGCGATTTTCATTTTTAGAGGAAATGGTTGTCAAAATCATCCGTTCCATTAGGTTACTGTCTTTCAAAAAGAAAAACAGAATAAATACCACCGAAAAAAGGCCAATAGTAAAACCTCCTAACAAATCTAATATTTGATTTAATAGCTCAGGAAGGAGTTCGAAATTAACATTTTGCAAGAGGTTATCAGCAGAAAGCTGTTGACGCCACAGCGCATTATCGATTTGGAAATAATTGCTCAATTGAATCAGCAACGCATCCAAATCACGTTCTAGAGCACTTACATCGAGAAGGGAGAGATTTTCACTTTGTTGAGTGAGAAGGGGAACAAATAAAGAAATAATTCCAGAAAGAGTTGCTAATAAAACTAAGAGTGTTAGCGAAGTAGCTAGTGCTGAATTTAATTTTAACTTTTTATTTAAAAATTTATTCAGGGGTCTGCCCATAAGGGTCAAAACAGCAGCCACTCCCAAATAAGTAAAAAGAGATTGGAGTTGTAAAAAAAGCCAACAAATTATAGCTATACCTACTAGTTGGAGCACCCCTTTGACAATTCCTTTAGCTATAGTATTTGCTTCCACGGTTTAAAGGTAAGAAAACTTATAAATGTTCTTTCAATTTTAATAAAAGGCTATGCGCGGCTATCAATCCTGCCGTTTCTGTTCTCAATCGGGTTTCACCCAAACTAACAGCTTGAATTTTATTTGTTGATGCTTTTTGCACTTCCTCTTGAGAAAAATCTCCTTCAGGGCCAATTAGGAGATGTATATTTTTAGACAAATCTTTACTATTTATATTATCCAGCAAGATTTTTGGAGTTGGATAACAGTGGGCAATAAATCCATCCCTATCAATTGTATGCAAGAACTCTTCATAAGGAGTAAGAGCCCCTAAATGAGGAAGATAAAATTGCTGTGATTGTTTGAGTGCAGCAACAATTATTTTTTGTAGTCGCTCATGTTTTATGATTTTTCGTTCTGAAAATTGGCATAAAATAGGGGTTATTTTGGTCACACCAATTTCAGTTGCTTTCTCGATGAGCCATTCAAATCGTTGCATATTTTTTGTAGGTGCTACGCCCAAATGAAGACTGTAGTTAGGTTTGGGGTGTTCAATTATTTCTACACATTTTGCCTCACAAGCTTTTTGGTTTACTCTTGTTAGTATCCCTTTCCATTCAATACCGTTGCCGTTGGTGAGACGAATTGATTGATCTTCTTTTTTTCTTAACACTTTTGCCAAATGAAAACTTTCATCAGAAGATAATTCTACCGTCAATGTTTTTTTTGTCAATGTAGGATTGAAAAAGAGATCCATGTCTAAAATTTTAGCCGTGCATTAGAGGAGGAACTCAAGTCACCAAATTCTTGTGAAAGGAATTTGAAATATCCAGCTATACCTATCATGGCTGCATTATCTGTAGTATAGGCCAATGGCGGAATAAACACTTCCCAGCGCTCTTTTTTTTGTTTCTCTGTCAATATATTCCGAAGACCACTATTGGCAGCAACACCCCCTCCAATAACGACCCGATAATTTTGCTTTGAATTTACAGTTAGTTCGATTTTTTCAATAATAATTTCTATCAATGTTTTTTGAAGTGAAGCACAAAGATCCGCTAGGTTTTCCTTTATAAATTGTCTGTTTTTATTTGTTTCTTTATTTATAAAATTCATAAAAGCGGTTTTGATACCACTATAACTCACATCAAGATTTGGAACTTTTGGTTTGGGAAACTTAAAGCGAAATGGATTTCCTTTTTTTGCCAGTCGATCAATTTCAGGTCCAGCAGGATAGGGGAGTCCTAGGAGTTTTCCACATTTATCAAAGGCTTCTCCAATTGCATCATCTAAGGTTGTTCCCAAGACGGTCATTTTAAAATAGTCTTCTACCCAAACTAGTTGTGTGTGACCTCCAGATAGTGTAACACCAATAAATGGAAATTCAGGAGGGTTTAGATGCACCTCTTTTATAAAGTGAACTAAAAGGTGTCCTTGCATGTGGTCAATTTCTAGAAGGGGTATCTGCCATGCCATTGCTAAAGATTTGGCAAACGCCCCTCCAACTAAAAGAGAACCTAAAAGACCAGGACCTTGTGTATATGCAATTGCTCCTATTTGTTTTTTGTCGATATTTGCTTGTCGAAGAGCTTGATGTATTACTGGCACAATATTGGATTGATGTGCTCTAGAAGCTAATTCTGGAACAACACCTCCATATTGTTTATGTATCTCTTGATTGGCGATGCAATTAGATAATACATGACTGCCTTGAAGAACAGCAGCAGCAGTATCATCACAAGAAGATTCTATCGCTAATATAAAGGGTGTCTTTGACAAGATTATAATTTAATAACAAAGTTATAGTAAAGCAATTAAACGATCTTATAAAATAGCATTGTTCCTACTCAGTAGTCTAACATTTCTAGTTTTACTGCTAGCACTTTTATTATCAACTACGAAGGTTCAGACTCTTTTAGCACAACGCTTTACAGCTCGAATTAATACTAATTTTGAGACCAATTTTGCCTTAAATCAATTTACAATTGATTTAGATGGTAAAGCCTCATTAAATGGCCTATACATTGAAGACCATCATGCGGATACATTAGCCTATGTGAACAACATTCGCCTGTCACTCGTAGATCTAAATACTCTTTTGGATGGAAAAATTCAACTGCACTCACTTTTCCTCGAAAATATGCAAATAACAAATACACAATATGAAGGGGAAAAAAAGGATGCCCTAAGTCAATTTATAAGCCTATTCAACAAAAGAAATAATGATTCAACTGCTGCTCCCGTTTCGATAAATACACTTGAAATAAGTAAGGGTCTTTATCACCAAAAAAATAAAGAGGAAAAACAGAAGAAAAGTTTTCAACTTCAAGAAGTCAATCTAAAGGCAAAAAATCTAATTCTTTCAGGTAAAAATATGGAAGGTCAGATATTGTCATTCTCAGGAGTAGAATCACTTAAGGGCACTGAATTTTCACAGGGGCAATTTTTATTTGACTATTATCCAAAAGAAATCAATTTAAAAGCGCTTGAAGTCAAAACCAACAATGAATATATAGCAGGAAATTTTTCACTTAAGGATAGTATAAATAGCCTAACAAACTGGAAAGATTCTGCAGAGTTGACCATTGAATTGGATAGTATTTCTGTTGAGCCAAATAAATGGTTTAAAAAACAAGCAAATAGAATCTCATGGCCCAAAATTAGTGGTTCAATATATGGAAAAGGAAACCTGCAAAACTTTATACTTGACACCTTAGCTTTACAAAGTGAATGGGGTTTTATTGCCCTTAAAGGAAATGCGATAAACCTCGATAAACTTGAGAACTTAAATTTGAATCTTCAATTTTACGTTAAAGATTTAGCTCCAAAAAAAATCGAAATTCCTTTAGATCGTTCATTAGTATCAAATTTTAATCTACAAGACAGGATTAATTTTGAGGGTCAATTAGAACTTGAAAATTCAAAAATTGATTATGATTTTTCGGTGGTGAGCGATTGGATTGCAGCCTCTGTAAAAGGTCATATTGGAAAAGGATTTCTTTTTAAAGAAGATTATAACGACTCTTTCGACATAGAAACAAAAGTGAAGAGAATTAACATGAACCGTTTTGCTAATGCTTCAACTTCTTCTATTTATCTTTCAGGAGATTTAAAGTGTAAAGGTGAAGGAAGAACCCTAGAAGACCTAAAGGGCTCTTGGCAATTAGAGCAATTGAAGGTATTTCAAAACAAAAAAAAGCTCATCACTTTCAATGGAAGTGGTAGTTATGAGGACAAACAACTCAATAGCTCTATCACAACAACCTCAGAATTTCTTTCTCTAAAAAGTGATTTGGTTTTTGATCATTCATTGGATTTGCCAAAAATTGCAACAGCAGTCAATATTGAAGCGCTTGATCTTAATTATTTTTCAAAAAACTTAGGGGGTGGAAAGGCCTTATTTGAAGGAATTTTATTGGGTAATATTTCTGGTAGTAATTTAAACAATATGACAGGTTCATTAACAGGTGCTTCTCTATCATTAGAAACAGCTGTCGACACACTTTATTTTAGTCCATTCACTTTGAATCAAAAAACTGAAGACGAGGAACGTGTTTTAGAGATTAAAAACCAAGACATTATACAACTCAAAATGAAAGGGAACTATAAGAATGAAACTTTACTCCCTTTATTTCAAAATGCTTTGTCTGAGGTATACACTTTTCTGCCCGAAATTAAAATTGAATCCAAACAATCACTCCTATTCAATGTTACTATATACGAAAAGATATTAAACGCGCTTTATCCAAAACTCCAAGCAAAACAAAATATAAATATTAGTGGTAAGATTAATAGCACGAAAAAACAATCTCAGATCATTGTTGATTCTCCCTTTTTCAATTGGGAAGATTTTAAATTTGAAAATATTCATTTTCAATTGGATACTCAAAATCCTATTTATAATACCTATCTCAGTGTTGATGAATTAGTTTATAAAAACGAAAAAGTTAAAGACTTCAATATAATAAGCACTTCACTAAAAGACACCCTATATTTTAGATCAGAATTTAGCCGCAGCCTCGATAATTCCCCCTTTGCTATTAATTTTTATCATACTCTGGATATGGATAAAAAGATAGTTTTTGGTATTCAAAATTCTGATCTGACATTTAAAGACACAAAATGGAAGCTGAATCCCCAAAACGGCAAAATGCAAAAAATCCTATATGATTCAGAAAATAAGCGACTAGAGTGGAATAACTTTTCGTTAGAATCGGACTCTAGAACTTCCTATCTGCGATCCTCAGGGTCTTGGCAAGGTGAAGAAAGACTCTCACTCTCTTTAGATATAAAAAACCTTCCGTGGGAAGCATTTATTCCACAAAAAGATATTTTTAAAACCACAGGTTTTATTGGCCTTTCAATGGAATACATCAAATCACCAGAAGAGAATAAATTGCTACTGGATGGTGAGTGGAAAGACTCAAATGTGAATGGACAAACGATGGGAAACCTTACGTTTAATGCGAATGGAAATACCCAATTAAATTCATATCAAATCCAAATGAGTCTGGTTGATCAAAATCTAATTCGATTTCAAGGAAAGGGAACTATTTTAGGAAAGAACGATCCGAAACTCAATCTTGACTTTAACTTTAATGACTTTGAGATTGGTTTTCTGTCACCTCTGGGGAAAAAGGCAGTAGATAAAATAAGAGGAAATTTAACCGGAGATGTAAATGTTTGGGGACCACTTAGTAAATTAAACCACAGCGGTCAGCTTAATCTTCGACAGGCAGGTATTGGCGTACCTTACCTAAATACTGACTACTCTATTAGTGAGGCTAAAGTTAATTTGTATGAACAAACTTTTGATTTTACCCCATTAGAATTAGTTGATAGCAAAGAACAAACAAGAGCACAGCTTAAAGGAAAAATTAATCATAATAATTTTAAGGATTGGAATACCTCTTTAGCCGCTAAATCCTCAAGAATTATGCTGCTCAATAAACTTGATGAACCTGAAGTATTATTTTATGGTGATGGCTATTTAAATGGTGACATATTCTTAGAGGGCCCATTTAAAAACTTAAATATAACGGTAACAGGGAGAACCGAAAAGGGCACATCTATCAAGATTCCTTGGTCTGAAGATTATGGATTAGCCGACACTTCATATATCGAATTGGTTAATAAAAGTGTTCGTTCAAATGAACCTTCAGGTGTTCAAATCAACTTAGCACAAGATGAGATTAGTGGTGTAGAAATGAACTTTGAATTAGATGTTGATCCAAATGCTGAAATAGAAATTGTGATTGACCAAGAAACAGGGAGTTTTCTCAAAGGACGTGGAGCAGGAAGTCTTTTTATGGAAATCAACACCCTTGGAAAATTTAATATGTGGGGGGATTTTATAACCTATGACGGTATTTATAATTTTAAAAATTTAGGTGTAATAGATAAAAAATTCAATGTAAAACCCGGTGGAACTATCGTGTGGGAAGGTGATCCCCTCATTGCTCAAATGAATATTGAAGCCCTTTATGAAGTGCCCGGAGGAGCTAATCCAGCACTGATGCTAGACAATCCAAATTTCAATAAAAAAATACCCACAGAAGTGTTAATTCAACTACAAGGCAACCTCCTAAAACCAGACGATCCACTTTTTGAAATACAATTTCCAAATACAAGTGGAACCGTAGCCTCCGAAATAAACTACAGACTTGCTGACCCACAACGTCGACAGTTGCAAGCGCTCTCTCTTCTTTCCCAAGGAATATTCATCAATGAAGTGAGTGTTTCGATGGAAGGGATCACTAATAATTTATACCAAAAAGCATCAGATATATTTTCAAGTTTATTAAACGAAGACAATAATAAACTTCAAATCGGAGTAGATTATCTTCAAGGTGATAAAAGTGCTCTTTTGGATATTGCTACGGCCGATAGACTCGGTTTCACACTTTCCACAAAATTGAGTGAAAAAATACTCCTCAACGGTAAAATTGGTGTTCCTGTTGGGGGTGTAGAGCAAACCCTTGTGGTAGGGAATGTTCAAATAGATTTTATATTAAATGAAGACGGCACGTTAAAGGCAAAAGTTTTCAATAAAGAAAATGAATTTCGATATATAGGAGATGAATTAGGCTACACACAAGGAGTTGGGCTTTCCTATGAAGTGGATTTTGATACCTTTGGGACATTAATTCAAAAAATCATAAAAAACCCTACAAAAGAAGAAAATAAATTACCTTCTGTTACAGTTGAAGTCCAAGAAGAAAACAGCATAGATTTCATCAATAAAAATTAATTTTTTTAATTATTATATTTCAATTAAAACTATAATTACCTTTCGTCACTGTAAATTTAATCCTTAAATTTGGCGCGAATTTAAACGAATGAAAAGCAAAGTCAATCGTATTGCAGTTTTAACTTCTGGAGGCGATGCCCCTGGAATGAATGCTGCTGTTAGAGCAGTGGTTCGAACCGCTGTGTTTTACAACATTACTTGTTTTGCTGTTTACAAAGGATATCAGGGGCTAATTGATGGGGATTTTGAAGAAATGAATGCTCGTAGCGTTAACAATATTGTAAATAAAGGAGGTACTATTCTCAAATCTGCACGCTGTCTAGAATTTAGAACAATAGAAGGAAGAGAAAAGGCCTTAAAAAATATACAAAAACATAAAATTGATGGGCTAATTGTTATTGGAGGTGATGGAACCTTCACAGGGGCAATGGTTTTTCAAAAAGAACACAATATACCAGTCATCGGCATTCCCGGCACAATAGACAATGATATTAGTGGAACTACCTCAACAATAGGATATGATACAGCTTTAAACACTGTAATTGGAGCTATTGATAAAATTAGAGATACAGCTATTTCACACAACCGATTATTTTTTGTTGAGGTCATGGGACGTGATGCGGGTCATATAGCACTAAATGCAGGTATTGGCGCAGGAGCAGAAGAAATTTTAATTCCTGAGGAAGACATGGGCTTGGATCGTCTGTTAGAGTCGCTAAAGCGAAGTGAAAAGACAGGGAAACAGTCAAGTATTGTTGTGATAGCGGAAGGTGATAAGACGGGTAAAAATGTTTTTGAAATAGCTTCATATGTGGAGCAAAACATGCCTTATTATGAGGTTCGGGTGTCTGTATTGGGACACATGCAACGAGGAGGTGCTCCTTCCTGCTTTGATCGAGTTTTAGCCTCAAGAATGGGCGTGCATGCCGTTGAATCTATAATCGATGGAAAAACTAATATGATGGTTGGGCTCATGCATGAAAAAATGACCCTCTATCCACTGCAAGACGCTATAAAAGGAAAATCAAAAATTAGCAAAGATTTAATTCGAGTATCTGATATACTCACCATATAAAGTTTAACTTAAAATTTTACTCAGCAATGAACATAGGTATTAATGGATTTGGAAGAATAGGACGCTTAGTTTTTCGATCCGCAATGAAGCAAAACGATATTACTGTAACTGCAATTAATGATTTATTGGATGTTAACCATCTAGCTTATTTACTTCAATACGATTCTGTTCATGGATCATATGATGGAACGGTAGCAGTTGAAGGCAATGATTTGATTGTAGATGGTGAAAGAATCAAAATCACAGCAGAACGTGATCCTGCTACCATTGGTTGGGGAGACTTAGGTGTTGAGGTTGTGGCAGAATGCACAGGGATATTTACTACCTTGGATAAAGCACAAGCCCATCTTGACGGAGGAGCAAAAAAAGTAGTTATCTCTGCCCCTTCAGCAGATGCACCTATGTTTGTTATGGGAGTAAATCATTTTGAAGCCACATCAGATCAAACAATTGTTTCAAACGCTTCTTGTACTACAAATTGTCTTGCTCCAATAGCTAAAGTGCTAAATGATAATTATGGTATAGAAGAAGGATTAATGACAACTGTTCATGCTACAACAGCCACTCAATTTACTGTAGATGGTCCATCAAGAAAAGATTTTAGAGGAGGTAGAAGTTCTTTATTGAATATTATCCCTGCCTCAACAGGAGCAGCCAAGGCAGTAACAAAAGTGATTCCTTCTTTAGTAGGAAAATTAACAGGCATGGCGTTTCGTGTGCCCACAGCGAACGTATCTGTTGTTGACTTAACAGTCCGCCTAGAGAAAAGTACATCGTATGATGATATCAAAGCTAAAATGCTCTCAACTTCTCAAAATGAAATGAAAAACATTTTAGGCTATACTGAAGAGCCCTTGGTTTCACAAGATTTTGTAGGCGATATCAGAACCTCAATTTTTGATGCTGGCGCAGGAATGGAGTTGAATGCCAATTTTTATAAAATTATTTCTTGGTATGATAACGAGTGTGGCTATTCAAACAAACTGCTTGACTTAGCCAAGCATATATATTCATTGTAATTCTCTCAGAGAATGATATTAGTTGTCGATAGTGGTTCTACCAAAACAGATTGGATTGCAATGAATCCGTCAGGTGATGTTTTGTTTGCTACTCAGACACTTGGTTTGAATCCTCAAGTGCTTTCCAGTGCCATTTTGTCTGAACGAATAATCAACAACTTTGACCTTTATCAAAACCGGAAGGAAGTAACTCATCTTTATTTCTATGGTGCGGGTTGTGGTGTTCCATCCCCTCAAAAAAGAATTGAACGCGTTTTTAAAGAAATATTTATTAATTCCGAATTTATAATAAAAGAAGATACCTATGCAGCTGTTTATGCAACAGTGTCGATAGGTGAACCTGCGATTGTTTGTATTTTAGGGACAGGTTCTAATTGTTCATATTATGATGGAGAAAATATTGAGCAGCGTGTAACTTCCTTAGGCTACATTTTGATGGATGAGGCTAGCGGTAATTTTTTTGGCAAACAACTGATTAGAAGTTATTATTTCAAAACCATGTCTCAAGAACTGGCCTCTAAATTCGAAAAAGAGTATGATCTCGATCCAGACACAGTCAAAGAAAACATTTATCGTCGAGAAAACCCTAATACCTACTTAGCCACTTTTAGTAAGTTTTTGATTCAACACAAGTCAAATGCCGTCTTTCAAAGCATTATAGCAGATGGCCTACAACGCTTCATAGAACATCAAATTTTACAATTTGATGATGCTAGAGAAGTGCCTGTTCATTTTATTGGGTCTATTGCCTACTTCTTAAAAGATGAAATTGAACTTTCTTTTCAAAAAAATAAGTTGAGATTGGGCAGCATAGTTCAACGCCCTATTGACGAGCTAGTCAATTTTCATAAAGAAAAGGCATCAAGAGTCTAATTGTTTGATGCAATAGCAATTACTGAAATTTCAACTTTTACATTTTTTGGCAACGTCTTGACTGCTACTGTCTCACGAGCAGGAGCAATATTTTCATCAAAATAGCTTCCATAAACGGCATTGACTTTTTGAAAATGAGACATATTGTCTAAAAAGATTGTAGTCTTAACGACATCTTCAAAACTCATTTGCGCTGCTTTCAAAACAGCAGAAAGGTTTTGCATCACTTGCTCTGTTTCTTTTTCAATACTCTCATTGACAAAAGCCATGGTTTTGGGGTCAAGACCAATTTGTCCTGAAACATAAAGCGTATCGTCAACTTTGATAGCTTGATTATAAGGCCCAATTGGAGCAGGGGCGTGTGGTGTTTTAATAATTTCTTTCTTCATTTTTAGCGTATTTATCTATTTAGGTCTGGTTCCCTCTGCTTTTCATATTTAATATCACTCAATAAATCTGATTTTATACCAATAAAGAAATTCCAAGATGCCCTGTCGCTAAATGGAACCCAACTAAAATTAAGCCGCCAACTTTTTAGATCACGATCAAACCGAAATTGTGTATAGGTAACTCCTTTCCCTTTAAAATCATATCCTGATGAGGCACCTACTTTCCATTTGGGGGTTAATTCAAAATTTCCCGAAACCATCAAGGAATTATTCGAAAAATCTTTTTGCCCTCTAGAATTATTGTAGGTTAGCGAATAGGCAAGTTTTAAGTTCCAAGGTATTTTTGTTCGATAACTTGGGTATGTTTTTGTTTCGGCCGGTTCTTGATTACTCATTCGCTGGTCTGAAAAGTTTGTAGGTTGCCCAAAAAGGTCGTCATCTCTCCCGCCACCAGAAGTATTTTCTTCTATGACCTCTTCATTTTCTTGATCGTTGAAGTCTTCATTAGAAAAGGAATAGTTTAAATTCACATTCCCACTTGTTAATCTTAATAATCCTCCCCCATTAGTTATATGATATTTATTGATTCGAACATTATTTTCATTCAAAGTATAGGGATCAAAAGTACCTGCTACGTTTATACTTAATTTACTGTCTAGAAAACTCATCCCTGTGCCCATTCGAACGGGGCTCCATTTAAGCGAGTCGGCAGCAAAATTGTGGGAGGTGGATATGTTAAGGTTATTTAATAACACAATTTTTTTGAGGTCTGTTGCTGCTGTATCTTTATCTACCACCTTCGCTTCAAAATTATTGGCAATCGAAATCCCCATACTATTTGAGTAGGCTTTTGAGGGTGTTCCAAAGAGACCCCCTTGAAAACGAGTGTATTCAGCCGTATTGCCCTCTGCATCTACTATATAAGTATCATAATATTTTTCAAAACTAGGGCGTGTACTGTAAGTGACAGAAGGTCTAAGGGTGTGGCGAATGGATTGAATTTTTTTATCCTCTTTAAAATTTACTGTCCCGTAAAGTGTAAAACCAACAGAAAGGCCATAGTTGTATTGCCTGAAAGCATCAAAACCACTCAATGTGTCTTTAACAGCTCTGCCAGCTTCTGGAGTATAATTTTGAAATTTGATGGTTTTAGGTGTCCAAATTTCATTATAATTCCCGTTAGCTGAAACACTGATGTATTTTAAGATTTTAAAATTCGTGCTGATAGGAATGGTGTGTTGAACCCCCCCGTTGGAATTTTCAAACATCTCGGAACTAAATAGGTCTTCTTCTGTGGTTATGATTCTATTTTCGGCACGAGCCGTATATTGAAAATTTATGTTTTGAATGATTCCTTTTTTTGGCCCATTTTTTGGTGCAAAAGGAAAAATCCTCTCCATATTGGCTTGCAGGGTAGGCAAGGTGAGATTTACCTGTTTCGACTGAGAGTTTTGAGAAAGTGCTGTGGTTAAAGAAATATTTACCCTTGGGTATTCTGGAAATACTTTTTGATAGGAAATAGAAGAACTTAAATTATTATTTAAAAAATTCGCTGCATTAAGTTGATTGATAGAACGCTGATAGTAGTCACTACTACCAAAATTGACAGAAGCTGAAAAATTTGAATTAGGACTTGATTTAGTATCTTTACTATGAGACCATCGAACATTAAAGACTGTTGACTTTCCGTATCCTGGAAGTCCTCGTTCTTCTTGAATCAAATTTTCATAGCGAATGTTTACATTACCTTTAAATTTATAGCGCTTATAATATTGACTACTACTTTGAAAACCATAGCTTCCATTGGTATAGTAGTCACCTGTAAAACGAAAATCAAAAAATTCAGAAAAGCTCAGATAATAGCCTCCATTTTGAATGTAATACCCTCTAACATTACTCTCTCCAACAGAAGGAAAAATAAACCCAGATTGCCCAGTGGGCTTTGCTTTTGCAGATGGGAAATAGGCAAAAGGAAGTGCTACTGGAGTAGGAATATCTGCAATAAACATATTAGTAAAACCAGTGATGATTTTTCCTCCGGGTATGATTTTTCCTTTCCGTATTTTAAAATAATAATCAATACCTTCTTGTTCGTCACCAAGGAGTTTACCGGCTGTAGTCACTCGTGCATCTTTTATATAATAAACAGAATCATTTTCTTTTTTGGTGATACGGGCAAAAATATCCATCCCATTTTGACCTGACTTAGAATTCCAAATCAATGCTTTTTGGGTGTCAAAATTAAAACGTATTGAATCTGGATTCACTTGGTTTCCACCCTGAATAAAATAGGGGTTTTGCACCAAAACAGAGTCTTTAACAATTCTTCCTGCATAGACTTCGTTGGTTTTGTAGTCTAACACAATTATGCCAGCCCTTAGCTCAATGTCTTGATAATATAGTTCTGCTTCGTCGTATAAATAAAGCTTGTTTTCAGCTCGATTGATACGCACATAATCTTTTGCTCTATAGTTGACTTTTTCTAGAAGCAAAGGCTCTTTCTCTTTTGTTGACAAGCTGTCTTGAACCAAACTGTCTACTACACTGTTTTGAGCCTTGATGCTAAGGGCGCATAGAAGCAAACAAAAAAATATATAATGAAACGGTTTTGACTGCAAGTTGTTTAGGCCTAAATTTGTGACTAATAGTTTACCCACAGCCAAAATTAATCATAATTTTGAGGATGAAAATGGATTTTAACGCATATTGTTCACTAACAAGGCGTTTTAGGCTGATGAGGTTGCCATCTCTAATCTCATCTTCTACTTTGTTGTTTTTACTTGTTAGCACACTCTTTTATTCAGTCTATGCACAAGACAAAACCTTTACAGTGGTCTTAGATGCTGGACATGGAGGAAGAGATACAGGAAATCGAGGAAATGGCTATTATGAGAAGAAAATTGCCTTAAATATTGCCCTCACTATTGGAAGTTTGCTGGAAAAGCAAAATGGTATAAAAGTCATCTATACCCGAAAAAAGGATGTTTTTGTAGATCTTATTGAACGAGCCAATATTGCGAATAAAGCAGATGCAGATTTATTCATTTCAATCCATTGTGATGCGTTCAGTCAATCTTCGGTTTACGGCGCTGGGACTTTTGTGTTAGGGCTTCATGCAAACGATCGGAACTTTCAAATAGCACAAAAAGAAAATTCAGTTATTTTTTTAGAAGAGGATTATGAACAAAAATATGATGGATTTGATCCGAATAATCCAGAATCAGTCATTAGCTTGTTGCTCATGCAGGAGACCTATTTAGACCAAAGTATAGTGGCAGCAAATACCATTCAACAGAGTTTTATAAGTAATTTATCTCGCAAAGATAGAACTGTGAAACAAGCTGGTTTTGTGGTTTTAAAGTATACCTATATGCCAAGCGTCCTTGTAGAGGCTGGTTTTTTGACAAATCCTAAAGAGGGGGCCTATTTAAACTCTACTAAAGGACAACAGCAAATATCATCAACTATTGCCGATGCTGTGATTAATTATAGAAATTTCTTGTATAGTAGTGTTTCTTCAGAAAACCCTATTGAGAATAATAAGCCCAAAAGTGAACTAGTAAAAAATGTAAAAAAAGACATTTCAACTATTTATTTCTCAGTTCAAATAGCAGCTAGCAAAAAATCTATTGCAACTAAACCATATAACTTCAAAGGCTTAAAACCCATTCAAAGACAAAAAGAGGGTAAGATCTATCGCTATTATTATAGCCAATCTAAAACTATTGAAGGAGCCAAAAAGTTACAAACAAAAGCACAAAAAAAAGGCTTTAAGGGAGCTTTTCTAGTGGCCTTCAAGGATGGGAAAAAAGTGGATATCAAATCTGTTTTGCCTTGAAAACAGCTCTTATGGTCTTAAAATTAATTGTAATTTTGTAAAACAATAAAAACGCAAAAAATTGAATCTTTCCAGAGAAATTAAAACAGCAATTCTTGTCCTTTTAGGCGCAGCTGCGTTCATTTTCGGGTTCAATTATTTAAAAGGAACTTCAATATTTGATAACGACAAAAATCTTTTTGCGATTTATGAAGATGTGGAAGGCCTCGTAGTGGGAGCTAAAGTTACCATCAATGGTATGGATGTAGGCAAAGTTACCAAGATTGACATCTTACCCGATTTTTCTGGGGTTAGAGTAGATCTTTCTCTTAGAGGGGATATAGATATTTCAAGAGAAAGTGACGCCTTGCTCTATGAATCGGGTTTAATCGGAGGTAAAGCAATTTCAATTGTTCCTGCAGAAACAGGTTCTTTGGCTGAAGAGGGAGACCAATTGCCCTCTAAAATAAAACCTGGCCTCACCGAGCTTATCAATCAGCAAATTGCACCACTTCAAAGCAAAATCGAAAACATGCTAACTAGTGCCGATTCTTTATTTGCTGGAGTGAGTAATGTCATGAACTATGAAACACAAGACAATTTAAAAACTTTGTTAAAGAATTTGACTACTACCATAGAGAGTATTAATGACATTTCATCGAGAATGGTGACAGTGGTTGATGATAATCAAGCCGCTTTAAAAGCTACTCTAAAAAATGTAGAAGGCACTACTTCAAATCTAGAAAAAATGACAGATTCTCTTGCTGCAATCCGATGGGGAGAAACAGCCAAAGAAATTCAATTTCTTGTTACTAATTTAACCGCAATAACACAACCAATTGCTGAAGGTGAGGGAACCATAGGGCAATTGATCAAAAACGATTCTCTTTATTATCATATCAATGCTTCAACAGAAGCCCTTGAAGCTCTCTTAAAGGATTTAAAAGCACATCCTAAACGCTATGTCCATTTCTCACTTTTTGGTCGAAAAGAAAAACCAACGAATGAATAAAGCATTATGGAAAAATTAGCTCAGCTATTTTTTTTGATTGTGCTAGCCATTGGGTTAGGGTTCTTTCTTTTTAATTTAAAACGAATTAGAAAAAATATTTTAAAAGGAAGACCGGTAAGTAGAAACGATCAAAAAGCACTCCGTTGGCGTCATGTTTTGTATTTGGCCTTAGGACAAAACAAAATGTTAAGTAAACCCGTTTCTGGCATATTGCACCTTGTAGTATATTTTGGTTTCATTATAATTAATATTGAACTTTTTGAAATTACACTAGATGGCCTTTTGGGGACGCATCGCCTATTTGCACCTATCCTTGGATCTAGTTATGCTTTCTTGATTGGGAGTTTTGAAATTTTAGCCTTTGGTGTTTTATTAGCAGCTATTGTTTTCTGGATAAGACGCAATCTGATTAGACTTCAACGTTTTTGGAAGCCAGAGATGAAAGGATGGCCCAAAAAAGATGCTGATTATATACTCTACTTTGAGATTGTACTTATGTTTCTTTTTTTAAGTATGAACGCCACAGATAGTCTTTTACAAGGGCAACATCCAGATTATTTGACAGCAGGAGCCTTTCCAATTTCTCAATTTTTAACTCCTCTTTTTGACGATCTAAGTGTTACGATGCTTGTTCTTTTTGAGCGTTCCTTTTGGTGGTTACACATTCTAGGAATATTATTTTTCTTAAACTATTTGAATTATTCCAAACACCTACATATTCTTTTGGGTTTTCCAAACGTTTATTATGCCAATTTAAAACCTTACGGATCTTTTCCAGTGGATGGTTCAATCACCTCAGAGGTAAAAATGCTGCTCAATTTCCCCACAGATGAAGGGTCACCAGAAGAAATCCCAGAAAGATTTGGTGCTAAAGATGTCACTGACTTGAATTGGGTTCAATTAATGAATGCCTATAGTTGCACGGAGTGTGGAAGATGCACAGACGTTTGTCCTGCAAATTTAAGCGGGAAAAAGCTTTCACCTCGAAAAATTATGATGGATACCCGTGATCGATTGGCCTCTTTAGACAATAAAAAAGAAGCTAATGGAACAGAAAAATATTTGCTGGACGGCTATATATCGCGTGAAGAACTTTGGGCTTGTACCTCCTGTAATGCCTGTGTGGAGGCCTGTCCTATTGCAATAGATCCATTATCAATTATTATGGATATGAGAAAATATCTGGTTATGGAACAGTCTGCTGCTCCTGCTGAATTAAATAATATGATGAGTAACATCGAAAATAATGGAGCCCCCTGGCCATATTCACAAAAAGATCGACTACTCTGGAGTCAAGAATTAATAAACAAATAAACTAATATGCAACGAGAAGAAGCAGAAAATTATTTACATCGAAAAATAGAAAAAGGGGAGGATGTGAGTCCAGTGCTACCACCAGGAATTAAAAACTATTTGATAGATATTGATGGTACTATATGTGATGATATTCCAAACGAAGAATCAGACCGCATGGCCACTGCAAAAGTATACCCTGATGCATTGAAAACTTTAAATAAGTGGTATAACGATGGTCATTTGATTTGTTTTTTCACTTCCAGAGTAGAATCCCACCGAGAGGTAACCGAAAAATGGTTGAAATCTAATGGCTTCAAATACCACAGTCTTTTGATGGGTAAACCTCGTGGTGGAAACTATCATTGGATAGATAATCATCTGGTAAGAGCCACACGTTATAATGGAAAATTTACTGAGTTAATTGAAAAAGAGGTTACTATCGAAGTTTTCGACGATGGTAAAGACCAACATTAAACGATGTCTACAGAAATAAAAATCAACACATTAGCAGAGCTTCATGCCCGGGGAGAGTCTCCAGAAGTGGTTTTTTGGGTAGGCTGCGCGGGTAGTTTTGATGAAGCAGCGCAAAGTGTAACAAAGGCATTTGTTAAAATCCTTTCATACACTCAAACTTCTTTTGCAGTTTTGGGAGACGAAGAAAGTTGCACCGGAGATCCAGCCAAAAGAGCTGGAAATGAATTTTTATTTCAAGCCCAAGCCCTACAAAATATTGAGCGCCTAAACCACTACGGTGTCACAAAAATCATAACCACATGTCCTCACTGTTTTAACACCCTAAAAAATGAATATTCTGCCCTTGATGGGCATTATGAAGTTTACCATCATAGCCAATTTTTAAAGCATCTTTTAGAAACAGAGAAACTTAAAATTTCAGAAACAACATTTAAGGGTAAACGAATAACCTACCATGACCCATGTTATTTAGGTCGAGCTAATCAAGTATTTGAAGCTCCTCGTCATTTACTAAAGAGTCTCCAACTGGCTCTAACTGAGATGAAAAGTTGTAAATCCAAAGGGCTATGTTGCGGTGCCGGTGGAGCTCAAATGTTTAAAGAATCTGAAGAAGGAAAAACAGAAATTAATCTAATGCGCACAAAAGAAGCTCTAGACACAGCACCTAATTATATTGCCACTGGATGCCCTTTTTGTAAAACCATGATGCGTGATGGAATCAAAAATAATCACAAAGAAGAGGAAGTGAAAGTTTTAGACATAGCAGAACTAATTGTTCAAGCCAAAAATTTATAAAACATGTATGTGCCCTTTGACCGATTGCCCGATGAGGCCAGAGTTTGGATTTATGCTACCAACCGACATCTAAGCGACAAAGAAGTTATTGCAATTGAGCAAGAGTTAATCGCTTTTTTAACCCAGTGGACAGCCCACCAGCAGGCCTTAGAAGCAAGTTTTTCAATACCATACAATAACTTTATCGTTATTGGACTCAATGAAAACAAGAATTTAGCCAGTGGATGTTCTATTGATGCATCTGTTCATTTTCTTAAACAATTAGAAAGGAAATTTAAAGTGGATTTATTTGATAGAATGCTCATCACCTATAAAAAAGACGACCAAATAAAACACCTTGCTTTACATGAATTTAAAAGATTAGCTAGGCAAGGTGAGTTCTCCAAATCAACTACAGTATTCAATAACCTAGTTCAAACTAAAAGAGATTTTCTGTCAAACTGGGAGACCTTAGCTGAATTTAGTTGGCACAACAGCCTTTTTTAATGAAACATTTTTTTGTTTATTTTCTTACTGTCACCTCGTTATCTGCACAACAGTTTGACCCTTTAGCTGTTCCTAAACCCAATCAACAACTACAGCAAGAGTGGGTTAATCAAGTGTATAGCAAAATGTCCCTCAAAGAAAAAATTGGGCAATTGTTTATGCCAATGGTATTTAGTGAAAGAGATAATCTCCATTTTCAAAAAATGAAAGAGCTAATAGAAAAGCATCATATTGGTGGTGTCATTTTTTCTTTAGGTGGTCCTAAAAAACAATCCCATTGGCTTAA
Organism: Flavobacteriaceae bacterium; assembly: GCA_016779985.1. Lineage (GTDB taxonomy): Bacteria > Bacteroidota > Bacteroidia > Flavobacteriales > Flavobacteriaceae > JADHMP01. Next base: position 140,609 of record JADHMP010000002.1, read on the forward strand.
TGCCTTTCAGAAAGCTTCTAAAGTTCCGTTGCTAGTTGCGATGGATGCAGAATGGGGGCCTTCAATGCGTCTTGATAGTGTTGCTCGATTTCCTTGGCAAATGACATTAGGCGCAATTCAAGATACCTCATTGATAAGAAAAATTGGCCGCCGTATGGCTGAACAGGAAAAAAGATTAGGAGTTCATATGAGTTATGGTCCAGTATTAGACGTTAATACAAATCCTAATAATCCCATTATTGGCAATCGGTCATTTGGAGAAGACCCAGTGCAAGTGAGTACTAAAGCCTTAGCCTTGATGAAAGGACACCATGACGTTGGAATTTTAACGTCTGGAAAACATTTCCCGGGACATGGAGATACTGCTCAAGATTCTCACAAAACGTTGCCCAGGGTAGACATATCTCAAAGTGACTTAGATCAAACATCTTTACTGCCCTATAAAAAGTTGATTAATGAAGGGTTAACTTCGGTTATGGTTGCGCACCTCGACGTTCCCCCATGGTCTCCGAATGGTTTGCCAACATCCCTTTCAACAGCCTTAATTCAAGAAAAATTGAAAAAGGAATTGGGATTTAATGGGTTGATCGTGACTGATGCTCTTAATATGAAAGGAGTAGCAAATTTTTCTTCTTCAGAAAACGTTGATTTAACAGCTTTCCAGGCTGGTCAAGATATGCTCTTGATTTCACTTGATATTCCTAAAGGCATTGAAGCTATTGAAAAAGCTTATTTGAAGGGTATTGTTTCAGAAAGTCGATTGGCACATTCTGTAAAGAAAATTTTGATGGCAAAATATAAAGCAGGGTTGCACAACTATAAGCCAGTGAAAATTGACGGTTTGTATAAAGATTTAAACGCACCCCAAGACACCTTGCTTTATGCACAAGCAATGGCAAAGGCAATTACACTAGTTAAAAACGAAAACCGTCTCCTTCCTTTAAGCAAAAAAACTTCCTTAGCCCATATTACGTTGGGAGATGCCTCTAGCGTAGCATATCAGAAACAGTTAAACCGTTATGCACCTATTACGTCAATTATCGATATAACTCCAGAAAATGCATTGGTTAAAACAGCCCCTTTTGATACATTGATTATTAGTTTTCATCGTTCCAATGAAAATCCATGGAAAGCCTCAAACTTCAATGAAAAAGAACTTGCAATAATCAAGGTTCTTGCTCAGCATAAAAAGATAATACTGAATGGATTTGTTCGACCTTATGCCTTAGCTCAGATTTCAGAAATTCAAAATATTGATGCAATTTTGTGGAGTTATCAAAACAGTGCCATAGCTCAACAACTTAGTGTTGAAATTCTTTTTGGAGTTATTGGAACCTATGGGACTTTACCAATAAGTGTTGAAAAAAGATATTCTGTGGGTCATGGATTATTTTTAGACTCCATCGATAGATTAGGGTATGCTACCCCTGCTCAAGTTGGATTTGATCCTGAGAAGCTAAAAGGTTTAGATGAATTGGCCAAAATTGCAATAGATTCAATGATGACTCCTGGCATTCAGATGCTAGTGGCTCGACGTGGACAGGTTGTTTATCAGAAAAGTTTTGGTCATCACACTTATAGAAAAAAAAGAAAGGTTGCCAATCATCATCTATATGATTTAGCTTCATTAACTAAAATTATCGGTACAATGCCTTTGATTATAGATGCTGTTGAGAAAAACCAAATAAGCCTTTCTACTAAAGTTAAAGAAATGTTGCCTGAATGGGAGCAAAGCAATAAGGCAGACATTACCCTAAAGGCCATGTTGAGTCATTATGCTCAACTCATTCCATGGATTCCTTTTTATAAGATGACATTGACTAAAGAAGCAAAACCTGATGCTAAATTTTATTCTCCAAACGCAACAGAAAATTTCTCTATTCCAGTGGCAAAAAACCTTTATCTAGATAAAAATTACATTGAAATTATTGAACAAACTATCAAAGAAAGTCCTCTGCTAGACTCGCTAGATTATGTTTACTCTGATCTTCCCTATTATTTATTAAAAAAATATTTGGAAGAAAAGGAGAATAAAAGTCTTGATGAGCAAGTAGAAAGCTTACTAATTAAGCCATTAAAACTGAAGACAATGACGTATAAGCCCTATAAAAAAATACCAGACTCATTAGTAATACCCAGTGAAATTGACACCTATTTTAGAAATCGACTCTTACATGGTTTTGTTCATGATATGGGTGCAGCCATGCAGGGAGGTGTGGGGGGTCATGCTGGGTTATTTGGAAATGCATTTGATGTAGCAGTTGTGTTGCAAATGTATATACAAGGAGGCTATTATGGAGGAAAAAAACTACTTTCAAAAAGTGTGATCAATCAATTCAATACTTGCTATTATTGTGATAAAGACAATAGGAGGGGAGTAGGATTTGATAAACCAGAACTTAATGATGGCTCAAGTGATTGCAAGGGGCAACCTTCCCCAACTAGTTTTGGACATTACGGTTTTACGGGAACTTATGCTTGGGCTGATCCTGAAAATGAAATGGTTATTGTATTTTTGTCAAATAGAACCTATCCTACCATGGACAATAAACTGTTGGGTAAACACAACATACGCACTAGAGTGCGAGAGGTTGTTTATAAGGCTTTGGTAGATTAAAAAAAAAGATTTTGAAAATTGCTATCGTTTGTTACCCCACCTATGGAGGTAGTGGTGTTGTTGCTACGGAGTTAGGGATATCCCTCTCAAAAAAAGGGCATGAAATTCATTTTGTCACCTATAAACAGCCTGTCCGTTTAGAAGCTCTAAACCAAAATTTGTTTTATCATGAGGTGTATGTACCAGACTATCCTTTGTTTCAATATCAACCCTATGAATTGGCCTTATCAAGCCGACTAGTGCAAGTAGTCAATGACTATAATATTGATGTTTTACATGTTCATTATGCCATTCCTCATGCCTATGCAGCTTATATGACCAAAAAAATGCTTGCAGATGATGGAATTCATCTCCCAATCATTACAACCCTACATGGAACAGATATAACCCTAGTCGGTCGTCACCCTTTTTATAAAAAAGCAGTGACCTTTAGCATTAATCACTCTGACTACGTTACTGCAGTTTCAGAAAGTTTAAGAAAAGATACATTGAGACTGTTCAAGGTTAAAAAAGACATTCATGTAATTCCTAATTTCATTGATGTTAAAAAGTTTGAAGGCAAAGAACTTCCCTGCAAGCGATCCTTGCTTGCAGAAAAAGAAGAAGAAAAAATAATAACACACATAAGCAACTTTAGACCATTGAAACGTGTCTTAGATGTGATCAATACCTTTGAAAAAATAATAGAAAAAGTTCCTGCAAAACTAATGATGGTTGGTGATGGCCCAGATAAAGCAATGGCACAGCGCTATTGTGAAAAACACCATTTAGAATCAAAAGTAGTTTTTTTAGGAAAAAGTGATGAGATTGAAAAAGTTCTTTGTTATTCTGATTTATTCTTGCTCCCCTCAGAACAAGAAAGCTTTGGTTTGGCTGCCTTAGAAGCTATGTTGCATCAGGTTCCTGTAATCTCAACAAATGTGGGTGGGCTACCTGAAGTTAATATTCAAAATTATTCGGGTATTCTTTGTCCTGTTGGTGCCGTAGACACTATGGCAGAAGAAGCCATTAGAATTTTATCAGATACTAAGTTGCATTTGAAGTTTAAACATCAAGCTTATCTTCAGGCAAATAAATTCGACATATCAAAAGTTATTCCTCAATATGAAGTCCTCTATCAAAATGTATTAAAGCCACAACTTTAAAAAATTGTTTATTGAGGATGATAAATTCGCTTTGCATTTGCGTAAACCTCATCCTTGTCTAAAGTCATAGGTTTTGTTTTAAAAGCGGCATACAATTCCATTTGATCGTCAAAATGAGGAGAAGAGGCATTCTCCGAACTTCCATATGAAATGACTGTCTCAATCTTTGGATTTGGCTGATTCCTGTCAAATTCCACCAAGGCAATATAGGATTCTCCACTAACCACCCTAGTCTGTCCATTTTGGTAGGGTCTTGAAGCCATGGAAGTGATCACATCTGGAAGACCAAAAATAGGTATTTCTTTATCTCCTCTTACAAGTTTTTGGTAATCACCAAGTGATACGTCCATCGTTCCAAAATACTTTATAAAATGTTCTTTAGTATGATGAAAAGCATCTACTAAAATGGTTATTGGGATTATTTTGGGTTCTGGTAATTTGCGATATACCTTTTTTAACTTATCATATAAACAAGCAAATGTTCCAGCACCTAACGAATTTGCTGCTGCTTTTCTGTCCCAATTTTGAACGCGTGAGATTAACGTTTCTATTTCTGGATAATCTTCTGGTTTAATTAAGTCAAGATAATCAATATTCATCCAGCTAAAATGATAGGGTTTTGGGTATGAATGGTCATATTTAATGCGCTTGAAATCTTGATAACTAATCTTATCTTTTGACTCAATGAGTTCTTTAAAACGAATAGAACGATTATTGTCGTAGTCCTCAAACCCCATTTCTTTGGCAAAGAGTGTAGCGTCTGGGGTATCATTTTTTCCACTCGATATAAATGGACTGTGATTAGCGTTATAAAAATAGCCACTTTCAGGTTGAATAACTTGTGGTAATTCTTCGATTGCATAGGTATCTTGCCAAAGTGTTTTCATAGTGTTGCCTGGGACAACATTTTCCCAATCATAACCAGATCGACGCTTTGGAATAAGTCCATTAGAAATATAAAAAATGGTGTCGTTCTTATCTGCATATCCAATATTATAACCAGGAAGAGCCTTCATTTTGAGAATCTCATAGAATGAATTAAAATCTTGAGCTTTATTCATTCTCCACCATTGTTCAAGTGCTCTTATTTCATTCAAAATGGGAGTCCGAACCGCATAATAACCGCTTTTGTTTTTTAATGTAGGGCCATAAATACTTTCATAATACTTTTTTGAAATTTTTATAGGAATCCCTAAAACAGTGAATTGTAATGAAGCTTTTTTAACTTTTAATGTATAATACTTGTCATCTACCTTATAACTGAGTTTTTTAGAAGGATGCATTTCAAGAGCAAAAACATCAGTTTTATCAGGTTGATTTACGGTATGTGTCCATGCTAAATTCTCATTTATACCTGTCAGGATGCTTGGACTTCCAGCAAAAAGGGCCCCTAAAATATTTGTCCCCTCATTACTATATAAGTGGGCTTCATACCAAGAAACAGGACCTTCAAGTGGTTGATGGGTATTGATGGCTAAAAAAGTATTTCCGTTATCCGTTTTAGCACTGTTGAATCCAAATGCATTTGATCCTTTGGTAGCAGTTTGTCGTTCATTTGCATAGTTGAGTTTATTATTTATGATTTTCATAACCCAAGAATCACCTTTGCTTGAAATAAAAAGTTGCAACTGAGCATAGCGAAGCATTTTTTGTGGGGTAATAGGAAACAATTCTTTAACTAGAACTTGCTCTGGATATTTTTTAGCAAAAGCATTGAATCCAGCTGCATACCCTTCTACAACTTTTTTATAGGCTTTACTTATTTTGGTTTCATATTCATTCGCTATTACTTCTTCAGAGCCAATAAATTGAGTGAGAAAATCAGCTGCAAGTCCTTTATTTTTAAAATATTTAGAAAGCAACGCATTGCCTGCTAAATAACCAATTTGGGTAGTTTTAAAGTCATCTTCGGCATGAGCCCAAGCTAAACCATAAGCTAATGCAGCATCTGTTTTTGCAAAAATATGGGGCACACCATAGGCATCTCTCACGATATCAATGTCGGAGGGATTAATTTGACTTTTAACTGTCGTCAAAATCAAAATACAGCAAAGTGATACTAAAAAGGGTTTAACCATCAAAAATAAATTTGGGTGAAGATATTAAAATATAGATTGATCACTATTTGCTTTATTAGAAAGGAATCAATGATTTTCTAAAAAAATGTTTAGTTTTAACTAGCAAACAAATGATAAATCCAAAAATTGAATTTTATGACCCAATTAAAACCCTTATTATACCTTCTTTTTTTATTTGTTTTAAAAACAAATTATGCACAAACAGTGAATCTCTTTAATGGAAAAAACTTGCAGGGTTGGCAGGTTCATGGCACAGAATTATGGTATGTAGAAGACGGTCTTTTAGTCTGTGAGAGCGGACCCGATAAAGCCTATGGCTATTTATCTACTGAGGCCCATTATGATAACTTTGACCTTAGTGTAGACTTTAAACAGGAAGCCAATGGAAATAGCGGCATATTTTTTCGTTCAACTATAGAAGGAACAAAAATTAGTGGATGGCAAGTTGAAGTAGCCCCTCCAGGAAGTAATTCAGGGGGTGTTTATGAATCTTATGGGAGAGGATGGTTAATACAGCCTGATAAAGCTAAAGATAAAGCTCTCAAAATGGGTAATTGGAACACAATGAGAATGCGTGTTGTGAATGATAAAGTAGAAACATGGTTGAACGGAACACCAATGATTACTTTGGATGATGAAAAAATAGGAGAGGGGAAAGGCTCTATTGCTCTACAGATTCATGACGGCGGTGGCATCAAAGTAAAATGGAAAAACATTAAACTAACTCCAATACAATAATTTAAAGCACTTTTCAACTATGAAAAAAAGAACATTTTTAAAGACTTCGGCACTCGTTATGGGAACTGCGCTATTGCCAGGGTGCGATATTTTAGCCAATGAAAAAAAGAAATTACGAACGGCTCATATCGGTGTTGGCAATATGGGTTTTGAAGACCTCAAAGCAATAGCCTCACATTCTGAAGTTGAAGTTAGTGCCCTTTGTGATGTTGATTCTCAAAATTTAGCAAAGGCAAAAAAAATGTTTCCAAAAGCAAAGATTTTTAAAGACTACAGGGTTATGCTGAAACAATCGCAAAGTGATATCGATGCTGTGGTAGTCTCTACTCCAGACCATACCCATGCTCCCGCTTCACTGCTTGCAATGGAAATGGATAAACCTGTTTATTGCCAAAAGCCATTGACACATCATGTTGCTGAGGCTCGAATGATGAGAAAAGTTGCAGAATCAAAAAATTTGGTTACTCAAATGGGGATACAGGTGCACTCGTTTTATGATTATAAATTAGCCACACAGCTCATTCAGGGAGGAATTATTGGAAAAGTCCACAAGGTGATAGCCTGGTCTCCCAAAAACTGGGGATATGATGGGCCAATTCCTGAGGGAGAAGATGAAGTGCCAGAATCTTTAGATTGGAATTTGTGGTTAGGAACCTCAAAGGAACGTCCCTACAAAGAAGGCTATTATCACCCAATGAATTGGAGAAAACTTGTTGATTATGGTTGTGGAACTCTAGGTGACATGGGAGTGCATATTTTTGATACGCCTTATAATGCTCTGCAATTAGATGTGCCCTTAACTATCACAAACAATTGTAGGCCTCCCAACGGGTTTGGCTACCCAAATAACAATCATGTTATTTATACTTTTCCTGAAACCCCTTTCACAAAAGAAACTTTAGAATGGGTATGGTATGATGGCAAAGGAGCACCAACAGAATTAGAAGAACTTGCCTTACCAAACAATGATGAACTACCTGAACAAGGTGCTATTTTCTATGGAGAAAATGGAAATCTTTTGCTCCCTCATTTTATGCAATTACCAAAACATTTTAAAGATGGAAGCTATGTAGCGTATGATATTTCTAAATATGATCCAAATAATGAACTTGGAGAACCCGTTAGAGATTATGCAGGAGAATCTCCTAAACATTATCATCAATTTGTAGATGCATGCCTAGGAAAAGCAAAAGTCACAGCTCCATTCTCCTATGCTTCACGATTGACAGAAACAATCCTTCTTGGTGTAATTGCAGGAAGGTTTCCAGGCCAAACACTTCATTGGGACAATGCCTCTGCTCAATTTAAAGAAGATGAAGCCAATCAATATTTAGCAGGAGACTATCGGGAGTTCTAATTGATTACTAAAAGCTTACAGTCACCTGGTTTATTTTCCCAATGCATCAATTGCCTTGGCCAGTGTAAAATCTTTTTCTGTGATTCCATTTGAATCATGTGTAAATAGAGATAAATAAATTCGATTATATTCATTTATAATTTTAGGATGATGATCTTGGCTATTGGCAAGGGCTGCTATTGTATTAATAAATGCTATGGCTTCATCAAAATCGCTACATTCTTTATTAAAAATTAATTGTCCGTCTTTAAGCTCCCATTTGGGATCAAGTTGGTTTTTTTTGGTTTCAATTTCTAATTGAGTTAAAGGTTTTAATAAAGCCATTTTTAGTAAAGTATTGAAGTGATTATTCTATAGGCAAGGTAGATGCCAGTTATAGTCCATATCCACCAACGATTTTTAAGATACCATTCCATAACTCTCTAATTCATTTTTTCTAAGATATCAAAAAGAATTTAATCATAGGCTTTTCTATTGTGGGCATTCTCCGTCAGTATAGTTTAAAACACCGTTATTTGTAGCTTGACACAAGTTGCCATAAGTAACATTGTCACAGCCACACACTGGCGCATATTCTAAAGTACAAATCCCATCTAATTTCACTTGATTAGGATCAATGCAAAGCTCCTCTGCTTTGATCTCTTTTGATGAACATGAGGAGAATACTGATATTAGAAAGGCTAAAAAAATGGATTTATATGTCAATTGTATTGTCATGGATTTAAAAAATTAATTAAAATTAAATTATACAATCTGCGGGTACTGTTTTTTTACTCTCTCTTAACAGCAATTGGCCACCCTTGAAATTGTTTTGACTCTGGATTGGTCATGTCCGCCAATCTAGGCCAGCATTCAAAAATAACTGACTCATCATTTATTCTCACAATTCCAAAACCAGCTCCGTTTGAATTGGTATTTGGGTTGGCATAAGCATGCATGGTTATTTTATTATTGAAACCATCGAGATAGTTGCCCGTCCAAGGCAATTGATTGTTTGCATTTGCGCCAGGCTTTTCGGTTTCTGGCCACCACCATCGGCTATAATAATTATTGACAATGGCTGGCACCACAAAAGCCCAAGGCCCATCATCAAATTGGTCGATACCGTGTTGTATTACTGTGGCAATATGCTGGTCTCCCGCTACATGAATTGCATTTGCTTTCTTGATCAATCTCAATGCTTTGTTTCGGCCTGTTTGAGGCCAACCGTTGGAATCTAAGTCAGCGTGTAAACGGTTGTCTAAGGTGCCATGAATATGCGCTCCTCCACAAAATCCTGTTTGTGAAAGAACTATTTTTTGCATACCTGCTACTTTTTTTTCGGCCCACTCATTTAAAAAGGCCAATTGCCTTTCTCCTAAAAGAGTTAACCCTTCTAAATCAATTGATTTAGGATCGTATTTAGGATTTCGAATATGATCTGGTCTAGGGCCCTGTTGTGGAATTTTTCCCTCAGGTCCACTTTTGAACTTACGGTCTTCAACAATGGCAAAGTCTACTGCACCCCACTGAAAATGAGTATAATAAACAGGGATGTCTTGTTGAATTGGTGTGGGGTCGTAAGGGTCTGGCAAATGGTTGGTTTGTGATCTATGCACCATTTTGATGTATTCTGGATGGAAAAAATAACCACCATCACTACCCGCCATGGAGCTGGCCTTCTTCCCATTTTCTCCCCAAATATTGCCTTGTCCAATGTCATGATCGTCTGGAATAGTAATGCAGGGTCTTGTTCTAAACGTTTCTCTAAACTGCATTCCAAATTTAAGCCAAGCTGCTGTGTGCTCCATGTGATCATAAGATTGATCGCCAGCAAAGAAAATTAAATCAGGGTCAATTTCGTTTATATTTCTTACATAATTCTCTCGATTTCCTCTGTCCTTATTGCTGTTGCAGGACAAAGCTGCTAAAACAAATTCTTTTTCGGTAGAGGGTTGAGCTCGAATTAGCCCTTCATAAGTAGCTTCAGTTCCGTGTAGAATTTGATAAGGAATATTTTCTTTACTATTCCAATTCTCTATTCGAAAAGTCGCATTCCATCCAATATCATTTATTGTTTCAGTTGCGATCTCTTCCCATTTTCCATCTTTTTTTATTGCGAAACGAACATCGCGGGATTCATTAGGGAAAAGCGGGAAAAATTGTGCAGTTAACTTTAACACATCATGAGACACCGTATAAATTCCAAAGGCTATCACTTCATTTCTTGGAACATCTAGTTCAAGAATGGGGTTCTTTGCTCTATTCCACCAATCATTTGTAGCTAGAGTGTCCAGTTTTTCAAAGGGAGCTTGAACTTTAGGTTGCATTGTTACGTTTGTTGGACCTTGGCAACCCAAATAAAAAATAGAGAAGATAATCAAAAAACGAAGCATGGATTTTTTTTTACAATGTAAGAAATATGAATTTAAATCCCCTTTTTAAAGTCTGTACAAAATGTAATAAATAAAAAAATTAAATTTGGTTTTAAAACCAAATAATGAGTAAAAAGCTAATTATTAAAGATTTAGATCACCGATCCTATGAAGTCAAAAATATTGATGATTTTATGGAGCACTTATCCACATTTCATACCAATGCAAATGGTGAGGGGGATAATAGCTTACACGAAGAAAACGGTTATTACTTTAAGATAACTCCTGAATTTTTAGAAGCACTAAAAAAAGAAGTGAATTAATTATAAGTTTTTATTAAAGAGATATCATTGCTTTAATGAGTAAGTCTTCATTCTTATACAGAGACTCAAAAGATTCAATAAGTGATTCAAAGTGAAGTTGGTGAGTAATATAGTGTTTAACAGGAAAAGCGTCTTTTTTTAGGGTTTGAATAACCCAATCAAAATCCTCTTTTGTAGCGTTTCGGCTGCACAACAGAGAAGTTTCCTTGGCATGAATTTCTGGATGCTTAAAACTCAGCAAGTCTTTATATAAGCCGACAAGTATATATTTTCCACCATGTTTCATAAAATGATGCCCTCTTTCCATAGCGCGTTTGTTTCCTGTAGCATCAAAAACGGCATCGGCAAGAGTACCTTGTGTAAGCTTCATAATTTTATCTACAGCTTGATCATCTGCTAAAACAGTATCTATTCCATTTACAATTTTTTCTACAAATTGTAATCGTTTTAAGTCAATATCTAAAGCAATTATTCTGAATCCTGCATTTTTGGCAAGTTGAATAATTCCAACACCAATAGGGCCACAACCCATCACAACCAAGGTGTCTTTAGCCTCCAATTGTGCTCGTCGAAGTGCATGGGCCCCAATGCTAAGAGGTTCTATGAGTGCAATGGCCTCTAAGTTTAACTCATTAAGAGCGATTAAATGAGATTGAGGAACAGCAATTTGTTCTTGCATACCTCCATCTATGTGAACGCCTAATACTTTCAGATGAGCACAGCAATTCGTTTTTCTTGATAAGCAAGCACTACATGCATTGCAGTTAAGATAGGGCAAGATGGCTACTTGATCTCCTTCTTTAAATGAACTCGTTTTGTTAGAGGGTAATTTTTGTATAATCCCTGCTAATTCGTGTCCTAGAATTCTTGGGTAGTTGAAAAAAGCCTGATTTCCTTTGAAAGCGTGTAAATCAGTGCCACAAACACCAATTTTTTTTATAGCAATCAAGGCTTCGTCATCTTCGATCTTGGGTATAGAACGTTCCTTTTTTTTCCAAACGCCAGGCTCTTGACATACTATGTATTTCATATCAGATAGTTTTTTTATTTCATCATAAGATGAGGTAGAAATAATGATAATTCAGGAAAAAGTGAAACTAAAATAAGCACAAGAATACTGACCCCTAAAAAAGGAAGCCCAGCTCTACTCACCTTTCCAATTGAAGTTTTACCAATACTAGAGGCAACAAAAAGACAGACACCAACAGGAGGTGTGGTGAGGCCAATAATAAGATTTAAGACACAAATAACTGCAAAGTGCATTGGTGCAATTTCAACAGCAACAGCTACTTTTAATAAAATGGGGAACATGATTAATAAAGCAGCAATCGTTTCCATAAAAGTACCTACAGCAATAAGGAGGAGGTTTATCAGTAAGAGAACAACGTATTTATTATTGGTAAAAGAAAGAATTTCATTAGATAATGTTTGTGGTATCTGTTCGGTGATTAGAATGTAGCCAAATAAATTAGCAAAGCCAACCAAAATCATTAGTGAAGCTGTTGTCTTCATAGAATCTAAAAACACAATTAATATATTGTTTAAACTCAATTTTTTATAAATAAAAAGTCCCACAGCAAGGGCATAAAGAACAGCAACGATTGAGGCTTCTGTGGGAGTAAAAACTCCTCCAATAATTCCAAAAAGGATGAGTATTGTTAATCCAAGCGCCCAAAAAGTTTCTCCAAAACTGATTACCCTTTGTCGAAAACTACTCTTTTCATTTTTTGGATATTTTCTCCGTTGAGCTACCACGTAGGCAACAAAAAAAAGACCTGCACCCAACAATAAACCGGGAATGGCTCCAGCTAAAAAAAGCTTTCCTACCGATAGACCACTAAGGGTAGCTGCAATAATCATAGGAAGACTTGGCGGAATTATTGGCCCAACGGTGGATGATGCCGCAGTGATGGCACATGAAAAATCTCGATCATACCCCTCTTTTTTCATGGCGGGTATTAATACTGACCCTAAACTGGCTGTGTCTGAGATGGCGGTGCCAGAAATACCGGCAAAGAGCATGGAAGCACCAATATTGACAAAAGCTAAGCCTCCTCTTACATGACCAATTAAATGATTGCAAAACCGAATAATTTTATCTGTTAGTCCTCCTTGATTCATTAAATTACCTGCGAGAATGAATCCAGGAATGCTCAATAAGACAAATACATCAATTCCAGCATACATTTTTAATGGTATAACTGTAAGAGGGGTACCTTTAATGAGAAGATATAGTAGGCACGATATTCCCAATGAAAATGCAATAGGAAAGCGTAAAATGAGTCCTAAAACAAAAACAATAAGAAGAATAAAAATCATTTATTGTTTGTTTTAAAAAGTTTAAGAAGCCTTATAAATGCATAAAAACAAATTGAAAGCGACATTATCTGAAGGCTAAAAAAGGGAATAATCATTGGAATTTGAAGGCTTGGTGAAAGTTCATTCAAACCCATTTTTAAAACGTTTATTGAATAAAAACTCATTGTTCCAAAAAGAAATAAACTCACCAGTAGTGAGAGAATGTTCAAGGTTATTTCAAACTGAGGAGATTCTTTTTTTTGGAAAAGGTCTAGTTTCACAAAATAGTTTCCTTTAAATGCTAAACCACTGGCAAAGGCAATGGCATATATAAACAAAATGCGAGAAGCTTCTTCTGTCCATGCAGGTACATTTTCTAAAAAATAGCGAGAAAAAACTTGAATACTAACAGTAACTATAAATCCAAAGCTACTAACAAAGGTTCCATATTTTAGAGTCCAACCGATTGTTTTAAGCCAGTTCATTTGGTTAAGGTCTTTATAGATTCATATGTCCTTTTCATTTCAGGAGACAAACTTTCGTAAATAGCTTCTTCACTTTGTTCTATAAAGGCCGCTTGGTCAACAGTCACAAAGGTCATTCCTTCTTTTTGAAGTTCTTCTTGTACTTGGGTTTCGTTAGCTAAAAAGAGTTGGTGCTCATAGTCTTGCATTTCTTTTGCAGCTTGTAAAAAAATCTCTTGAAGGTGAGTGGGTAATTTCTGAAACTGAGCTTCACCAACTACTGGATAGCCCCAGCTAACCACATGTCCTGTTAAATTCACATATTTTTGAACTTCGCTGAATCCTGCATTTTTAATCATTGCAAAAGGGTTTTCTTGTGCTTCGATTGTTCCTTGTTGTAGAGCGGTAAAAACCTCTGAAAAAGCCATAGGGGTGGGCTTGGCTCCCATTGATTGCCAGGCAGTGACATAGGAAGGGGCATTGGGAACTCGAATAATTAAACCTTTTAGATCATCAGGGTGTTTGATGGGTCTATTACTAGTCAGATGTCTTTCTCCTCTTTGGAAATAGCCTACTGGTCTAAGTCCCATTTTTTGAATCATTACTTGTTCAATTTCCTCTCCAATTGGACTTTCAATGAGTTTTTTCATTGCCTGAGCATCCCTCAATAAAAAGGGCATGTCAGAAAAAGTTAAAATTTCTTCCCAATTGGCAAGTGTGGCAGCAGAAATTGTCATATCAATGACACCGGCCTGAATAAGCCTGATGGCTTCTACTTCTTTGGCCAATTGTTCTGAAGGATATACTTCAAGTTTGATTTGTCCATCTGATCGCTCGTGTAAAAGGGTTCCAAAATAAACAAAGCTCTTATACCAAGTGTGGTTTTCATTGACCAGCATACTGGCTTTGAACACATATTTTACAGAAGACTCGGTTGATTGGCAACCATCAGACAGTAAAATTAGACTACCTAAAAGAAATAGCCTTCGAAAGAGGTTTTGCATTGTTTTTATATGTAGGCTAAAGCTACTAAAAAATTGATGGTAAGAAAAAAATAAAGTTTTTTATGAAATCAATTCCAACAAGGGTTCTCTATCGAACAACATAATTTAATTCAGAAACCTCTGATATCCTAAAATACCCAAGAGGATTATTTTCTGGATTTGTTACATTGAAAATATTACCGTTGAGATTTACTGGTGGAGGTAAAAAAGGACCTCCTTGTTGGGTATTTTGTAACACCAATAAATTCAGATAACTAAATCCTCTACAGGAAAGTCCATACTGACGAAATCGAATGGTATCACCTTCAACAAAATCAGTATCAACTAAAATACCATAATATTCTATTCCATTGGTAAAGTCATCTCGATAGACATTGTATTCTGGTATGTCTAATCTAGAACTTTCATATTCAAATAAGCTATAGTTTTCTTCATCTTCAGGATCAAAACTATAGACTTCAAATTTCAGTGCCTCTTCACCAAAAAAATTGAGTTCTTCTTGCTCTATTCGATCAATAGAAGCTACTGAATGAAATGTTTCTGAAGCTTCAAAATACTCTTCATTGTATGCTACATGTAGAGTGAATTGCTGATTGAGAGCATAGGGGATAGTATCAATCGGAACATAACGACCTGAATTTTCAATTTCTTTGAAAAGATAACGCGTTGCATTTTCATCACTAAAACTGACCTTAGCTCCGTTTACAGGGATTTTAGCAGTACTAAAAAAAGAATTTAGAGTAGAAAGAAGTACAACCTGTTCAGTCTGATTGGTTTCTTTGATCCAGTTCACATAGGCTTCAATGACTAGTTTTGAATTGGGTTCGTTTAATTCTACCTCTATAGGATCTTCACAAGAAAAAAAAAGCACAGAAACTACAAAAAGAAACTTAACACTATTCATCATCAAAATTTAAAATTATAAGTTACTGAAGGTATAATGCCAAAAATGGATAGTCTAATAGCTTCATTTTGACCTGTTTCACGGTTTTGTTCAAAACGTAATGAAGCAGCATTTTTTCTGTTGTAGACATTGAAAATACTAAACACCCATTCACCAGTGCTTTTTTGTTGTTTTTGGTTTGGAGTATAACTGGCTGATAAATCAAGACGATGATAGGAGGGAAGCCTACTACTATTTCTAGTCTCATAATTAGGGATAGAAAAGTCCATGAAAGTATATTGGCCATTTGGATAGGTTATAGGCTGACCACTTTGAAATAAAAAATTAGTATTGAAACGCCATCTTGAATTCCCTTGATATGAAGCAGTTAAGCTAATATCATGTGTTTTGTCAAAGGGTGTGAAATACCAAGAACCATTTGCTATTCCTGTTTCTTGTGGAGTTCTTCCTTGAGTTTGTTGTAATGAACGAGAAAGTGTGTAGGCAATCCAACCTGTAAGTTTACCATCGTTTTTTCTAAGTAAAAATTCAATTCCTTTGGCTTCAGATTGACCTCTCAACAGGACTTGTTCAATTGTATTGTTTGCAATCAATTCTGCCCCATCAATATAATCTAAGCGATTTTGTATGTCCTTATAAAAAGCTTCTAACGAAATGTTATAGCGGTTGTTTTGAATCGATTTGAAATAGCCCACAGCAAATTGATTTAATAGTTGAGGGTCAATAAAGCGTCCACTTGGTGCCCAAATATCAATTGGGGTAGGTGTGTTGGTGTTGGAGATTAGATGAAGATATTGCGCCATTCTGTTGTAACTCAACTTAAAAGATTCATTTTCTTTTGACTGAAAAGAGACTGAAAACCGTGGTTCAAAATTGAAAAAGTTTTTTAGCACTTTGTTTTTAGAATAATTTTCTTCTCTGAGTGGAACGGCACTCTCATAAATTTGCAAGGAAGGGTTAAACAATACTGCTTCATTATTTTCATAAACAAATAATGGTTGCCCCAAGCGGATAAAATTGCTAAGTCTTATCCCCAACATGAAATTTATTTTTTTACTTAAGCTTGTTTCAACATTGGCATAAATTGCGTTTTCTAGTGCAAATTTATTGGTGAGTTTATTGGTGTTGACTTGCGTATTTTCTCGCGATGGTTCAATTAATCCAGGGTCAAACTTGTAATTAATCTGATTTAAACCATAGCCTAGCTTGGTGTTTTCATTTAAATAATGTTTGAAATCGTATTTTAAATTAAAATTGACAATACCAGATGTCCACTTGAAATCAGCAAAATTAAAATCTAAGAAATAATCATAATCAGAATAAATTAGTGAAAGATTAGAAAAAAGTTTTTGAGAAAATAAATGATTCCATCTAAAGTTAGCTACTGAATTTCCATAAGCATTGTTGAAAAGGTTATTTATGTCAAAAACGTCTCTACCGAAATAGCCTGATAAGAAGATTTTATTTTTTTCGTTTAGGGTATAGCTTAGTTTGGTATTTAAATCATAAAAATAGGCTTTGTTATCAGCAATACTTTCAATCAAGGGTAAAAACAGATGTACATAACTGCTTCTTCCACCCAAAAGAAAGGCCCCTTTATCTTTTTCTAAAGGGCCCTCAACCAATAGTCTACTTGAGATTAGACCTATTCCTCCATTGGCCTTTAGTTTTTTACTGTTCCCCTCTTTTTGATAAATGTTCAAAACAGATGAAACACGTCCCCCATAATTCGAAGGAATACCACCCTTATAAAGTTTGATGTCTTTTATGGCATCAGGATTAAACACAGAGAAAAAACCAAAAAGGTGCGATGAATTAAAGATGATTGCCTCATCTAGAAGAATTAGGTTTTGATCGGCTGCACCGCCACGAACATTAAAACCTGATGCCCCTTCACCAGCATTAGACACTCCTGGCAATAGAGTGATAGACTTAACAATATCAACTTCACCTAGCGTAGCAGGCATATTTTTTATTGTTGCAATACTGAGCCTATTTACACTCATTTGTGGACTCTTTAGATTTATAGACTCTTCATTATCTACAACTTCAACTTCTTCAAGAATGACGGTAGAAGAGAAGAGCTCAAAATTTTTAGTCAGATTTGAATCCAATTTTATTGGTTCATCATAACTATTGAAGCCCAAATAGCTTACAATTATATTGTGATTTCCTTTTGGAATCGTAATAGAATAGAATCCATATTCATTGGTAACAGTTCCTTGTTTCAATTCTGGAAAAATAATACTAACGCCAATAAGAGTCTCATTGGTGGTAATATCGGTGACGTATCCACTAAGTGTGACACGCTCTTGACCCAATACAATAATAGTATTCAAAAAGAATATAAAAACTATTAACCCACTCGTGAAAGGTGATTTATCTCTTTTCTTTTTTTCAAGCATTTTCACACAACAAAATTAGTCAGTTTTTAACGCTTTTCTATAATTTCTTTTGTGTTTTAATTAAGATTTGTATTCAAAAAAGACAATGAGCAAAACTCAGCTCAACCCAAAGATGTTTTAGGTTAAATTTAGTTATATTTGTAAAAAACAATTTTAACCATTTCAAAATGAGAACAATAATTTTAACCATTTGCATTTTTGCTGTTGTATCTTGTGTTCCACCAAAGCAAGAAACAGAATCAAATCCAAATCCAGAATTTGAAAAGAATCTTGCTACAGCCAAAAAGTTTTTTGAATTATTCAATTCTGAAGATTTAGAGGCACAAATACCAATGATCTGCCCAGGGGTAACCCATTATCCGCCTTTTTATGGTTCAGAACCTGGGAAATACGATGCTTTTTTAGCAGCTGGTAAGGCGTGGATGGACAATTTTGACGATATAACATACAATGCAGAAGTGTGGTTGCCTGGAACAGATTCACTAGGCACACTAAACGGGAGTGTTAGAACGTATGGCACTTGGACAGCAAAAAATACCACAACAGGCACAGTGATCACTAATAGAGCGTATCATTCTTTTGAATTCAATCCTAAAGGACAAATTCATGAACTACGTGATTATTTTGATGCATCTGGAGCCATGGCTGCTGCTATGAACTAAGAAAAATAGTTTATTAAATAGCACTTACTTATTTATAACCAGGCTTTTTTGCCTGGTTTTTTCGTTTACTGCACTTTAGTGCTAATGTAATCTTCAAACCACTCTATGCTATAATAGATGTGTCATTCATAAGTTTGAAGTAAGCTTATTTTTATGATTGATTTAAATATAGGATAAGCATTATAATTCTTCTATAATAGCCAAATTTTAAACTCTAAGCAGCAAAAGGAAAAACAAGAGTAAGAAAATAAAATTAATCTACTATACAGGGAAATATTTGATAAAAGTAAATCTTATTTTTTGATGGGGAAATTATCAAAAAATACATATTGAGTAGAATCAAACTGTTGTGCGATTAAGAAAGAGATGAATTATCTTTTTAACTGATTTTTGATTTTAAGAACGAACACCGCCAGACTTTATAAGTTCATGTATATGCCTTCAATAAATTTGGAATGAACCTTTGAGATAAGTTTTTGCTTTACCGCCAATCAAAACACGATCTTTTTTATTTTCGCATAGGAGGAATCCTTGACGTTGAGACAACTGAACAGCATTCATTTTTTGTTTATTTAAAACAGAAGCCCAAAAGGGAATTAGAGAACAATGTGCAGAGCCAGTAACTGGGTCTTCAAGAAGGGTAGCATTGGGTGTAAAGAAACGAGATACAAAATCTACCTTTGCTCCAGGCGCAGTAAATACAACTCCTCCAGTTCCAAGACGTAACTGGTCAAATAAATTTCTTTCTATCTCAATGTTCTTAATAGCTGACTCGTTTTCATAAACTAGAATATAGTCTCTGGCTCTAAAGACAGATTTAGGAGCTATATTGATTGCCTGCTCAAGAAGTGGGGGAAGTGATGCAGCAAGTGGGGCTCTAGAGGGGAAATTGAGAACATAATAATCATTTTCTAATACAACCTGAACCTTACCACTTATAGTTTTGAAGTTTATCACCCCTTTAGTGAAGTGTAAATGTGTTTTCAACACATGAGCGGTAGCGAGAGTGGCGTGTCCGCACAAATCCATTTCCAGATCTGGCGTAAACCATCGCAAATGAAACTCTTCGTTATCTTGAACAAAAAAAGCCGTTTCAGATACTGCATTTTCTTTGGCAATTTTTAACAGCACGGCGTCTTCCAACCAATCTTTTAGCGGTACAACACAGGCTGGATTTCCACAAAAAAGAGTGTCAGTAAATGCGTCAACTTGATATAGTGAATGTTCCATATACAAAGATAAATACTTTATATCTCTTTCTTACACATGGCTTTATAAACATATTATTCTGAGGAATACCTTTTTTATGATTAGAACTTGATAGCTACTGATGGACATAGAAAACATTTGTCTATGCTTTATTTTATAATGGGAAGTCCCAATTTCTTGAGTGGAAAAGCTAAGATCTATTAGTCATAATGGCTTAGTTTTTTTAAATTGAACTACTTATACACAACTACTTATGTCAAGCTTTTGGAAATGGAGAAGAAAATTCATGATTGAAAACCCCAATTTATCAGGAATTATAGCTTTTTTGAAGGGGATAATTGTTACGATTTTAGTTTATGAATTTTTGTTTAAATAAACAAAACAACCATAAAGAATACCGATATAAATTATTTTATTTTTAGATTGTTTACAGGAACTATGATGATCTATTATCATGGTTTTGATAAGATTAGGTAAGCGAATTAATGATGGAATAGGGTAGGAAAATTTTATAATTAGATTCTTTGAGCACCCCTCTAGGTTTTATGGGCAGCTTTTCAGAATCAATAGTAGCAGTTTTTAGTGTATTGGTCTTTTTTGATAAACATCCACTTTTTTATTGATGTTTGGAATACTAATAGCCTCTTTAAAGAACATCTCTTCTAAGGGAATTTAAGATCTTGATAGATTTATTGTAAATAAACGATAAATTTATATAAATTTGAATATGAGAAATTTAACTCACCCCTTAATTATCGCTTTTTTAACCCTTTTATCTTGTCAAGAAAACATTACTGAAAAGGGCATTGTTTATTTATCTCCAGACTGTTCATGTTGCCATAAATGGGTCATGCATATGGAAGAGAATGATTTTCGTTTAGAAGAAAATAAAGACTCGGATATGTTTGATATTAAAACGAATGCTGGAGTTCCTGAAGATTTGACTTCATGCCATACCGCAGTAATTGACGGCTATTTTATTGAAGGCCATGTTCCAGCTGATGACGTAAAAAGATTATTAAAAGAAAAGCCTGACAATATAATAGGCTTAACTGCACCTGGAATGCCCGCAGGTATTAATGTGCCGGGTATGGAAGTTAATGACGAAAGAGCTTCTTTTGATGTGTTAGCGATCAACTCCGAAGGTGAATCCAGTGTTTGGAAACATCACGAATAGTGCAGACTAATTCAGAATTATGCAATATTTTTAATCGAATGTCTTAATTCACTTGTAGTTATAAGGCTGTTCTCATTTCATTAAAAGTGATTGAGTGTTTAGTGGTTATATTTTTATATATAAATAATAATCTATACTTGAATTAAACTAATTTATACTTCTTAGGTTCTTTAGTCATCTAACGAATACCTCTGTTGAGGAGAATTAATATTATTTTTTGTTATTAATTTAATATTTGGTTAATAAACTAAAAGACCGAGTTGTTTATTTTTGACCAGTTATTTTGTTTGTTTTTCATTAACTAGATGAAACTAAAATGTGGGTTCTATACAAGCCCACATTTTTTTTATAACTTATTACTATTTCTCTATCAGAATTACTAATCAGAATAGAGTTAAACTAACCTCCTTAGTATTTACTTTTGAATAGTTTGTTCATTTTATGATAATTGGTTTTTGTTTAAAAGGGATGAGGTAATGTAGAATGATGATGAGCGTTTAGAAACCTTCATTTCCGATTCCCTTTTTTAGTTTTATCATATCTTAATGTTTATTTATTATTGGATTGTGTTTTAAAGAGCACAAGTTGGTTATATTGAAATTAAATTTCATATGACTTTATCTTTCAGACTAATTATTGTTTTTCTATTTACTTATTCCTCTGGATTTACCCAAGACTATACATTTGATTTTTTACCACAAAAAATCGGCTTTGGATCTTGTAACGACACCACACTAAGTGCTGAAATTTGGAAATCCATAGAGAAAGAACATAATGACGTTTGGATTTGGCTTGGAGACAATGTATATAGCAAGCCAAACAATCCAGAGAGCTTGAAGGCGTTATATCAGCAGCAAAAAGAAAATAGAAATTACCAGTCGATTCTTCGGGATACAAAAGTCTTTGGGATTTGGGATGACCACGATTATGGGCAAAATGATGGAGATGGTTCTTATCCATATAAAATCGAAAGCAAACAATTGTTTTTAGAATTTTTAGACATTGCAGAGGAGCATCCAGTCAGAAAGCGAAATGGTATTTATCAATCGTATTCTTTTGAGGGTTCTTCTTTTAGCATCTTATTATTATTACTCGATGTAAGGAGTTTTAAACCAAAATACACAAAAAGCAGCAATCCAAATCAAAGATATGAGCAAGACAAAGAAGGTGATATTTTAGGGGAAGAACAATGGAATTGGGTTGAAAAAAACATAAAAAAGAAAGAGTATGACCTAGTTTTAGTGGCAAGTGGAATTCAGATTTTGTCCTCTGAGCACCTTTATGAAAAATGGGAAAACTATCCAAAATCTAAAAAAAGATTAATCGATTTAATGAAAACAAAAACAAAAGTTATTTTCTTAACAGGGGATAGACATATTTCAGAAATATCTAAATTACCCATAGAAGAAAACAAAGCCATACTTGATTTTACTTCCAGTGGATTAACCCATTCCTATGAAACACTTTTAACTGAAAAAAATAAATACAGAATTAGCCCTCTTATAACCCAAAAAAGTTATGGTGTAATAGAATTAAATCCTGCGAATAAACCGACACTTTCAATAAAAGACATAAATGGCAAATCCCTTTTTAAGATAACAAATTAGAATCCTTTTAAATCTTTTATTCTACATAGAAATTAAGAGGATATCAAATTGACTTCCTGAATAATTTAGTATAAAGTGGAATTGTGATAACTGAAAAGGGAAGGATTAGAAGTAAGGTTATAATCCAAAAGGAAAATTTTTTTGGAGAGAAAAAAAGTAATTTTTTTAATTTAACCACATTTCAAAATTAATAATTAGAAATCCAGATAATGTAAACCAAGTGATAGGAAAAGGTTAAAAAAAAGGAAATAGCAAAAGATCCAGAACATAATAATTAAGAACGCTAAATTTTATCTTGCTAATGTTCAAATCTCTTTCTAATATTGAAAAAAACAATATAAATTTAAAATAATGTTTTTCAGTATATCATAATTATTTATAATCTATTGTAGTGTAAATATAGTATGATAATGAAGTAAATATTAAGGTTGTTAGACTTAAAAACATCTAGTTTGAACTACAGTTTGCACTACATTTTAAATGTATACTGAATGTGACTATGAATCGAAGAAATGCCCTCAGTGTGACGATGGGATAATCTGAGAGAATGATTGGGGGAGTCCGTATTAAGGCTGATTAGAGTCTTTGACATATAACAAGTGTTTTTTGCAGCATTGTCAATCTCTCTAATCATCCTGTTATCATTTCTAACCCATTGAGTTTTATTCATAATCATCTTATTTAGCTTGTAGATATTGTTATATCCCACCACGTTACAAACTTCCCCAAAACAACACCCCCCTAAAATCACTATACAGGAATCCATCTAAGGTTAAGGAAATACATCAGACGAGTTAAAAGAATTTGTTGAGCCATTTGGATTACCCTTTTATTTTCATAAATGATATGCTAAGTTCAGTAGAGCCTAAAACCTCGGCATATCATCTTAGTAAATTTGAGGAAGAAAAGAACGGAGTATAGAAGTTAAATTTGTTAAATTGGCCTATTATTAATTATAAATCAATAAAATGAAAAGAACATTACCTATTTTACTACTTGTGTTTGCTCTGAATTCTTGTAATAAACAAGAATCAAAATCAGAGGCAAATCTTAAAATGACTCAATTATTTTTTGATAATCTATTTACAAATCCTGAAGTATCGAAAAGTTTACTACATAATGATTTTACTTTTTCTTGGATGGGTATAATAGAGCAAGGAGGTGTGCTATGGAATAGAGACAATTTATTTGACGAGTATTTTAAAAATATTATTCCTGAAATATTACCCAATGGAATCGTTTTAAATACAGTTGATACAATTTACGATGAAAATGGTGTGGCAATAATTCAAGAAGGAGATGCAGAAGGTAAAAATGGAGAATATGACAATAAATATGTATGGATTTTTAAAATGAAAGATGGTTTGATTTATTCATTGAGAGAGTATAATAGTGATATATTAGTCGCAACTCAATTATATGATTACAAACTAATACCAATTGATAATTAAATTTTCGGTATGATATTCATTTAGTTAAGGATGAATGTGTAGTAGAGGTGTTTTAGTGTTTATCATATTAGTAGTTTATTAATAATAAAACAACTTAATGAAGAAATTAATGATTATTTCGCTTTTTGCTATCTTAATTTTCAGTTGCAAAAACCCGAATCCAAATGAAATTCCCAATGAAGTAATCGTCATTGTTGAGTTAATAAAGAATAAAGAAAAATCGCAAAAAGAATTAAAAGAGTTTACTAAAAAATACAGTGAATACGTAAAAAGTACTGAACCTAATACACTTGGATGGACATATCACGATGCTGGAGAGAAAATTATACTCATTGAAAGATATAAAAATGAGGATGCGAATATTGTTACAGCAAAAAATATTTCACCAGGCGGTAATCGCTATAAATTATTACAGGAATCATTTAACTATCATACTTTGGCAAAAGTAACTGTTATAGGCGGTTTTACTCAAAAGCTTATAGATTTTAATAAAATGACTGCTGAAAAAGTTGGCTTTACAGCACCATTTGTTTATTATCCTTTAATTAGTGGATATAGTAAAAACTCAAAATAGAGTTTGCATGTCCTCTCCACTAAGTTCCGGAAGAAAAACAGTGTAGAGTTTGATTTTTATATATTAGCAGCGTATTAAACATAAATCAATCAAAATGAAAATCAAAACTATTTTTAAAATAAACATTGCATTAATTTTCCTTCAGGGTTTACCATTATTTATCTCATGGTTTTCACCAGAATTTAAGATGATGTTGTTAGGGGACTTTTTTGGAAACAATCCTTCAGAAGATGCAATAATTATGTTTGACCAATTTTCACTTGTATTAGGTCTAGTTGTTATTGGAATTATAGCATTAATTTATGGGTCATTATCTTTTAATGATTTAGATGTTTTAAGAAGGTTGTCATTACTTTATTTTGCCCTTTCAGGGTTTTTTGCTCTCCCAGATTTAATCAGTGTAATCAAAGGACAACCAACAGCTCCTCTACCAGTAATTATCTTTGGATTAATAGGTTTAGGTTTGTTTTATTATGGGTCAAAAAAAGGGACTCTTTAAAGTATCATCATGTCCTCTTCATTACGTTCAGGAACTCCTAATCTTCTATGGGTATAAACAGTATTAAGGATTCACTAAAACTTTGTTATGGATTCAGTACATTTAATGAGTAAATGAAAAAACTAATACCCTCCTTAATTGGCCTTTTATTTTTTGCCTGCACAGCTGAAGAAGTCATAGACCCTATTGTAGGCACTTGGAGGGCTACTGTTTATAAAGGATACAATGTTGAAAAAGATTTAACATTTATATTTTATTCGAGTGGAACGCTGGATATTATAGAAGAGCCCCTAGGATATCCTAACTGTGTTTTAGGGTGTGGGGGTAGTTGGACAAATGTGACGCCAACTCAAGATTTCAATTCATCAACTCAAGCGTATAGAATTGACATGGTTGCTTCAATTTGCAACCCAAATAATAAATGTGTAGGTAACAACATCCTAGACCCATTACAAACAGGACTTTCATCAAATTATGTAGAAGAGCCTTTTGATGTTAATGTTGTTTTTAGCAATAATTTTGGGTCAAATAATTTATCAAATATATTTTTGGGTGACCCGAATGTCCCCAATCTTACAAAAGATTAAAACATAAAATCTCAACTGCTTAAAAGTGATTGTTCCCTCAAACAAATTCCTTGTTATCATAGAAACGTTTTCTTCTTTTGTAAGTTTCTATATCTATGATTTTCTCTAGTATTTGATAAGATTTACGAAAATATCAACATAACGTCTTCACTAAGTTCAGGGCATATTTTGTATATCGCTGGATAATCATAAATCAAATCATAATGATATTTCACATAACAGCAACTCACAATTACGAAACCTGTCCAGCCCATAATGAAGAAATAAGACAAACTTTTGCTAAAACATTAATGGGAAGTGATCAAAAACAGGTTAAATTAATTTCAACGTATGTTAATGCACCCGCACATACCTTTTATATCACAATTGAAGCAGATGCAATTGAGAATATTTATCAATGGTTAGACCCCATAATAACTGACAATCATTATGACATTGAACCAGTTGCAGATATGATGGCTGCACTGAATAATACAAATAAATAATTTCAATCAATAGACACACCCTCTTCATTAAGTTCAAAATCAAACCTTTCCCCCCAAGTGGAGGTTTTTTTCTTTTAGACCCACGGATGCAATTCATACCCCTTCTAATTCATCACCATCACTGACCTAGATTAATATTTTTTGAGTGGTTTTTTGGGATATTATTTGGGGGAAATTTCATATACATTTAAAAATAAATCCGATTCTCTAACTCCATTAAGGAAGACTTGGTGTGTTAACTTTATTTGTGGAATTGTTAAAGAGTATTGATAGTGCATTATTAAAAGTGAAAAACAGTAAGATTAAAGGAGTTATATTGATTTTTTTCGATACACAACCTTACAATGTGTATGTAAAACATTGTAAAACAATTACATAAGTAATGTAAAATTTATACTTTAATTTAAATGTACAAGTAAATATCACAATATTTATGGAACATAAAGCAACAAAAATCGTGCTTAAAATTAATGATCTTCATTACGATTCTTCCCACGAATCACACAGGAGTTCAGTCGGTATGCGATGATTCATTGAATCAAATAAAATCAATAATTATTACATATCGAATTGAAAAAACTTGATTAATCAATTAATTTCCCTTTATAATTGAAGTGAGTTCTACAATGCGTATTGTATCAACAAGTCCCACTAATAAATTTTAAAGGTTGCTTCTTACTTCTGATGTTATTTTGTTAGGTGTTCCTGCTATTCTGCCCTTTTTTTATATTTTGGTTATATGAAAGGTGTTATGCGCGGGCAATCAGGTATACAAAAATCATCGTATATTATATTATTGGAAACTGAAAGACTATTCATTTTCTTTTCTTGAACGAATAAAATCAATAAGTATTTTTCCATATTTTGATGCTTTAACCTCATCGGAAAGGTTCGATGCTATTGTGTCTAAAAATGATATTTTAATATCACTAATTTTTGTTAACGCAAGATATGGTGCTACTTCGTAATTAACATTTTTATTAATATAATTAGCTGTAAAAAGATAACCACGAACCAAAATTTCGTCTTTCACTTTTGAAATAGAATCTACTTTAATAAAATCGTCTTCATTAAGGTACTTCTCAATCTTTTTTTCTAATGTATTTATTCTCAAATTAAAATCTTTTTCAAAGGATTCATAAGCATATAGTATGTCTCTATTTTTTTCCCTTTAATTGGTAGTTTTCTGCTCACATTCGACATAACATAATTTAAATCATTAGCTGTTTTAATTATAATAACTCCCTCAGAACCTCTTGTTCCATAGAGTGATGACCCTGAATATTTAAGTATTTTAACCTCTATTATGTTGCGTACTATAGATGAAACAGCTGGGGGTTTGTTCATATAAATTCCATCGATTACCCATAAGGTTCCTACTTGATCATTATTAATTGTTGTGATAGGGAAAAATATTGGAAGTCCGTCATAAGATATTTCAGCTGCTTTACCCCCTATATGGACTCTAAGAGCTTGATACCAAGTATTTGCATTTGTATTTATACCCCACTCGTTAAGTCCTTGTCGTTTATATCTTTCAGATTGCTTAGCTAACCTAGTCAATCTATTATTTTTTTTAAAGGTAATTTGACCATCTACTTGACGGGGAGAATAAACTACACCATCTACTATTTTATTCTGAACAACTTCAACTTCTTCTAATTGAACCGTTTTTATCGAACCATATTTTTGATTTTCAAAACTTATGTTTTTTTGTCTTTTATTATACAATATATTAGAATCTAAATAGGCCCTAATTCTAATTTCTATTACGGGCACTTTGTTTAGTGAAAATTTGACTTCTTCATGATTTTCAGATTCCCGAGAAGGGAAGTTATCTTTTTCTAAGCTTTGTCGATTATATTTTATTTCAACATTTTGGGTTTTTGATAATAGGTTTTCAATAGCCGTTTTATTTTTAAATAAATGTGTTCTATTTAGTTGATTACCATTAATAAAAATTCTGACCTCTCCTTTATTTTTAAAACCAACTTTTTTTTTGGTTTCAAAAGATTCCAGATCAATATTTAACACAAAATTTTCATCCCAAAAACGAGATGATAAAATTTTTTTTAAATACTGATTTCGTTTACGCATTGAATAAATACTACCATCAATAGTGATTTTGGGAATAGCTTCAACCTCCATAATAACCTCATCTAAGGTAATTTTAGTTAAGTTTTGAGAAAATGAAACAAATGGGAGAAATAGAAAAACAAAAAAACTCTTTTTGATATGGTTAAAATTAATTAATGCTATTTCAAATTTAAAAAAAAATAGGTTGGTACAAATTATATCCATTTTAAACTCCCTTTAGCAGATAAAAATTTTGGAAGAGATATTAAGAAACGCAGAACAAATAAAACAGATTTTATTGATTATTTTCCGATACAAAATTTTCCAAATATGGTTCCCAAAATATCTTTGTCAATTTCAATTGCACCAGAAATGCTTCCTATATTATAAATAGCCTCTTTTAAATCTATGCTAAGCAAATCACCAGTTACCTGATCAATCAGCCCAGTATAAACCGTTTTCATTGCCTCAGCAGCTAATAGAAGGGCTTCATAATGACGTGCATTACTGATCATGACGCTTTCTGAGTTTTGTTTTTTATATACAATCTGATAAAGATTTTCTTGTAAAGCTTTGATAGAAGTGTCTTGAAAGGTTGACAATTTAAAATAAATGACATTCCATTCAGCAGGGATATTTTTTTTGAAATAATCATCATGTTCAAATGATTGTTCAACTGTAAAACGATCAATTTTGTTCTCAATAACCACCAGTTGTAAATCATCTCTTGCTAAGGTTTGCAAGTCTTCTAAAATAGCTGAAGGACTTGTTTCCAATGGATCGAATAAATAGAGCAATATTTGAGCCTGTAACACTTTCTCTAATGCTTTTTTTACACCAATAGCCTCAATTTCATCTTGCGTTTCTCTCAATCCTGCAGTATCAATAAATCTAAATTTGATACCCTCAATAGCAAGGGTGTCTTCAATACTATCACGTGTTGTTCCAGCTATATTTGATACAATGGCTTTCTCTTCATTAAGCAATGCGTTGAGGAGAGAGGATTTTCCTGCATTGGGTTTTCCAGCTATTGCTGTTGGGATTCCATTTTTAATTGCATTGCCAAGCGAAAAAGAGGAGATTAATTTATTGATTTGTTTTTGTAATAGATCAACTAATTGAATGAGTTCTTTTCTATCAGCAAAAGAAACATCTTCTTCAGAAAAATCGAGTTCCAATTCAATCATGGCAGTAAAATTGATCAATTCAGTTCTCAGTTTTTCCAAATGAGAGGAAACACCACCGCGCATCTGTTGAACAGCTAATTGATGGGCACCTGCGGCATCAGAAGCGATTAGATCTGCAACTGCTTCAGCTTGACTAAGGTCCATTTTTTTATTCAAATAAGCACGCATCGTGAACTCTCCTGGCTCGGCTATACGAACGCCTTGCTGAATAAAACTTTGAAGAATTTGTTGCTGAATGTAAGGAGAACCATGACAAGAAATTTCAATGACATCTTCACCAGTATATGACTTTGGCCCTTTAAAAACAGTAACAAGAACTTCGTCTAAAAGGGTGCCTTTTGAGGAAATGGTTCCAAAAAAAACTTGCTGTGATAGGCTTCTGTTTAATTTTTGTTTTGATTTAGCTTCAAAAATATAGTCTGTTTTAGAGATCGCTTCTGGTCCAGACACTCTCAATAACGCAATGGCTCCTTCTCCATTGGGTGTGGCAACCGCAATTATTGTATCGTTGAGATTCATGGTTTAAAAATAAGAATATGATTGTGCTTAGGAGCATATCAAGCTATTAAATAGATTTCCCATACGTAACTCTTGTTTTATGTAGTCTCTTTTCATAGTTTTTCCAAAGCATTTGAATGGCTTTATTTTCTTTTAGTTCTGGATTCGTTTCAACCCGTTTGATATTCCTTTTATTAAAAACACGCTGCATTTTATTAAAAATAACAGCTGTTATCCCTTTGTTTTGAAAATCAGGACGAATACCAATCAAATAAAAAGAAGCCCTGTTGTTATAATTGATGGCTTTCCACAAATGATAGTAGGAGGCTAAGTTCCGTTTTCCTTTCATTTTTTGTAAGGCAGTAGAAAGGGAGGGGAGGATGATTGAAAAAGCAATTAATTCTTCTTTTTGGTTGACAATACACTTTATCAATTCTGGATTGATATAAGGTAGATATTTTTTTTTATAAGTATCAATTTGATAGTCTTGAATGGGTACGTAAGTAGGCAAAGAGCTATATGTTTTGTCTAATAGAGTAAACATTTCTTCCACATAGGGCAAGATGCTACTTTTAGTTTTAAAATCAATAATTTTCAATTGATAACGCTCCATAATGAGATCAGCAAAACGTTCTATCTTTTTTGGTGCTTTATTGAGTGTGGGAATTTTAATTTCATATTCAACCCATTCCATTTTAATTTCAAAACCCAACTTTTCAAGATGAGCAGGATAATAAGGGTAATTATACAAGGTGATCATTGTGCTTTTTTCTTCAAAGCCCATGGTGAGCATCCCCGCTTTGTCGAGGTTAGAAAAACCCATAGGACCTTCCATGTGTTCTAAGGATCTTTCTTTTCCCCAAGTTTGGACTGTGGCCAAAAGTTTTTGACTCACTTCCATATCGTCAATGAAATCAAACCAACCAAAACGCAGCTTTTTAGAGTCTAATTTGTCTACTTCAATATGATTGACCAAAGCGGCAATTCGCCCCACCACTTTACGCTCTTTGAAAGCAAGGAAACAACAGGCTTCAGCATTTTTAAAAACAGGGTTTTGGATACGATCAAAAAATGCTTTTTCCTCGTTTATTTGAGGAGGTACCCAAAAAGAATTTCCATTATACAATTGAAAAGGAAATCGAATAAAAAGATCTAATTCCTTTGGCGTGTGAACAGGTCTTATTTCTATTGTTGTTTTCACTATTAGTTTCTACGTTTCGCTTTTCGATTGCGTTTTTTTTGAGTTTTACTGTCTTTTTTAACAGCTTTTCTTACCTGCTTTTCTTCTTTTTCCAATGCCTTCGATTCAAGTTCTGCCGCTGAAATAAAGGCCTTGTGAAAATCTAAACGATAAGATACTCCTGCATTAACAAAAAGCATCCCAGGGGTGTTTTTTGTATTGGCACCAAGGGTAGCTTCAATTTGAATGTCATTACTCCATAAATAAGCAAGTCCACCACGTATAAAATTATCACGGAATAACTTGCTATATCGGCCTTCATTTTCAACGTATACAGACCAATAAGGATTTAGGGTATGCGTGAGAGTAACAATATAATTCTGTTCTGGATAGTCTGACTGAATTCGATGATAAATAAAATTGGTTACTAATACCCAAGATCTTAAAAAATGAGTTTGAGTAGCAAGCATTGCACGGTAATGTAAAATGGGTTCTTTTTCAACAGGTAACCCTAAATTTTGATAAAAAATGGGGCGATATAAATTGGCAAAATAATTGCGATAGGGGTAGGGCTGGTTTTTCCCCACTTGAACATTGGCTCCTGCTGTGAGAGAAACCGCTGGTAAAAGATCTCGTAGTTTAAATCCATTGTTTGCCTTCCAACTATAAACGTTTATTTTACGTTCTTTTTTATAAGGATCATACAACAAATATTTTATCCCTAAAAAATTCTCAACTAAACCCTTCTCTGTTTTGTATTGTGGTGTAGTTATAATCTTTGATTTTAAAGTGCCCTTCAAATAGGCACCTTGATAGGTCAATTCAAGCCGTTCAGACCAAAACCCCCAACGGATAGATAAAAAATTGACTCCTGCATTGAAAGTAGATTGATTGTAGCCTGAGTGATTGAAATTTTGAAAGGCAAATCCCCCTTCCATTTG
Source organism: Flavobacteriaceae bacterium (assembly GCA_016779985.1). Lineage (GTDB taxonomy): Bacteria > Bacteroidota > Bacteroidia > Flavobacteriales > Flavobacteriaceae > JADHMP01. The sequence continues at coordinate 172,429 of JADHMP010000002.1, forward strand.
AATAACCCTTTTTCCAACAGCAAAAGCACCAATTGATATTCCCGGTCTGTTTGAGTTAATTTGGTCTGTATATTGAGAAAAAAGAGAACTGAAACTCAAAAGAAATATGCAGAGAGGCTTGTTTACTTTCATTATGCAAATATAGTTTATGTAGATTCAAAAAAAATCATTTTGTTCTCTAAACATCGACTAAAAAAGTAATTATAATTTTGAATTTCTTTACATTTGATTTCAAACAATCAGTCTATCTTTTGCAAACCATTTTAAAATCAATCTTTATTCAATTCTCAATGTTCATCTAGTCTATGCAATCTTGGATAAAAGATTTATTATCTAAACAGAATTTACTTCATCTTTCTGTCGTTGGAGGATTTATGTTAATTGCCCTACTTTTTTATTATCCCTTACTAGGGGGCAAAAAATTGTTTCAATCTGACATTCAACAATACGACGGAATGTCACGTCAATTAAAAGAATCACGACAAATTGAAGACAGAGAAATCTATTGGATTGACAATGCCTTTGTTGGAATGCCAACCTATCAATTAGGAGCCCAATATCCAATTGATGTTTTAACACCACTGTATAAAATTATTCGAATCTTACCCCGACCAGCTCACATTTTATTTCTCTACTTACTCGCATCGTATTGTTTCTTATTAGTGTTAAAAGTACCCTGGCACACTTCCCTTTTTGGTGCTATAGGATTTGGATTTTCAACCTATCTTTTAATCATTCTACAAGTGGGGCATAACACCAAGGCACTTGCGGTGGGCTATATCCCACTTGTTTTTTCTGGAATAGTGCTTTTGTATCGAAATCCTAAACCCTTTGCTTTTATTCTCACTGTACTTGCATTAGCCCTACAAATTAGAGCAAATCACTACCAAATGACTTACTACATGCTTTTATTGATACTCGTTTTTGTAGCTTCTATAGCATGGGATCATTTTCAAAAGAAAACCTACAAACAGTTTTTTATACCTACACTTTGGCTTGTACTCGCAGGTATTTTTTCTCTAGGATTAAATGCGACTCCCCTTTTAGCAACTGCCGAATATGCAAAATTTAGCACCAGAGGAAAAAGCGAGCTTAAACTAACTGCTGACGGTAGGCCTAAAACTGAAATTAGTACTGGTTTAGCATATGATTATATCACAGAATATAGCTACGGTATTTTTGAAAGCTTTAATATAATTGCTCCTAGAATTCAGGGAGGAGGATCAAGAGAGGACATAGGAGAAGATAGTGAGCTATATACTTTCTTGTTGCAACAAGGAGTCCCCCCAGGTCAAGCTGCTCAAATTGTGACAAATATTCCCACTTATTGGGGAGGTCAGCCTATTTTAGAAGCACCTGCTTATATTGGAATTACGATATTCTTTTTTGCGATCCTTGGGATAATATTAGTGCGAGGTCCAACACGCAACGCACTTCTAATTGGTGCTTTGCTATCTCTGTTTTTATCGTGGGGAAAAAACCTTCCCTTGCTTACAGATTTTATGATTGATTATTTTCCATTCTACAATAAGTTCAGAGCGGTTTCTTCCATTCAAGTTATTCTTGAATTTTGTTTACCTGTGTTAGCTGCTTTAGGCATGAATGCCTTGTTTTCTTTCCCAAAAGAAAAATGGAAAAAATTACTTAAAATTTTTATGTATCCAATGGCTATTTTAGTTCTCTTACTACTTATCAAAGGATCTTTTTCTTTTCAGGGGCTAAATGATTCCTACTATCGTGAAATATTTGGGGCGTCTATTTTCGAAATGATTATTGACGCAAGAAAAGATTTTTATAGCGCAGATGTGCTAAGGGCATTGATTTATAGTCTGGTCCTTTCCGTCATTATACTTGCTTTTGTGCTAAAAAAAATTAAGCCTGTTGTTTTTCTTTCATTATCCATTTGTATAGTGTTAGTTGATCTTTTAAGCATATCAGAGAGGTATATTGACCGAGATTTGTTTGTTAGTCAGAATGCTCAAACAATAGGTTTTCAAAAAACACCAGCAGATCAAGCTATATTGCAAGACACAACACGCTACCGTGTGATGGAACCCCAATTGGGATTGACAGGTGCAAGAACAGCCAATTTCCATAACTCAATTGGTGGCTACCATGGGGCAAAACCAAGAAGACTTGAGGAATTATACAACTTTTATAATGAAAACCAACTTCGTCATATTTTAGACCTTCTTAATATTAAATATTTCCTTTTTCAAGATAGTTTGGGTCTTCGTCCTTCTCAAAATGAATCTGCAATAGGGCCTGTTTGGTTAGTAGACAGTTTGAACGTAGTTCCTAATGCTGATGCTGCTTTGCAAGCCATGAAAACACTTGATGTGGACAAAACGGCCATCATAGAACAGAAGGATATAAAAACTAAAATACCTAAAGTATTTGTCTCAGACAGTTTAGATTCAATTAGTTTACTTTCTGCAAAAATTGACCGATTGAGTTATGCAGTAAATCTCTCTAGTGAACGTTTAGCTATTTTTTCAGAAATGTATTATCCAATGGGATGGCAACTAGAAATTGATGGAAAACCTCAGGATATATTGCATGTTAATTATATTTTAAGGGGAGCTTTATTACCTGCAGGAAAATATCGTATAGATTTTTCATTTGAACCTAAGGTGGTGCAACGGGGAACCCTATTAAGAGGTACAACACTGATTCTTTTTGTAGTCCTACTTTTTTCTTGGATATGGAAAGAACGAAGGAAAGTAGTACATGATCGCTAGGCAATCCATATTAAATTTTTTGAGTATTGCTCTAGCGTTTGGGCTAGGAGCAATAAGCACCTTATACTTGTATCCAACGTATCCTGGAAAGGCATTTCAAGGGTTGGTTGTTGCTCTTTTGGCCTATTCTAATCTTGTGCAACCTTTTATTGCATTTGGTGTTCAACATGCCTTGATCAAATTTTATACTCAATGTAAAACAGATCAAGAAAAAGACAAATTACTCTGGTTTTCCATCCTATCTCCCTTATTGATAATTGGTGTTTTTTTCATCCTCTATCAGGTATATCGTCAAGATATTGCTAGATATTTATCAAATGAAAACGAATCTATGGGATATTATGCCTATTTGATTTTTAGTTTAAGCATTGCTACGGCCTACTTTGAGATTTTTTATAGTTGGCAACGAGTCCATTTGAAAACCGTTTTTGGAAATTTTTTAAAAGAGTTTTATAATCGTTTTCTGATTTTCATCTCGCTGCTGCTGTTTGCCTTTGGGAAGATTGATAAAGAAGCATTCCTCCAGTTCTTAATTATCGGCTATTACCTTCGTCTTTTATTAATGATTCTTTATAGCTTTTGGATATATATACCCAAAAACCCAATTGGGATTCCGGCTCAATGGAAAGCTATCTTAAAATATAGTGCGACCATTTTTCTTTCAGGAGCAGCAGCTAGTTTTATTTTGGATATTGACAAATCAATGCTATCAAACATTCTTACTCTCGACAATGTTGCTTTTTATTCGGTTGCCATATTCATTGCAACAGTCATAGAAGCCCCAGGAAGAGGGATGTTTCAAATTGTTACTCCTTTAGTTTCTGAAGCCATAAATAATCAAGACAAAAACAGATTAGAAAGTTTGCTAAAAAAAAGCGCTTCTAATCTTTTGATAATCTCAGGTTTTATTGCGGTTGTGATCAATGTCAATCTCACAGACATTTATGCCTTAGTTAATCAACCAGAGTATGCAATAGCTTTTTGGGCAGTGGGTTTGATATCAATAGGAAAATTATTCAGCATGTCTATGGGATGTTTAAATAGTATAATTAGCAATTCAGTGTTATATAGCTATGTGTTTTGGTTCTCTGTTTTAGGAGCTTTTCTGGCGGTAGTGTTAAATTTATTTTTAATTGAGAAATATGGTCTAATAGGTGCTGCTTGGGCTACGTTAATTGTTATGGTTCTAATCAATAGTTTAAAATTGATTTTGGTAGCTTTTTATTTGAAAATTCATCCATTTACAACTAAAATGGGAATTACATTCATACTTATATTGGGGGCATATTTTTCTTTTTTACACCTCACAATTAGTGAGCAACCACTATTAAACCTCATACTCAAAACAGCCTTGTTAAGCATATTGTTTAGTATGGTAGTTCTGATTTTAGGTCTATCGCAAGAACTCAAGAAATTATTTCAAAGCACCCTCCGACGATTCAACTAATTTTGAATGTAGAAACTTTCCGGTATGTGAATTGGGGAGTGCTGCAATTTCTTCTGGAGTTCCTTGACCAACAAGATACCCCCCTTTGTCTCCCGCCTCTGGACCTAAGTCGATCAGATGATCGGCACATTTAATTAAATCTAAATTGTGCTCCACCACTACCACAGAGTGACCACGGTCTATGAGGGCTTCAAAAGAGGTAAGTAACTTTTTGATGTCATGCACATGTAGCCCTGTAGTGGGCTCGTCAAAAATGAACAATACCTTTTCTTTTGTAATTCCCTGACCCAAAAAAGACGCTAGTTTTATTCGTTGCGCCTCCCCTCCAGAAAGGGTTGCAGAAGATTGACCTAAGGTCACATAGCCAAGACCAACTTCTTGAAGCGGTTTTAATTTATTAATAATTTTTTGTTGTCCCTGTGCTTCGAAGAAAGCTATTGCATCATCTACAGTCATATTTAGTAGATCATCAATATTGGTATTTTGAAATTTGACCTCCAGTATTTCTTTTTTGAATCTTTTTCCCTGACAATTTTCACAAGTAAGGATCACATCAGCCATAAATTGCATTTCAATAGTCACAGTTCCTTCACCTTTGCAGACTTCGCATCTTCCTCCATCCACATTGAATGAAAAATGTTTGGGCTGTAAGTTTTGAATTGTGGCTCTTTTTTGTTTTGAAAATAGGGTTCTAATTTCATCATAGGCTTTGCAATAAGTCACCGGGTTTGAACGAGACGAGCGACCTATTGGGTTTTGATCTACAAATTCAACACTTCTCAACGTATTAAGATCTCCAGAAATTCCAGTATGTGCTAATGGCTTCTGACTGTAAATATCAAAATATCTCAACAAGGCAGGGTATAAAATCCCTTTTACCAAACTTGTTTTTCCACTTCCAGAAACACCTGTAACAACAGTTAAGGCGCCAATGGGAAAGTCAACAGTAATATTTTTTAAATTGTTTGCTCTAGCTCCATCGACACGAATTCTTTTCTTTGGAGATCTAGGCTTTTTTGGAATAGAAATCTGCTTTTCTCCCTTCAAATAAGCTGCAGTCAATCCCTCTGATTTAAGCATGGTTTTTGGTGTGCCTTGAGCTACGATATTACCCCCTAAACTTCCTGCCTCAGGGCCAATATCAACGATCCAGTCAGCCTCTAACATCATTTCTTCGTCATGTTCAACCACTATAACAGTATTGCCTATATCTCTTAGATTTTTTAAAACAGCAATTAGCTTTTGATTGTCTCTTGGATGTAAACCTATGGAAGGTTCGTCTAATATATAGAGTGAACCAACCAAACTACTCCCCAATGAAGTGGCCAATTGAATGCGTTGTGATTCACCTCCTGACAAGGTGTTCGACCTTCGATTCAATGTCAGGTAGCCTAAACCAACCTGTGCTACAAATTGCAAACGACTTTTAATTTCTATTAAGATACGGTGGGCAATTTTCTTCTCATGATCAGTCAGTTTAAGTTGATTAAAAAAAGTAATTAAAGCTGATATGGGTAGTGTCAAAAGTTCTGGCAAACTGGTTTTATTTATTTTGACATAACCCGCTTCTTGACGAATTCTTGAACCTTGGCAAGCTTCACATTTGGTTTTCCCTCTGTAGCGTGATAACAATACTCTATTTTGAATTTTATAGTTTTTCGCTTCAATTTTCTTAAAAAAGCTATGGATGCCCTTAAAATATTGATTACCATTCCAGAGCAGTTCTTTCTGCTCTTTTGTTAATTCGAAATAGGGAGTATGAATAGGAAAATCAAAATGGTACGCATTTTTAACTAAATCAGTATAATATTTTTTGTAGCCCGTACTTTTCCATGGAGCAATGGCATGATCATAAATTGAAGCAGCACTATTTGGAATCACTAGTTCCGGATCAATACCAATTACATCTCCAAAACCTTCGCAAGTGGGACAGGCACCTAATGGAGTATTGAAACTAAAAAGATGCACTGTAGGGGTGCTAAATGTTATGCCGTCTAGGGCAAAAGAATTTGAAAAGGGTATTTCCTTTTCACTAGCTAATGAATATAAACTACAGTCCCCTTTACCTTCATAAAATGCTATAGATATGGCATCGGCAAGACGCTGATAAAAGTCATCATTTTGTTGTATAATAACCCTATCTACAACCAACTGAAAGGGCTTGGTAGGCATTTTAATTATGGATTCTAATCTTACGACTTTATCATCGACAAAAATTCTTGCGAAACCTTGCTGTTTAAAGACTTTAATTTTATCTTTAAATGACCTGTTTGGCTCTTCTTTTATCGGTGACAGTAGTAAATATTTATCCCCTTCATCTAGGCTTTTAACATAGTTGATGACATCGCTCACAGCATCTTTTTTTACTTCTCGATTGGAAATGGGCGAATAAGTTTTTCCTATTCGAGCAAACAACAATTTGATGTAGTCATATATTTCCGTTTTCGTTCCGACTGTAGAGCGTGGATTGGTTGCGTTTACTTTTTGTTCAACAGCAATGGCAGGGGATAAACCTTTGATAAAATCTACTTTGGGTTTATTTAAGCGCCCCATAAATTGACGGGCATAAGAAGATAAACTTTCAACATACCGTCTTTGTCCCTCAGCATATAGTGTATCAAAGGCAAGTGTTGATTTTCCTGAGCCGGACAGACCCGTAATCACAATTAACTTTTTTCTAGGGAGGACTACATCGATATTTTTTAAATTATTGAGATGTGCTCCCTTTATTATAATGTATTTTTTTGGATCATACTCCAAAAGGTTTTTCATAGCTAAAAATAAAAGGCGTAAAATTACAATATTATATCAAAAAAAAGTGACTAGTATGTCTTAATCATTAGTGTTTGTTAAAGCTAATTTGTAATGAAGATATTTCAAGATATTTGATTGATTTCAAGAGCGTTGTAATTCAACTAATTTATTTTTTTATATTTGTACAAATATTACTGCCTATAGCATAAAACTACTTTAAACGTTTTCTGAATTTCAATAGCAATTTATTTGCAGTTAAAGTAGTTTATTATGTATCATACAAAAGTTAAATTATCTGATGCCAGTCTTATTTCTCTCTACCTTGATGGTAGTGAAGAATCTCTTGAACGCTTGATTAAGAGACATCAGCAGCGTATTTTTAATTTTATTTTTTCTAAAGTTCTGGACCGAGAAACCGCTGAAGATATTTTTCAAGACACTTTTATTAAAGTGGTTAAAACATTAAAAAATGGCGTCTATAGTGAAGAGGGTAAGTTTTTGCCCTGGGTAATGCGCATTGCTCACAATCTTATTATTGATCATTTTAGGAGAAGCAATAGAATTCCTTCATTAGAAACAAAAGAAGATTTTGATATTTTTCAAATGATTGGGGACGGTTCGTTAAACGTAGAAAGTCTTTTAGTAAATGATCAGATTGTGGCTGATTTGCAGCGTTTGGTTCAAGAACTGCCAGAAGACCAGAAAGAAGTATTGCAAATGCGCTTATATAGAGACATGAGCTTTAAGGAAATTGCTGAGCAAACAAAGGTGAGTATAAATACTGCTCTCGGTAGGATGCGTTATGCAATCATAAACCTCAGGAAGCTAATTGAGGAAAACAATATTAATCTGTTGTAAAAAAGTACAATAAATTTCTTTTTTTTTCGTTTAAAAAAGAAATGTATTTAATGGAAAAAAACTACAATAGAAATTTTCACAATACCGAAAACAAAAAATCTTTAAAGCCCAGACCTTTGACTATAAAACGTATCATGGCTTTTTCAAAGGCTTATGAACCAAAAAGTCCTCTAGATCAATTAAGATTTAAAAATTAGTTTTCTTCAAATAGGCGTTAATAATTGTTTTTCTGCCTATTTTTTTTGTGATAATGTCTTTCTCTAAATCCCACCCTCTGGCAGGAGAATACTCTCTTCCATACCAGATTATTTGTAGGTGCAATGCATTCCATTTTTCTTTAGGAAATAAACGTTTTGCATCTTTCTCAGTTTGAACAACATTTTTTCCATTTGAAAATCCCCACCTATACATAAGCCTATGGATGTGAGTGTCTACAGGAAACGCAGGAACACCAAAAGCTTGCGCCATAACAACACTTGCGGTTTTGTGTCCCACTGCTGGGAGGGCTTCTAAAGCTTCAAAATCTTGAGGTACTTTTCCCTGATGTTTGTCGATCAGAATATGAGATAGTTCATAAATTCCTCTTGATTTCATGGGAGAAAGCCCAACAGGTTTGATGATTTCTCTAATTTCTTCTTGGGTCAATAATATCATTTCGTGGGGTGTTTTGGCTTGAGCAAAGAGCCGGGGAGTGATTTTGTTAACTCTAACGTCTGTGCTTTGAGCAGATAACAAAACCGCTATAAGAAGCGTGTAGGGATCATTGTGGTCTAATGGAATAGGTATTTTGGGATACAAAGCATCGAGGGTTTGGATTACAAAGCTTAGTTTTTCTTTTTTAGTCATCAGAAATTTTTGTTTATTCGAAAATACAAAAGCTATGAATATGAATACATTAAAAACAGGAGACAAGGCTCCCAACTTTTCAGCTATAGACCACGATGGTAATCAACATCAATTGACTGATTTTTTAGGAAAAAAATTAATTGTCTTTTTTTATCCTAGAGCCAATACCCCTGGATGCACAGCTGAGGCTTGCAATTTAAGTGATAATTACAAATCGCTTCAGGACCAAGGCTATCAAATTCTGGGAGTAAGTGCAGATAGTGTTAAACACCAGAAAAATTTTGCAACTAAATATGATTTTCCTTATCCTCTTCTAGCGGACACTGACAAAAAACTAATACACGCATTTGGTGTGTGGGGTCCAAAAAAATTTATGGGAAAGGAATACGATGGAATTCATCGGATGACATTCATCATTGATGAAGAAGGGACAATCCAAAGAGTTATTGATAAAGTTAAAACAAAAGACCACGCGGCGCAAATATTTGAGGGATAGCCTATTTTATTACACTTTTTTTAGTTTTATCCAAACCGAACATATTTTCTTTTTGAATCATTTCTGCAATTCCTTCAGGCAATTGTGACTCCCAGCCAGGTTGATTTGATTTGATTCTTTGGAGTATATCCCTTGAGAAAATTTCTAGATACTCGGGCTCAAAATCAAAAATATCTACCACCTTACCATTGTATTTAAAGAACTTGTAGAAGTCTTTCATACGTGGATGTAATTTAAGGTTGTTACTATTGATTAATTCACCGGTTTGCTCGTTTTTCATTGGGTAGAGATAAACCTTTAAATTATTGTAAAACATTTTTCCAAATGCTTCAAGAATTCCTCCGCTAAGGTCTTGGTAGTAGTGCTCATCAAAAATTTCTACGAAATTATTGACCCCCATGGCGAGTGCCACCTGTTCTTTGGTATAATGAGAGAAATAATCTACCAATCGATAGTATTCTTTGAAATTTGAAATCATTACAGTATGTCCAAGGGAACAAAGCAGTTTAGCTCTATCCATGAAGTCAGTTTCATCTATTTCGCCTTGGGCCCTTAAGTTGGAGAGAGTAATTTCAAAAATGACTTCTGTTTTGTCATGATTTACAGCTGGCTCTTGGCTAAATATATTCAATGATTTTTCATACATATCAATATTTACCTTTGTTACCGGACGAAAACTCCCACGAAAGGCCAATATATTTTTTTTGTAAAGGATTCTAGCAGGTAAAATATTGTTTCCATGGTGATCAAACATAACCGCATCAGTCATTCCATTACGAATAAGTTGTAAACTGATAAGTCTATTGTCTACGTCTTTAAATAAGGGGCCTGAAAAATTGATGGTATCAATTTCTATTGCGTCAGGATCGATATGGTCATAGAGGTATTTGAGAATTTTTTTTGGATCGTCATTTTTAAAGAAAGCACCATAAACTAGGTTTACCCCAATAATCCCTAAGACTTCCTGTTGCAAACGCGCTTCAACATGATGAAAACGAATATGAAGTACAATTTCACTATAATCTTCATCAGGTGTAGTTTGAAAACGTATACCCATCCATCCATGCCCCTTAAATTTTTTGGCAAAGTCTATGGTAGCAACAGTATTTGCAAGAGTAAAAAATAATTTGTCAGGATTTTCTTCTCTTGGAATTCGATCTTCGAGAAGCCCCATCTCATAGGCTAACATTTTATGCAAACGGGTTTCGGTCACATATCTCCCGTCTTCTTCTTCGCTATAAATGGTGTCGCTAAAATTTTTATCGTAGGCACTAATGGTTTTTGCAATTGTTCCAGATGCCCCACCAACTCTAAAAAAATGCCGAGCTACTTCTTGACCAGCACCAATTTCAGCAAAGGTGCCGTATATATATGGGTTCAGATTGATTCTTAGCGCTTTCGCTTCAATGGAAGGGGTATTGTTAAATCCTTGATCCCCTCGAATTTTTACTGCCATATTAGCTATTGATTAACGTCATTCAAAAATACAAATTAGAGCAATTAAATCCACATTTAATTACCTTTGTTTTCCATCATGTTAAAAATCACATTTCTTGGGACCGGAACATCACAAGGCATTCCTGTCATAGGGAGTCAACACCCTGTCTGTTTAAGTGACGATCCTAAAGATAAACGTTTGCGTGTTTCAGTTTTGTTGCAATGGGAAGGGCATAGTTTTGTTATTGACTGTGGGCCTGATTTTAGGCAACAAATGATTCGATGTAAACTAGATCAATTGGATGGGATTCTATTTACTCATGAACATGCAGATCATACGGCCGGATTGGATGATATTAGACCTTTCTTTTTTCGCCAAGGTGATATTCCTATATATTTGTCTGAGAGAGTCCATCAAAACTTAGCCTATCGCTTTAATTATATTTTTTATGAACACAATAAATATCCTGGCGCTCCCTCTGTGAATGTAAATATCATAGATACCGAAAATCCGTTTGAGTTAGGAAAAAAGAAAATAACCCCAATAGCTATTCAGCACAATAAATTACCTGTTATGGGGTTCAGGGTAGATAATTTTGCCTACTTGACCGACGTAAAAACACTTGTTGAAAAGGAAATTGAAAAACTTCAAAACCTAGATCATTTAGTTCTAAGCGCGTTGCGTATTGAGCCACATAAAAATCATTTAAATCTAGAAGAAGCTTTAGGTCTTATTGATAAGATCAAACCCAGAAAAGCCTATTTAACCCATATTAGCCACCTTATGGGCTTTCATGAAGAAGTCTCAAAAGAGCTGCCTTCAAATGTCTTTTTAGCTTATGATAACCTTACTATTGAATCTAACTAATTTGTATGAAAATTAAAATACTTATTTATCTACTTTGTTTTGTTTTTTTGGTTTTGTTGTTTCAAATCTTCAATACCAATAAAATTCTCAATCACCAAGATTCCAGATTAAAAGCCCAAAATGATCAAATAAGGAATTTAAAAGAGGATTTGCAACAAATGCGATTGCAAGCTTCCCAAGCCAATTTTTTTACTATCAATGAAGTGCCAAAATCGAATTTAGAAAAAAACTTAAGTGTATATCGTGAAAAACTCCAAAAGGCACTTCAACAAATAAATAAAGACAACCCAAACTATCTCTTTGAGAAAGAAAAACTAACTGGCATCGCCTTGTTGGAAAAAATTCATATACTCAATTCACGTTGGATTATAGCTCATTTTAACAATCAAAGCCAATCTGGAGATATTTTAATTGAATATGATCAAACGTCAAATGGATTCCAATTCACTCCGCTGACAATTGTGTATGATTAATTTTTTGCGGTTTTATTTAACCAATCTAAAAGCGCCACAAAATTTTCTTGACTTACCGTATGACCTGAGGGATAGGTGTAAAATTCAATATGATCATATTTTGCGGCCAATGGTGCTATAGTTTCTTCTGCCCATTGATAGGGTATCACAGGGTCTTCTTTGCCATGTGACGCAAATGCAGAAAAAGTAACCTCCTTTGTTTTTATTAAATTCTCGATCACAAAACCACTCAGTGCTATTATTCTTCTAAAATGATTGGGATGATTAAAAGCTAAAGACCAGCTTAATATGGCTCCTTGACTAAACCCAAGCAGGGTAATATCTTTTCGGTTGAGATCATATTTTTTAATCATCATATTGACATTTTCAAAAATTAGAGCTACAGATTTATTTGCTTCTGGCAAATCGGTCCATTGGTCTTGAGGAGCATCAAAACGAATAGAATACCAAGCATACCCCATTTGAGGTAGGGGGATAGGAGCTTCCAAAGAAAAAATAGCATAATTGTCTGGCAAATAAGGAGCAAATGAAAACAAATCATTGGCATTGCTACCATAGCCGTGAAGCATGAATATTGCAGCTTGGTTTTTGGTAGGGTTTTTTGGTAGCTGAACTTTATAGTTTAGTGAATTAGAACTTGACATTATTTGCTTTCAACAAATTGATTTTCAATAAGACAACCTAAAACTTTTCCATGCATTTCTTGTCCTAAATGCATACAATTTTTCGAAGTGGAAATTAAGTGTTCTAGCGCAAGTGTATATTGCTTTGAAGGATCGAATAGGGTGAGATTGGCATCACTTCCTACGGTAATTGAGTGGGAGGGAAGATCAAAAGCAGTTTTTCCCCGTGTTAAAAATGAAATGGTTTTTTCAAGGGTAAAAATTCTATTTAGAAGCCCAAAAGCAGCTTCCAATCCAATGCTTCCTGGAACACAATATTCAAATTCCAATTGTTTTAATTCTATATTGATTGGTTCATGAAGAGTAGTAACCATATCAATAGTTCCATCTAAAAGGGCTTCTCTCAACGCTTGACGATCCTCCTTACTTCTCAAAGGGGGTTCAATTCTGAAGGGACTGTTAAATCCTCTCAAATCTTCATCTGTGTAGAGTAAATGAGGTAATCCTACACTAGCGCTTACTCTCAGACCATCTTGTTTCGCCTTTCTAACTAAAGCAACCCCAGCGGAAGAGCTGATAAAATTAATATGCATTCTACCATGGGTATAGGCCAGCAATTCTAAATCTCTTGATAAAGCAATGGTTTCAGCAATTGTTGGAATACCTCTCACGCCCATATGGATACTGTGTTCTCCTTCATGCATCAACCCCTTTTCACTTAGAGTGGACTCCATCGGGTAAGATTGAATAATACCATTGAAAGACTGAATATAGTCAAGTGCAATTCGCAACAGATGTGTATTATTTTGATGTTTTTTATAATCTCCAAATGCTTTGGCACCTGCTAAATATAAATCGTTAAGTTCAGCAATTTGATCTCCATTATTTCCTTTGCTAAGCGCTCCAGTAACGTATAGCTTTGTGGCAGCACTATTAGTTTTATCTATTAAGTGTTTTACACTAGCATGCGAATCTAGAGCAGGAGTTGTATCCGGATTTAATAGTACCCCACCAAAACCACTTAGGGCTGCAGTATACAATCCATTTTCAAGAGTTTCTCTTTCTTCAAAACCGGGCTCACCAAATGATACAGAAGGATCAAACCAAGAGCTTGAAACATGAAGATTTTTGTAGTTAATTATTTTTGCACTATCATCATCAATATGATCTTCAAGGGCAACAATTTTCCCATTACTAATTAAAAAATCTTTGGTTTTGAAATGGAAGGGGCTTTTAGTATCAATTAGGGTGGCGTTCTTTAGAAGAAACTTCATAAACTAGCATTTGTTAAAGCCTGATCAAAAATAAGAAACAATTTTAATAATACTACTAGAATTAAAAGCCTAAACATTAAAAATGCTCATGCACACCAAGACCAAAAAGGGCGAAATCATATTTTACGGGATCAATAGGATCCATTTTTCTAAACACTTCATCCAAGAGAAGCAAAGCCTTATGATCGTTTTGTTTTCGAGTGAAAAGGCCTAAAGCTCGAGCCACATTGCCTGTATGTACATCCAGCGGACAGGACAGTTGAGCAGGTTTTAACTTTGGCCACAAACCAAAATCTACTCCCTGATTTGATGGTCTAACCATCCAGCGTAAAAACATATTGATGCGTTTTGCAGCTGAATTTTTTAAAGGATCAGCAACATGCTTTTCGGTACGTTTATTATGCGGTAAGCTAAAAAAAAGAGTTTTAAAATCGTGAATAGCTCGGTACAAATAAAAGTCTTTATGATAAGCAGAGAAAAAGGGTTCTAATCCACCCTTTTTAGTATATATAAATTGAAGTGCTTGGAAAAAGAAACTCAAATCTTCGCCATTAAATGTTCTATGAACAAAACCGTCACATCTTTTTCGATCCTTTAGGGTATGTTGACAAATAAAATCAAAAGGCGCCTGATCCATAAGCGCCACTATTTTTGTAGCGCTATTGATAATACTCACTCTATTTCCCCAGGCAATGGTGGCGGTCAAAAAACCAATTATCTCAATATCTTCTTTTTTTGAAAAACGATGTGGAATTTGAATGGGATCAGTGTCTAAGAAATTAGGATGCTCATAAAGTCGGGCTTTTTCGTCCAAAAATGCCTTTAGATCTGCTTTTTTCATGCAGTGATCATTCCATCACTTAAACGAATAATTCGATCTGCTTTAGCGGCTAGTCTATCGTTGTGGGTTACAATAACAAAACTACACTTTGTTTTACTTTTCAATTGAAAAAATAACTCGTGTAATTGTTTAGCATTTTCAGAATCAAGGTTTCCACTTGGTTCATCAGCCAATACCAGCTGAGGCTCATTAATTAGGGCTCTAGCCACTGCTACACGTTGTTGTTCGCCTCCCGAAAGAGCGTTTGGTCTGTGATGCATCCTGTGTGCTACGCCAAGTTCTGTGAGTAAATTTATTGCTTTACTCTTAGCTTTTTTTGAATCCATATTGGATATCCAAGTAGGTAAACAGACATTCTCTAATGCGCTAAACTCAGGCAAAAGTTCATGAAATTGAAAGACAAAGCCAAGCTGTTTATTCCTAAAAGTGGCCAACGCATCTTCTTTTAATTTTAAAACTTCTTTGTCAGCAATATGTAATCGTGTTTGAGCTCTTGGCTCTGGTCTGTCAAGGGTGCCCAATATTTGTAAAAGAGTTGTTTTACCTGCCCCTGAAGGGCCAACTATAGCAACAATTTCATTTTGATTTATGGTTAGATCAACCCCTTTTAGGACTTCAATAGAGCCGTAATTTTTAAAGAGTTGCTTAGCTTCTACAATGACTTTCATGACCTATCGAAATTACTTCTTTTTATTCATTAAACCATATTTGTATTTACTCCTCTGTTATAAATTGATAAGTATTAATGAAAGCAATGAAATTTTGTTTATTTTTTTAATTACATTTGTTAAACAAAGTTGCTATGAGTTCAACAATTTATTTTGGTGGTGGATGTTTTTGGTGTATTGAAGCTGTGTTTCAACGTATCAAAGGTGTTGAAAAGGTGGTGTCAGGATATACAGGAGGAGAGATTAAAAATCCTGCTTATCGTGAAGTATGTACCGGAAGAACGGGGCATGCTGAAGTGGTGGCCATTTCTTTTAATGCAGAAATAGTTCGATTGGTTGATTTATTACTAATTTTCTTTAAAGTTCACGATCCAACCACACTAAACAAACAGGGTAATGATGTTGGCACTCAATATCGGTCTGCTATTTTTTATACTTCCGCTGAGCAAAAGCAAATCATTGAAACCGTGTTACAGCAAATAGAAACAGAAAAAGTCTTTTCTACCCCTATAGTAACTCAGGTAGCACCGTTTACAGTTTTTTATCCTGCTGAAAATGAACACAATAACTATTATAATACACACAAGGAGGAACCTTATTGCGCCATAACTATTTCTCCAAAAATTGAAACATTAGAACTTTATTTTAAAAATTATTTAGAGCACACAAACCATGAATGAAAATTTTAATATTGACACCTTTCCGTTAACAGAAGAACTTAAAAACAATTATAAAGATATTTTAGAATTGCTTGGAGAAGACAAAAGTCGCAATGGTCTTTTGAAAACTCCTGAACGAGCAGCCAAAGCAATGAAATTTTTGACAGAGGGATATGAAAAAGATCCAAAGCAGATTTTACAAAGTGCTATGTTTGAAGAAACTTACAATGAAATGGTAATTGTTAAGGACATTGAATTATACTCTCTGTGTGAGCATCATATGTTACCTTTTTTTGGAAAAGCTCACATTGCTTATATTCCCAACGGTCATATTGTTGGTCTTAGCAAACTACCTCGTGTAGTAGACGTATTTTCTCGCCGTCTTCAGGTTCAAGAAAGATTAACTGAGCAAATTTTAGATTGTATAAACAACACACTAAGGCCAGAGGGTGTTGCTGTAGTAATCGAAGCCTCTCATATGTGTATGATGATGCGCGGGGTTCAGAAACAAAACTCGACTACAACTACTTCTGGATTTAGAGGATCTTTTAAAGAAACAGAAACACGCAATGAGTTTCTAAAGCTTATCAGCAATAATTTAACCTAAGCGTCTTTTTCTTTTTCTATAAAGAATTTCTTAAAGCCCATACGGCGAAGTATTTTTTTTTCGAATTCCCAAAAAAAACGAAATTGAAAAAAAAGTGCTCCTATCAATACTAGCAATAATTGATAAAGAGGAAAAATAATTAAGAGTCTTAAAAACCAATAAATACCATTACCCATTGTGAGGGAAGAAAAGGTTTTTTGTTGAATATTAAGGATGTGTAACAAGGGTTCTCCTAGTTTCACACTAAGAGATCCGGTGATGCCGAAGACAATAAAGATGACTACAAGTTGAAAATTTGAAGTTATTTTCCACTTTTCTTTTAATTTCTTCAGCGCCAACGTTGTTTTTTTATTTTAATAGACTAATGATTTGAGCTGCTAGCTCTTCTCCAATACGATCTTGAGCTTCTACCGTTGCAGCCCCAATATGTGGTGTTAAGGAAATTTTTGAATGCATAAGGAGTTTAACCTCTGGCTTGGGTTCGTTTTCAAAGGTATCTAGTGCAGCAAAAGCCAAATGGCCATCGTCTAATGCTTTGACTAGAGCAACTTCGTCAACTACGCCACCTCTAGCTGCATTAACTAATCCAGCACCTTTCTTCATTTTGTTTAGTGCTTTTTCATCAATAACATATTCTTTTTGTGCAGGGACATGCAAACTTATAAAGTCAGCCGATTCTAAAACACTATCCATAGTTTGAGTATTTATTTCGACATCAATGCTTTCTCCATTGAAAAATGAAACGGGAACTTTAGCGCCCTCAGAGTAGGGGTCAGCTGCAATAACCTTCATACCAACACCAAGTCCGATTTTTGCTACCTCTTGGCCAATTCTACCAAACCCAATTATTCCGAGGGTTTTTCCTCGCAATTCAATGCCTTTGGCATACGCTTTTTTAAGACTTCCAAAGTTAGCTTCTCCTTCTAAGGGCATATTTCTGTTGGAATCATACAGAAAACGGACACCCCCGTATAAATGAGCAAAAACAAGTTCAGCCACAGAAGCAGAGGAAGCAGCGGGAGTGTTAATAACATGTACTCCTTTTTCTCTAGCATAGGCTACATCAATATTGTCCATACCGACACCTCCACGACCAATTAGTTTTAACCCAGGGCAAGCGTCTACTAGGTCCTTGCGTGCAGTAGTTGCGCTCCGCACAAGCAAGGCTTTAATGTCATTTTCATTTATATAAGAAATCAATTGCTCTTGGGCCACCTTGACTGTTATCACTTCATAATTTGCGGCTTCTAGTGCTTTTACACCAGCAGAGGAAATTCCATCATTGGCTAAAATTTTCATAGCGTTTTATTTTTATGCGTTATTTTCAAATGTTTGCATACAATCAATTAAGAGTTCTATGCTGTCCAATGGAAGGGCGTTGTATATTGAAGCTCGATAGCCACCCACAGATCGATGCCCTTTGAGACCACTTATACCAGCCGATTGCCATAACGAATCGAATGCTCCACCTTCTTCTTCATTGATTAAATTAAAAGTAGCGTTCATTTCGCTCCTATCTTCAATTGCAGCGAAACCTTTAAATTTAGAATTTCTATCAATTTCGTTGTAAATCATATTAGCTTTAAAAGCGTTTTTATCTCCTACAGCAATCAATCCTCCCTGTGCTTTAATCCATCTCATATTAAGCATGGTTGCATATACTGCAAACACTGGAGGAGTATTAAACATACTATCCTTTTCAGCATGAATTTTATAATTCAGCATTGAGGGTATTTGACGCGAAACAGCATCAAAAAGAGTTTCTTTAATTAAAACTAAAGTAGTTCCAGCAGGACCCAAGTTTTTTTGGGCACCAGCATAAACTAAACTGAATTTTGAATAGTCAAGGGTTCGAGAAAATATATCCGAACTCATATCGGCAACTAAAGGCACAGAGGTTTCGGGTAGAGATTTAAATTGTGTTCCAAAAATGGTATTATTGGTAGTAATATGCACATAATCTAAATTATCCTCAATCGCCACATCCTTGGGGATATACTTAAAGTTCTGGTCTTTAGAAGAAGCCAATTCAATAACTTCACCTAAAAGTTTAGCTTCTTTAATGGCCTTAACAGACCATGTGCCAGTATTGATGTAGCCGGCTTTATTTTCTAACAAATTATAGGCTGTCATAAGAAATTGCATACTTGCCCCTCCCTGAAGAAAAAGCGCTTTATAGCCCTTGCCTTCAAGACCAGAAAGTTCTAAAGCCAATTGGCAGGCTTCATCCATGATAGCGATAAATTCCTTACTACGATGGGATATTTCTATTAAAGAAAGACCAATGCCATCTAAATCAGCAACCGCTGAAGAGGCTTGGTTTAGGACTTCTGGCGCCAAAAGAGCAGGTCCCGCACTAAAATTATGTTTTTTCATTTTTTAAATAAAATAGAAGTTAAACTGTATAGCGATCAGTTTGATTTTGCTTAGTGGATAGAATGATAACAATTTTTATAAATGCAAATATGATAATTCAACACACAAAATCCTCGTGAAAATTCTCTTTTTTTTCTTTTTTTTTTAAACACTATTAGTAATAGCAAGAGGGCTTTTTAAAGTGAAAGTAAAAACGCTAAGGTATCTACTTGATCTGCATATTCCCAAAGATTTGGAGTTTGAGAGGAGCCAAAAGGGGTATGGTTTTTACCCACAATACATTGTATTGCATCAGTATGATTTCTCAAATATTGGTTGAGTTCATCAGTATTGTCATAATAATCATAAAAGGCAGAAGCTATTGGTGCAGCCATAGCGGTATCTTGTTTGAGCATGAAAAAACCATTTTCCAAAAAATCAAAGTCACTCATTAAAAACACTGCTTTATTATAATCATAATTATTAGCATATTTTGCATTTTCAATCACTGATGCCCATGGATAAAGTCCTCCAAAAATCAAATTGAAATCAAAATTGTGCGGCACTAAAAGTTTTGAAACATTACGGCAACCCATTCCAAAGTACAAAAGCATGTCTTTTCCTAATTGCTCAAAATCATGTTTGCTTTCTTCTCCCGTAAGCACAGCAAGTCCATTTCTGTTTTTCCTAACAATAGAAGGGATTTTCGAAAAATAATATTCAAAGTATCTTGCGGAATTGTTAGATCCAGTTGCAATTACAGCATCAATATTTTTGAGAGGCTTGTCAATAAATTCAAAGCATTTTTTTTTGCCAAATAGTTCCAATTGTTTTGCAATGAAGGGGAGTAAGATGTTGTCTTTAGAAGATGCTTTTATCTGTGCATTGTGACCACTGGCCCACACGCAGAGCAAATCATGAAAACCTACTAATGGGATGTTGCCTGCTAATACCAATCCAATTGTTTTTAGTTTTTGGGGTTCATTTAGCGCATACCCAGCCAACCATTGGTCAATATTGTCCATACTTAATACCTCACCCCAAGCTCTAAGCGCAGTTTTTAGATTTTCAGCTGTAAACCATCCATTGGCGGCTTGAGCTCTTTTTAATACATCATCTAGTTCTTCATATCCCTTTTTGTGTGGGCTATATTCAACTAAATAACATCCTAGTGTAAACAATGATTTTTTGCGTTCGGATTCTATAAGCATTCTTTTGCCAATCGCTAATTAGGTTATACATTTGCTCAAAATTAATCAAGTTAGTTGTTATGGCGATCATAATTACCGATGAATGTATCAATTGTGGCGCATGCGAACCTGAATGTCCCAATACTGCCATTTATGAAGGGGCTGAGGATTGGCGCTACAAAGATGGAACACAACTTAAAGGGGATGTGGTGCTCCCCGACGGTAAAGCAGTGAATGCTGACAACTTTCAAGAGCCTGTTTCTGATGAAATTTATTTTATCGTACCAGACAAATGTACAGAGTGCAAAGGTTTTCATGAGGAGCCACAATGTGCTGCCGTGTGCCCAGTTGATTGCTGTGTGCCAGATGAAAACCACATAGAAACAGAAGAAACCCTTTTAGGAAAACAACGTTTTATGCATGGAGAAGATTAAGTGCCATAACCTCTTTCCAACCCACTAATTCAATTTCCAAATCCTTAATTTTCTGTTGAGTGCTTTTACTTAAAAAATAAATAGCGTCCTCAGCTCGCCAAGCTGCGCCAAAGTTTGGATGATCATGTGTAATACATTTCATTGATGCACTGGGATAGGCAGGGTGAATCAAAATTTGAGATAATCCAACGGGTAAATTATCAATTACTTTATCGTAGAAGGCTGTTAATGATTCATTTTTAAAATGCTCAAAATGCGCAATGTATATATTCTTCCATTCCGGTTGATTGAAACTGATTTTTTCACTATTTCCCCCTGCATATTCTACAAGTGTTGAGCTGCAAAGAATAGGCAGCTTATAGTCTTTTCCGAGCTTTATATACACCTCCATTAAATCTTGGCGCAACCCTAACGTATACATATGCGAATCGAGGTGGGAGGGTTTTAATCCTAAATTTAGCGCATGGTCAATTTGACTTTTTAATTCTATATAAACTTCTTCAGCTTTTACAATAGTTTCAAAGGGTTTTCTCGACGAATGAAAATATTCTTTATCAGTGATTAAGCTTGGAATTTTATGTAAAGGGCTAAGTGGTCGAAAAGGATAGTGTTTCCATTCACCTGTTAGGGTGAGATGAATTCCATAATCCAATGCAGGATAATCTAAACAAAATTTAGCCATTTCAAAAAACCAAGGTGTGGGAACCATCAAACTGCAGGAAGAAATGGAGCCCCTCAACATACCTTCTTGAATTGCGCGATTATGAGATAATGCTAAGCCTGCATCGTCAGCGTGGATAATTAAATAACGTTTTTTCATCTTTAAAGTAGGTTTATTATAATTTGATTAATCAATGTAATAAATCAAATTATTTTGTCAAAAGAAAATGTATTTTTGGACAAAATTTTTCAATGAAAGCAGGTATTGTAGGTCTTCCCAATGTGGGAAAATCAACCCTTTTTAATTGTCTCTCCAATGCTAAAGCACAAAGTGCCAATTTTCCATTTTGTACAATTGAACCCAATATTGGGGTGGTCAATGTTCCTGATGAACGCCTCAACTTTCTCGCTGAATTGGTCAATCCAGAAAAAACAATTCCTGCTACTGTTGAAATAGTTGATATTGCAGGTTTGGTTAAAGGAGCCAGTAAGGGCGAGGGGTTAGGTAATCAATTTCTGGCTAATATTCGTGAAACAGATGCTATTATTCATGTCTTACGTTGTTTTGAAAACGACAACATAGTGCATGTTGAAGGGTCAGTAGATCCTATTCGAGACAAGGAAATTATTGACATAGAATTGCAACTAAAGGACTTAGAGACTCTAGAAAAAAGAGTAGAAAAAATAAATCGTGCCGCACGAACAGGAGATAAGGAAGCTCAAAAAGTGCAAGTGGTTATGCAACGCATAAAAGAGGGATTAGAGGCGGCTCAAAATGTGCGCCAACTTGATTTAAGCCTCAAAGAACGTGAAGAAATTGTCAATGAACTTCAGCTACTAACAGACAAACCTGTGTTATATGTTTGCAATGTATCAGAATCAGATGCAGTTGGAGGGAACCCGTTAGTTGACAAAGTTCAGACATTAGCAAGAAAAGAAAATGCAGAAGTACTCACTTTAGCAGTTTCAATTGAAGCTGACATCAATGAGCTTGAATCCTTTGAAGAACGCCAGCTTTTTTTAGATGATCTTGGACTAGAAGAAGCCGGTTCCGCAAAGCTTATCCGCAAAGCCTATGAACTGCTTCAGCAACAAACGTATTTTACAGCTGGAGAAAAAGAAGTACGCGCGTGGACTTTTCCTATCGGAGCCACTGCACCACAAACGGCTGGTATTATTCATAGCGATTTTGAGAAAGGGTTTATTCGGGCGGAAGTTATTTCCTTTGAAGATTATAAAAATTATGGTTCTGAAGGAAAGGTGAAAGAAGCAGGAAAAATGAGGATAGAAGGAAAAGAATATTTAGTGAAAGATGGAGATGTAATGCATTTTAGATTTAATGTATAATCAGTACAGCTCAAATTCCTATAGTCGAAATGAAATCATAAACAACTCTATTATTTGATTCATTTTTAAGTTTTAGCAT
The DNA here is from genome assembly GCA_016779985.1 of Flavobacteriaceae bacterium. GTDB lineage: Bacteria > Bacteroidota > Bacteroidia > Flavobacteriales > Flavobacteriaceae > JADHMP01. The sequence continues at coordinate 195,086 of JADHMP010000002.1, forward strand.
ATTATTTAGCTATATTGAAGTTGTATTCATTCTCAAATCTTTAACCCATGGATAAAAACGCAAAATTTGGATTATTAATAGGTGCTGGATCAATGATTGGGCTTGGTCTAGGATTTTTTTTTCTCCCTAATGGTTTAGCATTTGTTGGCTGCATAATGTTAGGCACAGGAGCTGGTTTATTGGCCGCAACGTTTATCAAATAAACAATCTTTTTTATAAATCGTTTAATCTTATATGTTTAACGATAAGGAATTGCTTTTAATAAATGTTCGATTGTATTTAATCTAGCCTTTGCTTTCTTATTGGCGTCGATAGTAATCCAAGGTGATACTTTTGTATGTGAAGCTTTAAACATTTTTTGCTTGTAGGTCGTATAATCTTCCCAAAGTTCTTGCGCTTTTTCATCAACTGGTGTCATTTTCCATTGCTTTAGTGGGTTCGATTTTATTTCAATAAAACGGTATTCTTGCTCTTTTTTTGTTATTGAAAAATAAAAATTTAATCAAATAAATTTTAGATTGAATTAGCATCCTTTCAAATTCATTGACTTGAGACATGAATATTTCGTATTCGTCCTGTGAACAAAACCCATTGACAGGTTCCACCACTGCACGGTTATACCAACTTCGATCAAAAAACACCATTTCCCCTGGTTTAGGCAATTGCTTGATATAGCGCTGAAAAAACCATTGATTTCTTTCATCTTCAGTTGGAATATTTAGGGCCACAATTCTATAATGCCTCGGATTGAGATATTCTGTTATTCGTCTTATTGCTCCCCCTTTGCCTGCTGCATCTCGTCCTTCAAAAAGCACAACAACTTTTTCATTGTTTTGAATGACCCAATTTTGAAGTTTAATGAGTTTTTCTTGTTCTTTTCTTAGCGCACTAAAATATTTAATTTCCTCTAGCACTTTAGCTAAATTGATTTGTTTTCTTTTCAACAAGGTATAAACTCCTGATTTTGTGTTGAAGAGTGCCATTTCTTTTTCTGTAAAATGAATCTGTTTCATACAATACAATTATATATCTATTTGCACAACGCTTCTATGATAGCGCATCAACACATTTGGATCTGGAAGAAGCGAAATACCAGACTCTCCTTTTCCATCGTAATTAAACTGAGACAAAACATATCGTATGCTTTCTAATCGGGCTTGTTTTTTATCATTGGCTTTTACAATAATCCAAGGACTAAAATTGGTGTGTGTTTTACTAAACATTTGTTCCTTGTGAAAAGTATATTCCTTCCATAGACTTTGCCCTTTTTCATCAACAGGACTAAACTTCCATTGTTTTAAAGGGTTTTCCAATCGAGCATCAAAACGTTTTTTTTGTTCTTCTTTGGCTATTGAAAACCAAAATTTGATGATTTTTAAATTATCCTCATACAGCAAATGTTCAAATTCAGGCACTTGAACAATAAATTTCTGATACTGTTTATTAGAACAAAACCCCATAACAGGTTCTACGACAGCTCTATTGTACCAACTTCGATCAAAAAATACAAGCTCGCCAGGATTGGGTAATACTTTAATGTAGCGCCTAAAATACCATTGACCACGTTCAACATTGGTCGGTTTTGTTAGGGCAACCACTCTTGCTGTTCTAGGATTTAAATGTTCCTTAAAACGCTTGATGCAACCGCCCTTACCAGACGCATCCCTACCTTCAAAAAGAATAGCTACTCGCATCTGTTTTTTAGCGATCCACTGTTGAAAGTTTACCAATTCCGATTGGAGCGCTTCCAGTTCGGCTTCATAGTGAATTTTTTGGAGTGCCTTTGTTAGAGAAATGCCATTGGCTTTAGCTATATCAATTAAATCTTTTCTTGTCTTTGATTGTTGTAGGTGTTCTGGAGTAAACTTCATTATTAAAATTGGGGTAAATTAGTATTTAAATGAACACACTAAAACTATACAAAATCAATTAAACAACAAACAGAAACCAACTTAAAAAGAGTTCCTTTATTTTGTCTTTTAAAAATCATTTAATGCATTGGTTAAAAACAAATTATAAGGTATTGCTAATAATCATCGGAGCAGTATCGATCTATGCCAACTTAATAGAATCTTTTTGGTTTTTTGGTCTAAAACCACTTACTACGATTTTGATCATCATTATTCCATTTACAAGTTTAATGGAAATGACCTCTCATTTTCAAAAAACCGTTTTTGTGGGATTATTATTTTGCTTGGGGGGAGATGTCTTAATTTTAAAAAATGAATTTTTTCTTTCAGCCCTAGTGTGTTTTTTGGTCGCACATTTATTATTTGGTTTCACTTTTATTAAAACTTTTGGCTTCAGCAGAAACTGGATTCTTTTAGGCATTGTGATAGGCACGGCAATAGCAGTTTATTCAATTTTATTTCCTCATTTAGGCCCTCTTCAGCTACCAGTAATAGGCTATATGTTTGGCATTGGTTTTATGGTATGGCAAGGGGTGGGAGCCTATTTAAATTTTAGAAATAAGTCCACTGCCTATGTAGCATTAGGGGCCTCAAGTTTTATGCTTTCAGACAGTTTATTAGCGTACAATAAATTTGTTGCAGCATTACCCTTTGAATCTATCTTTGTTTTGTCGACCTATTGGTTTTCACTCTATTGTTTGAGTATGGCATCGTCCAAAAAGGCATTATCGAGATAGAGTAGTTTTTAAAAACTTAATTTCTTCAGGGTCAAAAGGTGTTTTGTCAGGCAAATATATATCATGATGCCACACTTTGGGTAATGAATCAAATTCCTCAGACCATGAAGACCAAGGAAAAGCAGTATTGGTTTTTCCAGCTACAAAACCCCAATTGATGGCGCCCACATTTTGCTCTTTGAATAAAGACAATACATTTTGAAATTTATTACCCACACCACGAGCTAAATATTCAGTGCAAAGAAGGGGTCTATTATATTTTGCTAATTGTTCAATTTTTACTTTTACATCTTCAATATTACCGTCATAGGCATGGAAAGAAATGATATCAGAATGAGTGAGTGCAAAGCGATCAATTGCGGGTAAACTATCTAAAATGCCCCAGCTTTTATAATTTCCTTTCCATGGCCCTACAGTGAGGGGTTGGGATGGATTGACTTCTCTTGCCCAATGAAAAACTTTTTTTAGTAGAGAAAGAGAATAAATATGTTTCTCTTTTACTTCTAATTCCTTTCTTCCTTTCTGATGGGCAACATTATCTGGTTCATTATAAAGATCCCAGCCCACAACTCTTTTGTCTTTCGAAAAATGATTAAGGACGCCCTTAATATAATTTTCTAATTCATTATGGCGTAAACTATCACCTAGAATTGCAGCACCAGGAGCCTGTACCCACCCTGAATTATGAACAAATGGAATGGGTTCGGGTTGTTTACCAAGCTTGGGAACGGGATGCCATACATCATCTAAAAGCACAAACAGCGTTTTAATCCCCTTATTGTAGGACATATCCAGATAAGTATCCAAACGCTTCAAAAATCCTAACGAATCTTGTTCCCAAAGTAAATTATGTAAATACACACGATGTAAATTCATACCCAGTTCTGCACTCCATTCTAATTCACGGTCTATAGTTTGAGGATCAAAAGTATCTTCTTGCCAAAATTCTAATTGATTGATAGCTGAGCTTGGATTAAAGTTTGTGCCAACCAACCAGCCGTGTTGTTTTTGCCAAGCCCATGCTCTTTCTTCATTCCAACGTTTTGCCATTTGAGTTTTTGGAATTTGCTGGCATTGATTAAAAAAAGCTAGAATTAAAATATACCCAAAAATTTGAAGTGTCTGATACTTTCTCATATTGAATTGTTTTGAACAATAGATTTAGAATCATAAACAACAACTTTATCCCACAAATGCGAGGCTTCATCAATAAAGGCCAGATGTGTTGGATCAGTTTGATAAGCTATTTCATCTTCCTCACTGGCAAAAGTCATCACATAGCAATAGGAGAAGGAATTATCTACCACACCACGTTCTTCTGTTGCTGCTGGGCAGCCTAAGTGAGATTGTAAACCTTGAGTATTAGAAGCCATTAATTTTTTAATAGCTACTTCAAAAGCAGACCGATCAGCACTATCGTTTGGGTTTTTCAACCAGAAATAAACGGTATGAATTAGATTTGCGCCGATATATTGGGGAGCTGTTTTATTTTGTGTAGACATAGATTAATTTTGTTTGTGGAGGTCTAAAGTATAAAAAATGCATTAAACTTTTTAACAATTAAATGCCATGAATTGTTGATTTTTTAAAGGTGAAACGTTAAACTACGAACCTTGCAATGGCTATATTAGCTTTTCGATGACACAACAATCAAATTATACTGAAGAAAACATTCGTTCGCTCGATTGGCGAGAACATATCAGAATGCGCCCTGGTATGTATATCGGCAAGTTGGGCGACGGGTCTTCTCCAGATGATGGTATCTATATTCTCCTAAAGGAAATTTTAGACAATTGTATTGATGAATTTGTGATGGGAGCTGGAAAAACCATTGAAATCAGTATTAAAGAGAATACTGTATCTGTTCGAGATTATGGCAGAGGCATTCCTCTTGGTAAATTGGTTGATGTTGTGTCTAAAATGAATACAGGAGGAAAGTATGATACTCGGGCATTTAAAAAGTCTGTAGGATTGAATGGAGTGGGGACAAAAGCGGTGAATGCACTTTCTTCCAATTTTATAGTCGAATCTAATCGAGAGCAGAAAACAAAAAAAGCAGTTTTTGAGTTTGGAAATCTTCTTGAAGAAACAGCAGAACAGGTCTCGTCAAAACGAAAAGGTACTTTAGTTCGGTTTGTGCCAGATCTTAAAATCTTCAAAAACTTCAGATATCGTTTAGAATATGTGGAGAAGATGATCAAAAACTATGTCTATCTCAATCCTGGTCTAACCATCGATTTGAATGGAGAAAAATTCTTTTCAGAAAATGGTTTAAAAGATTTACTTCAAGAACACACAAGTGAGGAGGACTTGCGTTACCCAATTATTCATTTGTTAGGAAATGATATTGAAGTAGCGCTCACCCACAGTAAAACACAATATAGTGAAGAATATCACTCCTTTGTCAATGGGCAACACACGACCCAAGGAGGCACCCATCAATCTGCTTTTAGAGAAGGCTTAGTGAAAGTGATTAGAGAACATTTTGGAAAAAATTATGAGGCATCAGACATTAGAAAATCAATCATTTCTGCCATTAGCATAAAAGTAATGGAGCCCGTTTTTGAATCTCAAACAAAAACAAAATTAGGTTCTACAGAAATGGGAGGGGAGCTACCCACTGTAAGAAGTTATATTATTGATTTTTTAAGTAATAATTTAGATAATTACCTTCATAAAAATTCAGGTGTTGCCGAAGCAATTCAAAAAAAAATCATCCAGGCTGAAAAAGAGCGAAAAGAACTTTCTGGCATTCGGAAATTAGCTCGTGAGCGTGCAAAAAAGGCGAGTTTACACAATAAAAAGCTACGCGATTGCCGAGTGCATCTCAACGAATTAAAAAAAGATCGTCGTTTGGAATCGACGCTGTTTATTACTGAGGGTGATTCAGCTAGTGGTTCAATAACAAAATCAAGAGATGTCAATACACAAGCCGTTTTTAGTCTCAGAGGAAAGCCATTGAATAGTTATGGTATGTCCAAGAAAATTGTTTACGAGAATGAAGAATTCAATCTTTTGCAAGCTGCTTTAAATATTGAGGATAGTTTAGAAAGCTTACGCTACAACAACATTGTTATTGCCACAGATGCTGATGTTGATGGAATGCATATTCGCTTGTTGTTAATTACCTTTTTCTTGCAGTTTTTTCCTGAACTAATAAAAGAAGGGCACCTTTATATTTTACAAACGCCTCTCTTTAGAGTAAGAGACAAAAAAGAAACCTTTTATTGCTACAATGAAGCTGAACGAAAAAAAGCGATTTCTAAATTGAAAGGAAAGCCTGAAATAACTAGGTTTAAAGGCCTAGGTGAAATATCTCCAGATGAATTCAAACATTTTATTGGAGATGATATACGATTAGATCCTGTTATGCTTGATAAAAGCACAACGGTTGAACAACTATTACAGTTCTACATGGGTAAAAATACACACGAACGACAAAAATTTATTATTGATAATTTGAAGGTAGAATTAGATCTGGCTGAAGAAGTCTTTTAATTCTCAAACCTTGTGTTTTGTCTTCCCAATGGACTCTTCTTAGAGGTTATAAAAGTTTTTAACTGCGAGTTGTTGATATCCCAAGCCATTGTCAGAGTGCATAATTAGCGGGAAATAGTATTTTTGAGGTGAAGATTTATGGATATTGAAGATCATTTAAATCAAGATTCCAATACAGGAGCCTCCTTGGTGAAAGTTACTGGAATGTATCAAGATTGGTTTCTTGACTATGCTTCCTATGTCATTTTGGAACGGGCTGTACCTGTCATTGAAGATGGCTTGAAGCCAGTGCAAAGAAGAATTTTGCACTCGATGAAAGATCTGGATGATGGGCGTTACAATAAGGTGGCGAATATAGTGGGGCACACCATGCAATATCATCCTCATGGAGATGCTAGCATTGCTGATGCGATGGTTCAAATTGGGCAAAAAGAATTGCTCATCGACATGCAGGGTAATTGGGGAAATATACTTACGGGCGATAGTGCAGCAGCTTCCAGATACATAGAAGCACGCTTGTCTAAATTTGCTTTGGAAGTTGTTTTTAGTCCTAAAGTAACTCAATGGCAGCTTTCTTATGATGGGAGAAAAAAAGAACCCGTTCACCTACCCGTTAAGTTTCCTCTATTATTAGCTCAAGGTGCTGAAGGCATTGCCGTAGGTCTGTCTACTAAAATTCTACCTCACAATTTCAATGAACTTCTCGATGCTAGCATACAACACCTAAAGGGAAGAAGGTTTAAATTATATCCTGATTTTCAAACGGGTGGTATCGCCGATGTTCAAAATTATAATGATGGATTGCGTGGTGGTAAAGTGAGAGTGCGTGCCAAAATAAGTCAACTGAATAAAAACACATTGATTATTACTGAAATTCCTTTCAGCACAAACACTTCTAGTTTGATCGATAGTATTTTAAAGGCTAATGATAAGGGCAAAATAAAAATTAAACAGATTGAAGATAACACCGCCGCAGAAGTTGAGATTTTAGTGCATTTACCAAATGGAATATCACCCGATAAAACAATCGATGCGCTTTATGCGTTTACTTCTTGTGAAACTTCTATTTCTCCTCTTGGGTGTTTAATTATTGATAACAAACCCCATTTTATGGGGGTAAGTGAAATGTTGAAAATATCAACAGATCATACTGTTCAAATTTTAAAAATGGAGTTGGAAGTACAACTTCAAGAATTAGAAAATCAATGGCACTATGCTTCTTTAGAAAGAATTTTTATTGAAAATAGAATCTACCGTGATATTGAAGAACAGACCACTTGGGAGGGTGTTTTGGAGGCTATTGAAAAAGGATTAAAGCCACACATTAGTCACCTCAAGCGTCCTGTTATTGAAGAAGATTTAGTGCGTTTAACAGAAATTAGAATTAAGCGAATATCCAAATTCGATCTAGATAAAGCACAGCAAAAAATTGAAGCGTTAGAAACTGATATTGAAGAAGTCAAAAACAATCTAAACCACCTCATTGATTATTCAATTCGATATTTCTCCCATTTGAAGAAAACTTATGGCAAGGAGAAACAACGTAAAACTGAAATTAGAATATTTGATGATGTTGATGCCAAAAAAGTTGTGGTACGCAATCAAAAACTTTATGTCAACAAAGAAGAGGGTTTTATTGGAACAGGACTGCGAAAAGACGAATATGTTTGCGATTGTTCTGATATTGATGATGCCATCGTTTTTACTCAAGAAGGAAAAATGCAAGTTGTCAAGGTAGACTCAAAAATATTTGTGGGAAAAAATATTATACATGTCAACGTCTTTAGGAAAAAAGACAGCCGGACCATTTATAATATGATTTATAGAGATGGTAAACGAGGAGCTAGTTATATCAAGCGCTTTGCTGTTACAGGAATCACAAGAGATAAAGAGTATGATCTCACTCAAGGTAAAGCACAATCTAATCTGCTTTATTTTTCAGCTAACCCAAATGGAGAAGCTGAAGTGATAACTATTCTTTTGCGCAACACAGGTAGTATTAAAAAATTGAAATGGGAACTCAATTTTGCTGATTTACAAATAAAAGGTAGGGGAGTTCGTGGCAATATTGTGACCAAATATCCTGTTCGAAAAATTGAATTAAAGGAAAAAGGAGTCTCAACATTAAAGCCCAGAAAAATATGGTTTGATGATACTGTAAAACGACTCAACCTAGAGGGTCGTGGAGAATTGTTGGGAGCATTTAAAGGAGATGACAAACTCCTTGTGATTTCAAATTTGGGCCATGCTAAAGTAGTGCAGCCTGAAATGACCTTGCATTTTGAAGAAAACCTATTGCATATAGAAAAATGGATTCCCAACAAGCCAATAACAGCAATTTATTTTGACCCAGAGAAGAATCGTTATTTTATTAAACGATTCTTGATTGAAAATGAGAATAAAGAAGATTCCTTTATAAAAGAAGGAGGTAAATTGACCTATTGCAGTTTTGAGTGGCGACCTGTTTTAGAAGTTCAATTTGAAAAACCTAGAGGGAAAGAAGCTGTTAGCCCTCTTATTGTAAATGCTGAAGAATTTATTGCCATAAAAGGATTTAAAGCTTTAGGCAATCAACTCACCGATAATAAACTTAAAACTGTCGTTCTAAAAGAAAAGCTCCCCTACACCCCTCCCAAAGAAGAACGTATAGAAGAAATTGAAGTTACTGAGGAAGAAACTCTAAAAGCAGATTCGCCTCAAACAAGATTAGATATTTAATTTTTCTTTTTTACACGCATGTTGATCATCTCAACACCCAATGAAAAGGCAATCGCAAAATAGAGATACCCTTTAGGTATTGTCCCTATGCTGGTTCCAAAAAGAAGTGTATTTGACTGGTGGGCACCTTCAGCAATCAACATAAAACCTATTAGTAATAAAAAGGAAAGACCCAAAATTTGAAGTGAAGGGTGTTTATTCATAAATTCATTGATCCTAGAGGCAAAACCAATCATCAAAACAATAGAAATCACTATGGCACTCACCATCACACCAAATGCATGGTCGATTCCATTTGTCATTCCTACTGCGGTGAGAATCGAGTCAAAAGAAAACACAATATCAATTAAAATAATTTGAACTAAAATATTCCTTTTTAGGAGACGCTTTTTTGGTAATTCTTCGGTGGAAGATTCGGCTACTTTTGCCTCCACTTTTTCAAAAATTTCGTGTGTGCTTTTATAAATTAAAAATAACCCACCTATAAAAAGAATTAATGCTTCAATTGAAATGGACGATGAAAAGAAGGTAGTTTCAACTACCCAAAAGGGTGCTCTCATTTTTACTAAAAGAGAAACTCCAAATAAAAGAAGTATTCTGGTGATCATGGCCAATAAAAGCCCAATTCGCATTAAGGACTTTCTTTCGTTTATTGGAAATCGATTTGCTAAAATTGAAATAAAAATAATGTTGTCTATGCCCAAAACAATCTCTAAAAAAGTAAGTGTTAAAAAAGCTGAGATAAGTTCTGAAGAGAGCATGAAAATTGGAGCTTATTTGATTTTTTTTATCGTACCCCTTTGTACATTTTTAGTATCACCAACCAAGGCATATTCGAAGGTGTATTCAGCCTCTTTTGTTGATAAAATCTCCATACGAATAGGTCGCTTGTCTTGATTAGAAATAGGATTTCTTTTAGTTAAGATACATTCACAATCGTTAACCCATCTAATATTTGCTGTATCTATTTTTCCTTCAAAAAATTCAACTTCAAAGAATTCATTACGCTCAAACCTAGACGTCTTAAGGCTTCCATTGACTATAGTAGTAAATTCAAAAGTGCCTTTATGAAAAGGTAAACAATTGCGATCAACTTGATAACAAGATAAATTCATGAAGACAAGGCAAATACTTGCAAAATACTTTTTCATAGCCACTGCTAAAATACTAAGATTTTGGAGAATAAATTTTAAATGTACCATCCTTGTAGAGGGTGATAACTGTTTCAATATCTGAATTTATCAATTTAGGAACCACTTTTATTTCTGATGAATCACTATCAGATTCTATTGGCATTGAAATAAATTCATCTACAGTCTCACTTTCTAGTTTTAAAAATTTATTGTTTTCTGTTTTTTTCTGCCCCAGTAGGAGCCAGGTTAAATCTATCTCCTCAAATGCATCATGAATTTTTAAAATAAATTCTAAACTTGGTTTGTTACGTTGTGCTAATATATGAGAAACCGAAGAACGTTGCACACCGATTTTTGAAGCAAAAGCAGCAGCAGAAAGTTGCTTTTGAGTCATTAATTCTTGAAGCCGATTAATAAAAGCTAAAGTGTTTAACATTGTAAACTTTCTGATTTTCTATACTAATATAAATAAATATCAAATACTATTTAAAAGATTATTGATTTAAAATAATTCAATCTATTATTTAATTATTATTCGTAAAACCATGATAATCAAATGTTAATATTTCAAAATATATATTTTGTTTATAAATGTATCCAAATCACTACCCTTTTGAATGATACTGTTTCCATTTGTAACAATATTGAGTTGCATATTGTATATAATTGTAAACTTATTGTTGTTTACATTTGTAGTTTTATAATGATTCAAGAACGTTACTTTCCACCTAAACTAGTAGAAGACCAATTAAATCAATGGGGAAATAAACTCGCTATATCAAATATTGGTTCATCTGTAGAAAACAGACCCATTCAATGCATCACTTTAGGAGAAGGAGACTTGAAAATACTATTATGGTCTCAAATGCACGGGGACGAAAGCACCACCACACGAGCACTTCTGCTATTACTTCCTTGGCTATTAGCTCCAGAACAAAAGCCATTGAGGGATAGTTTAAGTGTGCGTATCATTCCCCAATTAAATCCAGACGGAGCCTTTGCTTATACCCGTGAAAATGCAAATGGTATCGATTTAAATAGAGACGCCATCAATTTAAGTCAGCCTGAAAGCCGTTGTTTAAAAGATTGTTTTGATGGTTTTCAACCTGATTATTGTTTCAATTTGCACGATCAAAGAACCATTTACGGGGTGGATTCATTTCCTGTTCCAGCCACTCTTTCTTTTTTAGCTCCTGCAGCTGATAATACCCGTAAAATAACACCCGCTCGTTCTAAAGCAATGAAATTAATTTTTGACATTGCTGCACATTTGACGGATGATTTACCAAATGGAATTGGACGTTTTGATGATACCTACAACTCAAATTGTGTAGGAGACACCTTTTCTTCGCTTGCTACCCCCACTCTTTTATTTGAAGCGGGACATTTTCAAAATGATTATGCACGCTCAAAAACTGTCGGATTTGTCCTAAAAGCGCTTCAAAAGGCGTTGCAATCTATTGCAAGTCAAGAGTACCAATCAAAGCGTGTAGAAGATTATTTCTCCATTCCAGAAAATTCTAAATCATTTTATGATCTTCTGCTAATTGGTGCTACAATAGCATCAGAGGGTAAAACAACTAAGAACCAATTTCTAGTGTTGCAATACGAGGAGCGTCTTCAAAACAAAAAATTATTTTTTCTCCCAAGAATGGTTGCTTTTTCTTCAGAAAAACCGATACAAAAATTTCATCGTGAGATAAAACTTTCTGATGAATTAAAAACTGAACAAATACATTTTTCGATTAATAAAATCTTTAAAAATCCAGTTTTTGATAAATTATTGTCAGTGATTAGCTGATTTTGTTGAAAAAAACTTATTTTTGGCAGCATAAAACAAACTTTATTTAAATGGGAAAAATTGCACTTGATGAGGTTGATCATCAAATACTAGACATTCTTATTGATAACACCCGAATACCCTTTACAGACATCTCTAAACGTCTATTGGTTTCTGCGGGTACGGTTCATGTGCGAGTCAAAAAAATGGAAGACGCAGGAATTATAAAAGGTTCATCACTTACGTTAGATTATGTGAAATTGGGTTATTCGTTTATTGCTTATGCAGGAATATTTTTGGATAAAACCAGTCGAACGCAACAAGTTATAAATGATTTGAAGGCTATTCCTTATGTAACAGTTGCACACGTAACTACAGGAAAATTTAATATTTTTTGTAAGGTGAGAGCACGTGACACCCTCCACGCAAAAGAGATTATTTTTAATATAGATGACATTGAAGGGGTTTCAAGAACAGAAACTATGATTTCAATGGAGGAAAGCATAAATGATAAAAAACGTTTAATGCACAGAATTTTTAATGAAATGTAATTTTATTGTATCAGAAAATAAATGACCCGAAAACCTAAAATTGAACGATTTGAAGAAAAGGTTCTTTCTCGTTTCCAAATATACAATAGTCTTTTTTTAACCCTTCCGTTCAAATCAATAAGGAACACTTCGGTTCTTCTTCCTCTTTTTACTGATTTTTGTAAACGTGCCTATGAAGAGGGAGTACCCCCAATGGAAATTGTAGAAAGTTTTATTGACCAATATGTTCCTCAACTCAAAAAAAAGGAACGCTTAGACTTGCTTTTTCATTTCATACAATATATTGAACGTCAAGTAGTTTTATTTGATGCCATTGAAGATGCAGCCTATGGCTATGTTAATGATATGAGTGGCCGAGGAACTTTACAACATGTCAAATCAGAAGCGGCTAACAATCAAATTACAGAACAATTAATTAGTCATATAGAAAACTTTAAGTTACGAATTGTTTTAACTGCTCACCCCACTCAATTTTATCCTGACAATGTATTGGTGATCATCAATGAGCTCTCTAATGCAATAGCTAATGATGACATTATTACCATCAAAACTCTATTGGCGCAATTAGGTAAGACACCATTTTTTAAAAAAGAAAAGCCAACTCCTTTTGATGAGGCAGTGAGTTTGATATGGTATCTAGAAAATGTCTTTTATCACTCTGCAGCTCAGATTTGTAATTACCTCAAAAAACATATTTATAAAGAGAAGCCACTTAATAATCCAATTTTTGATTTTGGATTTTGGCCTGGAGGGGATCGTGATGGAAATCCCTTTGTCACATCAGAAATAACACTTAAGACAGCAAAACGATTACAGTTTTCCATTTTACGAAATTATTATCGTGACCTTCGAAAATTAAAACGAAAAATTACTTTCCCCGGAGTAGAAGCACGTATACACCATCTTGAGGAAACTGTTTTTAATACTTTGTTTTATCCAAACAAAGCAAAAGGCTTTACCTATACTTTTTTCTTGAAAGAGCTGGAGGAGGTCTTAGAGTATGTTGAATTAGAACACAAAGGATTATATGCTGACGAAATTCAAGATTTAATTCACAAACTCAAACTGTTTGGATTTCATTTTGCCAGCCTTGATATCAGACAAGATTCTCGAGTGCACAATGGTGTTTTTGAAAACATTGTATCTCATCCTGAAAGTAAAAAGTATATAAAGAATTTACCAGATAATTACCTAACCCTTAGCGTAGAAGAACGGTGCAAAGTTTTACCCAATTTTACAGGAAACATTGCCCCATCTTTATTCGATGATGAAATTACTCGGCAAACCTTAGAAAGCATCTATGCCATGAAGGATATTCAAGATTTCAATGGCGAAAAAGGATGTAATAGATACATTATCAGCAACTGTCAAACGCTAGAAAACATTTTACAGCTCTTTGCTATGCACCGCATATGTGGGTGGGAAAAACCTACAGTAGATTTTATTCCTTTATTTGAAACTATTACTGATTTAGAAGAGGCTACTCAGGTGATGAGAGCTCTGTTTTTAAATCCAATTTATAGTGCCCATCTTCAGACACGAGAGATGAAGCAAACCATCATGCTTGGTTTTTCAGACGGTACAAAAGATGGTGGCTATTTGATGGCTAATTGGAGTATTTACAAAACAAAACAAGCATTGAGCCTTTTAGGAGATGAATTTAATATTAGAATTGCCTTTTTTGATGGAAGAGGAGGTCCACCGGCTAGGGGAGGCGGCAATACACACCAGTTCTATGCCTCGATGGGAAGTGATATTCAAGCAAATGATATTCAACTCACAGTACAAGGGCAAACCATTAGTTCTAACTTTGGTACCCTTGATTCGTCTCAATTCAATTTAGAACAATTAGTAAGCTCTGGAATCAATAATAATGTTCTCAAACCCGGAGAGAATGATTTAAAGCCAGAAGAGCGTAAGACCATGGACGAACTTGCGCAAATAAGCTTTGAAACTTATCAAGCATTTAAAGCACACCCCAAATTTATTCCCTATTTGGAGCGGATGTCAACATTGCCTTATTATGCTAAAACAAACATTGGAAGTAGGCCTTCAAAACGCGGTAAATCTAAAGAATTAGTCTTTTCTGATTTACGAGCTATCCCATTTGTGGGAAGCTGGAGCCTTCTAAAACAAAATGTCCCTGGATTTTTTGGTGTGGGATCAGCATTAAAAGCATTTAAAGACAAAGGAGCCATCCAAGAAGTAAAAAATCTTTACAACAATTCGAGATTCTTTAGAACCCTGCTTTTCAACAGTATGATGAGTTTGACAAAATCCTTTTTTCAATTGACGCAATACATGCAAAACGATAAAGAATTTGGTTCGTTTTGGAAATTGATTTATAACGAATATGAATTGTCACATAAGCTCCTGTTAGAAGTCGCTGAGATGAATACTTTAATGGAAAATGAGTTAGCTGGCAAGGGATCCATTAAAGCTAGAGAAGAAATTGTTTTGCCCTTGTTGACGATTCAACAATTTGCTTTGATGAAAATTCAAGAAATGCAACAAAAGGGCCAATCAAATTCGAGTTTAAAAAGTGTTTATGAAGCACTAATTACCCGTTCATTGTTTGGAAACATCAACGCGAGTAGAAATTCTGCTTAGTGGGCGTAATATTCAAATGCATTTCCAAAAAGAGTTGGATTCACCTCAATATCAATAACCGGGCTTCCAATTGCTTGCAGCAAAACAAAATTTACTTTTCCTGCTCGATTTTTTTTATCGTGTTGCAATAAATTCAAAATTGCTTTTATTTCTTTTTGGGTGAAGTTTATTTTTGGATAGTGTGACAAAAACGTGGTCTTTATTTTCTCCATTTCTTCTGAAGCAAGATTGGTTACTGCATTGGAAAGATAGGCTTCTAAAATCATTCCAATAGCTATTGCTTCTCCATGAAGTAATCGCTCTTTATCAGACTGAGCTAAAAAATAGGATTCTATGGCATGTCCAAGAGTATGACCAAAATTTAAAATTTTACGAGTGCCTTTTTCAAAAGGATCAGCCGTGACAACTTCATTTTTTAATTCTACAGAACGAGAAACAAATGAGGTGATTTGATCTAAACGAATCCCTTTTAAGTCACTCAACTCATCCCAATAGGCAGGGTCAGCAATAAGACCGTGTTTGAGCATTTCAGCAAAACCACTTCTCAATTCTACTTTTGGAAGGGAGTGGAGCCAATCTTCAACAATGACAACCATTTTAGGATCCCTTATGATTCCAATTTGATTTTTCAAGCCCCCTAAATCTACCCCTGTTTTTCCTCCGACCGAAGCATCAACCATTGCCAGTAGGGTGGTAGGAATATTATAAAAAGGAATACCCCGTTTAAAGGCACAAGCTACAAATCCTCCGAGATCAGTAACTACACCCCCTCCTAAATTGACCAACACACTGTTTCTATCAGCCCCTAAATGGGAAAGTTTAATCCATATGTCTTCACAAGTTTGCAAATGTTTATTTGGCTCTCCAGCCGGCATTTCCAGAATCTGGAAGTGATCTTTTTCCTCAAACCATTCTAAAAATGTGGGTAGGCAATATTTTTTTGTGTTTTCATCAACCAGAACAAAGTGCTTTGAATATGCTCCATTCTTTAACTCCTCTATAAAATGTTGTTTTCCTTGAAGATAAAAAACGACTAGTGAACCATTTGATTGTATCTTTTTCATTGCTTAAAGTGAGCCACAAAAATAATAATTTTATTTCTTGAGGTAGACTTTTGTTATGGTTTGAAGTTTTTTCATTAATTTCATTTTATTTAGAATAAGAAATACCCAATGAATCTAGAAAACACTAAAATTGCTTATCAATCAAAAAGTGTAAAAGAGCTCAAGAAGGGGTTATTCATTTTTAAATTATTTCAATATTCTTTTTTAGTTACGTTAGGTAAGACACTGGTAAAAATCTTTATTCCCCTGCATTTACCTTTACCTAAGTTGGTTAAAAAAACGATTTTTAAACAATTTTGTGGAGGTGAAAATGAAAACGAAGTCTTATTATTACTTTCTCAATTAGCTAAATTTAACATTGATTCGTGCATTCATCATGCAGCTGAAAACATTGCTACCGAAAAAGAAAGAGCCGACTCTTTTGAGCGTTTTTTAGAGCTATTAGATTTAGGCGGAAAAAACAAATCATTTACATTTTCTGTAATAAAGCCAACAAGTCTAGGGTCAACAGAGTTGTATGAAAAGGTTAGTGCTGGCGGATCACTTTCTGCCGTCGAAAAAGAGGAGTGGAGAAAAATAAAAAAAAGATTTCAATTGTGTTGCAAAAAGGCTATAAGCAATAACATCAAACTTTTGGTTGACGCTGAAGAATCTTGGTTTCAAAAAGCAATTGATGAACTTCTTGAAGAGCTAATGCTTCAATTTAATAAAAGCCAGGTATGGATTTATACTACGGTTCAAATGTATAGACATGACCGTTTAGTGTATTTAAATAGGCTTTTGAGAGTAGCCAAAGACCGTCATTGCATTATGGGCATTAAACTGGTTAGAGGCGCTTATCTTGAAAAAGAAAATGAGTATGCCCTAAACAAAGGAATTCCATCAGCATTATTTCCAACTAAATCTGAAACTGACAAAAATTTTGAACTTGGATTGCAATTAATACTCGAAAATTTGAATCATTATTCGCTTTTTTTGGGTAGTCACAACGAAAAAAACGTGCTACAAACAGTTGCATTCATGAAAAAAAACCAACTTATTAATAAACACCCTTGCGTTTTTTTTTCGCAACTTTATGGTATGTGTGACCATATTTCTTTCAATTTATCAGCGCATGGTTTTAATGTGGTAAAATATGTTCCTTATGGTCAGTTTAAACAAGTGATTTCATATTTAATTAGGCGCATAGATGAGAATTCTTCTGTGATGAGTCAATCTGTTAGAGAGCTAGAACTTTATAAAAAGGAGCTTGAGCGTCGTTATTTAGAAACTACTTGATACCCCACAACAAGGGCCGCTTTTTTACAATTTTCAATTTGTATCGCGATGCGTTTATTTTTTGTGTCAATATGATACAATCTACACGAATCTCGTTGGGTATCACTTTTGGAAAAATCAACATTGCCGTGGGTAACATACTCCTTTATGATGCTATCATTTAAATGAGAAAAGTTTTCCTTGATAGTTGGAGAAAGTGTAATTTTTTTTTGAATCAAATTATCAATAACGCGCGCATTTGGACCATAATTACAACTCGTTTTTTTTCCGCTAAGAATAAATGTTAAAAGAATTATCCCTACAGAAAAACCACCTAAATAATACCCTAGTCGCCTTATAAGCCCAACATTCATTTGTTTTACTTTTTTCTTATTCTTCTCCGTTTGCTATCAAGCACATCAATGTAAAAATGATCAATTGATTTTGGAAGATGTGTTTCAATTTTCTCAGCCCATTCTAAAAAACAAAAGGCGTTTGATTCAAAATATTCCTCGATTCCAATATCTGCCGCTTCATTTGGGTCTTCAATTCGATAAAAATCAAAATGATAGATAGTATCAGAATTAGTTTGATAGTGATTAACTATTGAAAAAGTAGGACTAGAAATAGTTTCTTTTACTCCAAGCACAGAACATAGAGATTTTATTAATGTCGTTTTTCCTGCACCCATGGGCGCCTCTATTCTAATGATATTATGCGTAGCAACTGACAAAAGTTCACTAGCAACATCTTCAATATCATCTTCATAAAACTCTCGATTCATGTGGCAAAAATACTATGTGCGAGGACTTAAAACAACAAAAGGCACAATCATTTCTTCCATCGACACTCCGCCGTGTTGAAAAGAATTTTTAAAGAATTGAGCATAACGGTTAAATTGTTGTTTATAAACAAAATATTGTTCACCAGTAGCAAATATGAATTTGCTTTGTGGACTTTGAGATGGTAATTGATATTCTTTTGGATTTTGACAGTCAATCACTTTTTTGTTCTGATAAGTTAAACTTCCTGCAGCTTTGTAACGAAGATTGTTACTGGCTTCCTTGTGAGAAATTAGAGCCACTGGATCTTCAACATTAATTGTTCCATGATCTGTAGTGAGCAATAGGCGAAAACCCAAAGAGGCTGCTTTTTGAAGCAAACTTTTTAAAGGGCTGTTATTGAACCAACTTTGAGTGAGTGAACGATACGCTTTATTATTTGGAGCCAACTCTTTTATCATTTCCATCTCTATTTTTGCATGAGAAATCATATCAACAAAATTATAGACAACAACTGTGAGATCTTCTTGAGCGTGATTTGCTAATTGTTTGATCAATTGTTGTCCTTGCTTGAGCTGTGTTATTTTATTGTAGCTAAAAGATACCCCTTTAGAATGCCGTTCAATTTGACTCCTCAAATACTCTTCTTCATATTTGTTTTTTCCCTCAGGCTCATCATCAAAAACCCACCATTCAGGATGTCTTTTATGCATCTCATAAGGAGTTAATCCAGAAAAAAAAGCATTCCTAGCATAGGCAGTAGCTGTGGGAAGTATACTGAAATAGGCCTCTTCTCTCTCTATTGTATAAATAGAAGAAATAGCTCTAGCTATTAGCTGCCATTGATCCCACCTCAAATTATCTATAACAAGCAAAAGTGTGGGCTGCCCTTTGGTTAGGTTGGGCAGCACTCTTTTTTGAAAGAGTTGGTGAGATAATATGGGAGGGTTTTCACCAAGCATCCAAGAAGGGTATTCTGATTTAATAAAACGAGAAAATTGTGCATTGGCCTCTTTTTTTTGTGATTGAAATATTTCAAGTAAACTAGGGTCTTCGAGTGATTCTAACTCTAACTCCCAAAAAACCATTTTTTTATAAAATTCAATCCATTCTTGATAAGATCCAATTTGACTTAATTCCTGTGTGATTTTACCAAATTCTTGCTGATAATTTTTAGTTGTTTTTTCTGCTATTAAATGTTGATGATTTAAGTTTTTCTTTAAGGCTAGTAAAATTTGATTTGGATTTACAGGTTTGATTAGATAATCAGCAATTTTAGCCCCAATAGCTTCATTCATAATTTCCTCTTCCTCATTTTTAGTAATCATAATCACAGGCAACTGAGGTTTTTTTCGTTTGAGTTCGTTTAAGGTATCCAACCCGTTCAAACCAGGCATATTTTCGTCTAAGAGAACCATGTCATAGTTCTTTTCTGCAATCATTTCGAGAGCATCTCTGCCATTATTGCATGCATGGAGTTTATATCCTTTTGATTCTAAAAAGAGAAAGTGCGGTTTTAATAATTCTATCTCATCGTCAACCCACAAAATTTTGATACGATCCATTTGTTATCTTTGTTTAAAGTTTCGCATGGGCAAGTTTTTTAAAGCTACTTATTTAAACGATCCAATTTACGGTTTTATTGCCATTGAAGATCCCCTGCTCGATCAAATCATAGCCCATCCTTTTTTTCAAAGACTTCGCAGAATTAAACAAATGGGATTGTCTTATTTGGTTTATCCAGGGACACACCATACTCGTTTTGAGCATGCTCTAGGGAGCCTGCATTTAATGCAAAAAGGGATTCATAGTTTACGAAAAAAAAAGGTGGCTATAAGTGATGAAGAAGCTCTTGCTTTACAGGCTGCAATATTGTTACATGATATTGGTCATGGTCCTTTTTCTCATGCCACAGAAAATATAATAACTCAAAATGTTCAGCACGAAAATATTTCAATTGAAATAATAAAACTGCTCAACAAACAGTGGAAGGGTGCTTTAACATTGGCCCTATCAATCTTCACCAATACTTATCATAGAAAGTTTATGCATCAGCTCATTGCCAGTCAAATTGATATGGATCGGTTGGATTATTTAAAAAGGGATAGCTTTTATGCTGGTACTCCAGAAGGTAATATTAATGTTGATCGACTAATTGCAGTCATGAACGTTGAGAATGAACAATTAGTTTTTGAAAAAAAAGGAATTTATTCCATTGAAAAGTTTTTAATGGCAAGGCATGCCATGTATTGGCAGGTTTATCTTCATAAAACAAGTCTTGTCGCTGAACTAATGTTAGTCAAAATATTGAATCGATTTAGGATAATCGCTAAAACGAATGACAGTGCATCGAACATTCCTGAAGCATTACATTATTTTTTGACCATAAAACCAAATGTACTTTCAGATGAAGACACACTTAAAAAATACTTGGCACTTGATGATGGCGACCTTATGCAAGCCATTAAACAGTGGCAATATCACCCTGATTATCTATTAAGTGATTTTAGCAAAAGGCTTATAGAGCGACAATTACTGAAAATAAAACTAGATTTTAACCCTTTAGAAGCATCAGTAGCCGCATTGAAAAGAAAAGAGTTGATTGCTACGGGGATTGATAAAAAAAACATTGATGAAATTGTATTTGAAGGAAGTGTATCTAATCAAATGTATGTGCCAAAAGAAAATAATTTTATACAGATCAAAGATGGAAAACACATCAAATCATTGGCACACTATTTAAAATATTTAGATTTAGATCACTTTTCCAGTCCTCAAGTTAAATATTATTTGTGTTATCCAAAGCCAAATCTATAGCTTAAATTATTATTTTTGTCGCAATGAAATTAACCGCTAAAGTAATTGCAGAACACCTCAATGGTATCGTTGAAGGGAATCCCCTCTGTGAAGTGTCTGCCCTTTCAAAGATTGAGGAGGCTGCCCCCGGTTCAATTACCTTTATTGCAAACCCAAAATATTTCCCATTTATAAACACCACTAAGGCCAGTGTGATTATAGTAGCTGTTGATTTTGAAATTTCTGAACCTCTGGAATCTACACTAATCAGGGTGAATGACCCATATAAAGCCTTCTCAGAACTTCTTCATCTTTATGAAGAAAAAACGAGTAAACCTACTGGAAAAGCAGCTTCGTCATCAATTCATGCTTCTGTCAACTTAGAAGCAGAAATTTATATAGGGGCTAATGTGATCATTGAAAACGATGCTACCCTCAAAAAAGGAGTTAGTATTCATGCCAACTCCTTCATAGGTAAAAACGTTACTATTGGCGAAAACACAATAATACACCCTAATGTAATTATATATTCTAATACTATTGTTGGAGCGCATTGTGTCATTCATAGTGGCTCAGTTCTAGGAGCAGACGGATTTGGTTTTGCCCCACAAAAAGATGGTAGTTATCAAAAGGTTCCTCAAACAGGCAATGTAATTGTAGGTGATTATGTAGAAATAGGCGCTAACACAACAATAGACCGAGCCACTATTGGTTCTACACAAATTGGCGATGGTGTTAAATTAGACAATCAAGTACAAATAGCTCATAATGTTCAAATAGGTAAGCACACCGTTATTGCTGCCCAGAGCGGTATAGCTGGCTCCAGTCAAGTTGGGGATTATTGTGTTATAGGAGGTCAAGTTGGCATCATTGGACACTTGAAAATTGGAAATCATGTGCGTATCCAAGGGCAATCTGGTGTGATAAAAAACATTCCTGACAATACAGATATTCAAGGAACTCCTGCCATGGGCTATAGAGATTTTTATCGTTCCTATGCGGTTTTTAAACGGCTGCCCGAAATTGAAAAAAAGATATCCCAAAGTAAAAAAGATTGACCAAATGTTTGAAAAAGAATCCTTTCAAAAAACACTAGCCAAGCCTGCTATACTCAAAGGAAAAGGGCTCCATACAGGCAAGGATGTAACACTAACCATAAAACCTGCCCCAGAAGATACAGGCATAGTGTTTCTTCGTATTGACTTAAAACCATCCGTCAAAGTTCCTGCACTAGCTCATTTTGTTTCAGAGACAACAAGGGGTACTACATTAGAAAAAGACGGTGTGAAAATTCACACACCAGAACACCTCTTAGCTGCTTTAGTAGGTTTTCAAATTGATAACGCAATTATTGAAATAGATAATATTGAAGTTCCTATTTTAGATGGCTCTTCAAAAGACTTTATTTCGGCATTTGATGCAGCAGGCAGACAAGAACAGAAAGCTTTGAGAGAAGTATTTGTCCCTCAAAAAGTTATTACATTTAAAGACGAGCTTACAGGGAGTGAAATAATAATGATCCCTGATGACAAACCATCGGTTTGTGTAATGATTGATTTTGAGACTGATGTATTAGGTAGCCAAACAGCGAGATTAGAAAATATTGATGACTTCAAGACACATATCGCCCCCTGCAGAACATTTAGTTTTTTACACGATTTAGAACACTTATTAGAGAACGGTTTAATAAGAGGAGGTGATCTCAATAACGCCATTGTTTATGTTGACAAGCCTTTAGAGGAAAGCAATATGAAAAAACTAAAAGAAGCTTTTGGCAGAAAAAGCATTGCGGTTAAACCAAATGGAATACTTGATAACCTGACCTTAAACTTTCCTAATGAAGCCGCCAGACATAAGCTTCTCGACGTCTTAGGTGATTTATCGCTTATAGGCATACCAACCCGTGCAAAGATTATTGCTTCAAAACCTGGTCATAAAACCAATACTACTTTTGCCAAAAAAGTGGCTTCAATAATAAGTGAATTAAAGAGAAAAGACGTGCCCCAAATAGATTTTTCAAAAGATCCT
This sequence comes from Flavobacteriaceae bacterium, assembly GCA_016779985.1. Classification (GTDB taxonomy): domain Bacteria; phylum Bacteroidota; class Bacteroidia; order Flavobacteriales; family Flavobacteriaceae; genus JADHMP01. The sequence continues at coordinate 217,950 of JADHMP010000002.1, forward strand.
GTAAAAGATGTCAATCAAATCATGGAGATGCTGCCACATCGTCCACCGTTTTTATTAATTGATAAAATTTATGATTTGTCTGAAAACCATGTAATTGGATTAAAAAATGTAACCATGAATGAACCTTTTTTTGTTGGTCACTTTCCTGGTGAACCCGTCATGCCTGGTGTGCTTCAAATAGAGGCCATGGCTCAAGCAGGAGGCATTCTTTTGTTAAGTACTGTTCCAGACCCTGAAAATTATTTGACCTACTTTATGAAAATTGATAAAGTGAAATTTAAGCGTCCAGTTTATCCAGGAGACACATTGGTTTTTAAATTAAACCTAATAAGTCCAATTCGTAGAGGGATTTGTCATATGCTTGGAAAAGGCTTTGTCAATGATCAACTTGTTTCTGAGGGCGAACTTATGGCTCAAATGATCAAAAAAGACAGATTAAAAAAATAGTATGAATCAACCCCTTGCATATATCCACCCTGGCGCAAAAATCGAAAAAAAAGTTGTTGTAGAACCTTTTACTACCATCAACAACGATGTCGAAATAGGAGAGGGGACCTGGATCGGCTCCAATGTAACTATAATGGAAGGAGCAAGAATAGGAAAAAATTGTTCTATTTTTCCAGGCAGTGTGATAAGCGGTATTCCTCAAGATTTGAAATTTGAGAATGAAGATTCTTTAGCGGTTATTGGCGACAACACAACAATCAGGGAGTGTGTCACAATCAATAGAGGTACGGCTGAACGGGGTAGAACCAAAATAGGAGATAATTGTCTTATTATGGCCTATTCTCACATTGCTCACGATTGCATAGTAGGAAATCATTGTATTTTCTCAAACGGCAGCACACTGGCAGGACATATTGACATAGGCAACCATGTTATTCTTGCAGGTTTGGTGGCCATACATCAATTTTGTACGGTTGGTGATTATGCGTTTATTGCCGGTGGATCTTTAGTTAGAAAAGACGTTCCACCTTATGTAAAGGCGGCTAGAGAACCTTTATCCTATGCTGGTATTAATTCTATTGGTTTGAGGAGAAAAGGGTTTGAAACTGAAAAAATTCATGAAATTCAAAATATTTATCGAATCATTTTTCAAAGCAAATACAACTACAGTCAAGCGGCAGATATTATTGAAGCAGATCTCAAAGCAACCCCAGAAAGAGATGAAATATTACAGTTTTTGAGAGATTCTAAACGTGGAATTATGAAGGGTTATATTAAAAAAATATAAGAAAGAATGGCATCAACATCAGACATCAGAAAAGGGTTGTGTATAAAATACAATAATGATATTTTTAAGATTGTAGAGTTTTTACACGTAAAACCAGGCAAGGGCCCCGCTTTTGTGAGAACAAAACTAAAAAGTGTTACAACTGGCAAAGTCATTGATAATACCTTTTCAGCAGGTCATAAAATAGATGACATTAGAGTTGAAACACATAAATACCAATATCTTTACACCGACGGAGAACAATATCACTTCATGAATGTAGATGATTATAACCAAATCCAACTAGAAAAGAAAATTTTAGAAGCCCCTGACCTTATGAAAGAAGGAGAAGTTGTTACAATTTTAATCAATACTGAGGATAGCACGCCTTTATCGGTTGAAATGCCAGCAAGTGTTGTGCTTGAGGTGACTCATGTAGAACCAGGGGTGAAAGGAAACACTGCAACTAATGCAACAAAACCGGCAACAGTTGAAACTGGAGCCCAAATTAATGTTCCGTTATTTATAAATGAAGGAGATAAAATCAAAGTAGATACTGAAAAAGCAAACTATATTGAGCGTATTAAAGAATAAACTGAATTATCATATAAATGAGTGTACTTGTAAATAAAAATTCACGTATCATTGTACAAGGGTTTACGGGAAGTGAAGGAACTTTTCACGCCACACAAATGATTGACTATGGGACTCCCATTGTGGGAGGAGTTACTCCTGGAAAAGGAGGGCAAACTCATCTTAACAAACCTGTTTTCAATTCGGTGGCTGATGCTGTAAAAGCATTGAACGCCGACACAAGCATTATTTTTGTACCCCCTGCATTTGCTGCCGATGCTATTATGGAAGCTGCTGAGGCTGGAATCAAAGTTATCATAGCGATCACAGAAGGTATTCCAGTGTCTGATATGACAAAAGCCAACCAATATGTCAAAGCAAAAAATGCTGTTTTAGTTGGACCCAATTGCCCTGGTGTAATTACTCCCGATGAAGCAAAAGTTGGTATTATGCCTGGATTTATATTTAAAAAAGGGTCGGTTGGAATTGTGTCTAAATCAGGAACCCTTACCTATGAAGCTTCAGATCAAGTTGTTGCTCAAGGATTAGGCATCTCTACGGCCATTGGAATAGGGGGCGATCCAATAATTGGTACCACTACAAAAGCAGCGATAGAACTTTTTATGAATGATACTGAAACAGATTGTATTGTGATGATTGGAGAAATTGGTGGACAACTAGAGGCTGATGCTGCCCGTTGGATCAAAGAAAATGGGAATAAAAAACCGGTAGTAGGTTTTATTGCTGGAGAAACAGCTCCTAAAGGCAGAACTATGGGGCATGCAGGAGCCATTGTGGGTGGAAGCGATGATACCGCCGAGGCAAAGAAAAAAATTATGAGAGAATGCGGCATTCATGTTGTTGACTCTCCCGCACAAATTGGAGCTAAAGTAGCTGAAGTATTATAAAATGAAAGTATTAGAAGGAAAAACAGCTATAATCACAGGAGCCAGTAGGGGTATTGGAAGAGGTATAGCCAAGACCTTTACAGCCCACGGATGTAATGTGGCTTTCACTTATAACAGTAACAAAGATGCTGCTGAAAATTTAGTAGCGGACTTAAAAGACTCAAACGTAACAATAAAAGCCTATCAAAGCAACGCTGCTCATTTTAAGGCAGCTCAAGAATTGGTGGCTAAGATCTTAGAAGATTTTGGCTCCGTTGATATTTTGGTTAATAATGCAGGTATCACCAAAGACAACCTTTTAATGCGAATGAGTGAAGATGATTTTGACCACGTGCTTGAAGTAAATCTCAAATCAGTATTTAATATGACCCACGCAATACAGCGTGCCTTTTTAAAACAACGCCATGGGAGTTTAATTCATTTAAGCTCAGTGGTAGGTGTCAAAGGCAATGCAGGGCAATCAAATTATGCAGCCTCAAAAGCTGGAATCATTGGCTTTTCAAAATCAGTGGCTTTAGAATTAGGGTCTAGAAACATTAGAAGCAATGTGATTGCTCCTGGATTTATAGAAACAGAGATGACTGCACGACTTTCTGAAGAAGTAGTGCAAGGGTGGCGAAGTGGTATTCCTCTCAAGAGAGGAGGAACACCTAAAGATGTGGCCGAAGCCTGTGTGTTTTTGGCCTCAGATCTATCCAGTTATATCACCGGACAAGTGCTCCATGTCGATGGAGGAATGTTAACTTAATTAAATTGAATTATGCAAAAATTACCTAAAATTGGACTTCCTGTTATATTGTTAGTCCTCGTTATTATTATTTTTATTTCCAAATCTTCTATCAACATTGGATATGGAGAAGCAGGAGTACTTTTTAAAACCTTTGGCGGTGGTGTTGATACTGAAAACCCTGCATTAGGTGAAGGGTTTCATATCATTGCACCATGGAATAAGGTCTATGTCTACAATGTAAAGCAGCAAGAATTTTTTGAAGGTAACATGCAAGTGTTGTCCTCAAATGGTCTTGAAATTTCATTAGACGTTTCGGTGCTATATCAACCCAAGCTAAGTGAAATTGGATTACTACACCAAACAAAAGGGGAAAACTACGTCAACATTGTTTTGATCCCGCAAATTAGAGCGGTTGCACGTTCAGTTGTAGGGCGTTATACTCCTGAGCAACTTTATTCTACTAAACGTGATGCTATTCAGAATGAAATTTTTGAAGAAACAATGAAAAATGTAGAAAGTCAGCACATTCAACTCAATGCCGTCTTGGTTCGTGATGTAACACTACCAATTGCAATAAAAGAAGCTATTGAGCGTAAGTTGAGACAAGAACAAGAAGCTTTAGAATATGAGTTTCGTTTAGAAAAAGCAAAACAAGAAGCTGAAAGACAGCGGATAGATGCTGAAGGGAAAGCAACAGCTAACCGTATTTTAAGTGCCTCATTAACTGATAAAATTCTTCGTGAGAAAGGAATTGAAGCTACTGTAAAACTTTCAGAATCACCTAATTCAAAAGTGATTGTTGTGGGTAGTGGAGAGAGTGGCCTGCCTATAATTCTCGGGAATCAGTAAAAAGTTTTGTGAAATATCATTATTAATAAATATATTTGCACCAATAATGAAAACTAAAACTACAAATCATCATCTAAATAACTGCCTATCAAGCGTGTGGTAAGATGATTTTTATGCATTCATATAGAACCCGTTTGAGCATCAAGCGGGTTTTTTTTTAATATAAAAAGAAAAGAATGGTTAAAATTGCAATACAAAAATCAGGAAGGCTTAACCAAGATTCCTTGGCATTGCTAAAAAATTGTGGGATTGCTATTGACAACGGAAAGGACCAATTGAAAGCTTCAGCACGAAATTTTCCGGTAGAAATCTTTTTTTTACGCAATGGTGATATTCCACAATACCTCCGCGATGGAGTGGTAGATTTAGCTATTTTGGGCAACAATACTTTAGAAGAAAAAGGAGGAGATTTAGAAATTATTGAACCACTCGGTTTTTCAAGATGTCGCGTATCCATTGCCATTCCTAAGGATAAAAACTTCTCTTCTACCAAAGATTTAGAAGGCAAGCGCATTGCTACTTCCTATCCTAACACTGTTATGTCCTTTTTGAAGAAAGAGGGTATCAATGCTGAACTACACATCATCAATGGCTCTGTGGAAATTGCACCTAATATTGGACTTGCTGATGCCATTTGTGATATCGTTTCTAGTGGAAGCACCTTATTTAAAAATAATTTAAAAGAAGTAATCACCATTAGTGAATCTCAGGCAGTGCTTGTACAGTCGCCCTTAATCAAAAAGGAGCAAATTACAATTATAGATAAAATCAGATTTCGAATTCGCGCAGTGCTTCGAGCCAAAAAATCTAAATATATATTGTTAAATATTCCTAATGATAAAATAGAACCGATCACTAAGATTCTTCCTGTTTTAAAAAGTCCTACTGTATTACCTTTGGCTAAAGAAGGGTGGAGCTCGCTGCATTCAGTAATTAATGAAGGGGATTTTTGGGAAGTAATAGACGCTCTCAAAGCAGAAGGCGCTGAAGACATTTTAGTGATTCCAATTGAAAAAATGGTGTTATGATGGAACAAATAGAGTATCCAAGCCAGTCTCTTTGGAACACAATTTTAGCAAGGCCAACTGATAGCTATGATAGTTTAGAGCCTTTGGTTAAAGAGGTTTTTGATGAAGTGGCTACTAAAGGAGATAAGGCAGTAAAACAATATACAGAGCAGTTTGACGGTGTACTTATAGAGGACCTACAAGTTCCTCAGAAGGCATTAGATGCTGCTGCAGAGGCTTTATCAGACGAACTAAAAAAGGCAATGACTCAAGCCAAACAAAACATTGAAAAATTTCATCGTGCCCAAAAAACTTCTAAAGTAGAGTTGACAACACAAGCTGGGGTGCACTGTTGGCAAGAAAAACGGCCTGTTGAAAAAGTAGGGCTATATATTCCAGGGGGATCTGCACCACTTTTTTCTACCATAATGATGTTAGCCATTCCGGCTCAAATTGCTGGTTGCCAGGAGCGAATACTCTGTACTCCTCCCAATGAAAAGGGAGATGTAGATCCTGCCATTTTATATGCCGCTCAATTGTGTGGCATTACAACAGTCTATCGAGTAGGGGGCATACAAGCTATTGCTGCCATGACACTTGGAACAGCCTCAATTCCTAAAGTATATAAGATTTTTGGCCCAGGAAATCAATTTGTAACAGCGGCAAAGCAATGGGCCACAAAATTTCAAGTGGCTATAGATTTACCTGCTGGGCCAAGTGAATTATTAGTTGCGGCTGATGCTACTTCAAATCCTAACTACGTTGCTGCAGATTTACTTTCTCAAGCAGAACACGGACCAGACAGTCAAGTAGTATTAGTTAGTACTTCTTCATCTCTTATTGAGGCCGTTAGAAAAGCGATCGATATTCAACTTGAGCAACTCCCAAGAAAAGAAATAGCTACTCAAGCATTAGAGAATTCTAAAGTAATTTTAGTTGCCTCAGATGCAGCCGCTATCGATCTTATAAATGCCTATGCACCAGAACACTATATTATAATGACCGAAAACGAACAAGACTATGTTGATGGGGTGCAGAATGCAGGGTCGGTTTTTATTGGAGCCTATACACCGGAAAGTGCAGGTGATTATGCTTCTGGGACCAACCACACTTTGCCCACCAATGGCTATGCTCGACAATACAGCGGTGTGAATTTAGATAGCTTTATGAAAGCCATAACTTTTCAAAAAATAACAGACAACGGACTCCAAAAGTTAGGCCCTGCTATAGAAATCATGGCGACTGCTGAAGGTTTAGAAGCGCATAAAAATGCCGTCAGTATTCGTTTAAAAGATCTCTTATGAAACCTTTAGAACTCAAATTCCTTTTGCGTCCAGCTATCAAAGCATTAAAACCCTACAGTTCTGCTCGGCAAGAATTTATAGGAGGTACTAAGGAAATGATTTTGCTTGATGCCAATGAGAATCCCTATCCTTCTGAAGTAAATCGTTATCCCGACCCAATGCAATGGGAATTTAAAAAAGCAATTGCGCAGTGGAAAAACTGTAGCCCTGAACAACTTTTTTTGAGTAATGGTAGCGATGAAGTAATTGCACACCTCATTACCGCATTTTGTGAACCAAAAGAAGATCATATTATCCTTGTGCCTCCCACTTTTGGGATGTATGCTGTGGCAGCAAATATCTTAGGTGTTACTCAAAAAAACATACCTTTAACTATTGATTATCAATTAGATACTAAGTCTATTTTAGAACAAGCAGACAGCCATTCTAAAGTGCTTTTTATTCCAACTCCCAACAATCCCACAGCTAACAGCTTTAAAAAAGGAGCTATTTTGGAATTAGTAGAAAAATTTCCAGGAATTGTTTGTGTAGATGAGGCCTATGCGGAGTTTGCCCAAGCAAATAGTTTTGTCAATCAACTCAAATCTTTCTCCAATTTAGTTGTGTTACAAACTTTTTCTAAGGCCCAAGGGATGGCAGGTATAAGATTAGGAATCACATTTGCTCACAAAGACATTGTTACTGTATTAAATAAAATCAAAGCCCCATATAATCTCAATTATTTAACTCAAAAAGCAGCATTAGCGCAATTAAAAGCACAAGATAAGATTCAAGAACAAGTGGCCGTTCTTCTCACTGAACGTGATCGTTTAATTGCTGAAATAGAGGCTATTGGGTTTGTTGAAAAGGTTTTTCCTACAGATGCTAATTTTTTTCTTATTCGTGTTGACGATAGCCTTAAACGCTATACACAACTGTTAAAAAATGGAATTGTTGTCCGACACACCTCCAAACAGCTGTTATGCGAAAATACATTAAGAATAACGGTAGGTTTGACCAAAGAAAATGATGCCTTATTGGCTGCTTTAAGAAAAATGGATGCACAGTGAAAGATAAAGTTTTATTCATAGATCGAGACGGAACATTAACACTAGAACCGAAGGATTATCAACTAGATGCCTTTGAAAAACTAGAGTTTTATCCTCAATCATTAACTTATTTGGGAAAAATAGCTCGTGAATTAGATTACCAATTAGTGTTAGTCACAAACCAAGATGGGCTAGGCACTTCCCGTTTTCCAGAAGAGAGTTTTTGGCCTGTTCATAATTTTATCCTAAAAAGTTTTAAAAACGAAGGAGTAGTATTTGACGAAGTGTGCATAGATCGAAGTTTTCCTGAAGACCAATCACCAAATAGAAAACCAAGAACAGGAATGATAGCCCATTATCTTCAGGGCAACTATGACATCAAACAATCTTATGTGATTGGGGATAGATTAACTGACATGGAATTAGCTAAAAATATGGGATGCAAAGGTATTTTTATTGCAACAGACGAAGGTTTAGGAGCTGAAGAAACGCAAACAAAAGGGCTAAAAAATGATATCGCATTTACCACAACTTCTTGGAAATCAATATATACCTATTTAAAAGCTGGAAGTCGAACAGCCACTATTCAAAGAAAAACAAATGAAACCGATATTAAAATAAATCTTAGTCTTGATGGAACAGGAATAAGCAACATTCAAACTGGCTTATCCTTTTTTGATCATATGCTAGATCAACTTGCTCGACATGGGGGAATGGACATCACAATTATCACTAAAGGAGATTTGGAAGTTGATGAACACCACACCATAGAAGACACTGCAATCGCACTCGGCGAAGCTTTTTCTCAAGCTCTAGGAGATAAATTGGGTATAGCCCGCTATGGCTTTTGTCTCCCGATGGATGATTGTTTAGCTCAAGTTGCCCTTGATTTTGGCGGGCGTAATTGGCTCAAATGGAAGGCATCATTCAAACGCGAAAAAATTGGTGATATGCCCACAGAAATGTTTTTTCATTTTTTCAAATCTTTTACAGATGGGGCCAAAGCCAATCTCAATATAAAGGCAGAGGGAAACAATGAACACCATAAGATTGAAGCCATTTTCAAGGCTTTTGCTAAAGCTATTAAAGCCGCTGTAGAAAGAGATGCAGATAAATTAATTCTACCCTCAACCAAAGGTATGCTTTAAAGATGAAAGCGGTAATTATTGATTATGGGGCTGGAAACGTTAAAAGCCTACAATTTGCTTTAGAGCGTTTAGGCGTAAAAGCGCCTTTGAGTAGTGATGCTCAAAGTATTGCTTCAGCTGACAGAGTTTTTTTTCCAGGTCAGGGAGAGGCAAGCAATGCCATGCAAAAACTTCAAGCACATAATTTGATAGAAGTGATCAAGAACTTACAACAGCCTGTCTTAGGAATTTGTCTTGGAATGCAATTATTGCTAGAGCATACTGAAGAAGGCAATACTCAGGGACTAGGACTAATCAAGGGAGTTGTCAAACGTTTTCCAAATACCCTAAAGGTGCCACAAATGGGATGGAATACTATTGAAATCGATACATACCCTTTATTTAACCAGATTGAGAATGGTGCTTACATGTATTTAGTGCATAGTTATTTTGTGCCTTTAATACCAGAAACCATTGCACAGTCAAACTACAATGGGAATTATACTGTGGCACTTCAAAAGGATAATTTTTATGGGGTACAATTTCACCCCGAAAAGAGCAGTAAGGCAGGTCAAAAATTATTAGAAAACTTTTTAGCCTTATGAGAATTATCCCTGCCATAGATCTTATTGATGGTAAATGTGTTCGCCTTGCCCAAGGAGACTACAATACCAAAAAGATTTATAACCAAGACCCTCTAGAAGTGGCCAAATCTTTCGAAGGGGCTGGCATCCAATATTTACATTTAGTAGATTTAGACGGTGCAAAAGCCAAGCATATTGTTAATTATAAAACTTTAGAAAAAATTGCCTCACACACATCGCTCTCAATTGATTTTGGTGGAGGTTTAAAAAGTAATGAAGATTTAAAAATTGCATTTGAAAACGGAGCCAATCAAATAACAGGAGGTAGCATAGCTGTCAACAATAAAACTGTCTTTTTAGAGTGGCTAGAAGTTTATGGTAAATCAAAAATCATCTTAGGAGCTGATGTAAAAGGGGAGAAAATCGCAACAAATGGTTGGACTAAGACCTCAGACCAGTCACTATTTGAGTTTTTAGAGTTCTATAAAATTAAAGGAGTTCAATATGTTATTTGCACTGACATCAGTAAAGATGGAATGTTGCAGGGCCCTGCTTTGAATCTATACAAGCAACTTATTTCTGAAACAGGGTTGTCTCTCATTGCCTCTGGTGGTGTGGCTACTATGGATGATTTATCACAGCTTGAGCTATTGGGCTGCGAAGGTGCTATAGTAGGAAAGGCTGTTTATGAAAATCAAATAGCATTAAAAGATTTAGAAAAATTTATTATCAATCAGTCCCATGAATAAACATTTAGTTGAGGAGTTTAAAAGTCAAACCAACTTTCGGTTGGACGAAGGCTTACGAATGGTAAATTTAGCCCTAGACAAAACAACAGAAACACAACTGTGGCAACTTCCCTATGATGGGGGTATGCGGCTTGGAAATCAATTATTACATATGGCTGGAAATCTTAGGCAATACGTCCTTTCAGGAGTAGGTAAACAAGAAGATAGGCGCAACCGACCCTTAGAATTTGAAACTAAAGAGGGAAAAACAAAAAAGGAATTAGTGAACGCTTTAACCAATACGGTTCAAGAGGCGAAAGAAGTGATCAATCAAACCTCTCAAGAAGAGCTACTCAAAAACTATATTCTTCAAGGCTTTACACTTTCAGGCCTTGGTGCAGTTTTACATGCTGTAGAACATTTTTCATATCACACTGGACAAATAGCTTTTTGTGTGAAACAATTTACGGGAGAAGATTTAGGGTTTTATGCTGCTTTAGATTTGAATCAAAAAAATAGTTGATATGCTGACTAAAAGAATCATACCCTGCCTGGATATTAAAGATGGTAGAACGGTTAAAGGAGTCAATTTTATTAACCTTCGCGATGCTGGAGATCCTGTTGAACTAGCTGCAAGATATGCTGCCGAGGGTGCTGATGAATTGGTTTTTCTAGACATTTCGGCCACAGAGCAAAGAAGAAAAACACTGTCTAATCTGGTACTCAATGTAGCAGCAGCAGTAGATATTCCTTTCACCGTAGGAGGAGGGATAGCCACTCAAGAAGATGTGGCAGCTGTTCTTCAGAATGGGGCAGACAAAGTCTCCATTAATTCTGCAGCAGTCAAAAACCCTTCATTAATTGATACGCTATCTCAAAAATTTGGAAATCAATGTATTGTTGTGGCCATAGATGCAAAGAAGATAGAAGGGCTTTGGAAAGTCCACCTAGTAGGAGGAAAAGTCCCAACCGAAATAGATCTTTTTGAATGGGCCAAAGAGGTGGAAACCCGTGGAGCAGGTGAAATTCTGTTTACTTCTATGGATCATGATGGTACCAAAAATGGTTTTGCCAGTGAAGCCCTTGCCCAATTAGCAGAAAATATAAACATTCCTATTATTGCCTCTGGGGGTGCTGGAAATAAAGCACACTTTAGTGATGCCTTCAAAATTGGAAAAGCAGATGCTGCATTAGCAGCAAGTGTATTTCATTTTGGAGAAATTCCCATTCCAGAATTAAAAACTTATCTTCAAAAACAAGAAATACCAATACGACTATAAATGATGAATATTGACTTTTCAAAACCAGAAAATGGACTTGTCCCAGCCATTGTGCAAGATGCTCAAACCAAAACCGTTTTGATGCTTGGCTACATGAATAAAGAGGCTTTGACTAAAACCCAAAAAACAAAAAAGGTAACTTTTTTTAGTCGTTCAAAAAATCGCTTATGGACAAAAGGGGAGGAGAGCGGTCATTTTTTAACACTTGTTAGTGTAATGGCCGATTGTGATCAAGACACCCTTTTGATTCTTGCAAACCCTTTGGGACCCACTTGTCACAAAGGAACAGATACTTGCTGGGGAGAAACCAATAAACCCAATTATGGATTTATATCTGCCCTAGAAGCACTTATTGCTGACAGAAAAAAGAACCCTTCAGAAAAGAGTTATGTGACAAGTTTATTTGCTAAAGGCATTAATAAGATTGCACAGAAAGTGGGAGAGGAGGCTGTTGAAACAGTGATTGAAGCAAAAGATAGCAATGATGATTTATTTCTAAATGAAGGAGCCGATCTACTTTTTCACTGGCTAATATTACTTCAAGCTAAAGGATATTCTCTTCAAGATGTGGTTGAAATACTTGAACAAAGACAGCACTAATAGCATTGACTTATTCTCCTCCGGTTTTCAATGCTTTTTATAGCTTTGATTCATACTTTCTAAACAGGACATTTTAAAATATTTTTATACTTTGTAACCACCCAAATAATCAATAATTAAATTAAAAATGATACAACTATGAAAAAACTACTCCTAAACTTACTTATTCTTTTCTTGATCGCTTCCTGTCAGCAAAAAAGCCCAAAGCCTAGGCTTACTTTCGATCAAGTATTAGAAAACTATCACCAAGAGAGTTTAGCGCTCTACAGGATTACTGCTACTTTTTTGGGAGACTCAAGATATAATGACACACTGCCTAATTTTTTAGCAGCTGATTTCAAGGCCAAAGAAAAAGCCTTTTATACCCAATATCAGAACACAATGAACTCTTTTGAGGACACCACTTTAACAGAAGAACAACTTCTTAGTAAAAAGATTCTTCTTTGGGAATGCACCCAATATCTTGAAGGAATGGCATTTAAAAAAGAGCTTATGCCGATTGATCAAATGTGGGGCTTTCAACTGCTTTTTGGTCAACTGGCCAGTGGTGCTAGTGCACAACCCTTTGTGACAGTCGAAGATTATGAAAATTGGTTGGTGCGTTTGGAAGGCTATCTGGAGTGGATGCAATCTGCGGAAGACAACATGAGAATTGGAATAACTGAAGGGATGGTCTTGCCTCAATCACTTATAATCAAAGTATTGCCTCAATTAGAAGCACTAACTACCACTAATTTAGATTCACATTTATTTTATCAACCCATAAAAAATCTACCTCAAACCTTTGAAGAAGGGGATAAAAAAAGGCTTACCGAAGCCTATTCAAAAATCATTTTAGAGCGTATTATTCCTGCCTATTTGCAATTGCATGATTTTATGGCAAACGACTATTATGCTGCTGGAAGAAGCTCTAGCGGTTATATTGCTCTACCAGAAGGCAAAGCCTACTATGGCTATGCCATAAAACTCTATACCACCACCACACTTTCTGCTGACAGCATTCATCAATTGGGACTTAGCGAAGTAGCACGCATTGAAAATGAAATGAAAAAGGTGATGCAACAAGTGCATTTTAAGGGGAGCCTAAAAGCGTTCTTTGACCATGTCCGAAATTTAGATGAACTCAAACCATTCAAGACTCCCGAAGAAGTAATTGAAAATTTTTATGCCATTCGCGATAAAATGCTACCGCAGGTCAATAAATTGTTCGATCTACAACCTAAAACCCCTTTTGAAGTACGCCGAACCGAAGCCTTTCGAGAGGCTTCTGCCAGTGCAGAATATAATGCGGGGTCTTTAGACGGCACTCGACCTGGTATTTTTTATGTACCCATTCCAGATATAGAAAATTATAGTGTGGTTAGAGATGAAGATCTTTTTTTACATGAAGCCATTCCTGGCCATCACTTTCAAATTTCACTCCAACTAGAAAATGAATCCTTACCATCATTTCGTAAAAACCTTGGCTACAGCGCATACAGCGAGGGTTGGGCTCTCTACACAGAATCTTTGGGAAAAGAATTAGGGCTTTATGATGACCCCTATCAGTATTTTGGTATGCTTGGTGCAGAAATGCATCGGGCCATCCGTTTGGTGGTAGACACAGGGTTACATTCTAAGGGATGGACACGTGAAGAAGCTATTGACTACTCTTTAGCCCATGAAGCAAGGTCTGAGGCCAGTATTATAGCTGAAGTTGAAAGGTATATGGCCAACCCAGGTCAAGCCCTTTCCTATAAAATAGGACAGTTAAAAATTTTAGAGCTGCGTAAAAGAGCTGAAGAGCATCTTGGGGAGGCATTCGACATCCGTATGTTTCACCGCATTGTTTTAGGCTCAGGCCCTATGCCGCTTTATTTATTAGAAAACCTTATTGACCAATGGATTGCATCCTCAAAAAACAGTTAAAATGAATACTATCGATAAAACTGCCTTTTCCTTTTTGAAAGAACTCGCCAAAAACAACAACCGCGAATGGTTTGATGCCAATAAACCTAAATTTAAATTGATTAATGCAGCTGTTAAAGCTTTTGGAGAAAGCCTTAAATCAGGTCTAGAAGCAACTGATTCAATAAGTCAAGTCAAGTTATTTCGCATCTACAGAGATGTGCGTTTTTCGAAAGACAAGACCCCCTATAAATCGCATTTTGGTATTGCTTTCACACGAGAGAAACCCGCATTAAGAGGAGGATATTATATCCACCTCAAACCTGGAGACTCTTTTATTGCAACAGGATTTTGGGATCCTAATAAGGAAGATTTGTTTAGGGTAAGAAAAGAACTGGAAATGGATGCAGAAGAATTTCGTCATATTTTAGCTAATAAAACACTCCAAAAGGCATGGGGAAGGCTAGAAGGTGAGGCGGTTAAAACGGCGCCCAAGGGGTTTTCAAAAGAACATCCCAATATCGAATTGATTCGGCACAAGCAATTTATTTTTAGGCATTCTTACACAGACAAAGAAGTCCTTCAAAATACTTTTTACGAAGATGTTTTACATCGGTTTAAAGCCATTAGACCCTTTTTTGACTATATGAGCGCTGTGTTGACTACTGATTTGAATGGTGTCTCACTTCTCGAAGATTAGGACGCATCAGCTGTGACGGGTATCTCAAACAATTGTACTTGGTCCTTGAGACGATCCAATAGCAACTGCATCATACGTTTATTGAGAGAAGAAGAATTTTTGATGTAGTTCAAATATTCTTCAACAGTAAATTGCCCTATAATCATTCCTTTTAGCGCATTGCGGAATTTTTGATCTTTCATCAAAGCGTTTTCCATATAGGCTAAACGCTTTTCAAGTCCTAATTCATAAAACACTCCCTTGTGTTTGTTAATATAGTTTCGAAACACCTCAATTAATAAAGGGTTTTGTAGTTTAATTACAGGTCTAAGGGTGCTGTTTTGAAAACGCTCTTCGACAGACATAGTGTCAAATTCCAGCGTTTTTTTTAATACTGGACGGATGCGAAGCAAGTCATTGTGCCGATCGTTCATGGTTTTTTATTTAAAGGTAATGGAGATTTTTTCCTAATACACTAACCTTAAAAGAGACTTTTAAACAAGTTTGTTGACAACCCTATTTCAAGTTCTATTCCAACTAGCTCCCTTCAACCCTTTTGTTTTTAACCCAAAATTATTTTATTAGGTGCCCTTTTAAAGAACTGCTAATATTGGTTTAATAAATAGTGGATTAAATCAGTAGTAGTCAGAATCCCTACGAGTTTATTATCATCTACAACTGGCAATGCGTGATATTCAGCTTCTAAAAACTGCTGGGCGGCTTCTTTGATTGTCAAATCAGGATCAATACATTTGGGATTTCGTACCATGATTTGTTCTAACGAAAACAACTCATAAATGCTAGTGTCAATACTAAAATTATTGGGGTCATAACTATTCACAAAACTAATCCGTGCCAGATCAGTCATGCTTATTATACCCAAAATCTGGTCTCCTTTAACCACGGGTAAATGGCGCATTTTGTGTTTCTTAAAAAGATATTCAGCCTGAGCGAGGCCATCATTTAAATTTAAAACGATTGGATTGGGAGTCATTATATTGCTTATCGATTCTCGCTTTTTCATGGGTCTTGGGGTTTAAGAGGTTTCTATAAAAATACGAAAAATCATATTGTGAAGCCAGGAATATTTTTTACATTAAATCATCATTTTGCAACCCTAAATCAAAACCTATATTTCAATGATAATTTATATTATGTAAAATAGAAACTTTTAAGGTATTATATATTGTTTTTATGTAAGTTTATAACACAAAAACCTACCTATCATGAAAATCCTTAAAATTATAATCGGTATTTTAATTTGCTTACTGTTCATTGCAGCCTCTTTTTTTGTTTACACCCTCTACATCAATCCGAAAAGCCCATTAGACTATTCAGAATTAGTGGTAGGTAACAATGAAATTACCATACGGTATTATAGACCTTATAAAAATGAGCGTCTAATTTTTGGTGAAGCAGACCAAGGCGCATTGGTCCCCTACGGAAAATATTGGCGTTTAGGTGCCAATTTGACTACCAAGCTAACCACAAATAAAGAGTTAAACTTTGCTGGGCAGGCACTTGCTCAAGGGAGCTATGGTCTTTATGTCTATCCCAACGCAGACTATTGGACGGTCTATGTCCACACTAAAACAGGAGGTTATAGTTTTGAAGAACCTGACCCTTCTGGCATAGTATTAAAATCAAAGGTAGCCGTAACAACCCTAGAAGACGTGGTAGAACAATTCACTATTGATTTTGTTGGTTCTTCCATCAGAATGCGGTGGGACACCACTGAAGTGATTATTCCTATTATGTAATGCGAACTTTTTTCAAGCAACTTTTTTTTCTCACAAAAATTTGTTTAGCACTGTCATTTGTGGGTGGTCTCACCTACTATATCATTGATAAAGTACAGGAAAAAAATAATCTCATGGATATAGAGGAATACACTCCAAAATCAACTTTGGTCATTAAGGAAACCTCTGTCAAAAGGGCAAAATTTCCCTTTATTGATGTTCACAATCATCAATTTGATATGCCAGTGAAGGATTTAAATAAGTTAGTAGCTGAAATGGATAGTCTAAACATGGCTTTTATGATTAATCTCAGTGGTTTCAGGGGGCTTTATTTAAGAAAATCACTAGAAAACATCAAAGAGAACGCTCCAAACCGGTTTGGCTTGTTTTTAAATATTGATTTTGAAACCATTGATGAGGAAGATTTTGCTCAAAAGCAAAAATTATTGATTGAGAGTGCAGTTCAAGCGGGTGTGATGGGACTCAAAGTGTACAAGTCATTAGGCCTAACAGATAGAGATCAATATGGCAATAGAATTAAAGTAAACGACTCACGTCTTGACCCTGTTTGGATGGCTTGTGGAGAGAACAATATTCCTGTCTTGATTCATTCTGGTGAACCTGTTTCCTTTTGGCATGCTAAAGACAAATTCAACGAGCGCTGGTTGGAGTTGAGACAAAAACCAAGCCGCTACAAAGATCCAAAAACTAACCCTTCTTTTGAAGAGGTGTTGGCTGAACAACACGAAATATTTAGAAAACATCCTAACACCACCTTTATTAATGCCCATTTGGGTTGGATGGGTAACGATTTAGATCGATTAGAAGACCACCTTGACACCTATCCTAATGTAGTTACAGAAATAGGAGCTGTATTAGCCGAGCTCGGACGGCAACCAAAGCGTGCTCGCCAATTTTTTATTGATTATCAAGATCGAATACTTTTTGGCAAAGATGCCTACAAAATGTCTGAATATTATACCTATTTTAGGGTATTAGAAACAGATGATGAATATTTTGATTATTATCGAAAAAGACACGCCCACTGGAAAATGTATGGCCTAGCCCTACCCGATTCTGTATTGCAAAAACTGTATTATAAAAATGCCTTAAAATTATTTCCTGCCATCGATAAAACCCTTTTTAATTTTTGAACCATGATACTTGTCAACACACCCACCATTACCAACAAAGCTATTGTAGAAACCTTAGGTATTGCTAGAGGCAGCACTGTTAGAGCACGAAATGTAGGACAGGATATTTTTGCTGGATTAAAAAATATTATAGGTGGGGAAATTTCAGAATACACCAAACTTCAGGCGCAATCCAGAGAACAGGCCCTGCAACGGATGATTGAAGATGCTGAAAAGATGGGTGCCAATGCTATTGTGAATGTTCGACTAACCACCTCTATGGTCATGCAAGGATGTTCAGAAATTCTGGCTTACGGAACTGCAGTAATCATCAAATGATTATCGTTTTAGGAATTCTTGTTGGACTACCCCTACTGATTTATGTCATCTACAAGCAGTGGCAAAATAAAAAAGAAGAAGGCTTTGAAGATCGGGAAAATTAAAAATTTTTCTTTCCTAAAAAAACGTTGACTCCCTTAGCAATTGGGTTTCCAGCCGTCCGCCGAAAACTTACCACCTGACCAGTATGATATAAGGCATCTGCCAATGGACCATTCAACAAGTTCCATAGTGGAAATTCACTTCGCTTTTCTTGTCTTTCAAACACTACCTGATTTTTTTTAAGTGATGCTTGCTCTATTTTTCTAAAGGTATTGGCGGCTTCTTGAAGAAAATTTAAGGTTTCCTTTCGAAGGCTTTCAAGATCTTCTGGCACTGATTGAGCAGGGCGAACAGTGGGTTTATTTTGAGCAACATGCTGAATGGTTTCGCACAAGGTATAAAGATGAACGAGAGTTTCTAGCGTTGATTTTGCCTCTATCGTAGGGCGATAATTCAAATCTTCTGAAAGCAATCCTTTTGTAGCCCAATAATACCTAAAACCCAAGCCCTCAATCATACGAGCAATAACCGCTCCGGCCGCATATTCTTTTGGTGGTGGTGGAATTTCAGCAAAGGGTAGACTGTTGTTTTGTGCCATGGTATTGAGTGTTAAAAAAATAAAGATAGGAACCCAATAACTTTTTTTCATTGTATTTTTATGATAATTATAATCATTAATTTACTTAAAGAAAACTAATGTCTGCAAAAAAACTAAACAGTTTTGATGATTTGGCTAAACTTCAATTTAAAGATTTAGTTCCAGACCCAGACCCCTCACCCCAATCTGAAGAACTTTTTCAAAAACAATATTTAGAAGCCCATTTCAGCAATAAAGGTCGAGCCGGAAAAACCGTTACTCTTATTAAAGGTTTTAATGGTGAAACACAGGAGCTAAAAGCGTTTGCAAAGGCTATTAAAAATGAACTCAAAGTGGGAGGTACAGTCAAAAATGGAGAAATTTTAATTCAAGGTAATTTTAGAGATAAAATCATAGTTTTCCTCAAAGGATTGGGACATGTGGTGAAACGTGTAGGTGGATAATCTTCGGGTACTACTTCAACTTGATTCTTTTGCTTACCACACAATAGGTGTCTTTCCTTGGTCTTCTAAATACTTATTAGTTTTACTAAAATGTTGGTTACCAAACCAATAACCTCTGTTAGCGCTCAAGGGTGAAGGGTGCCCACTTGTCAAAATTTTATGCTTGGGTTCAGCAATCAATCCTTTTTTCTTTTTAGCAAAACCACCCCAAAGGAGAAAGACAACTCCTTCCAACTCCTTTGAAATTAAACGAATCACTGCATCTGTAAAGTGTTCCCACCCTTTGTTTTGATGACTTCCAGCTTGGTGCGCTGTGACCGTTAGGGTCGCATTAAGCAAAAGTATACCTTGTGATGCCCACTGATTCAAATTGCCACTTTTAGGATATGGTTTTCCTATATCCTGCTCTAATTCTTTAAAAATATTAACCAATGAGGGGGGGTGGGCTATCCCTTCAGGAACAGAAAAACAGAGCCCATGGGCTTGCCCTGAACCATGATAAGGGTCTTGTCCCAAAAGAACAACTCGAACTGAATCAAAGGGACATAAGTTAAAACAGTTGAAAATATCTTTTCCAGAAGGATAGCAGGTGTTGTTTTGGTAAGCTTTTTTGACAAACTGAATAAGGTTCAAAAAATAGGATGATTCAAATTCAGGCTGCAATACCTTTTCCCAACTTGAATGTATTTTCACCTTCATAGATTTATTACATTTGCAAGGCTAAGGTAAGAAAAATTGCATGGGATATTGTCCAAAGAAAACCATTGAAGACCTAGAGTTTGCTGAAGTTTTAAAGCAAGTAGCCACTTTTGCTGTTACTCCCCTAGGACAAAATAGATGCTTGCAGCTCAGTCCTCATTTTGATCTTGACCTATGCCTTAATGAACTTCAGAAAGTAGCTGAATTTACGAGCTCATTTGACAATGAAAACCGTATTCCAAATCATGGTCATGAAGACGCCACTGCTGCTTTTTCATTGCTAAAAATTGAAAATAGTGTTCTAGAAGTTCAAAGCTTTAGAGATTTAGCAGCCAATGCAACCACTGTTAATGTGTTATTAAAGTTTTTTAAAAAATTTAAAGAGTATTATGCTCAGCTTTTTATATTGGGGCAAAATCTCCCTATTGAGAAAGAAATTAAAACCGAGGTTGACAGTGTTATAGATCGATTTGGAGAAATCCACAGTAATGCGTCAGAAGAATTATATGCCATTAGAAAACAATTACAAGGGTTGCGTGGTAAAATTAGCAGCAGCTTCAACAAAGCCCTAACGCACTACAATAATTTAGCCTATCTGGATGACATACGCGAATCGGTCTTAGAAAATAAACGCGTTTTAGCCGTAAAGGCAATGTATAGAAGAAAAGTGAAGGGCGCCATTATGGGCAGTTCTAAAACAGGAAGTATTGTCTTTATGGAACCCGAAGCGACCCATGCCCTAACTAGAGAATTACAAAACCTCTTGTATGAAGAAAAGGAAGAAATTAAAAAGATTTTAAGTCAGCTCACAGACTACTTCCGCCCACTACTCCCCCTCTTACAAGCGCAGCAAGAATATTTATTAGCTTTAGATGTTTGTTATGCAAGAGCAAAATATGCAGAAGCCATTGGTGGAATTTTACCTGAATTCAGTCAAGACGAACAGATGCATTTTAGGGAAGCTTATCATCCCCTTCTCTTATGGACCAATCGTTTTGAGAATAAGCCCACTTATCCGCAAGATATTTCGCTCGCATCAAACCAGCGTATAGTTGTAATTTCTGGACCAAACGCAGGTGGAAAAAGCATTACGCTAAAGACAGTAGGGTTATTGCAATTGATGTTGCAAAGTGGATTATTAATTCCAGTACACGAGAGAAGTACTGCCCTATTCTTTCAAAAAATACTAACCGATATTGGCGATAATCAATCTATCGAAAACCATTTAAGCACTTATTCTTATCGGCTAAAAAACATGAAAACTTTTCTTAAGCGTTGCGATGCTGAAACCCTCTTTCTAATTGATGAATTTGGAACAGGCTCTGACCCTGAATTGGGAGGCGCCTTAGCTGAAACCATGTTAGAAGATTTTTATGAGCGTAAAGCCTTTGGACTTATCACCACTCACTATGCAAACCTAAAAGCACTAGCCAACGAGATGCCAGCAATGGTAAATGCCAACATGCAATTTAACAACAAAACACTAGAACCTATTTTTAAATTAATTATGGGTGAGGCTGGGAGTTCTTTTACTTTTGAAGTAGCCCAAAAAAATGGATTACCATTCAATCTAATCAATCGGGCAAAAAAGAAAATGGAACGTGGCAAAGTTCGTTTCGACGCTACCATTGCAAAACTTCAAAAAGAACGAAGCCAAATGGTATCTACTGAAAAAGCTCTCAAAGAAAAAGAAACTCAAGCGGACAAAGAAGCTCAAAAAATGAATGTACTCAATGAAAAACTACAAAAAAAATTGAGTGATTATCAAGAGTTATTTGATCATAATCAGCGCATGATTGTTTTGGGCAATAAGTTTAATGATGTTGCCGAGCGTTTTTTCAATACTAACAAGAAGCGTCCTCTAGTTGCTGAACTTCTTAGATTAACTGAAAGTGAAAATGCAAAACGAAAAAAGAAAACGGCTGCCTTAGCCAAAAAGGATCGAGAACAAAAGAAGAAAACAGCTCAGCTTGTTGAAAAAGAAATACTAAAAGTTCGAGTAGAAAAAAAGAAAAAAAAGAAACAGCCCCAACCTGAATTAAAACCCAAGACCCCAATAAAATTAGGCGATCAAGTGCGCCTCATTGATGGACAATCAGTAGGTATTGTTGAGGTGATTGAAAGAAATCAAGTAGTTGTCAATTATGGCCTTTTTACCACAAAAGCCAAATTAGACCAGTTGGAATTTGTCAAACGTACTTCAAAGAAATGAAGAAAGATCACTCTTTTTTAGGATAGTGATCATCCCACTCTTTATTGAGGGGTTCTTTTTTCAATTTTCCAATTGATTTGGCCACTATCATCGATACCGCAGCATCACCTGTAACGTTAGTGATGGTTCGACACATGTCTAGAGGACGATCAATGGCAAAAATGAGCGCCAACCCCGCCTCAGGAATTCCTGCTTGCCCCAAAACAATCACCAGCATTACCATACCAGCTCCTGGCACAGCCGCTGTTCCAATTGAGGCCAGAGTAGCTGTCAACACTATACCCAATTGGGCTTCTAAGGATAAACCTAAACCAAAAGCTTGTGCAATGAAAACCGCAGCTACCGCTTGATATATACTAGTGCCATCCATATTGATGGTAGCACCAATTGGTAATACAAAACTAGCCACCTCTTCATCAACCCCCAAATGCTCTTCTACTCGTTCCATAGTAACAGGTAAGGTAGCAGCACTTGAGCTTGTTGAAAAAGCCAATAATTGAGCGGGGGCAATACCCCTTAAAAAAAAAATGGGTTTTCGTTTAGTAAACAATTGTACCAACAGGATATAGATAAAAATCATTAGTACTAGCCCAATCAACAAGGTAATGGCATATAGTCCAAGTGCTTGGAAAAGCTCTAAACTAGGAGATTCAACAACTAATGCCGCCAACAAGGCAAACACCCCATAGGGAGCCGCCAACATGATCAAATCAATAAGCTTTAAAATGACTTCATTGAACGCATCAAAAAATGCTTTGACGGGTGCTGCTTTTTTTTCTGGAATAAGGATGAGACCAATACCAAAAAATATTGCAAAAAAGATCACTTGCAGCATATTTCGATTGTTGGTCGTCGCCTGAAAGATATTACTAGGAACTAAATCTACTAAAGGCTGAAGAGGACCCTTTTCTCTTTGCTGTTGAGCAACTAGTTGCTTTTCCTCAGCACTATCTTGATAGGCCGCTAACAATTCTTCTCGTGTAGTTGAACCAATTTGATCCCCTGGCGCTATTAGGTTGACCAAAATTAGTCCCAAGACTACTGCAACCACTGTGGTGCAAATATAGATTCCTACTGTTCTACCGCCCATCACAGAAAGTTTTGAAATGTCTTTGAGATCAGAAACCCCTTTGATTAACGAAGCCAAAATCAAAGGCATTGCAATGAGTTTCAATGCGTTGATGAATATTGTTCCAAAAGGTTTAATCCAGTCTGAAATAAAAGCTGGTCCAAAAGAAAGGAGAGAAAAAATGACTCCAAATAGAATACCAGCAAACATGCCGATTAAAATTTTCCAGTGTAGGGCTACTTTTTTCATTGGGCTATTTTCGAATCGTTCTGTTGAGTAGGGAGAAATCAGCTAAAACGAGTGCTGCCATAGCTTCCACAATAGGCACTGCACGTGGCACTACGCAAGGGTCGTGTCGTCCCTTACCTTGCATGGCAACTGTGTTACCCTCTTTATCAATAGTTTCTTGAGATTGCATGATGGTAGCTACCGGTTTAAAGGCTACATTGAAATAAATATCCATTCCATTAGAAATACCACCCTGTATTCCACCAGAATGGTTGGTTTTTGTTGTTCCGTCTGGGTTAAATAAATCATTGTGTGCGCTACCTCTTAGTGAGGCTCCTACAAAACCACTGCCATACTCAAACCCCTTCACTGCATTGATAGAAAGCATGGCATGACCGAGTAAAGCATGCAGTTTGTCAAAAGCAGGTTCTCCTAGCCCTACTGGTACGTTTTGAATTACAGCACTGACAATGCCCCCTACTGT
This sequence comes from Flavobacteriaceae bacterium, assembly GCA_016779985.1. Taxonomy (GTDB): domain Bacteria; phylum Bacteroidota; class Bacteroidia; order Flavobacteriales; family Flavobacteriaceae; genus JADHMP01. The sequence goes on from JADHMP010000002.1 coordinate 241,433, forward strand.
ATCTCCAGCTTTGCGCACTTCTTTGATATAGTTTTCCATTTTTTGTGCCATCTCTGCATCTGGACAACGCACTGGGTTTTTTTCTATTTCATCAAAATGTAAATCACTGTAAGGCTTTTCTAGCCCCAAGCTCCCTACTTTACATACATAAGCAGTAATTTTTATGGGAGACAGAAATTGTTTAGCAATGGCTCCAGCCACTACTCTACTAGCTGTTTCGCGTGCCGAGCTTCTACCTCCACCCCTATAATCGCGAATACCATATTTCTGATCATATACATAATCAGCATGTGAAGGTCTATAACTGTCTTTTATATGAGAATAATCTTTTGACTTTTGGTTTGTATTGTGGATGACAAAACCAATTGGCGTACCCGTTGTTTTACCTTCAAAAACTCCAGAATAGAACTCAACTTCGTCTGCCTCCTTTCGTTGGGTAACTATAGCAGATTGGCCGGGTTTACGTCTAATTAAATCATTTTGAATTGCGTCAAAATCAAGTGAAATTCCTGCCGGACAGCCATCAATCACCCCTCCTATTGCAGGACCATGGGATTCTCCGAAAGTGGTGAGTTGAAAAATTTTACCAAAAGTGTTTCCAGCCATATTATATTTTAAAAACACAAATATACAGCAAACTACCGAGCTGAAAGAAAAAGCAAATTATAAAAGCGCCTCATGCAAAATACTAATAGGATGCTGCGCCTCCACTTGAGTACCATCTTTGATTTGATGCCGACAACTAGTGCCATTTGCTGCAATTAATGTTTCTGAATTGCTTTTACGTATTGCTGGAAATAGGCGCTCCTCTCCTATTTTCATACTCAGGTCATAGTGATCGGCTTCATAACCAAATGACCCTGCCATACCACAGCATCCAGAATTAATCATCCTTACGGTATAATTTTGAGGAAGATTCAATATGGTGAATGTGTCAGCAGGATTGCCTAGTGCTTTTTGATAACAATGTGCGTGAAATTTTACCGTCTTTGTCGCTTTATGAAATTGCTCAGGAATGATTTGTTGAGCTTTACTTTCCCTAGCTATAAAGGATTCAACAGAGAAGCAGTTTTCCGCCAGTTGTTCAGCTGTTTTTTTATCATCTACCAACTTGAGATACTCATCGGTAAAACAATAGAGTGCTGATGGTTCTATAAATAATAGAGGTGTTTCAGCCTTAATTACCCTTGAATATTGTTCAGTGTTTTTTGAAGCTAATTTTTTTGCCTGTTTTAAAAAACCTTTTGAAAGATAGGTCCTGCCACTGGGTGAAAAAGGAAGGGTTTTGATAGCATAGCCTAAACGTGTTAAAAGAGCAAAACTATGCTTGACAATATGGGTTTCAGAATAAAAACTAAATTCATCTACAAACAAATAAATAGTATTATTATAATTATTTATACTACTGTCATATAATGACTTAATATTTATTTTTTCAAGCTTAGGTAGAACTCTTTTTGTGCTTATTCCTAAGCTTTTTTTGAGAATTTTTCCAATAAAATTTGAATTTAATATTGCATTTTGAAGCCCTCTAACAGGTTGTGCATATTGATTGATCTTGGGGTAATGGGCAAAAAGTTTATCACGTAATTTGCTCCCGTGAATTTTTTGGTATTGGTAGTTGAATTCGGCTTTGTAGGTAGCCATATCAACACTACTTGGGCATTCACTGGCACAGGCCTTACAACTTAGGCATAAGTCAAGCGCTTCCTTTAGTTCTCTACTATCGAATTTATTTTTGGGATCCGATTGGGATAATACTTCGCGAAATACGTTTGCCCTACCGCGAGTACCGTGCAATTCGTCTTTAGTAGCCCGGTAGCTTGGACAGAGGGTTCCTGTTGGAGCAGTTGTTCGACAATTGCCTGCACCATTACATTTTTCAACTGCTCTAAGTAATCCCATATCACTTGAAAAATCAAAAAAGGTTGTTGGGTGCTGTTGCATCTGTTCGGGCATAGTCCTAAGATTTTCATCCATAGGCCATGGTTGGACAATTTTACCGGGATTAAAAAGATAATGTGGATCAAATATTTCTTTAACCTTTTGTAGAAGCGCTTTATTTTTTTCTCCTAAGACAATAGGAATAAACTCAGAGCGTACAATGCCGTCACCATGCTCACCACTTAGCGATCCATCATATTTTTTGACTAAGTGCGCCACAGCTTGAGTAATTTCTCTAAAGTCTGTGACACCTTGAGCTGTCTTTAAGTTGAGAATGGGTCTTAGGTGTAATTCACCTGCACCTGCATGGGCATAATAAACCACCTCTTGATTAAAAGAGTCCATTAGTTTTTGAAATTCGGCAATATAGGCTGCCAACTGTGCCACTGGAACTGCAGTGTCTTCAATACAGGCTACTGCTTTTTCATCTCCGATAAGATTTCCTAAAAGTCCCAAACCAGCACTACGAAGGTTATTTGCTGCTGAAATTTCTTCACCCCATAAGGCTACTGTTGCATATGCAAGATTTGATTTTTCAATTGAAAACTTCAAGGCCTCTAATTGTTTCAACAGTATTTCTTTTGAATCATTTCTTAATTCAAGTAGCAATATAGCTTTGGGATCTCCTTGAATAAAAAATCGATTTTTACGGTGCGAAGGGTTTTCAAGGGTACAGTCAAGAATAGTTTTGTCGATTAATTCACAGGTATACAAATGATGCTCCATGCACGGCACAACAGCCTCCATGGCATTTTGAATAGATTCAAAGTGAACGGCTAGAAGCACTTGTTCTTTTGGAGGCAAAGGATCTAGTTGAAGTGTAATTGCTGTGGTAAATGCCAAGGTTCCTTCACTTCCTGCTAGCAATTTAGCTATGTTAAACACTGGTCCATTTTGATTAAATGGTTTTTGATCGATTAGAACATCAAGGGCATAGCCTGTATTCCGCCTGTGAATAGCTCTATTTGGATAATTCTTTCGAATTTCTTTCTGCACCTCTGTGGGCGATAATAAGTCGGTTAAAGAATGATAAATAGCCCCTTCTAAGGTATTCTGTTCTTTTTTTTGCTTGAGCTCATTAGACGATTTAGCCTCAAAAACCGCATCGGTTCCATCTGAAAGTAAAGTTTCTATGCGCAATAATTTATCTCGAGTAACACCATACCGAATGGAGGTTGTTCCAGAAGAATTGTTGCCCACCATCCCTCCTAGCATACAATATGCTGAGGTGGATGTGTTTGGCCCAAAATAAAGTCCATAGGGTGCTAAAAAACGGTTGAGGTCGTCACGTATAACTCCTGGCTGTAAAGTGACTTTTTTTTGTTTAAGGTCTAAAGAAAGTATTTTGGTGAAGTGTTTGGAGACATCAATCACAATTCCATCACCAACACACTGACCTGCCAATGATGTGCCTGCTGTTCTAGGTATAATGCCAATGTTATTCTTTTTGGCAAAAGTTAAAATGATTTTTATATCCTCCTTGTCTTTCGGATAAGCTACTGCAAGGGGGAGTTTCTTGTACACAGAACCATCAGTAGCATAAAGCATTCTATAGTGCTTTTTCCAATAAAGAGCACCTTTCAATTGCCCCCTTAAATGTTTCAAATCAAACTGAGTTTCTATACTCTTCATAAGATTCTGTTCGTTGCTAAATTAGAGATAAGTTTTCCAAATCCTTTTTTAATTTTTAACTTTAAACAGATTTTATTCCCATGAAAAAACTTTTACGTTTACCTTTTTTACTCCTCCTTGTTTGGAGTTGCAATACTAATGAAGAGAACTATGAAATTCAAGGTCAAATTGAAATAGCAAACGGAACAACCATTTTCCGGATTGCCGCAGATGATAATAACCAGCCTAAGATACTTGATTCTGTTGCTGTAAAAGAGGGTTCGTTTATGATAACGGGGCCCATTGAAGAGCCGGACATTAACTTTATTCAGATTCAAGGCCAGCCTGGGAATTTTCCTATCATTTTAGAAGGAGGCAAAATACAGGTAACACTCTATAAAGACAGTTTGTCTGCTTCTATTGCCAAAGGAACGATTTCCAATGATGATTTTATGAAATATAAAGATGAAACCAAGACTTACATAAAATCGATAAACTCAATTGGCAATGAAATGCAACAAGCCCTAATTTTAAAAGATTCTATCCTTCTAATGGATTTGCGATCAGAATATGATGGAGTACGCCAGCAAATTCAAGACTACGAGATAAATTTCATAAAAAACAATACCAACTCCTATGTTTCAGCACTAATCTTAGAGCGTTTCGTTGCCTCAAAATCTCTTGTTAAAGATAGTTTAGAACAATTGTACAAGAAATTTTCTGATCGAATTAAAAACACCCCCTCAGGAAGGGTTATTGAAAGTGTATTGAACCAACCTCCTTCTCCTCCAAAAGTTGGCGAGTATGCCCCCCCTTTTGCCGCTCCTACTCCAGACGGTTCAATTCTTGCATTAAAAAATAACCTAGGGCAGGCAACCCTCCTTGAATTTTGGGCCAGCTGGTGTCGTCCTTGCCGTGTTGAAAATCCAAATTTGGTAGCCTTACACAAAAGAATGTCTCCTAAGGGATTTAAAATTATTGGTATTTCTTTAGACAAAAAGAAAAGCAGTTGGCTTCAGGCCATAGAAGATGATGGCTTAACTTGGGATCATGTCTCCCATTTAAAATATTGGGAAGACCCCATCGCAAAGGAATACCATATAAAACAATTACCCGCATCTTTGTTGCTTGACAAAGAAGGAAGAATTGTAGCCACTGATTTAAAAACCAATGAATTAGAAATTCAACTGAATAATTTACTCAATTAATTTTTCTTTCTAAAAAGCCAAAAAACTACAGCTATTGTAGTCGAAGAGAGGTAGATAAGCGTTCGGCTAGCTTCAATAAGAATATCTGGTTTGAACGTTATTGATAAAACAATACCGCACAAAGCACCCCCTAGATGGGCTATATGTCCAATATTATCATTTCGCATTTTCATGCCATATAAGGAATATGCCACATAAGCTGCTGCAAATAAATAGCCTGGAATAGGGATCGGAATAAAAAAGAGGTATAATTCTAATTCGGGATAAAGTAAAATGGTACTAAATAGAATGCCTGAAATGGCACCGCTCGCTCCTACTGCAGCATAATGATTTGACTTTCGGTGATAGTATGAGGCAAAAAGATTGCCTCCCAATAAGCTACAAAAGTAAAGTATTAGAAACCCTCCAACCCCCAAAACTCTTACCACAGGATAGCCAAAGAGATAGAGAGTGAACATATTAAAAAACAAATGTGCCCAACTCACATGCAAGAAGGCAGACGTAAAATATCTGTAGTTATTTTTAGGTCCCCTAAAAGCAATATCAAATTTAAAACGATCAAAAAATTGAGGGCTGTTAAAGCCTACATAACTAATAATACTATTAACAGCAATTAAAAATCCAACAATTAGTGGCAAGGGAGTTCCCAAATGAACATTTTTACCAAAAGTATAAATTGTTTTGCTCTTGTAATAGTATAATTTAGTTTCATCAGCTTTTCTATATCTTTATTCCCTAATTGTTTTGTCTTGAATGCTGTATTATACTATTTAGCCTATCCTCTGCTTTTTTTAATTTCAATGCTTCCGTTTCCATTGTTTTATGCTTTTTCAGATTTGTTAGCTTGGTTTTTATACCGTATTGTGAGCTACAGAAAGACAATTGTAGAAAAAAATATCCGAATGGCTTTTCCAGAAAAGTCAAAAAAAGAAATCAATCATATAAAACGAGAATTTTATACTCACTTCAGTGATCTCATGCTAGAAATGATAAAAAGCATGAGCCTATCCAAAAAAGCAATGTTGAAACGTTTTCAAGTCAAGAACATTTCGTTGTTAACTCAATTTGAAGAGAAAAATCAAAGTTGTTTTCTCGTATGTGGGCATTACGCTAGTTGGGAGTGGATGATGTCTTTAGGGTATCATGTTCGACACACAGGCTATGGCATTTACACACCACTCACTAACCCCTATTTTGATCAGCTTGTTCAACGAATTAGAAAAAAACACAATGCCTATTTGATTTCTCGTTATTCGGTTAGGGAGGTTTTAAAAAAACACCAAGAAACAGGGCATTTAGGCATATACGGTTTTGCAAGCGATCAATCTCCTAGGCCAACCAAAAAAACTTATTGGAGAACCTTTTTAGGGGTTAAAGTACCAGTGTTTACTGGAGCAGAAAGATTAGCTAGAGAATACGACATACCCCTGGTGTATGGAGCTGTAAAACGAATAAAAAGGGGGTATTATGAATTAGAATTTAAACTCTTAAGCGAAACCCCTTTAGAGGAAAAAAAGTATGCCATTACTGATCAATTCACTACATTTTTAGAGCACCAAATTCACGAAAATCCAAGTCACTACTTTTGGACTCACAATAGGTTTAAGTTTGCTTCAATGGATTAGCTTATTGAGAGATTCGTAAAATAAATCAGCTAAAGAAGTTGCTTCTTTTTGTGTTTTAGCCTCGGTATATATTCGAATAATTGGTTCAGTATTCGATTTTCTTAAATGCACCCAAGAGTCATCAAAATCGATTTTAACACCATCCTCTTTGTTTATTTGTTCTTTTGCATAAAGTTGTGCCATTTGATTCATCAAAACATCAATTTTAATATCCTTGGGAAGATTAACTTTAGTTTTTTCCATATAAAAGGCAGGATACTGCTCTTTTAGCCGCGATACTGTACATTTTTTTTCAACCAAAAGGGAGAGGAAAAGGACAATTCCCACAAGAGCATCTCTACCATAGTGAAGATCAGGATATATTACTCCTCCATTACCTTCACCTCCAATTACCGCATTGCTCTTTTTCATGACCTCAACCACATTAACTTCGCCTACTGCACTGGCAAAATAAGATTGTTGATATCGCTGACTTATTTGAGCAAGAGCTCTTGTTGAAGAAAGATTAGAAACCGTTGGCCCTGGTGTTTTTTTGAGCACATAGTCTGCACAAGCTACCAAGGTATATTCTTCGCCGAATAAGGTACCCCTCTCATCCATAAAGACCAATCGATCAACATCTGGGTCAACTGCTATTCCAAAATCAGCTTGCTGGGCTACAACCTCTTTTGACAAGTCCTCCAAATGCTTTTTTAGTGGTTCGGGGTTGTGTGGAAAATGACCATTGGGCTCACAATGGAGCTTTACCACCTCAATATCTAAAGCTTCAAGCAATTGAGGAACCGCTATACCTCCAGAAGAGTTCACTGCATCTACAACCACTTTAAATCGTTGTTTGCGTATCTTTTCCACCTCTATAATTGGCAAGGCAAGGGTAGTTTCAATGTGCTGCTTTATAGCGCCTTCTTTTTGTATAATGCTCCCTAAATTTTCAACCGTCGCGAAAGCAATGTTTTTGTTTTGTGCTATTTGAAGTACTTGAGCACCAGATTTAGCATCAATAAATTCTCCCTTATCATTTAACAGTTTTAATGCATTCCATTCTTTGGTATTATGACTTGCTGTTATAATAATTCCACCCATGGCTTTTTCCCAAGAAACACTTAACGCAACCGTTGGTGTAGTGGAAAGACCTAAATCGACAACATCAATACCCAAACTTACTAATGTTTGATTGACCAATGTATGAACCATTGGCCCAGAGATGCGAGCATCCCGTCCTGTAACTACCTTAAGGTTTTCTGTTTTTTTTTGAGTTTTTAACCACTGCCCATAGGCTGCAGTATAAAGAACAACATCAATGGGAGTGAAATTTTCACCAGGAGATGCTCCTATAGTTCCTCGAATGCCAGAAATTGATTTTATGAGTGACATGACGGAAAAGTTTAAATCTTCCGCTAAGGTAACACAACAGTCATTTTCAACAAGTCTTTTTTTTAATAGTCTTACTTTTATGCAATGAATTTTATAGCACATGTTTTTTTGTCTGAACATGATTTTGAATTAGCTCTTGGCAATCTAATTGCAGATCAAATAAAAGGGAAAGGTTTTGATCAATTCTCGCCAAAGGTTAAGGCAGGTATTTTATTACATCGCAAAATTGATGATTATACAGATCATCACCCAGCATTTAGGAGTTGTGTCAAGAAACTTTTCCCTAGGTATAGACATTATAGCAGAGTGCTAGTAGATATGTTCTTTGACCATTTTTTGTCCAAAAACTGGCAGCAATATCACAATCAAAAACTAACTGATTTCACTACGCGTTTTTATTATTTTTTACTGAAAAAGGAATATTCTATTCCCGATCACTGTAACCAATTTATTAGCCACTTAGTGAAATACAAATGGTTTGAATCCTACCAGACAATCTAAGGATTAAAAAAGATTCTCACACAAATGGAAAGACGCACTCAATTTGAATCAAATCTTTCAAAAGGATGTGAAGATTTAGTGAATGACTATTTTTTTTATGAATCACATTTTTCTTACTTTTTACCTAATATTATAGATTATCTTAAGAATAATAATTGATCTAAATGAATAAAAAAAACCTACTTATCCTTTTGCTTGGCCTAGTAATTCTTAAAACTAGTTGTACTAAGCCCTCCATCAAGGCAGCAGTTGTTTCTGCACGGAATGAAGCGTCAGAAATTGGTATTGAGATAATAAGAAAAGGGGGCAATGCTTTTGATGCGACTGTGGCTACTCATATGGCCTTAGCCGTATGCTACCCCAATGCAGGAAATTTATCAGGTGGTGGCTTTGTGGTTTTTCGAACTGCATCTGGAACAGTAGGCTCACTTGATTTTAGAGAAAAGGCACCCATGAATGCCTTTCGAGACATGTATTTAGATGAGAACAAAAACGTTCTCTCAGAAAAAAGTGTTCTTGGGGGACTATCAGTAGGAGTTCCCGGCGCCGTTGCGGGAATGTATGCTCTTCATCAAAAGCTAGGAAAGTTATCTTGGCAACAAGTGGTTGCTCCAGCGGCAGCACTTGCTAAAAATGGATTTGTAGTTACCTCTAAACAAGCACAAGGCTTAAGCAATAAACGTTCTGAAATTATTTCAATGAATGGGAGCAATACACTCTTTGCTCAACCATTTAAAGCGGGTGACAGTATTCATAATCTACCCCTTTCCACATTATTAAATAAAATTGCTCACAAGGGACCCAATGCTTTTTATAAGGGATCCAATGCTGAAGCAATGGTTGAAAAAATCAATGCTAGTGGAGGAATTTTCTCACTTGAGGATTTAGAAAAATATGAACCCATTTGGAGAGATCCTATACAATTTAACTACAAAGACCTTACCCTCTACTCTATGGGGCCTCCCTCAAGTGGAGGTATTTGTTTAGCTCAAATGTTGGGGATGGTAGAACAATTTCCTATTGACACCTATGGCTTTCATTCTGAAAAAGCCATGCAATTGATGATTGAGGCAGAAAAAAGGTCTTTCGCTGATAGAAGTCTTTATTTAGGCGACAGTGATTTTATTGAAGTGCCAATAAATAAACTTTTAGATTCAATTTATCTTATAAAACGCATGCAATCTTTTGCGTTCGAACAAGCCACTCCTTCAACAGATATTGCTCCAGGTATATTGGTTGCAAAAGAAGCTGATGAAACAACACATTTTTCTATTCTTGACCTCGAAGGAAACGCCGTTGCAGTGACCACAACATTAAATGGCAATTATGGCTCTAAACTCTATGTAGAAGAGGGAGGCTATTTTTTAAATAATGAAATGGATGATTTCAGCAGCAAACCAGGTGTTCCTAATATGTTTGGATTAGTTGGCGGAACGGCTAATGAAATTGCCCCAGAAAAAAGAATGCTAAGTGCGATGACTCCAACTCTCATAGAAAAGGATGGACAACTCACAATGATTGTGGGTACCCCTGGAGGATCTACCATTATCACCTCTGTTTTTCAAACCATTTTAAATGTTTATGATTTTAAAATGTCGATTCAAAAAGCTGTTGACGCGCCCCGTTTTCATCATCAATGGCTTCCTGATCAAGTGATTCTTGAACCTGAAAAATTCAATGTTCAGATCATTAAAAAACTTCAGCAGAAAGGCTATAATATCATTGAAAAAGAAGCTAGAATTATAGGGAGAGTTGATGCTATTCATGTTGATTCGGATGGAAAAATTTCAACTGGTGCTGATGCCAGAGGTGATGATAGAGCAGCTGTTTTAAGGTAAAGTTTTTCCTTTTTTTTCAGCAACAGATGCGCTAAAAAAAGCTTACTTTTACTGGCTAAATCATGAAAAAGAATTCGGACAATATTGTCATTGAAGGTGCGCGAGCACACAATTTAAAAAACATTAGTCTTTCAATACCAAGAAATCAACTTGTGGTCATCACAGGTCTTTCTGGAAGTGGTAAGTCATCTCTAGCTTTTGACACCATCTATGCTGAAGGACAAAGGCGCTATATGGAAACCTTTTCTGCCTATGTTCGTCAGTTTTTGGGGAATCTGGAACGCCCTGACGTAGACAAAATTGATGGACTTTCTCCAGTAATTGCTATCGAACAGAAAACAACTTCAAGAAGTCCTCGTTCGACTGTGGGAACTATCACTGAGTTATATGACTATTTCAGATTGCTTTATGCTCGTATTGGCACGGCATACAGTTATCTTTCTAACGAAAAAATGATTCATTATTCCGACGCGCAAATTGTCTCATTAATCATATCAGAATATCTCTCTCAAAAAATCATACTTCTTTCCCCAATTGTGAAAGCTAGAAAAGGACATTACAGAGAGTTGTTTGACAGTCTTTCACGCCAAGGTTTTAGCAAGGTGCGGGTTGATGGAGAATTGCTTGATTTGACTCGGGGTATGAAAGTTGATCGCTACAAAACCCATGATATTGAATTGGTTATTGATCGATTTACAGTAAAAGATGATGCAGATTTTATTAAACGTTTAGAATCTTCATTGACAACCGCCATGGAATATGGCGAAGACGCTGTGATGGTGTATGCCATGGAAAGTGAGAAAACTCGATTTTTTAGTCGAAACTTGATGTGTCCTAGTTCGGGCATTGCCTATCCACAACCTGAGCCAAATACGTTTTCGTTTAATTCTCCTAAAGGGATGTGCCAGCAGTGCAAAGGTCTGGGGATCCGACACGAAATAAACCGCAACAAAATTATTCCAGACGATAGCCTATCTATAGAGAAAGGCGGTTTAGCACCTTTAGGAACACAAAAAAACAGTTGGTCATTTAGACAAATCGAAACGATCGCCAAATGTTTTTCTTTTTCTCTAAAAGATCCTATTCGAAAAATTCCAAAACGGGCTATAGAAATTATACTAACAGGAGGACGAGAAAAATATGATATCCACTCCCCCACATTAGGAATCACTAGAACTTATAAGATAGATTATGAAGGAATAGAAAATTTTATTCGTTCTTCTTTTGAAAATAATGATTCCCGTCCAATTAAGCGATGGGCAGGTGAATTTATGGAACCTCACGATTGCAAAAACTGCAAAGGTACTCGCCTAAGAAAAGAAGCACTCTATTTTAAAATTGAGGAGAAAAGTATTGCGCAGATTAGCCAAATGGATCTTATCGAATTACAGAATTGGGTTCAAGAGATACCAAAAAAACTGTCTGAAAACGAACAAAAAATTGCAAGTGAAATTTTAAAAGAAATTAATACACGGCTTCAATTTTTATTGGATGTTGGATTGGGCTATTTACAGCTCAATCGTTCTTCTAAATCATTGTCTGGAGGTGAGGCTCAACGCATTCGGTTAGCCACACAAATTGGCTCACAACTGGTGGGCGTATTATACATTCTAGACGAGCCAAGCATTGGTCTGCATCAAAGAGACAATGAAAGACTCATTCAATCGCTGTGTTCATTGCGAGATCTTGGAAATTCTATAATCGTTGTTGAACATGACAAAGACATGATGCTAAAAGCTGATTATTTGATTGATATGGGACCCTTTGCTGGAAAAAGAGGTGGTGAAATAATTTTACAAGAATCACCAGAAAATATAATTGGTACTGACAGCGTGACTGGAAAATATATTAGCGGAGAACTAGAAATACCTATTCCAACCAAACGTAGAACAGAGAATGGCAATGCATTACATCTATACGGTTGCACAGGAAATAATTTGAAAAATGTAAGTGTCCAATTTCCTTTAGGCCTTATGATTGGGGTGAGTGGTGTCTCTGGAAGTGGCAAATCAAGCTTAATTAATGAAACCCTCTATCCTATTTTAAATGAATATATTTATAAGGGTGTTCAAGTTCCACTGGGGTTCAAAAAAATTGAGGGCCTAGAACATATTGATAAAGTTGTGGATATCAATCAAAGCCCAATTGGAAGAACGCCTAGAAGCAACCCTGCCACTTATTGTGGCGTTTTTAGTGAGATAAGAAGTTTGTTTGCTGCGACACCAGAAGCTCAAATTAGAGGGTATAAACCTGGTCGATTTAGTTTTAATGTTGTTGGTGGTCGTTGTGAAACTTGTCAAGGTGGGGGTATGCGAGTGATTGAAATGAACTTCTTACCAGATGTATATGTTGAATGTGAAACTTGTCAAGGCAAACGTTTTAACAGAGAAACGCTAGAGATTCGTTTTAAAGGCAAATCCATTGCTGATGTATTAGAAATGTCAATCAACGAAGCCTGTCAATTTTTTGAGAGTATTCCAAAAATTTACAGAAAGCTAAAAATGATTCAAGAAGTTGGTCTAGGCTATATTACCCTAGGTCAATCTTCAACAACCCTTTCTGGAGGAGAAGCGCAGCGTGTAAAATTAGCGTCAGAATTAGGAAAAAAAGACACAGGTAAAACCTTTTATATCTTAGACGAACCCACAACAGGGCTCCATTTTGAAGATATTAGAGTGTTGTTAGAAGTTTTAAATTTATTGGTTGAAAAAGGAAATACAGTATTAATAATAGAACATAACCTGGATGTTTTAAAGCAAGTAGATTATTTGATTGATATTGGTCCAGAAGGAGGCCAACAAGGTGGTCAAATTGTTGCTACAGGGACTCCTGAAGAGGTTATCCATTCAAACCAAAGTCATACTGCTCATTTTTTAAAAAAGGAACTTATAAAGTCAAAACAATTAGCATAAATGAGCAAAGGAAAAAGTAAAAAATGGAGCGAAGTAAAAGCCAATGATTCTTGGGCATTGTTCAAAATCATGAACGAGTTTGTGGAAGGATATGAGACAATGAGTGCCATTGGTCCTTGCATTTCAATTTTTGGCTCTGCACGAACTGAACCCAAAGACCCCCACTTTAAGCTGACTGTGGAAATCGCAAAGATGCTTGTAGAGCTTGGCTATGGAGTTATAAGCGGAGGCGGACCAGGCATTATGGAAGCTGCCAATAAAGGAGCCAAAGAAGCTGGCGGAAATTCAGTGGGGTTAAATATTGAACTTCCTTTTGAACAGAAGAGTAACCCCTATATAGACCCTAAGTATCTTATCAATTTTCAATATTTTTTTGTCCGCAAAGTTATGTTTGTCAAATACGCGCAAGGTTTTATTGTCATGCCAGGAGGTTTAGGCACTCTAGATGAATTATTCGAAGCGTTGACCTTAATTCAAACAGAAAAGGTAACTCGCTTTCCAATCATTTTGGTAGGGTCATCTTACTGGTCGGGTTTATTGGATTGGATTCAAAACACCCTTTTAAAAGAAAAGAATATTAGCCCTGAAGATCTTTCATTAATCGAAATTGTTGACACTCCTAATGAGGTAAAAGAGTGCATTGAGAAATTCTATAGTCATGAAAACTTTAAACCTAATTTCTAATACATGTTTAGATGTTATTGTGTTTTGTTGTTCCTGCTTGCCCTAAAATTAGTAGCACAAGATGCACAAACACAATATTTGATACAAGTCGAGTTAGACAAAAATGCTGAATTTCTTACCGTGTCTCAAACCGTTGTTTGGACAAACTCAACAGCTGAAAAAGTCAATATCATTCAACTAAATGATTGGTCCAATTCTTTCAAGGATACAGAAACTCCACTTTCACAACGTTTAATTGAAGAATATGACAGAAGCTTCTATTTAGCCCCTAAAACAAAAAGAGGATATACTGATATAGAAAAAATTTCTTCGAACAATATTGATCTTGTTTGGCTTCGAGATCGTAAAAGTCAAGATCAAATGACTCTGTATTTACCAAAATATGTGGAGCCTAATGACAACATATCTCTTCATTTTAATTATCGTGTGAAAATTCCAGATGACCGTTTTACAGGATTTGGAAAAAAAGATGATCAAGAAATTAGATTGCGACATTGGTTTATTGCCATTGCTCCAATAATCAATGGAAAATGGGCACAATACAGCAACCTAAATTTAGATGACAACAGTCATCATCCATCAGATTTTAAGATTGACTTTACCTACCCTGATAGTTTTGATTTAGAGTCTAACCTCAGTACCACTGAAATTAATTCCAAAAAAAACAACACTACACAACACTTTTACGGTGAAAAAGAAACTAAAGCGCAATTCATTTTTACTAAAGAAAATAAAATAAAAGAATATCAACTTAGAGACGGTACTACTATAGTGACTGATTTGAATTCTGAAGCACTCAACCCTTCTACCCACCTAGAACGCATAGAAAATATCCATAAATTCATTCATCAGCATTTACCCGCTTATCCACACAAAAAAATCTTAATTTTAAAAAGAGATTACACCAAAAATCCTTTTTATGGACTGAATTTTCTGCCCACTTTTCTTCATCTTTTTCCAGATCATTTTGATTTTGAAATAGAGTTTTTAAAAGTCTATATATGGAACTATCTAGATGAACAACTTCAAATAAATAAAAGGAAAGACCACTGGATTACTGGAGGACTTGAAACCTTTTTGATTATTAAATATATAAAAGACAATTATCCATATCAGAAATTTTTGGGCTCCCTTTCTGATTTTCCTTATCTAAAAAGATATAAGTTGTCAGACCTGCATTTTAATGATAGCTTTTTGTTTTTTTATGAATGGACACAAAGTAACAACCTTCAGCAAGCTGACAGAGTTTCTAAAGATTCTCTTCTAAAGTTCAACGAGCAGAAGGCCACACCCTATCATGTGGGCGTCGGAATGCGGTTTCTTGAATCCCTAGTTGGAAATCAAGCATGGCAAGGGGTGATTTATGATTATATATCAAAAAAAGGAAGCTTAGATTTACAACCCATTTTTGAAGAAAAAACCAATCAAAAAGCTAAATGGTTTTTTGATGAGTATACAAGCAATCGTGTGCCTCTTGATTTTCAATTTAGTAATTTGATCAAGAATGAAAATCAATATCAAATTACACTTTCTGAAAAAAAAGGAAGAAATGCGCCCGTTCAAGTGGGTTGGATAAAAAAAGATTCTGTTGTAAAGACGAAGTGGATTCGACTTACCTCAAAAGACACTATTTTAAAATGGAAACCAAACGATGCAAATTATATCGCTATCAATCCACTAGTAAATTTTCCAGAAACAAATAAGAAAAATAATTGGAAAGCTTTAAAGACACCATTGGGCATCAAGCCGCTAAGTTTACGATTTGTCAAAGACATAGAAGACCCTGGTCGCAATCAACTGTTTTTTAATCCCATCACTGATTTTAATGCCTATGATGGAATTACGATTGGTGTTCGGCTCTTTAATGGTCGCCTAAAAAAACAATTGTTCAATTATGAATTTTCTCCTCATTACTCTTTTTTAGAAAAATCATGGGTAGGTCATTTTAGACTGGGCACCTATTTTTATAACAACTATTCTAATAATTATTTAACAACTTTTCAATTATTAGGGAGTAGTTATCATTACAATTCAGATTTAAGGTATGTCACATTCACTCCCCATTTGGCGTGGTATTTTAGAACTCCTGATTTTCGGTCTAATAAAAGAAAATTATTAAGTGTTTCGTGGTATAATGTCTTTCGAGAAAAAGATCCTGAAATAGAAACGTCACCTGACTATAGCGTATTGAATTTAAGGCATATTCACTCCAACAAAGGTGCCTTAAAACATTTTACATCCAATAGCAGCCTTGAATTTTCAAATCAATTTGGAAAAATTCAATGGAGCGTAGATTACAGGAAACTTTTCCCGAGCGGAAGACAGTTTGGAGTTCGTTTTTTTGCAGGCAAATTTTTATGGTATAACGTTGAGAACACATCCTATTTTGATTTTAATTTAAATCGACCTACAGACTATTTGTTCCAATATAACTATTTAGGTCGTTCTGAGACTAGTGGGGTTTATAGCCAACAATTTGTTATAGCAGAAGGAGGATTTAAGTCGAAATTTGAAAATGCTACCTCAAATAATTTTATGTTCAGCACTAACCTGACCATGGGCATTTGGAAATGGATAGAAGCCTACGCAGATTTTGGTGTGATTAAAAATAGAAACGTAGATCTTCAAGGATATTTTGATAGTGGTGTTCGATTAAACCTTGTCCCAGATTATTTAGAACTCTATCTACCTTTTGCCTCATCAAATGGGTTAGACCTCACTCAATCACGCTATGCGACAAAAATTCGTTTTGTACTCACACTAGATCCAAAGGCATTAACAGGATTGTATGCTCGCAAATGGTTCTGATAGGCTATACTTAGTTGGTCTTCAACTACATAGTGATGAGATCTATGAGCTAGTATAAATTTTGTATTTTAGTAGGCTTTTATGAAGGAAAAATCTGAAAATATAAGTTCTTCAATTTCCTTTGAAGATTTTAAAAACCAAATTTTAGCAGATTATAAAACAATCGTTCTCAGTAGAGAATGCAGCTATTTGGGAAGAAAAGAAGTACTCTCAGGCAAAGCCAAATTTGGTATTTTTGGTGATGGAAAAGAATTACCACAGGCTGCCATGAGCCACTTTTTTGAAAAGGGTGACTTTCGATCAGGCTATTATCGCGATCAAACACTTCTGTTTGCGCAAGAAAATCTTACCCCTGAACAATTGTTTGCTGCACTTTATGCGGACCTTGATTTAATTAGAGAGCCCATGTCTGGAGGAAGACAAATGGGAGCCCATTTTGTTACCCCTTTTGTGGATGAGAATGGTAACTGGCTGCCCCTTAAAGAGATGAAAAATCACAGTTCGGACATTTCACCTACAGCGTCACAAATGCCTAGATTGGTTGGCTTAGCTCAAGCCTCAAAGCTATTCAGAGAAATCCCATTCAAAGGACTTAAAGAACATTCTAATCATGGAAATGAAATAGCTTGGGGTACTATTGGTAATGCAAGCACCAGCGAAGGTGTTTTTTTTGAAGCTATAAATGCCGCAGGAGTACTTCAAATCCCAATGGTGGTCAGTGTTTGGGATGATGACTATGGTATTTCAGTACACAATAAAGATCATACAACTAAAGAAAGTATATCAGAAGCCTTAAAAGGATTTCAACGCACTGAAACAGCAGCAGGGCTAGAAGTGTTAGAAGTAAAAGGGTGGGACTACTCAGCCCTAATAAACACTTATGATTATGCTTCACAACTGGCCAGAAAAGAGCACGTTCCTGTTTTGATTCATGTGAAGGAACTCACCCAACCTTTGGGTCATTCTTCTTCTGGGTCTCATGAACGATACAAATCTGAAGAAAGGCTCAAGTGGGAAAAAGAGTACGACTGTAATGTAAAGATGAGAGCTTGGGTTTTAGCCAATGGGATTGCCACTGAAGAAGAACTGATTTCTATTGAAAGTGAATTGAAAACACAGGTTAAAAAGGCCCGTAGAAAAGCATGGAATGATTATCAAAATCCTGTTCTTAAAACTAAAAAAGCATTTATAAGTTTTTTAGAGAGTTTCAAAAATAAAATAGGCAACGACCCCAAAATGCATCTTATCAAAAAGAGCCTAGACCTAAACCCAGAACCTTCCTTTCGTGATGTGGTGGCGGGGGCCCGTCAATTGAGAGCTGTTTTGACAAATTATCCAAACATAAATACTCAGCAATTTGATGAATGGAGGACAACTTTAATAAATGGGTTGAAAGAAAAAATCTCTTCAAAACTTTATACGGTTTCTAAAGAAGAAATTATTGCTATGGAAACCACTCCACCAACTTATAGTGCTGATGCGCCAATGGTTGATGGCAGAATTATATTAAGGGATAACTTTGAAGCCCTCCTTAAAAAAGATGAAAGAGTTTTTATTTTTGGTGAAGATGTTGGTAAAATTGGAGATGTAAATCAAGGATTAGAAGGCTTGCAGAAAAAATTCGGACCCTTGCGTATTGCAGATACGGGTATTCGTGAAGCTACTATTATAGGTCAAGGAATTGGACTCTCTCTTCGAGGCCTCCGTCCTATTGCTGAAATTCAATATTTAGATTATATATTATACTGTATTCAGATTTTAAGTGATGATTTAGCATCTTTGAGTTATAGAACTAATGGACAGCAATTTGCACCTTTAATTATTAGAACAAGAGGGCATCGTTTAGAAGGCATCTGGCACTCTGGATCACAGATGGGTGGAATGATACATTTACTCCGTGGGATACACATTTTAGTGCCAAGAAACATGACTCAAGCGGCCGGTTTTTACAATACTCTTCTTGCGCTAAATCAGCCAGCAATTCTTGTAGAATCTTTAAATGGTTATCGTCTGAAAGAAAAAATGCCCAATAATTTGGGAAAATATAAAATTCCTTTAGGAGAAATTGAGTGTTTGCAAGAAGGAAATGACATCACAGCAGTATCCTATGGCTCTACACTTAGAATTTTGTCTGATGCAGCCATAACATTGCAGCAATATAATATTTCTATTGAGGTAATTGATATCCAAACCCTGATCCCATTTGATTTAGCGGAAAATATTGTTTTAAGTATTGCCAAAACAAATCGTTTACTTATTGTTGATGAAGATGTTCCTGGAGGTGCTTCTGCCTACATCTTACAGCAGCTTTTAGAAAAACAAAAAGCATTTAAGTATTTAGACAGTCCTCCTAAACTATTAGCGGCTAAAGCACACCGGCCAGCCTATGGAAGTGATGGTGATTATTTCTCTAAACCGTCTCATGAAGATATTTTTGAAGCAGCTTATGCAATGATGCATGAATCTGACCCTCAAACGTATCCTGCACTTTAGAGTGTGAAAATTCGTAGTAGAAGGTCTTTTAAAATTGCACCATGTTGATTGTGTCCTCCAGTTATACCCTTAGACTTTAAATCAGCTTGAAAAATCACATGAAGAGCCTGGCTCGTTTGACGCATACTGAAATATTGAGCTGCCTCTTGATAGTCTTTCACAAAGTAGGGGTTGATTCCAAGCACGCTGGCTGCCTCTGTTTTCTTTAGAAGTCCATGATATTTTAAAAGCTTCTGGAAAAAACTATGAAGAGTCCCTAGTGTAACAGGCAATGGATGATTTTTGCTGTTTCTAGACATATATTGTACTATCTGAAAAGATCTGGAAATATTTCTAGTTCCAATGGCATTTTGTAATTCAAAGGTATTGAAGTCTTTACTCAGTCCAATATGCTTCTCCACCAACGCTGATGTTATTTCCTCACCCTCTGCTAAAATAAGTTTAAACTTTTCAAGCTCTTTGTCGATTTTAAGTAAATCAGAACCCAAATAATCAGCCAATAAAACTAACGCTTTAGGTGAAATAGAAAGCTTGTGTTTTTTAGTTTGCGATTGAATCCATTTTGGGATTTGATTATCATAAAGAGGCCTGAAAGATAATACCACTCCTGCTTTTGAGGCTAACTGATGAAGTTTTTTTCGTTTATCAAAACTTCGGTGTTTATAGCAAAAAACAATGATTGATTGAGGTTGTGGATTTTCCAAATAAGAAACTATAGGATCAAGTGATTGATTGATATATTGAGCTTCTCTCACCACAATGAGATGAAATGTTGAAAGCATTGGAAATCTTTTAGCAGTATCAATAATTTCAACCGCTGTGGTATCCTTTCCATAAAATAAACTATAATCAAAATCTTTGGTTTCTTCTGTCACCACTTGATTATAGATTGCTTTTTCTATAGAATCAATAAAATAGGCTTCAGTACCAGAAAGCAAATAAAAAGGGGCTATCTGATTTTTATTTATTTGGTTTATTACGGTTTCAAAAGTTTGCATTCATTATTTTTTTTGCAATTTTATTGCATGCTAAAATTAAATTTTCCTGACTGTGATATTAAAGTCAAACTTAAGCAAAATAAGCCCTATGTGTTTGATGTAGTCAGAAAAAAATGGATACGGCTTACGCCTGAAGAATGGGTTAGAACGCATTGTATTCAATTTCTTAATCAACAAAAAAACTTTCCTATAAGCCTACTTCGAATTGAACAACAGTTCAATGTGTTTGATCGTCAAAAGCGGTTTGATCTGATCGCTTGCAATTCAAAGCAAGAACCACTAGTGCTTGTAGAATGCAAATCACCTGAAGTGAAAATTAGGCAAAACACCTTCGATCAACTGTCACGCTATAATGTAGTTCTAAAAAGTCCTTATAGTATGATCACCAATGGTTTGAATCACTATTTTTACACCGTTAACTTTGATAATCAATCTTTTCAATTCATTGAAGAATTACCCAACTATAACGAATTAAAATAAATTAATGGAGGCAGTTGCTATTGTTCTTTTGAATTATAACGGGATAGGCTTGCTCAAAAGGTTTATTCCACAACTTGTTGAAAATAGTGATCAGCATCCTATTTACCTCATTGACAACGGATCAAGTGATGATTCCATTGATTGGGTTAAAAATAATTATGCTTCCATTCATTGCATTCTACTAACTGAAAATTTAGGCTATGCTGAAGGCTATAACAAAGGGCTAAAGCAAATAAAAGCATCCCTTTATATATTATTGAATACTGATGTCTGGGTAACTAAAAATTGGATCGCCCCGATGTTAGATCATTTCAAATCTCACGCCAATACGGCGATAGCGCAACCACATATTGTAGACTATACAAATAAAACTTATTTTGAATATGCAGGAGCTGCAGGTGGATTCATAGATCAGTATGGGTTCCCTTATTGTAGGGGACGCATTTTTAAGCATTTAGAAAAAGATAATGGCCAATACAACGTTAAGGCTCGTGTTTTTTGGGCCAGTGGGGCTTGTTTTTTTGTTCGTAGAAGTGTTTTTGAAGATTTAGGAGGATTTGATGCTGCTTTTTTTGCCCATCAAGAAGAAATTGATCTTTGTTGGAGAGCTCAACGAAACGGGTTAGCTATTTATGCCATCGGTGATTCAAAAGTCTATCACTTAGGTGGGGGCACATTGAGGCAATCTGCTACTAAAATATATCTAAACCATAGGAATTCCCTTTACTTATTGATCAAAAATCTTCCTTCAAAGCAACTCTTTGCGACACTATTGGTGCGGATTCTTTTAGACGGTTTGGCTGGAGTTTTTTATTTCATTCAAGGCAAATGGAGTTATACAATGGCTATAATTAGAGCACATGTGGTCTTTTATAAAAACAGTGCCTCTTTTTTTCGGCAAAGACCCAAATCGATTCCAAAACACAACTACTTTAGAGTAAAAAGTATTGTGTTTGAACATTATTTAAGGAGGATAAAAAATTTCGACCACTTAAAGCACTAGAAAATTGGAATTTTTCATTTATTTTGCATCTAAGTAATTTAAAAATATAATTCAATGAAAAAAGTAGCAGTTATTGCACTATTTGGAGTTTTGATAACTTCTTGTGTTTCCCAGAAAAAATATACTGAGTTGGAAGAACTTCAACAAAACACAAAAAGTTTATTAGATGCTACCACAGTAAAATTAAATTCTTGTAACGAAGAAAAAGAAGCTGCAGAAGCCAGCTTAGCTTCATTGAGAGAACAAAATAAATTTCTTCAAGCAAACAATCAAGACTTAATTAATAATATTGGTAACCTCACTACACTCTCCAAAAAAGGAGCTGAAAATTTGGAAAAGTCACTTGAAAGCATGCAAGAAAAAGATTTGCGTATTCGAACTATGCAAGAAGCCATGACCAAGAAGGACTCAGTAACTCTCGCTTTAGTGACAAGTCTAAAAGGTGTGTTAGGAAATATGAGTGATGAAGACATCCAGATCAATGTTGAAAAAGGGGTTGTTTATGTTTCTATTTCTGATAAATTATTATTTAGAAGCGGGAGCCATACTGTTACCAAAAGGGCTAAGGAAGTACTTGGAAAAGTAGCTAAGGTAGTTAATGACAAACCAGAATTAGAATTTATGGTTGAAGGTCACACTGACAATGTACCTATCAAGCTTGATGACATCAGTGACAACTGGGACTTAAGTGTTAAGAGAGCTACTGCAGTAATTCGAATTTTACAAAATGACTTTGACGTAGCACCTGAACGTATGACAGCGGCTGGAAGAAGTTATTATATGCCTGTGGCAGACAACGACACTGCAGCCAATAGAGCAAAAAACAGAAGAACACGAATTGTAGTTCTACCAAAAATCGATCAGTTTTATGATTTGATAGCTCAGGGCATGAACTAAAACTTAATTTCTATCAATATTAAAACACACCTTTTTAGGTGTGTTTTTTTTTTATAACTCCCCCAACCCTTGACGAATAATCGAAAATGGACTTTCTGATAAATCTACGACAGTAGAAGGTTTATTACCCCCATAACCGCAATCGACAAATAAATCTATTTTTTCACTCCACCGAAAAAAGAGTTCTTGCGGGTCGGTTGTATAGTCTAAAATTACATCTGGGTCATGAAGTGATGAGGTGATCAATGGGGCTGACAGAAGGGGCAAGAGACACTCCAAAAAGGGGTGATCAACAATTCTACATCCGATTGTCTTTCTTTTTTCAAAAGGCTTGGGTAGTTTTTTTGCTGCCTTTAATAGGAATGCAAATGGTCCAGGTAAATATCGATTTAACATTCTAAATTGAGCATTGTCAAGAGGCGATACATATTTTGATAATTCACTTATTGAAGAAAAAAGAAAACTCAGAGGAGCATGAAGTAGTCTTACCCCTTTTATTTTTTCAAATCGCTTTAGAGCTGAGGCGTTATTGGTTAAACAACCCAGTGCATAGACAGTATCTGTTGGGTAGATGACTAGTCCCCCATTTTCAAAAACTTCAGCAATCTTTTCAATATCTTTTTGATTTGGATTTTTTCCATAAAGAGATAGAAATTCAGCCATTTTAAACCTTTTTTAATTGCGCAAAGCGTAAAAGGAGTTTTTTCACTCCCACTCCCTTAAAATCAATAGCTGCTTTTTGATCGGCTCCTTTTCCTTCTAAAGAGATTACTTTTCCCAACCCAAATCGTTCATGAAGCACTTCATCTCCAATGGCTAAAAGCAAAACGTTCATTTCACCCACAGGTTTTGAAGCTGTGTTGATCGCTCTTAACTTTTGTAATTGTGAAGGCGTAGGAGAAGTGTTTATAGGACCATCCTTGGGTAATTTTCTTTCAACTGACTTATTGCTAACAGGTTCACCAAAAATAGAATCATTGAGTAGAGGCTTAAATGTATAGGGCGCTTCCTTAGGAGGGAGTTCAATAAATTCTTTGTCTAATTCTTCAATAAATCGGCTCGGCTCAGCATCAATTAATTTCCCCCATCGATAACGAGATTGGGTGTAGGTGAGAAAGGCCTGCTTTTTTGCCCTAGTTAAGGCAACATAAAATAGTCTTCTTTCTTCTTCTAATTCCAGTCTAGTGCTGAGACTTAGGGCTGAGGGGAATAAATCTTCTTCCAATCCTACAACAAACACATTTGAAAACTCTAACCCTTTTGCAAGATGAATAGTCATTAGAGATACACGGTCAGCATTTTCCTCTTCTTCTTGATCCATATCGGTCAATAGGGCCACATCGGCCAAAAATTCGGCTAAATCGGCCTTTGCATCAACAATTTCGATTTGCCCTTCTGTGAAATCTCTAATCCCGTTTAATAATTCTTCAATATTTTCAATTCTAGCTATACCCTCAGGTGTTCCATCTTTTTTTAATTCATTAACAATTCCTGTTTTCTTAATAATAAAATCTGTTATTTCAAAAGCATTCATTTTTTCGTTTTCAATGCGGAAACGTTGAATCATTTGCTCGAAATTTTTAAGCTTATTTGTTGTGCTTGAATTTATTTTTAAATTAAGCTTATCAATTTGTGACAGTACATCTAATAAACTTATGTTGTGTCCTTTTGAAGCAACAACCAACTTGTCTACCGTAGTAGCCCCTATGCCCCTTGCTGGATAATTGATGACTCGTTTCAAGCTTTCTTCGTCATTTGGATTGACCACCAATCGTAAATACGCTAAAATATCTTTGATTTCTTTGCGCTGATAAAATGACAAACCACCATAAACCCGATAAGAAATGTCACTTTTTCTAAGGGCATCTTCTATCGCTCTAGACTGAGCATTAGTCCGATAAAGCACAGCAAATGCATTGTTTTTTAGCTGTTGATCCATTTTTAGATCAAAGATTTTAGACGCTACAAAGCGTCCTTCCTCACCATCTGTGGATAGGCGATGAATGCCAATTTTTTCTCCTTCTGTATTGGAAGTCCAAACAATTTTTTCAATCTTATTTCTGTTGTGTTTTATGATGGAGTTAGCTGCATTGACAATGTTCTTCGTGGAGCGATAATTCTGCTCTAAACGATAGAGTGCTACATCGTCATAGTCTTTTTGAAAGTTCAAGATATTATTAATATTTGCTCCTCGAAAAGCATAGATGCTCTGAGCATCATCTCCCACCACACAAATGTTTTGAAAACGATCAGAAAGGGCTCTAACAATTAGATATTGAGAATGATTAGTGTCTTGATACTCATCGACCAAAATGTAGCGAAATCGGTTTTGATATTTAGCAAGAACTTCTGGAAAACGATTGAGCAATTCATTCGTTCGAAGCAATAAATCATCAAAATCCATTGCTCCAGCTTTGAAGCATCGCTCCACATATTCTTTATAGATAGCACCCAATTGTGGTCTTCGAGCCTGCGCATCTGCCTCAACCAAGTCAGGGTCTTGAAAATATGCTTTCACGGTGATTAAGCTATTCTTAAATGATGAGATGCGGTTTCGAATTTGTTTATACTTATAAATATCTTTATCCAACCCGCTCTCTTTGATAATAGCGGCTATTAATCGATCTGAATCTTGGGTGTCATAAATAGTAAAATTGGAAGGGAAACCCAACTTATCTGCATCTTGTCTTAGTAGTCTTGCAAACACACTGTGAAAAGTGCCCATCCAAAGGTTTTTAGCCTCACTTTCGCCCACTAAAGCGCCAATTCTAGACTTCATTTCGCGAGCCGCTTTGTTGGTAAAGGTTAAGGCTAAAATTTGAAAAGAATCTACACCCGATTGCATTAAATGGGCAATTCGATATGTCAAGACACGGGTTTTCCCAGAGCCTGCTCCAGCAATGACAATCAAGGGACCCTCTTTGTGCAAAACAGCTGAACGCTGCGCTTCGTTGAGTTCTTCTATAAAATTGAGCGAAAAACCATCCATCGGTTAAAAATAAATATTTCTAACACGGCTATCCTTTGATAAAATCAATAGTTATAAACAGTTTAGAAACCCATTTTTTTCTTGGCAAAGTCAAAGCCTTCTTCCCACCATTGAGTCATTTGATGTCGATCAAAGACAAGGGAATTACGTGTTAATATTCTTGGAGTATAGAAAATACGCAATTTGGCACCGTAGTCATTGGCAACTAAATTTCCTATATGTAGATTTTGTTGTTCTATTTTATCTGAAATAAAACCAAAAACACTACTCAAAGCCTCAAAAGGATTGCGGCTTGGCACTCGATTTGTTTGTTGAAATTCAGTATCTAATAAGATCGCATCAACATGGGTAGCTCCCCTCCTAACTGCTTCCTCAATAGGTATGACCGATCCTAAACCACCGTCTGCATACTCACAGTGGTCTTTAACAACTAAGGACATAAAGGGAACATAATTGCATGAAATCCAAATCCAATCTAGAAAATCTTCATATTCAAAATCATGCAAGCGTTTATATTCTACTCTATTGGTAGAAAGGTTTGAAACACAAACAACTACCTCTTTTTTCTCGTTTTTTAAGAGTTGAAAATCAGTTATTGAGAAATACTCAGTCAATAGTTTTCTTAAATTGTTGCTTTCTCCAAAGGTCTTACGCCCCCGAATAAAATTCTTTAAAACATTGAAATGATGGATTTTAATGCGTTTTACCCTGCCCTGTTGTTTGATTAGAAAAGGACAATTATCAAAAATGGATTCTTGCGTCACATTTGTATAAGCTCTCTTAATTGTTTCAACTTTCCCCAGCGCCAAATGAGAAATCAATAAACTGCCAGTAGAGGTGCCTATGAAAAAATCATAGTTCAATTGACTTTCTTCTAATAGAAATTGGGCTATACCTCCCGCAAAAGCACCCTTACTTCCACCGCCAGATATTACAAGGGCTCGTTTCATTCTTTTGATTTAAATAAAGGTAAACATTCTCCATGTTGAAATCAATACAATAAAAAAAATTAATTTCGCTAGTAATGGATATCATGCAAACTTCTTTGGAATATCTAAAGGGGGTTGGCCCGGCCAAGGCTCAACTCCTTAAAAACGAAATGCAGCTCAAGTCATTTCAAGATTTATTGCATTTTTTTCCGCACCGTTACGTAGATCGTTCTCAATTTTTCTCTATTAATACGCTTCCTGCCAATAATTCTGAAGTGCAAATCAAAGGACGGGTAAAACAATTAAAATGGGTGAATCAAAAAAGAGGAAAACGATTGGTCGCTGAATTTGAAGACGAAACTGGACAGTTGGAGTTGGTTTGGTTTAGAGGGCATCAGTGGATCGCAAAAAGCATTCAATTAAACCAGGAATACATTATTTTTGGGCGGCTCAATTGGTATCGAGGCATAGCGAGTATGCCCCACCCCGAAATGACATTGGCTACTGCTTATGAAAAAGAACCTCTTCGACCTTTTCAGCCTATTTACAGCAGTACAGAAAAAATGGTCAATAGTGGACTAACACAAAGAAGCCTTCAAAAAATGGTTAGTGAATTATTTCTTAAAACTGGACATTCTTTTCGAGAAACCTTACCAGAAAAAATTCTTGCGCGTCTAAGTTTAGTTTCCAAGGCCAAGGCGCTTACTCACATTCATTTTCCAGAGAGTCAAAATGCATTAACAAGAGCCCAAATGCGTTTAAAGTTTGAAGAGCTTTTCTATATTCAACTGCAATTGCTTTTAAAAAACTATCAACGCAAGCAAAAAATTAAGGGACATATTTTTGAATCAATTGGTTTTCATTTTAACTCTTTTTATGAAAAAGCACTTCCTTTTACGTTAACCAATGCTCAAAAAAGAGTCATCAAAGAAATTAGAAATGATTTAGGCTCTGGCAGACAAATGAACCGCTTACTTCAAGGAGATGTTGGCTCAGGAAAAACCATAGTGGCTTTGCTCACGATGCTGATTGCATTGGACAATAGCTTCCAGGCATGTCTTGTTGCACCAACAGAAATTCTGGCTCAGCAGCATTATGAATCATTATCTGTATTACTCAAAAACAGTACTATCCATTTAGCCTTGCTGACGGGGAGCACCAAAAAGAAACAACGTCAAAAATTACATGAGGAATTAGAATCAGGAGTCCTTCATATATTGATTGGCACGCATGCCATTTTAGAAGAAAAAGTAGTCTTTAAAAGTTTAGGTTTGGCAATTATTGATGAACAGCATCGATTTGGTGTGGCACAGAGAGCTCGCCTATGGAAAAAAAATAAAATTCCACCACATATTTTGGTAATGACAGCGACACCTATCCCTAGAACTCTAGCAATGAGTCTTTATGGAGATTTAGATAGTTCGATTATTGATGAACTTCCGCCGGGTAGAAAGCCAGTCAAAACTATTCACCGACTTGACCGCAATAGATTGAAAGTGTTTGCCTTTTTAAAAGAAGCTATTGCTAAGGGGCAACAAGTTTATATTGTTTATCCACTAATACAAGAATCTGAAAAACTAGATTATAAAAATTTGATGGAAGGTTATGAGAGTATTCAAAGAGCCTTCCCCCAACCTGAATTTCAAATCAGTATCCTCCACGGCCAAATGACCCCTGAGGCAAAAGCTATAGAAATGGAACGTTTTGTACGGCAAAAGACACAAATTATGGTAGCCACCACAGTGATAGAAGTTGGTGTGAATGTACCAAACGCTTCGGTGATGGTGATTGAAAGTGCTGAACGTTTTGGACTTTCACAGCTTCATCAATTGAGAGGTCGTGTGGGGAGGGGTGCATCGCAGAGTTATTGCATTTTGATGAGCAGCGAAAAACGTTCAGAAGAAGCCAGAACAAGAATAAACACTATGGTACAAACGCAAGACGGGTTTGAATTGGCTGAGGTTGACTTACGATTGAGAGGACCAGGCAATCTAATGGGCACCCAGCAAAGTGGGCTGCTTCAACTAAAAATAGCCAATGTAATCAAAGACACCCAATTGCTTCAAACTGCAAGAGCCTATGCGCAAGACATTATAAAAAAAGACCCTAACCTTGAGACTGAAGAGCACCAAAACATTAAATATACACTTGCGCAAATACAATTTCATCAAAACATTTGGAACTTTATAAGTTAAATTAGACCCACAAGATTAGTATATTTGCGACACAAGAAACACTAATAAAACAGAGTTGAAAATATCCTATAACGGCCTAAGAGAATTCATAAAAACTGACCTATCTATAGAAGAAATAGCAACCCTACTAACCAATCTAGGACTAGAGGTTGAGGGCACTGAGACCTATGAGTCGGTCAAAAATAAACTAGATGGAGTTGTGGTGGGAGAAGTGCTTTCTTGTGAACAACATCCTAATGCAGATAGACTAAAAATAACGACAGTTAAGCTTGCATCAGAAATAGATCCTGTTCAAATTGTTTGTGGTGCACCAAACGTAACTAAAGGCCAAAAAGTAGCCGTTGCCAAAGTAGGCACAACCCTTTATGGTAATTCGAATGAACCCTTTAAAATTTCAAAAAGTAAAATACGGGGAGAAATTAGCATGGGTATGATTTGTGCAGAAGATGAATTGGGTATTGGTGATAGCCATGACGGAATACTCGTTTTAGATGCTGACTTGGAAATAGGAACACCTTGTCAAGAGGTCTTTGACATTGTAACCGATACTGTTTTTGAAATAGGTTTAACTCCTAATCGCGCAGATGCCATGAGTCATTTTGGTGTGGCTCGAGATTTAAAAGCAGCTTGTATTATCAATAAAATTCCCTTTGAATGGATGACACCTGAAGTGAGTGTTTTTCATGTAGACAATACTCAAAATCAAATAAATGTTGAAGTAGAGGCGACAAAGAAAGCACCTCTTTATTACGGTCTAACAATAAGTGAAATTGAAATTGGCCCCTCTCCCAAATGGATCCAGCATCGACTCAAAGCCCTTGGGATGAACCCAAAAAACGTGGTAGTAGATATCACTAACTATGTGATGTTTGAATTAGGCCAGCCTTTGCACAGTTTTGACGCTGATAAAATCAAAGAAAAAATTATTGTAAAGACACTAGATGAAGGAACAACATTCACTACGCTTGATGATCAAGAAAGAAAATTGAGTGATGAAGATTTAATGATCTGTGATAGTGAAAATCCTCTTTGCATAGCGGGTGTATTTGGAGGAAAAGAATCTGGTATAGACAACAATACAAAAAATATTTTTTTAGAGAGTGCCTATTTTGACCCTGTAAGCATTCGGAAAACGGCTAAGAGTCATGCACTAAATACAGATGCATCCTTTCGGTTTGAACGAGGAGTGGACCCAGAAATTGGCCTTTATGCTTTAAAAAGAGCAGCTTTATTAATTAAAAAATACGCAGGAGGATTAATCAGTAGTGATATTCAAAATGAAGCGAAAAACGTCCCAACCTCTCATTCGATATTTTTGAACTATGCCACCTTATATCAAACACTAGGATTTGAATTTCCAAAAGAAACATTAACTTCTATTCTAAATGCTCTAGAAATTGAAATCAATAACGTTTCAAAGGAGGGGCTTGCACTTTCAGTACCCCCTTATCGGGTGGATGTTACAAGACCAGCAGATGTGATTGAAGAAATTTTACGTTTATATGGTTATAACCAAGTCCCTGACGCCCCTCTTCGTTTTAATACCCAAGCCAAATACAATTGGAAAAACTCGCAAAAGCTTGAAAACGAAATAAGTAACATACTTTGTGGCATGGGATTTTTTGAAATCCTTACCAATTCTCTGAGCTCTCCGGACTATCGAGAAGAAAATTTAGCGGCTGTTCAATTGCTCAATCCATTAGGTAGAGAATTGTCAATGATGCGTCAATCACTCATTTTTAATGCGATAGAAGTAGCTGCTTTTAATCTTAAGCGGCAGCAAGAGCAAATAAAACTATTTGAGTTTGGCACTTGCTATCATCAATCGAAAGAGTCTTACATTGAGTCTAAACGATTGAGCCTCACTCTCGCTGGTTCTCCTTTTTCAGAACATTGGAATGTGAATCAAGCCCCTGATTCTTTTTTCTATTTAAAAAATGCTGTTGAACAAGTATTCAAAGCTCTAGGCCTTGTCAATTTTTCTACAAAAAAACAAAGTCATAAGAATTATGAAAACTGTCTTGCCTATGAAATTGATGGATTAGCCCTTGGCTATCTTGGCAAAGTTGCAGGAACAATCACTAAAATATTTGATATAGATCAAGACTTATTTTTTGCTGAATTAGCTTGGGATGTTATGACTGAAAAAGCCTTTCACACTCCTCTTACCTATAAGGAAATACCCAAGTTTCCAATTGCAGTGAGAGACCTTGCACTGGTTTTAAACCCCCCTGTTTCTTTTAAACAAATTGAAGCCCTGGCGCTACAAACAGAAAGAAATATTTTAGAAGAAGTCTCACTTTTTGATGTCTATGAAGGCAAGGGTTTGCCAGAAGGAAAAAAATCGTATGGCATTCGTTTTCACTTCAGAGATTCACAAAAAACGCTCACTGACAAACAGATAGACAAAAGCCTTCAGCGTATTTTTAACATATTTGAAAAAGAATTACAAGCTCAGTTGCGATAGAATTTGCGTTTGACAGAATTACCTTGTATTTTTGTTATTAAATGATTAGGAACATGCTGTTGAATTTATTACCTCCCACCAATTTAGAAACCGTTTTAAAAAACACATCCGTTGACAATAAAACTGATGAGTCCAAGTTAGAATCCCTGTTTGAAGAGCATCAGATAAAAAAAGCAAATACGTTTACATTTGATTTACTCGAAACCGATAAGATCTATCATATCAATGCAATAAAAAAGGTATGTGTTGATTACCGCTTGCGTTTTTTGGATTTAAAATTTTTCAAAAACACTCTCCCACAAGAAGCAAAAGATAAAATTGAGGGATTAGAAAAACAACATAATACCTCTTTGACTGATTTAAAAGTAATGGCTCCTTCTGCCCTATTCCGTTTAGAAAGTACAGACGATCCACTTCTTTTTGTTCCTCTTGGTAATGACTATTTTTATTTGATTCATAAATGGGGTAATGATTTAAAACCGTTAAGAAAAATCAGAATGTGGCCTTTTAAGAATATTTGGAATCTACTTCTGCTCATTTTTGGTTTGAGCTTCCTAGCGACTGAATTAACACCATTAAGCCTGTTCACAAAAACTCCAGATGGGGCTTCCTATTGGATGTTATTCTTTTTTATGTTTAAAGCATTAGCTTCTATTGTCTTGTTCTATGGTTTTGCCCTCGGAAAAAACTTTAACCCAGCTATTTGGAATAACAAATACAACAAAGCTTAACTTCTCAAACAAACAATGCCCCAAAACTTAGTTAAAGTTTATACTGGTTCTTCTATAAATGTATTAGCAATTATGAACGCACTAGAATCAGATAATATTTATCCTTTGATTAAAGATCGATCAGAATCAGCTCGACTGGCTGGATTCGGAGCCACCTCAATTATGCAACAGGAGCTTTTTGTTCCTAAAGAAGCAGAAAAGAAGACACTTGAAATTATCAGGAATCTTGATTTATGATTTTTTCCTTATTTTGGTTTCGAAACAAAATTAATTTAATCTCCGCCTATGCAATTTCTGATTTTTATGCTATTCACAGCATTAGTAGGAATAATATCTTATTTTGCTACTCGATCTACCAATGAAAAAACACAAGATGGTTATTTTTTAGGGGGTCGAAGCTTGACGGGAGTTGTCATTGCAGGCTCTTTACTATTAACAAATCTTTCTACCGAACAACTTGTTGGCTTGAATGGATCGGCCTTTAAAGAAGGGATTGTGGTGATGGCTTGGGAAACGCTTGCTGCTATTACGATGGTTGTGGCTGCACTTGTCTTACTGCCACGCTATTTAAAAGGAGGTCTCACAACAGTGCCTCAATTTTTAGAACGACGCTACGACACAACAACAAAGTCAATTGCTTCAGTTCTATTTCTAAGTGGTTATATGGTCGTGCTTTTACCTATCGTTCTTTATTCAGGAGCAATTGCATTGATCGGTATGTTTGATTTAACCTCACTCATGGGAATCGATCAGACCACTGCACTCTATATCACCGTATGGTCTATAGGTCTTATTGGTTCGATCTATGCAATTTTTGGGGGCCTCAAAGCAGTTGCTGTTTCTGATACACTCAATGCGGTGGGATTATTAATTGGAGGGATGTTGGTGCCCATGTTTGGGTTACTCTATGTAGGCGAAGGAAATATTATACAAGGCATTGAAGTGCTAGTGGCTAACCATCCTGAAAAGTTTTTAGCCAAAGGTGGACCAGATTCGGCTATTCCATTTGGCACCTTGTTTACGGGTATGATTTTAGTTCAGCTTTTTTATTGGGGAACAAATCAGGCCATCATTCAAAGAGCACTTGCCGCAAAAAATTTAAAAGAAGGGCAAAAAGGACTCCTCATTGCCGCTTTCATAAAAATCCTTGGTCCCATTATAGTGGTGTTGCCTGGCATTATAGCCTTGCATGTTTTTGGAGACACACTCGAAACAGGTCAGGGAGATCAATCTTATGGCCTTTTGGTCAATAGGGTTTTGCCACCAACCCTACTTGGTTTCTTTGCAGCTGTACTTTTTGGTGCCATTTTGAGTTCTTTTAATTCAGCACTCAATAGCTCGGTAACGCTATTCGGATTGGATGTCTATAAACAATATATCAATAAAGAGGCTGATGAACAAAAAGTTGTCCGATCTGGGAAAATGTTTGGTATTCTTCTTGCCCTTTTTTCTATGCTCATAGCACCTACAATTGCGAATGCACCTGAAGGTTTGTTTGGCTACTTGCAAGAAATTAATGGGTGTTATACCATACCCATTTTAACCATTATATTAGTTGGTTATATGACCAAATATGTTCCCGCCTCTGCGGCTAAAATTGCAATTTTGATGGGGTCTTTACTATATACATTTAGCCAGTTTTTCTTAAAAGATTATGTTCTTTCTAGGGGAGGAACCTATCCCCATTACTTGCATGTAATGGCCATATTATTTACTTTCAATGTTCTTTTGATGTTAGTTATAGGGCGCATTTGGCCAAGAAAAGAAGCCTATATACAAGTGTATACTAAACAAGTCGATATTACGCCCTGGCGGTATGTTAAACCCATTGGACTAGTCATCACCTTGATTGTGATAAGCACCTACTTTGTCTTTGCCTAAGAATCATACATTTTATTGCGTAAATCTTTTATAGAGGTATCGCTCATATAATCATCAAAAGAAGTGAGTCTATCGATTGCTCCTTTGGGTGTTAGCTCTAAAATTCGAGTGCCCAAAGATTGTGAAAAAGCATGATCACTAGTGCTACAAATAAGCGTGCCTTTATAATTATTAAGCGCATTATTGAGACCAGTTATAGATTCTAAATCCAAATGATTTGTGGGTTCATCAAACAGAAGCACATTGGCGCGTTCCATCATCATTTTAGAAAGCATACAACGTACTTTCTCGCCACCAGACAATACATTGCATGTTTTTAAGGCTTCTTCCCCACTAAAAAGCATCTTCCCCAAAAAACCACGAATAAAAACCTCTTCTCGTTCTTCTTCAGTTTTAGCAAATTGTCGAAGCCAATCCACTAACGAGAAGTTGTTTTCAAAATAAGAATCATGGTCTAAAGGCAAATAGGCGTTGTTAGTGGTTACTCCCCACTCTACCTTACCTTGCTCAGGCACAAATTTTCCATTCACAATCTCGTAAAACGCTGTCACAGCACGGCTATCTTTAGAATATACAATTAGCTTATCTCCTTTGGCAAGATTCAAATTAATATTGGAAAAAAGAACGCTATCACCGATACTATAACTGAGGTTTTCTATATTTAAAATCTGGTCACCTGCTTCTCGTTCTTGCTCAAATATTAGTGCTGGATAGCGTCGGCTAGAGGGTTTGATGTCTTCTATGTTTAATTTATCGATCATTTTTTTTCTAGAAGTAGCCTGCTTAGATTTAGCTACATTTGCTGAAAATCGAGCAATAAATTCTTGAAGTTCTTTTTTCTTTTCCTCAGCTTTTTTGTTCTGTTGGGCGCGTTGTCTTGCTGCTAGTTGACTCGATTGATACCAAAAAGTATAATTCCCTGAGAAATGTGAAATTTTTCCAAAATCAATATCAGAAATATGTGTACACACACTGTCCAAAAAGTGACGATCATGTGAAACAACGATGACAGTATTGTCATAATCTGCTAAAAATTGTTCTAACCAAACAATAGTTTCATAGTCAAGATCATTGGTGGGCTCGTCCATAATCAAAACATCAGGTCTGCCAAAAAGTGCTTGAGCCAAAAGCACTCTCACTTTTTGTTTCCCATCAAGATCTGCCATCATACTGTAATGCAAATCCTCACCTATTTCCAGGTTTGATAATAAACTGGCTGCCTCACTTTCAGCATTCCAGCCATCCATTTCTTCATATTGGCCTTGGAGCACTCCAACACGCTCACCATCGACATCAGAAAAATCAGGCTTAGCATAAAGGCTTTCCATCTCAGATTTTAAATTAAAAAGAGGTTGATTGCCTCGAAGAACGGTTTCTAAAACAGGATAGCTATCAAATGCATTGTGGTTTTGTTCAAACACTGACATACGTTTGCCCGTTTCAAGAGAAATACTTCCCGAATTAGGCTCTAAAGCGCCTGATAAAATTTTTAAAAAGGTAGATTTACCAGCTCCATTCGCTCCAATGATACCATAACAGTTTCCTTTAGTAAAACTTACATTTACTTCATCAAATAAAACTCTTTTGCCAAATTGAACGGATAGATTAGATACTGATAGCATGAATTTTTTTTTGAATGCAAACTTAAACATTTCCAAAAAATATATCCCTTCTTTTTTTAAGAAGAACTTAGAGTTTTCTGAAAGGAATTAACTGTATTTTTGAAGTATGAGACACTTTCTTTGGGTATTAATTATTTGTTTGATTACGCTTGGCTGTAAACTAGAAAGAAAAAGAAATAAAAAAGGGGTTTTCTTTGGTGGACAGGTCGTTCAACCCACTTCTGATTATTTGACTCTATACCAAGGGAATAATACTATAGATACCCTTTATCTGGATGTTAATCAACGCTTTGAAAAACAGTTCGATTCTCTGATGCCTGACCTATATAAATTAGAGCATGTCCCTGAATTTCAAAATGTATTATTCGAAAAAGGGGACAGTTTGTGGGTTAGATTTAATGCTACGACTATGAAAGAATCATTGGTCTATTCTGGAACTGGAGCTGCTAAAAATAATTTTTTAATGGGATTGACATTAGATCAAGAACGTGAAAACCGTTTTTTATCTAATAAATATTCACTTTCAAGTCAAGACTTTAATCAACTCATAGATTCTTTACTGATTGAAAAGAAAACACGGTGGATGAAAATGGATTCTCTCAGTACACTTTCTCCAGTAGCTCAAAAAATTACACAAGCAGCTTATATTTATTCATACGCTACAATTAGAGAAAGATATGCACTCTTTAGGGGTACTACATGGTCTAAGGAAGAACGCAACATATTCTTTGATTTTAGAAAATACTTGAACCTGGGCGATACTGATTTGGCTTTTTTTGATCCTTATATAAATTATTTATTGAATTATGTAAATAATGAAGCACTTGAGAGTGGACAAAATTATATTCAACAAAAGCCTTCAACAACCTACAGCATTAACAAATTAAAAGTAGTAGATGAAGACATAAAGGGAAGCTTGTTACGCAATAACTTAGCACGAGCCATAGCATTTGAAGAAATATTACGTTTTGAAAATCATGAAGCACATGACCTTTTCTTGCAATTTTACGCTACTGTAAACAGTTCGCCTTCCTATTTTTCTGAAGTAATTTCTTTTCATAATGATATCACTCGCATGAAGAAAGGGGAAAAAATTGCTTCCATTCAATTGCAAACTACTGAAGGGGACAATATATCCAGCGATGCTTTATGGGATGATCGGCCTACAGTAATTTATTTTTGGTCTCAAAATAAAATGGGACATTACAAAAACACCATAAAAAAACTTGAATCACTACAAGTGAAATTCAGCAATTATCGATTTGTGGGAATTTGTCTACAACCCTTTAATGAGGTGGTAGACCAAGTTCAACAGATGATGCAGGTTGTTTCAGAAGACCAATTTGCCCTTTTGGATTATGAAAGAGCCTCACAAGTTTGGATGCTCACCTTGCTTAATAAAGCAATCATATTAGAAACAAAGGGCATTTTAAAAGAACCCTTTGGTAATTTTCTTGACCCTGAATTTGAAACTCTTTTAGAAAGAAATTAGTTCCCCTTTTTGTGGTCCTCAAGAAATTTGGCTAAACCTATATCAGTTAGAGGATGTTTGAGCAGTCCCTTAATGGCCGATAAAGGACCCGTCATGACATCAGACCCCACTTTAGCACAATGAATAATATGCATAGTGTGACGTACAGAAGCTGCAAGTATTTCAGTAGGATAGGCATAGTTGTCGTAAATTTCTCTGATTTCAGCTATGAGGTTCATCCCATCTGTAGAAATGTCATCCAAACGGCCAATAAATGGTGAAACATATGTTGCTCCCGCTTTTGCTGCCAAAAGGGCTTGACCTGCTGAAAAAACTAAAGTGCAATTTGTTTTGACACCTTTATTTGAAAAATATCGTAAAGCCTTAACGCCCTCTTCTATCATTGGAATTTTTACTACTATTTGAGGGTGAAGTGCAGCGAGGGCCTCCCCTTCTGAAATCATCCCTTCATAATCTACAGCAATCACTTCAGCAGAAACATCTCCCGCTACCGCTTCACAAATAGCTAAATAATGAGCAGTTATGTTTGCTGCTCCAACAATGCCTTCTTTAGCCATCAAAGAAGGGTTGGTCGTTACACCATCTAAAACCCCTAGCGCTTCTGCTTCTTTAATCTGGTCAAGGTTGGCTGTGTCAATAAAAAATTTCATAGAGTTAGTTTAATTTTTATAAAATAGCATTAATAATTTTTCAAATATTTTGCTGGATAGAATTCCCTTTAAAACTACTGAAAATTTTTGCAAAGGAGACCCAACACGATAATGTACTTTAGGAGAATTTTTTGTCAAGAGGATACCAATTTTTTTGGCAATAATCTTTGGACTAATTCCTGATTCCACATGCTCATTTATAGTAGCTAAATTCTTCTTATATATTTCTCCATAAGGTGACTCCTTTTTTTGTGGAGCATAATAGCGGCGTGAAGCAATGTCTGAGACAAAGTCTCCCGGAGCTAGAGTACATACTTTGATTCCAAATTGTTTGACTTCAATTCGAAGTGATTCCGTGAGCAGTGAGAGCGCCCCTTTAGAAGCTGAATAGCCGCCTCTAAAAGGAAGGCCCATAGCACAGCCTATCGAAGTTATATTGATGATAAAACCGTCTTTTTGTTTTCGCATTTGAGGTAAAACTGCTTGAATCAATTGCAAAGGACCATAACAATTGGTCTCAAAGTTAGAGCGTAGGGCAGCTACATCTAGTTCTTCCATAGGTCCAATGATTCCCACTCCTGCATTGTTTATCAATATATCAATCCGATGCTGCTTGTTCAACACCACCTCAACACACTTTTGAATGGAAGATGGCTCATTAAGATCTAACCCTATGAGTTCATAATCTGAAGGAGCTTCATATTTAGATGGGTTTCTGCACGTTCCGTAAACAATATACCCGAGTTGAGCCAAATGATCGGCAGTTGCTTTTCCTAAGCCTGAGGAGGCACCAGTAACTAAAACTACTTTAGGCATGTTCTTAAAAAAAATGGGCAAGCGACCTACATCACACCGCTACAACCGCCTACCCTTGCTGCGTTCCCGCCCTGGGGGATTTGGCAGGAGCTGGTTGTGCAGAACTTGCCCGCAACAAAGATAGCAGTTCCACCAATTTCCTCAATGATTTTATTTCCTTAATTTAACGCAAAAAAGGAAACATGAAATCCCTATTCTTGTCCCTCTTTGCCTTGCTATTATTTAAATGTAATTCAGGTAATGGCTCTAAATCATCATTTAGGATTGACACAAGTCGAAAACCACTTCAATATGGAGACACCCTTCAAGCTCAAATTAAAATAAGAAAAGAGGCTTCCTACTCTCAAATAGAATGGTTTTGGGATATGGAATCAGTAGAACTTCCTTTACCTATTAAAAAACAACCCCTTGGCAATCACGAATTGAATGCTGTAGTAAAACACCAAGATGGGATAGATACTTTGCTGCAAAATATCGTCCTTGTAGCAGATGCAGCGCCTAAACTTTTTCATTATAAAATACTCAACACCTACTCTCACGATAGAGAAGCATACACACAAGGATTAGAGTTTAATGGTGATACACTTTATGAAAGCACTGGAATGAATGGAAGATCTTCTTTGCGAAAAGGTACAATTCATGACGGGACAAAATACATCGTCAAACCCCTTGACGATCAATATTTTGGTGAAGGACTCACGCTGATGAATGATAAGGTTTATCAACTCACCTGGAAAGCAAAAAAGGGGTTTGTATATGACCAAGGTCGTTTAACCCTGCAAAAAGCCTTTGACTATAAAAAAAGTCTTGAAGGATGGGGTCTCTGCAATGACGGTAAATATTTGTACAAGTCAGATGGTAGCAATCGTATTTGGAAGCTAGACCCTAAAACAGGAGCCGAACTGAGTTATATTGAAGTGATGACCCATCGTTCTGCATTAAATAAACTCAATGAACTGGAATGGGTAGATGGAAAAATATATGCCAACACCTATCAATTCGAAAAAGAGGTGGGATTAATTATTGACCCTCAAACAGGAAAAGTTGATGCCGTAATTGATTTTAGTGGCCTAAAAAATAAAGTAGAACAACATCCTCAACTCAATGTGCTCAACGGGATAGCTTATCATCCCCTAAGAAAGACATTTTTTGTTACTGGTAAGAATTGGGATAAACTCTTTGAAGTAGAATTGATCGAAAAGAAATGAAATCATCACCATTTGTTCTTCAAAAAACAGTTGTCAAATCTGATTTAGACACCCTGGATCATGTGAATAATGTAATTTATTTACAATGGGTACAAGAAGTTGCAAAAGCCCATTGGGAAAAAGCGACTGGACATCTAAAGGAAGATTTTGGACATTGGATTGTTCGTAGTCATCATATCACCTATAAGCAAGCTGTAAAATTGGGAGACAAACTCCAAATAGAAACTTATGTAAAGCATTCTAGAGGGGCCCTTTCTGAACGATTAGTAAATATATTTCTTCAAAATTCAAGAATTTTAATGGCCCATTGTAGTACTCAATGGTGTTATGTTTCAACAGATACACATAAACCTATTTCTATTCCCAAATCGGTGATTGAAATATTAAATTAATTCGTTATTTGGCGCTTTAATTATTGAAAAAATACTAATTTTATTATATTCTAACCTCCTTAAGTCTTAATCATGAATACCCCGTATGGCTTTAAATATCAATTCAGTTTAGTTGCTAGTGCCATAATAAGGACTAAACTTTTATTTGGTGCTTTATTTCTCCAAGGCTATTTTTTATTTGTTGGTTGTTCTTCTCCTTTAAATGAAATTGAAGTTGAAGATTTTAATTTAATACGTGCTTTTGTAAGTGTTGTCAAAGAAATTTCTAGTGAAGGAGCCGTTAAAGACTTGATTCAACTTCAAATAACTGACAAAAACTGGAGAGGATTTGAATTACAGAATGCTGTGGTTACGATGAACGGCAGCCCAATGGAATATAAGAACAAGCCCTTCTTAAATGCTTATTTTTCCGATGCGGAAATTCTACCTTCTACAAAATATGAATTCATAGTAGTCATACCCAATGGTCAAAAGGCTATCTTAACTATTACTACACCCGCCATCGACATCAATTCAATTGAATACAATAAAACGATATCTCTAGGAGAAGACTATAGTATAGCTTGGGACCAAATAGATATTCCTTTTATTCTACGTTTTCTCCTTACAGATAATCTCTCTGAAGATAGTGCGTCAAGATATGATGTTAGACATACATCAACAACGAATGAAGGAGAAGTAATTATTTATGGTGATAAAACAGAGAATTTAATAAACATTAGTCAGTGTTATTTTGATCTCACTTTTTCAGGAAACTATTCTCTTTCTGATAAATTTAGATCGTCTATCGCTATCGTTGAGTTTATCTACAAAGCAGAGGATGTGAAAGTGGACAATTAATCACGTTCCTCATGCTATTCATTCAAAATTCATAAAAACAAAATCTGTTTTTTATTTTTTTGTATTAATAAATCATAAAACCATAAAGGAGTAAGATGAAAATGGTAATAGGGATGATAAATAAGAAAAAGAAAAATGTGATAGTTCCTGTTTTTAGAATTGCACTAGTCCAAGTAGAAAAATAAAATTGTTTTACTGCTAAAAGTAAATATAATCCTGTTGAAAATACAACTAGCGAATCAAACCAGGTTGGTAAGTCGACAAATTCATTGGTGATTAGTTGCATGGTGAAAACAAAGAAAAGAAAGGAAAAAAAATAGAAACTAAAGACCAAGTGATTAGAA
The DNA here is from genome assembly GCA_016779985.1 of Flavobacteriaceae bacterium. Taxonomy (GTDB): domain Bacteria; phylum Bacteroidota; class Bacteroidia; order Flavobacteriales; family Flavobacteriaceae; genus JADHMP01. Next base: position 282,365 of record JADHMP010000002.1, read on the forward strand.
TAAACCCCTTGCTTGTAAAAAAAGAGTTTTAAAAGAAAAGCAAAGATGGGTAATAAAATGAAAATTGCAAACGGTAAAGTTTCGTAGATTGTTTGCAAAAGGTTTGTTCCTCTTTGCTGATATAGTTTCAATCCTTGAGCATATAATTTTTGAGTAAAAAAACCTGCGTTTTCTCTCATACCCATTGCCATTAAAATTTCTTTTTCAGGCACCTTTTTTTCAGTTAATGAATCTAATAATCTAGCAGTCGTTTTACCCAAAGAAATGATATCTTTCTCAATGCTATCATTTTCCTCAATCAAGATTGGAATTGGGTTTTGATCTCCCTCCAGACTGTCATTTTCTAAAGTAGTATTTAAAGGCGGTTGTAGAAATGACAATTGCTCTGAACTATTATTCTTTAATGCTCTACTTTTCAAACTATCTTCAACAGCTTCTACTGTTTCAACAATCTTTGGATTTTTTAGTTTTTTGTCTATTTGTTTTATTTGATCACTTACTACAAGGGTAGTCATTAGAAAAAAAAACAAGACAGAAATGAAAAGGTACATTTGTGCTGGGTGCAAAAAAGTTGTCCTTCTTCCATCAATAAATGATTTAGCTAAATAACCCGGTTTGAATAATAGGGGTGGAATACTCTTAAAAAAACGAGCGTCAAAGGAAAAGTAATTGGTTATGGTGTTGTAGAACAAGATACTAACAGTAAGTTCATCTTTGTTTTGCTGACCACAGTGGGGACAAAACCTAAAATCCTTTCTGTATTTTACATTACAATTTTTACAATTCGCTGTAGGATATCTCATGACAGAACAATGGGGTTAGTATCAAATTTAAGATTATCTCTTGAAATAGGATAACTATAAAAGAGATTCTCCTCTGTTTGAATAGACTTGATTTGAATTACGAACCATGCGAATATTAACTTTTATAGGCTATTCTTTCTAAAACATACTATTAAAATAGTATTTTTAAAGGCTTTATAACTTGTTTCAGCATGAGAATAGCTGCACTATTTTTTTTCATTTGGTTTACCGTTAATTTAACCCAGGCTCAATTATTCACAAAACATAGAATGATAGTTTTGACAGATATTGAGGCTGATCCAGATGACACACAGTCATTAGTAAGGCTTCTTTTATATTCTAACGAAATTGATATTGAAGGATTAATTGCGACCACTTCTTGTTGGATGACTGATCAAATTCATCCAGAATCCATCACGAGAGTGCTTGATGCCTACGATGAAGTACAACAAAATCTTCTTCTTCACCAGCCAGAGTATCCAGATGCCAGAGCTCTTAAAGCACTAGTTAAAAATGGAATTCCAAAATATGGAATGCAAGGAGTTGGAGAAGGAAAGGATTCTGAAGGGTCAGATTGGATTATAAATATGTTAGAAAAAGACGATCCTAGGCCACTGTGGATATCCACCTGGGGCGGAGTCAATACGTTGGCTCAAGCGCTCTATAAAATCAAAAAAACAAAACCAATAAAAGAAGTAAAACAACTCGTTGCAAAACTTCGTGTATATACTATTTCAGACCAAGATGATAGTGGTCATTGGATAAGAAATAATTTTCCCGATCTTTTTTACATTGTAAGCCCAGGGGATGACTATTCAAGCGCCACTTGGACAGGGATAAATACCAGCAACATTGAAGGGATTGATCACACTTCTATTAGCAACAATTGGTTAGCTACAAATATTCAGCAAGGACACGGTCCATTGGGTGAACTTTATCCAGATGTTGCTTGGGGTATGGAAGGAGACACCCCTGCTTTTCTGTCTTTGATTCAAAACGGACTAAATTGGCCTGAAATCCCAAATTGGGGGGGATGGGGTGGCCGTTATGAGTTTTATTTACCAGATTTTTCAAAACTCAAAGAGGGCAGGTCTATTGTTAAGATTAAACCTGAAACAAGAAAAATATGGACCAACGCTGTTGATACCTATACTCACTACTCACCAAATGAGTATGGGCGAGCAGTTCGTACTAATGCAACACCCTTTTCTGGATATAAGCTTACTATATGGCGTTGGAGGGATGCATTTCAAAATGATTTTGCTGCTCGAATGGATTGGTGTGAAAACTCCTTCCAAGAAGCAAATCACAATCCAATAGCTGTGCTTACACATCAAGAAAATCTAACCGTTATATCGGGAGATAGTTTTACATTAAATGCTTTTCCCTCAACAGATCCAGATGGAGACAATTTGAGTTTTTTGTGGTTTAATTATCCAGAAGCAGGAACTTTGAAAAAGCCCATTCAGGTAAATGGGGCTGAAAACATTTATAAAGCCAGTTTTACTGCCCCAAAGGTGGATGAAGAACAAACCGCTCATTTTATACTTCAACTGACTGACAAAGGATCTCCACCGCTGTCAAGCTATAAAAGAGTGATCGTGACCATTAAACCAAATTAACGTTTCAATCTAACGCTTATAGTTCATCACTAAACAATATAATCCAATTGATCTAAAGGACTCATGATATTGCTTTTTGATACTTTTATGATTTGTGTATACCTTTCTGTGGTTTTGATTGAACTATGCCCTAAAAGTTCTTTTATGTAGTGAATATTGACCCCTTTTTCTAGTTGATGAACAGCATAAGAATGTCGAAGAGTGTGAGGTGAAACTATTTTAAAAATCTTTGCCTGCAGTGCATATTTTTTTATACAATTTTGAATACTTTTAATGGAATAAGCGCCTCCCTTCTGCCCTTCAAAAAGATACTCTTTGGGACGAAAAACATCGAGGTATATTTGAAGGTCACCTATCAAGGAGATGGGAAGTGGCACTTTTCGACTTTTTTGCGCTCTCGAAGAACGAATGAGAATTTGCATATTGCTAAAATCTAAATCACTTTGTTTTAGACTAACTACTTCTGATACCCTAAGTCCACAACCATATAAAATTTTTAATATGCAAAGGTGTTTTTCGTTGGAACAGTGCAAAAGAAGATTTTTTACTTCAAATGCAGTTAAATATTTAGGCACGCTTTTAGTCTTTCGTTTTGGGTATAGAGAAGATAAATCTAAGCTACGATTGAAAAAAAAGCCATAAAATTTGACAATAGTTGCTAAAATTTGCTTTTGATAAGAAGCGCTTATTTGATGTTCCAATTGAAGAAAATGTATGTATTGTTGTATTTGAACAAGAGAAAGATGTTTTAGATCATGTTCTTTGAACGCTTCTAAAAATTTTAACAATGCATTTTTATAGGTTTTAATACTTGAGGGAGCATAGCGTTGGAGACGCAACTTTAAAACAAAATTGTTTATTATGACTGCTTTGTTGGGGCACATGACATTCGCTTCTAGTAGATCTATTGTCAATTCAAATATACTTCATTAAGCTGATTGAAAAACAGTAAAGAATGAACTTTCGCTTTTATAAAATTCATTATACTCGATAAAGCCAATAATCTCCTGTTTTTCAATACTATAAATTAAATGACTATAATTGGATAAACGCCATAACTATAAGTCAGAAATGTACAATGCGTATATTAGTGTTTTTAATAAAATTCACCCCAAAACTAGTCAATGTCACTTTACCCTTCCTTCCATTACTATTTTGAAAAACTAACGCTAACAAAGTGAAATTCGTGAAGTTCACTTTTGCTCTTATTGTTAGTATGTCTTTTTCTTTAGAAGTATTTGCTCAAAATATTGATATTAACACTCCTATCAATATCCCCTCGAGAAAATTATATTTTGCCTACGGGCAAACCTACAAAGTAAAGTTAGACAGGACTTTTTCTCGACTAGCTAAAGAGGGATTTAATAATTTCTATTTTGTAGGAATTGAACGTCAATTCAATGAGAAAATACTCAACATCCAAAGTGTCTTATTGATTGGAACCCTGAAGACAAGGGGTAATAGATTCAACCCGTTGAACAACTATGCAGGAGCTATCAAAATGAGAATTATGAGACAGTCTAAAAAGTTAAGCAAAAGTGATTTTTCTGTTCATACAGGAATAAATCTTATCGGTAGAGGAGATGTTTGGTTCCCTCAACTTGAGGATCTAAGATACGCCTGGGATATCTATTTAGGTGCAGGGTGGTCGACCTCCATTCGTTTCAGAATCAGTTCTGAGTTGTTTATACAAAATGATTTTGATATTTCTTTATTGGGAATATTATGGCGGTCACACAACAACGGACAGCAACTTTCCACTGAAGAAATTCAGTTAGAAAATGGAATTATCGCTGCAGCATTAGAAACGCCAAACTTTTCTCACCCACTGAACACCCAATACATTGATAATTCACTCAAACTATACTATGTTGTTTCTGGAAAGTTTTATATGTATTACAATTTTAATCTATCCTATAGCTACCTCAAACTACCATTGGTTAAAAAAGGATATGAGTTGACAAACTCAATAGGATTAACCTACCGATTTTAATAAATATGACGCAAAATAAAGTTTTTGGTTTTCTGATACTAATGATTCTTTCCATTTCATGTGAAAAAGACTATGTTGTTGAAACATCTCCCATTGATGATTTTGAGCTGTTTTTTGAATATTTAGAAAACGACTATGCTTACAGAGAGGCACATCCTTTTTCCATGCTAGAACTAAAACAAAAATATTTCCCTCAAATTAAAAAATCAAATACCCAAGCAACTTTAGCAACTGTTCTGGTGAGTATCCAAAATGAATTAAAAGACCCTCATGTCTATTTTAAAGAAAATACGGTCTATAATTTATCAAGTGTTGCTGAGTATAGAAACTATTTTCTTGAAAGTCAAATTCCCATTTTTTCACAAATCGATGTCATCAATACTACATCTTACTATCGTTATGGGATGGTCAAATCTAATCCAACCATTGGATATATCTACATCAACACTTTCAATGAAGCTATAGGAGGCTCAAATTCACTCATAATTGAAAAAGGTGTTAGAGAGATAGATACTATCATCGAACAATTAAAAAATAAAGGAATTGTTTCTTTGATTGTAGATATGCGATCTTATGCCGGTGGGTCTAACTATGTTCCCCGATTCATTGCGCAGCGTTTTATCAATAAAACGGCAACTTATATGACAGAATACTACCCAAGAGGAAAGTCATTTGTCAAAAAAGAATGGACAATTGAAGAAGATGGGATTGGATTTAGGAGCGGCAAAATTGCTTTGCTCTCTAATGGGATTACAGCTAGTGGTGGAGAAATATTTCTCCTTGCCATGCTGCAACGGGATAACTTAATTCACATAGGCACAAACTCTGTGGGAGCCGCTGGAAATATTACAGATAAAGACTTATCCAACGGTTGGAATTTTAGTTTGACTAATTCCCGTACTGAATATCCCAATGGAAAACAATATTTTAAGGTGGGCATTACTCCAGCTATTTTGGTTAAAAATGATGAGGAATATGGTTACAGAATTTTTGTGGATAGACTTATAGAAAAAGCTATTGAAGAATTGAGAAAATAGATAGACTATCTATTTTATATCTCTTCCATTTTTATTAAAAAAATAATTTACAGTAAGGGTGTTTTATAAATCCAACGACTTATAAATAAAAGATTCAATCACCTTAAATATTACATGTATGAAAACCTTATTTACACCTTTAAAAATTTTTGCAATTACCACTCTTTTTATAGGAATTCTTTTCTCCTGCAAAAAAGAAGAAGCTCAAGCGGTGACTAGTACTGCTGAATCAATCGATGAAACAGTAAATGAAACGAAAGAGACAAGTTTAGACTTTGAAAGAGGAGACCCCAAAATAATACCTGTTTTAGAAGCCTACCTTGAAACCTATGAGTTTGGTGTAACTGAATGGAAACACAAGGATATTTATAACTTAAAAGACTTTGATTTAATCCTTTCATTAAAGGGTGAAGATGGCCAATCTGTTGCTGCTTATATGGTGCTTCCACCCAATAGTAATTACAAAGGAGACACATCAGATGTGGTGGAGACAAAAAATAAACCCACAGATGGTACTTTTGCTATCCGGATGAATGACCAAGATTTTCTAGAAAAAGCTATTTCCTCTCTTAAACAAGGATCTTTTGGCTCTTATCAAGATCGTTATTTAATAATCCACGAGGATGAAACCGATTTTGAATACAACAGAATCACTGGCAGTATAGATTTTATAATCCATGAAGGTTTTCATCTTTTTCCTCAATACAGAGATTTTACATTAAAATCCGGAAACTTTGGTCAATATCGTTTTAATATGCCCAAACACTATCCTCACGATTTAGAATCATTTTCATTAATCTATGTCGGACATAAAATCGCTGAAATGGTTGCCCACACAACAGATAGAAAGGAATTATTGGAGTATGCTAAAATGTTTTATACAATACTAAATAGACTAATAGCCAATGACACTTCTGAAGAAGAATTTGTAAAAAATTGGTTTTTAAATATTCAATGGTTAGAAGGTTTAACAAGCTACATAACCTACAATGCAATTAAGGAAAGAAGTTTTTACGAAACGGACATAGCCAAAATTCCCTATCAAGTTTTTAGTTCACTTATTGAAAATGTTATAGAAAATAAAAGAACTGGCATCACCTATAGTGACCAAGATGGCATACATACCGTTGAATATCCATATAGTGATATGATAGATACCAGTGCCTATTTAATGGGAGTTTGGCTTTATGGAACGTTAGATCTTCTAGATTACGATGTTTTTGAACCATCAAAAAAAGGAATTAGTATCGATGTGATTTATAAAAATTATTTTGCTCAAAACAACATAATTGTTGATCAAAATGCCGTTTTGGAAAGTATTAAAACCGAATTACCTTCAATTAATTGGAATGATACCGAAGAAATCGTTCAAGACTACATAAACCTTTGGGCTGAGGATAGTGAGAAAAAATCGAGCTATCATGGCGTTAGTACAAATCCAATTCTATTGCACCAGTGGTGTCAATCAAAAAATATACAGATAAATTAATTTGCTAAAGCCCTGTTTTCATTTTGAGCAGTTTCGAACACTAACCCCTACTTTCTAAGACAAAAAAAGACCCTTCAAGCAAACTTGAAGGGTCTCGAAGAAGGCGGCGACATACTCTCCCACCGTGTGGCAGTACCATCTGCGCTAGTAGGCTTAACTTCTCTGTTCGGGATGGGAAGAGGTGAGCCCTACTGCTAT
>JADHMP010000009.1:0-91859 GCA_016779985.1 Flavobacteriaceae bacterium
TAAAAGGAGAGAGCACCTTTACTCAGACGGTAACGCTATTGGGCGGATTACAAGATGGTCAGCGCAAAGCAGGCGAACCGGGTCAGGTCTTAACCTCCACGGGTAGCCAAACCGAGTGGCAAACCCCCGAGGCGAATACTGACAGCCAAACGCTAGGGATTACTTTTACCAATACAAAACAAGCGTCACTGACAATAGTGGGTGGCAATGCATTGAGCTTACAAGCCTCAGGGAATTTAAGCTTTGAACAAATGCCCGATGGGTTAACCCTCACCGTGTCAGAATCCTTCATTATAGATCAGGATCGTGACACTTCAATAGAAGTAGATAAGGGCAACAATGACGACGACACGATACGATTTAATGTTGCAGGTACTGAAGTAATGTCTATTACCAGTAATGGTATTTTTATTGAAGCATGGCGAGATCAGAGCGATGTTGTGTCTGGAACCTGGAATCCTGGTGTAGCCAATTCTTCAAATACTAATCATTCCGTATTTGGATTTAGAAAATTACCTTTTGGGCCAGGTATGGAAGCAATGAAAGGATCTTTGGACCTTACTAACAGCGTGTTAACTGGGGATGATCTATTTACATTGCCTGTTGACTATAGACCACCATTGGTTATTTTCATAACTATAACAACGCAAGATCAAAATGGTGTTCGTGTAGCAGTAAGACTAGCTATTAGACCTAACGGAAACGTACAGATTAAGGATGCCGCTAGGAATAATATTAATTTGGACGGAACGTACTTTTTTCTTGATTAAGATTTTTTTTGAAGTGTTGCCAAAAAAATCACAAAATGTTTCGAGTCTTAATTTCTTAAACAAAGGTCTTCAACTAGTCAGATAATAAATCTGAAAAAAAAGCATCTATTCCAGTTTTTTATCACAACAGTGTAACAAGCAGATACAAAAATACTCCGATATTGAAAGTATATTCTTACAAATATTTTTATTAAATACACCGATTATTACTTGATACAGTCCTTCTAAATAAAATTAAGTAAACTTTAGAACATCTTCGTCATTAATTTTTGATCACTAGAAGAAGTGCATTTTCTTAGTCAAAAGTTTTACTCTAAATAATTAAAATTTTGCCTCATCTAAGTATCAAATATATCAGATTAAGATTTATACGTATTCACTGTTTGTATAAGTTATACCTACTTTTTTTAATTGCACCCGTTTGGGGTCAATTTAATATAGCTACCGATATTTATATTGGCCAGGGAGGTGATTTATATGTGGCAGTAGAAAAGACCACTTTTCAAGAGGGTTTTGTGACCACAGCCCGAGGAGAAAACTACGGTTTAATTTCTTTTGCAGCAGATGCCCAATGGGAAGCTGCCGACAATGCGAGTCATGTAGACGGCTATGTCCGGACGTATGCCGATGACACCTTTTCTTTTCCTTTAGGAGATGAAGGCATTTTTCAACCCGCCCATATTGAACGCATAGACCAGAGCAGTCCTGTGGACCTCAGTTTTAGTTTAAAGCCTTTCAACACGGTAGAGTCCGAAGTGGGCATCAGGCGAGTGAGTGATCAATTTTATTGGGAAGTCAAAGGGTCCATGCCAGCGTATGTTTCTCTTTCGTGGCATGCCTTTAGCCAAATAGATCAACTGACCAACAACGACTTAGGTTTGTTGAGCATAGCGGGTTTTGACGGCATCCAATGGCGGACCATAGACTCAGAGGTAACGCCCACCGCTTTTTATGACGAAAGTCCATCGACCTTATTGTCGGGATCTATTCGCTCAAAAACCCCGATCAACTTAGAAAGCTATGAGGCCCTAACCTTGGTCAAGCTAGAAGAAGACGAAATAGAGCTCAATGTATCACAAGGGTTTACGCCTAATGGAGATGGGATCAATGACACTTGGTATATCGAAAACATTGACCGCTACCCGAATGCCCACATCATTGTGTATAGCCGCTGGGAATTGGAAGTATTTGAAGCGAGGAACGGTTATAAAAACGATTGGAACGGGGTTTATAAAGACAATGTAGAGCCCCTGCCAGATGGGTCCTATGCCTATGTGATTGACCTAGAAGGCGATGGCAAGATGGATGTTGCAGGGTGGATATATATCACACGCTAATATTATACTAAAAGAAATCAATGAAACAACACTTCTATTTCAATCTGTTCTTAGCCATAGTTTTTTGTGTAGGGCTCCAAGCTCAGCAAGATCCACATATTTCCCTGTATCGATTTCACCTCAACATGTTCAATCCAGCAGTGGTGGGATCACAAGAACGCCCCACGGTTGGGATGACATTTAGGAGTCAGTGGCAGGGGTTTGAAGGCGCACCAGAAACACAAGTGGTCTCTTTTGCCACCCCCACAAGAGGGGAGCGAGTGGGGTTAGGCTTTCATGTGATCAATGACAGAACATTTGTAGAGCGTCAAACTCAAGTTTTTAATAGCTTTTCTTACCGTTTACCGCTCAATGATACTTGGACTCTTTTTTTGGGACTACAAGCAGGATTTAATGCCTATCGAGTCAACGCTGCTGGGCTAACACTCTACGGTAGAGATAAAAATGACCCTAATCTGATTGATTATAGCCATTTGAATCCAAATGTGGGTGTAGGGGCCTATTTGAAGCACGAGAACTTTTATCTTTCACTTTCTGCCCCGCGGGTACTAAACTCGAAACGTCTAAAAGATACAGAAGGGTTGGTTACGACTGCTGCAGACCGAGTGCACTTCTATGGTAGTGCAGCGGTTCGAATTCCCTTAACGAGGCGGTGGGACTTTGTTCCTTCTTTTTTGGCTCGCTATGTTCAATATGCCCCTTTACTCAACACGGTCAACGCTTCATTTTCATATGATAAAACCATTGATTTTGGTGTAGAATACAACTTTCAAAGTGGTATGGGAGCCACCCTTATGGTTGATACGTTTAAAACCTTTTCGATTGGTTATGCCTATGTGACCTCCATGCACAGTGAATTGAACCAATTTTCAAACGGAAATCATGAAGTAGCAATTAGGATATACCTAAACGGCAAGAAAGAATCAGAGAAAACAGATGAGGTTAAAAATTTAGATGAAACTGAAAAGCCAGCTAGGTGATAAAAAAAATACGTATCAACTAGTTTGGTTTGGTGTTTTTCTTTTTTATAAGTTGAAGTTTTGCTGTTGAATCTTTCTGGAAAAACAATATTAAAATGTTTCTGGTTTTGATTTTCTTATGATTAAACCTCCAATTAGTGAGATAATAAATCCGAAAAAAAGTGAAAATACTATACCAATAGTGACCATAACCCAGGGTGTAGTGAATTTCTTTTGTGAACTTTCAATCATGTCGTATGTTTCTGGAGTTATTTCTGGTTGTTGTAGTTTAATTTTCTCCATTTGAAAATTCACCATTTTTTCAATAGTATCAGGGTCAACAATTGTAACTAGCAAGAACTGGTAAACAATTGAAATGAGACCAGAAATGAGTGCAATCCCTATCCCAGTTTTAAGGGCTTCTGAAAGTTGGATATAACCACCATTGTCTTTTTTAAAGGCAAGCAACCCTAGCATAATGACAACAATTGAAATAACAAGACTAACAATTCCAATTTTTTGATCACCTTGATAATGCATATCAAGAGTGTAAATCATAATTCCAAAGGCAACTGAAATGAGGCCAAGAATTGAGCCATAGCGGAGCGCATATGTATTTGTTTTTAGGGGCAAATTTTTCATGTGTAAATTTTTCAGTGTTACGTATCCTGTAAATAAATCAAAAAAAATCAAATAAAAAAAAGAATTTTTGAAAAAAACCCTAAATTTGCAATCCGAAATTGATTAAAGCAATGAAAACCGAAATTCATCCTGAAAGTTATAGACTCGTAGTTTTTAAAGACATGTCCAACGACGATGTTTTTATCACAAAATCTACAGCAAATACCAATGATACGATTGAGTTAGAGGGCATAGAGTATCCTTTGGTAAAATTAGAAATTTCAAGAACTTCTCACCCCTATTATACTGGGAAAACAAAATTAGTTGACACTGCGGGTAGAATAGATAAATTTAAAACTAAATATTCCAAATTTAAAAAATAGGCAACTCAATACAAGTTGTTTGATCCACTCCTCAATTTGGAGTGGTTTTTTTTTGCCCTTTCTGCACTCTTTTGAGCACAAGCAAATTGATAGGATTCATTTCTAAACCCTTAATATTTTTTTGAGTAAATCGAACAACTTCGTCATAGTAGAGCGGTACTATTGGATATTCAGAAAGAGCAAGACTGTCCATTTGACGATAATATGAAGTCCGAAGAGAATCGTTTTTGGTTTTAATAGCCAATGTAAAAAGTTGATCAAATTTTGCATTAGCATAGTGGGTATAGTTAGGACCACTAGGGGAAAAATTTTTGCTGTAAAACAGTGAGAGATAATTTTCGGCATCAGGATAGTCGGCAATCCAACTCGCTCTGAAGAGTTCTAAATTACCATTTGATTTGGCTTCTCTCAAGCTAGCGGTGGGCATAATGTCAATTTGAAATTTTAGGCCAATTTTTTCTAGCTCACTTTGCAAAAATTCACAAAGGTCAATATAATTGGCATCAGTAGCAATGCGGAGCTCAGGAATTCGATTGTGTTCTTTTATATACTCAGCCACTAGGGCACGAGCTTCCACTGGGTTGTATTGAAAATGAACCTCGCTACTCCCAGCTAATCCTTTTGGAATGAATCCTTTTTTGGCGGGAGTACCAATATTATTTCTCAAATAAGCAATCATATTATTTCTATTGAACCCTATGTTGATTGCTTTTCTAATTCTAATGTCATGAATTGGACTTTGTTTTTTTTCTAAATTGAATCCAATATATTCGGTGTTGAGATAGGGTCCTTTTTGCATATTAAATAGGGAATCGTATTTTTCTCTAAGGCTCCCCTCAGGTTGTAGAAGCTGATCTTTATAAGAAGCATCAATAGAATTTATATAGTCTATTTTTTTTTGTAAAAAAAGCATGAATTCACTTTGAATGTCAGGAATAAATTGAATTGCAATGGCTTCCATATAGGGGAGGCGATGCCCCTGCTTATCTCTTTCAAAATAGTTCGAATTGCGACGCAAAACCAGTTTGATATTTTCTTCCCAACGTTTAAAATAAAACGGACCTGTACCAATTGGTTTTTTTCTAAAGGTATCTTTTGAAGCCGCCTCTTGTGGTACAACAGCACAATAGCGCATGGTTAGTAATCCTAAAAAAGCAGGGAAGGGGTTTTTTAACTTGATTTGAAAGAGGCTATCGTTTAAGGCTTGATAGTCTTTTACTTGTTGTAAAACCCACTGGCCAGGGGATGCAATTTCTGGATCGACCAAACGATTAAAGCTATACACAAAATCTTGAGCGATTACTTTTCTTGTTTGTTGAGGACCAAATAGGGATGAAGAATGAAAAAAAACATCTTGTCTTAACTCAAAGGTATAGGTCATGCCATCATCACTTATGGTCCATTTTTTGGCAATTTCTGGTTGAATGTTAAGCATACTATCCAATTGAACGAGTCCATTAAATAGTTGGTTAATAGGCCAAATATTTTGTGGGTTTCTGGCAAAGGCAGGATCTAGTGAGGTGACATTACGATATTCGTTATACCTAAAAACAGTTTGCTCATCAATAACAATAGAATTTGAACAATAAGTCAATAGGAGAGGCCAGCAAATGATGTTTATCCAAAAACGATACTTTTGTGGCATGTACTATTATGGTATATTTGCCCAAAAATAGTCAAACTTGCTCAGAAGCAACACATGCTTAAAAAGGAAACATTATATAATGATGATAAACCCACAGTAGCATTTCATACGCTTGGGTGCAAGCTTAATTTTTCAGAAACAGCCACTATTGCACGCCAATTTGAAGCTGAAAATTATACTAAGGTTCCCTTCGAAAGTAAGGCTGATGTGTATGTAATAAATACCTGTTCGGTTACAGAAAATGCAGACAAACGCCTAAAGGGCTTGGTGCAAAGAGCACTTAAGCAAAACCCAAAAGGATATGTTGCGGCAATTGGATGTTATGCCCAGCTCCAACCAAAAGAAATAGCCCAGTTGGGCGGGGTCGATTTAGTTTTGGGAGCCAAAGAAAAATTCAAATTATTAGATTATATCACTGACTTGGCTAAAAAAGAAATCGGCACAGTGCACGCCTGTGAAATTGAGGCTACCAATCGCTTTGAAAGCAGCTACTCCGTGGGTGAACGAACTAGAGCATTTTTAAAAGTACAAGACGGATGTGATTATAAATGCACCTATTGCACCATTCCAAAAGCGAGAGGTATTTCGAGGAGCGATACCCTCGAAAATATTTTGATAAATGCTAAAGAGATTACCAATCAAGGGATTAAGGAGATTGTATTAACAGGGGTTAATATTGGTGACTATGGTAAAGGGGAATATGGAAACAAAAAACATGAGCACACCTTCTTTGATTTAATTCAAGCGTTAGAAAACAGAACCGATGCTGATAGAATTCGAATTTCATCAATTGAACCTAATTTATTGACAGATGAAATCATTTCTTTTGTCTCGCGCAGCCAAAAATTTGTTCCACATTTCCATATTCCTCTTCAGAGTGGAAGTGATATTCTACTAAAGAGTATGAAAAGACGGTATTTGACCTCTTTGTATGTTGGCAAAGTAAAAGAAATTAGAAAGCATATGCCTCACGCTTCTATTGGTGTAGATGTGATTGTGGGGTATCCTGGTGAAACTGAGGAAGAATTTTTAAAGACCTATGATTTCTTAACCTCATTACCAATTTCATATTTACATGTCTTTACTTATTCAGAGCGCCCAGGAACGGAGGCAGCCACCATGGAGAATAGTATTCCAATGGAGGTTCGTCACAAGCGGAGTAAAATGCTTAGAATTTTATCTGTAAAAAAAAGGAGAGCATTCTATGAGAAACACCTAAGCACCTCTCAACAAGTTCTTTTTGAAGGTAGATCAAAAGAGGGATATATGTTTGGTTTTACGCCTAACTACATCAAAGTCAAAACTCAATGGGATTCGGCTTGGGTCAATAAAAAAGTTATGATGAAAATGAAGCAACTCGACCCAGACGGGGTGATGATGGGAGAAGTAGAATGTGAATTAACTAAAGCTTGATACCAACAGGTAACAAAGATTTATATGATCTATTTTTGCGAACAAAACCAGCTATTTTAGGAGAAGTGGGAACAACTTTCAAGTTTTTATCAGCTATAAATTCTAAGGCTTTTTTGATAAAGATCTCTTCAAATTCGGGAGAATTAATTTCTTTGGGAATAACTAGTTTTGTCAAAAAAATTTTGCGCTCTTGCTCTGCGTATTCTATTCTAGCAAGTGAGTTGTTGTGTTTTAGTTCAAATTGTCTTAAAAACTCATTATTTACCAAAGTAAAGTTTTCCATGTTTTGCAAAATGTTTTAGTTAAACCCTTTCAATGTTTGATAAAGCCGGAATGCGAAGATACAAAAAATATAAATAAAGAATTAAGTCGATGTTGAATACATTTGTTTATTGTATGCCCGGAATGGCAGCAAGTCCAAAAATTTTTGAGTTTTTAGATTTGCCTAGTCCTTATGTGATTAGACTTTTACATTGGATTCCTCCAAAAAAAGAAGAACCACTCGATCAATATGCTCAAAGAATGTGCGAGCAGATAGATTCTGAATACCCAATTTTACTAGGTGTTTCTTTTGGTGGTGTTTTGGTGCAAGAAATGGCAAAAATAATTGAAACAAAAAAAATAATTATCGTTTCAAGCATTAAGACTTCGAATGAACTTCCACTTCCAATGAAAATGGCGGAGCGAACAAAAATTCATAAGTTGCTCCCTGTGCAATGGATTGAAAATATTGATGCCTTAGCCTTATTTGCTTTTGGGAAAAGACTGAAAGATAGAATTAGTCTTTACCAAAAATATTTATCCGAACGTGACCCAGATTATTTGCGATGGGCCATAGACGCTTTAGTGCATTGGAAGCAAAATGAAACCTCTCAAAATAGTATACATATCCACGGAAACAAAGACACTGTTTTTCCTCCAAAAAACTTAGAAGCTCCTGTTCATTTTGTTGATGGAGGACATGCCATTATTCTCACTCAAGCCAGTTGGTTCAATGTTCATTTACCAAAACTCTTAGCTTGAAAAACTAATTTTTGTATCTTTTTGAAAATTCCAACTTTCTATGAAATCTAATTTTTTGTGTTGTGCTCTTGTGCTGTTGTTTTTTGTTTTTCCACAGTTTAACTATGCTTTCCAAATGATGCATAATGGCTCCAAAAAAACATCAGCTATAAATTTAACAAAAGGAAATTTTCAAAAAATATATTCATCGCCACTTCCTGAAGAAATAAACTTCTGTGGTGAGAGCGTCCCCCTAAATCAGCCAGATGTTAGAGAGCGTTTAGATCGAGAGCTATTGGTTAATACCTACTGGCAATCAAATATGATGTTACTCATAAAGCGCGCTAATAAATACTTTCCTGTATTAGAAAAAATTTTAGTGGAAGAAAAAATTCCTGAAGATTTTAAATACTTGGTAGCTATAGAGAGTGGGTTTTTAAATGCAATCTCGAGTAAGGGAGCTAAAGGGTTTTGGCAACTTATGCGAGGTACAGCACGTGAATATGGTTTAGAAGTAAATAGCAATGTAGACGAAAGGTATCATTTAGAAAAAGCTACTCGAGTCGCTTGTCGGTATCTACAAAAAGCAAAAGATCGATTTGGCTCTTGGACACTAGCTGCAGCCGCCTACAATAGGGGTATGTATGGTATTGATCGAGAACTCAAACGGCAGCAAGTAGATACCTACTACGATCTGCTTTTGGGATATGAAACACAACGATATGTTTTTCGAATTCTAGCTGTTAAGCTAATCATGTCTCAACCCTTTTCCTACGGTTTTGTTTTAGAAAAAAAGGATCTTTATACTACGCCATTAGTCAGAAAAGTTGGGGTTGATAGCGCAATAACGAACATAGCTACTTTCTCAAAAAAAATGGGAATTAATCATAAAACTTTGAAATTATATAACCCTTGGTTGCTGGAGAATCATTTAAACAATAAGTCTAGAAAGTATTATGAAATTGCTATTCCTTCAGAAAAAGAGCGTTAGATTTTTTTCATTTGCTGTTGCATGAGTTTCATTTGGCTGGTCAACATGCCATGTTTATCTAACTTTTTGGCTTCTTGAAGCAATTGTTGCGCTTCTCTTTTTCTTCTTTTTTGCATCAAAATGCCAGCTAAACTCATTTTTGCCATGGCTTGGTCGTGTTTCATAGACAGCCCTAATTGTAATGCTTTTTTGAAAAATTTTTCAGCTTTTGTTAAATTTTTCTGAGACTCAAGAATGCCTTGCATATAATTAAAATAACCCTGTTGTTTTCTTACTAAACTAGATTCAGGTCTTGAAATTCTACTCAACCATTTGGCGGTGCCATTGAAGTCTTGCTTTCTTAAACGTAAGAAGGCTAAAAATATAATTTCGTTTTTAAAGTACAGCAAAATGAATAGCCCAGAAAGTGAAAATAACAAAATACCATTGCCTATATAATTGTCATAAAATAAATACGAAGAGTAGCCTATGCAAAGTGCCGCTAATACAAGTTTGATGTTTTTAGAAAACATGTTCATCAATTTTGTTCAAATATAGAAAAAACAATAGCTAAATGTTCAAAATCGAATTTGTAGGTGAAAAAACTTATCGTATATTTGCTCGATTTTAAAGCCAGCTATACCTTAAAATTATGAAAAGAACATTCCAACCGTCAAGAAGGAAAAGAAGAAACAAACACGGTTTCAGAGAACGCATGGCCTCTGCAAACGGCAGAAAAGTGTTAGCAGCTAGAAGGTCAAAAGGAAGAAAAAAACTATCAGTTTCTGCAGAACCCCGCCACAAGAAATAAATGATCGACCCATCAAATAGTAAGGTGTTATTTTTTAAAATAGCACCTTTTTTTTATATTCACATACCTATATTATTTGACTATGCCGAAAGCTAAATCTCTTCAAAGTGTTTTAATAATTGGTTCAGGACCAATCATCATTGGGCAAGCGTGTGAATTTGATTATTCAGGTTCTCAAGCCTTGAGATCTCTTAGAGAAGATGGAATTGAAACCGTATTGATAAATTCCAATCCAGCCACCATCATGACCGATCCTTCTATGGCAGATCATGTTTATCTGAAACCTCTAACTACAAAATCGATTGTTGAGATTTTAAAAAAACATCCTGTTGATGCGGTACTACCAACAATGGGGGGACAAACAGCTCTAAATCTTTGTATTGAAGCAGACGATAAAGGCATCTGGAAAGATTTTGATGTAGAGATTATTGGGGTGGATATAGACGCCATCCAAATCACTGAAGATCGCGAAAAGTTTAAAAAATTAATGAATGATATTGCTATACCTGTGGCACCTGCAGATACAGCAAACTCCTTTTTGAAAGGAAAAGAAATTGCTCAAAAATACGGTTTTCCTCTTGTTATTCGCCCATCTTTTACGTTAGGAGGAACGGGTGCTTCTTTTGTTCACGAGGCTAAAGATTTTGACACTCTTTTAACCAGAGGACTTGAAGCTTCACCAATACATGAAGTGTTGATCGATAAGGCTCTTTTGGGTTGGAAAGAATATGAATTGGAACTCCTTAGAGATAAAAACGACAATGTAGTTATTATTTGTACTATTGAAAATATGGATCCGATGGGTATTCATACAGGAGACTCCATTACTGTGGCTCCTGCTATGACCCTCTCTGACAGAACCTACCAAAGGATGCGTGACATGGCTATTAAAATGATGCGCAGTATAGGAGATTTTGCTGGTGGCTGCAATGTTCAATTTGCCGTTAGCCCTGACGAAAAAGAAGACATTATTGCGATAGAAATTAATCCTAGGGTTTCTCGTTCATCTGCTTTAGCATCCAAGGCAACAGGTTATCCGATTGCTAAAATTGCAGCTAAATTGGCCATTGGTTATACCCTAGATGAATTAGATAATCAAATCACAAAATCAACTTCCGCTCTTTTTGAGCCCTCTTTAGATTATGTAATTGTTAAAATACCAAGATGGAATTTTGATAAATTCGAAGGCTCAGACAGAACCTTGGGGCTACAAATGAAATCAGTAGGTGAGGTGATGGGTATTGGCCGTTCTTTTCAAGAGGCTCTTCACAAAGCGACCCAGTCACTAGAAGTGAAGCGAAATGGTTTGGGAGCTGATGGGAAAGGCTACACTGAATATGATTTGATTCTAAAAAAATTAGCCCAAGCTAGTTGGGATAGAGTTTTTGTTCTCTATGATGCAATTAGTTTAGGGATACCCCTAAAGCGTATTTATGAAATTACAAAAATTGACATGTGGTTTTTAAAACAATATGAAGAATTATTTTTGTTAGAAAAAGCAATAACGGAACATTCCCTAGAGACACTTCCTGAGGCTCTCTTTTTAGAAGCAAAGCAAAAGGGTTTTGCTGACCGGCAAGTGGCGCATATGCTTGACTGTATGGAGAGTGATGTCTATGCCTTAAGGAATAAAATGGGGATTGAGCGAGTTTATAAGTTAGTTGATACCTGCGCGGCAGAATTTGCTGCACAAACTCCTTACTATTATTCAACTTTTGAAGCCAAAATGCAATTGCCAGGAGAAGAGGCGGTTAGTGAAAATGAAAGTGAAGTATCTGACAAGAAAAAAATTGTGGTTCTAGGGTCTGGTCCTAACCGCATAGGACAAGGGATAGAATTTGATTATTGTTGCGTCCATGGCGTATTAGCCTCTAGCGAATGTGGATATGAAACCATCATGATCAATTGTAATCCAGAAACTGTTTCTACTGATTTTGACACGGCAGACAAGCTCTATTTTGAACCAGTCTTTTGGGAACATATTTATGATATCATTATGCATGAAAAGCCAGAAGGGGTCATTGTTCAATTAGGAGGTCAAACAGCGCTTAAGCTTGCTGAAAAATTAGACCGTTATGGAATAAAAATTATAGGAACAAGTTTTCAATCTTTGGATTTAGCAGAAGATCGAGGCAACTTTTCGACCCTACTCAAAAATAACAATATACCTTATCCAGAATTTGGAGTTGCTCAAACGGCTGACGAAGCACTTGCTCTGGCCGACCAGTTGGATTTTCCAATCCTGGTCCGTCCGTCTTATGTCTTAGGGGGGCAGGGAATGAAAATTGTTATTAACAAAGAAGATTTAGAAGCCCATGTGGTGGATCTTTTACAAAAAATCCCTAATAATAAGTTGTTGTTAGACCACTATTTAGATGGTGCCATTGAAGCAGAAGCTGACGCAATTTGTGATGGTGAAAATGTCTATATCATTGGTATTATGGAACATATTGAACCCTGTGGAATTCACTCAGGAGATTCAAATGCAACACTTCCTGTTTTTAATTTGGGTGAATTTGTTTTACAGCAAATTAAAGATCATACCAAGAAAATCGCACTTGCACTAAACACGGTTGGGCTAATCAATATTCAATATGCTGTTAAAGAAGACAAAGTTTATGTCATAGAAGCCAATCCTCGTGCATCGAGAACAGTTCCCTTTATAGCAAAAGCATATAAGGAACCCTATGTTAATTTTGCTACAAAAGTTATGTTGGGAAAAAATAAAGTAACAGATTTCACATTCAAACCTGAATTAGAGGGATATGCAATCAAACAGCCTGTTTTTTCATTTAACAAATTTCCTAATGTGAATAAGCAGCTTGGCCCTGAAATGAAAAGTACTGGTGAAAGCATCCTTTTTATTGATAGCCTGAAAGAAGATGAATTTTATGATCTTTATGCTCGTAGAAAGATGTATCTGACAAAATAATTTTTTTAACTTTACTCTTTAAATAAAATATGCAACGCTATAAGAATATGTCGGTATTTCCGGTATTGGGGATTATAGCCTTAGCTTTAATTACAAGGTTGATGCCGCACCCCCCAAATTTCGCACCCATCACAGGAATTGCGCTCTTCTCTGGCGCTTACTTTTCTGATAAACGGTGGGCACTTATCCTACCAATCGTTTGCTTATTTATAACTGATGTTTTTTTAGGCTTTCACAGTTTGATGGTAGTTATTTATGGAAGTTTTCTTTGTATAACCGCCGTTTCACTTTTTTTGAATAAGATTACTCTTTGGACTGTGGTAGGAGCTTCTTTATTCTTTTTTGTGGTTTCTAATTTTGGTGTTTGGTATCTCTACTACCCGCATACATGGGAAGGACTCGTTCAATGTTATGTATTGGCCCTTCCATTTTATGGCAATTCGCTGGCTGGTGATCTGTTTTATACTGCTTTTCTTTTTTGGACCACTGAAAAATTATCATCATTAAATTATCGGTTAATCTAAATAATTATTAATTTTGATTTGAAAGGTGCTTCGCGTTGAAGAGAATAGGGAATTTGGTTAAAATCCAAAACTGTATCCGCAACTGTAAGCTTAGTTTTTAAATACTTTTATTGAATTCTTTTGCCACTGTCTATTTCGAGATGGGAAGGTCAATAAAAGATGCAAGTCAGGAGACCTGCCTTTCATAACCTACTTTGTTCCGGGAATAGAACAAAAAAAAAAATTTAATGAAACTTTTTGTTAGTTTATTTCTAATGCTTTTGCATTGCTCCTTGTTTGCCATTCAAAATTCTGTCAAGCAAGACTCTTTGGTTAGTAACCCCAATACCCAAAAACTTGAAGAGGTCATAATTACAGACAGCAAATTTCCAATGAAACGTTCCCAATCAGGAAAATTAATCAAAAAAATTAATCGAGAAGAGATTGCTGGTTTTCAAGGATACGATTTAAGTGACTTACTGGCGGCTGCAGCTGGTATTGAGGTTATTGGTAATGGTCTTTATCCAGGGCAAAACAAAACAATTTCTTTACGTGGCGGTAGAAATCGAAATGTTCTGATTTTGATTGATGGTGTTCGTGTATCAGACCCCTCACGAATTGATAATGATTTTGATATTAATTTTTTGCCTCTTTCTGGCATTGAATCCATTGAAATAATGAAGGGAGCTTCTAGTACACTCTATGGTAGTGCAGCAGCTACGGGGGTAGTAAATATCAAAACGATGCCTTTTGAAGAAGGTTTTCGTGGGAGTGTGCAATCTAGTGTTGGCTCTTTAGGAGCTCAAGACCAAAAGAGAAATAGCTTAAATCGTTTCCAAAATAGTATCACTTTACAGAGAGGAACTAAAAAATGGGGTTTTTCACTTCAAGCCTCTCATTTTAATGCCAATGGAATGAGTGCTGTTATAGGAAAAGAAGACGACCCCTTTCTTCGCTATCAATGGGAATTGAAAATAAAAAACGAGACCACTGAAAAATTCAATTGGAGTATGGCTTTTAGTCAACATAATATTGAATCAGAATACGACAATAGTTTTCCTATTTCAGATGCCTCATTTGAATTATTTACAGAAATGGATCGGTTTCATTTCAATAGTGATTATCAATTTGATGAAGGAAAATTATCATTAAGAACAGGGTATCAAAAATCGAGAAGAAATTTTAAAAGTGACTATCCCTTTGAAACGATAAGCGAAAACACAAGTGTTGATTTATTTCATACGAGGAATTTTAATGATAAATATTTTACAGTTATAGGACTACAGTGGCAAAATAATTTTGCTGCCTTTGAGACTTCTCCAAACAGCCATCAAACTGATTTATATGCCAATATAGTGTCTCGGTTCACAGAACGGTTCAGAATAAACTCTGGATTACGATGGAATCGTCATAGTACCTATAAAAATCATTTTACTTATAGTTTCAATCCCTCCTTGACCCTCACTAAAAAAGAGCAGACCGAAATAAAACTTTTAGGCGCTATGAGTAGTGCATTTATTGCCCCTAGTTTGTATCAATTATTTGATTCTTACTCTGGAAATAAAGATTTATTACCAGAAGAAAATCAATCATTTGAAATTGGAAGCGCCCTAAGCTCTTCATGGGTTAGTGGGTCATTGCTCTATTTTGGTCGTTTAGAAAACTCGGCCTTACTCTACGATCTTGTTTCGTATCGATATGAAAATGGGCCTGATGAATTGTGGTATGAAGGAATAGAAGTTGACTTTCAAGCCAGTTTAGCTAAAAATTTCGACTTACATTTTCAATATACCTTCGTAACAACACCCACTGGAGATTTGCGTTATCTACCCAAAAATGCCACCCAAACAAGGTTGCAATATAATTTAAATGACAAGTCACAAATCCATCTCAATTTTAGTACAAAAGGAAAGCGTTTGGCACTAGATTCTACTACTTTTTTAGAGGACTATCAACTGTTAGATATTCGATTTCAAAAAGAGATTCCTAGATGGAGACTAAATATTAATGCAAGCATAACCAATTTACTCAACTCTGATTATATCCAAATTGAGGGGTATGCTACAAGAGGTAGAAACTTTTTGGTAGGTTTACGTTATTCTTTTATGTGAAAGCGAAAGTCAATTCTTTCATCTAAAAGAATTTGACGCTTTTCTTTTAAAGGATCTAGAACTTGGTATTCAGTGTTCCATTGAGCGGGCTGTGGGCGAAATTTGTCTGTTGTCGAAAGTTCGCTAAGGGCTGCTTGAAGAAAAGGTTCTTGTTTATTTCCCAATGGTTTTAGGTCAGAAATATCCTCCTGCAGTTCAATATCTGGTTGTAGACCATCTGCATAGTCAGCAAAGCCGTCTTTGTTGGAAATTTTAAATACGATGGGTAGCATAACATATTTGTGATCAGGGTTTTTTGTTCCATTGTTGTCAATATAATCATAGACTAAAATGGAACCGACATTTTTGCCAATAGTTGCTTCACCAATAACAACAACATCTATATAGGGTTCTAAGCCATTTATGATCAATTCACTAGCAGAGGCTGTTTCTCTAGTAGTCAGAACAAAAAGGCGGTTGAGGTTTAGACTATTTATTGAGGAACCCTCATTGATTTGATTGGTAAATAAATCAGTGATACTCTCTGGATTACGTTCTGCCCAATAGGCATCAAGTTTAGAATTCCATTTTTGTTTAGCGAACACGTCTCCAGTGAATTGTCCTGTAATCATGGAAGCTAAATTAATGCAATTGTCGACTGACCCACCTCCATTGTACCGAAGGTCAAGCACAAGTTCTGTTATCCCAGCACTCTGAAAACGCCCGAAAACCTCATTTAAACTTTCATTGGCTCTCGCTAAAAATTGATTATACATTAGGTAGCCTACCTGCGTTCCATCAATATCAAAGACTTCCTCTTTTTGTATTGGATTACTTTCGAAATTTTCAACTTTCGTTAGACTCACACTCTCACCATTTTCCTCAAGGGTTCCCTCCACAATATCTGCCATGTTGAGAGTATATTCTAAATTATCACTGTATAGTAAATCAATATAATTGTTGACAGTGAGGGTGTTTCCATTTACACCAACAAAAAAATCTCCACGTTCAATATTTTTTGAAGCCGCATCAGATCCTTCTAAAATATATTTTACATATCCAATAACTTCATCACAATCGCTACAAGCACGTATTAAAGAAAATTCTAACCCATTGCTGGCTTGTGTCCCGTCTAGTACTTGATTAAATTCATCATAGTCTTGACTTAATACACTAAAGCGGTCCTCTTCGTGCTTTAAACTTCTAAAAAAAACTTCAGGGTCTGGGTTTTGATTAATAAATTCTGCATAAGTTCTTTCATCATTGAGTTTGCTATCGGCTAATTCAGGAACACTTGTTTGCCAATAATAAAAATAATTGAGCCCTTGCCATATATAGTCACTTACTTGCAAATCATCCTCCAGACTAATGGCTACATCGTCTGCATCCAGATTAGTGCCTGATGTATCTATTATTGGAGTTTCTACTTCTGCTTCTTTTGAGCAATTTTCTAGTGAGAAAATTAAAAATGTCAAAAAGACTATTCTGATCATTTGTGAGAACTTTTTCATAAGCAATTTTTAACATTAGATAAGCAAGTAAAAGTATAAAATCAAAATTAGTTATTTTTATTTTTTGTAGATGTTGTTACAAAAGTTCAACAGACTCGTCTGATAAGTAGATTAACATTATATGCAATTGACCCTAAGTCAGTCATTTTTAAATGAACTTCTTCCTATAAAAGATAAGCTTTATAGGATAGCAAAACGTTTATTAATTTCTAAGGAAGAGGCAGAAGATGCAACTCAGGAAATTATATCTAAGTTGTGGCAAATGGGAGAAGAAAATCGATCTAAATTTAAGAATTTAGAAGCCTACAGTATCACTATGATCAAGAACTATTGTTTTGATATTTTGAAATCTAAACAAGTAAAAAATACTACCAATGAGTATCCCCAAATTCCAGATAAAGCCTCGTTGAGTAGAACATTAGAGTATGTTGATGCACACCAATGGGTCTCTAAAATAATCAATAAGCTCCCAAAAAAAGAGCGTATAATTGTACAGTTGAGAGATGTTGAGCAATGTAGTTTTAAAGAAATAAGTAAAATAATGGAAGTTCCTGAGACAACAGTTAGAGTCTATTTGTCTCGAGCCAGATATAAAATTAGAAAGGAATTCCAAAAAATTGATGAGTATGGATTATGATCAAATTATAGCCTTGTTAGACAACTATTTTGAGGGAAAAACCACTCGAAAGGACGAACTATTTATACAAAATTTTTATTTAGAAAATAAAGACCTACCTCCAAGTTTGGAAAAATACAGACCTCTCTTTTTGTATTTCAACCAAGCTAAAAAAGAAGCGTTTCCAAAAAAAATAAAGAAAAAGATATCAAACACATATTTTGCCGTTGCAGCCAGTTTACTTTTTTTGATAGGTCTTTTTATTACACAATCTACCTACAATATTGATAATAACGACAATGTAGACGAATCAGCTATGTTAGAAGCATATGATGATTTTAAAACGAATATTACATACCTATCTAAAAATTTACAAAAAGGAACATCCTCAATGCACTATTTAACCTATTGGGATGAAACCACAAATGAACTTTTAAATAAATGATTATGAAAAAAATGTTTTTAGTACTCTTTGCAGTCAGTAGTTTGATAGCCAAAGGACAATCAATTTTTGACTCTTATGCCAACAATGAAGAAGTATCTTATATTTCGATTAACCCCAAAATGTTCGAGATGTTAGGTAAGATGAGTGTATCCACCTCTGATCCAGAAGCGGAAGAATATTTAAAAATGGTCCAGAGCATCAGTAATTTTAAAGTATTAATATCAGCTAATGTGTCCATAAGTGATGAAATGTTCCAATGGGTGGAAGGACAGGTTCAAGAAAAAGATCTAGAAGAGTTAATGACCGTTCGCGATAACGAATCGGATATTCACTTTTATGTTAAAGAAAGCAACAGAGAAAATTTTGTAGAGCAATTACTAATGTTTGTCTATGATAAATCAGGAGACAAAAAAGTAGTGATTGGTGGCAAGGGAATTGAAAGTGTTTTGATGCTGTTAGAAGGAAATATTGATTTAAATCAAATTTCAAAACTCACTGAAAAAATGGCCCTACCAGGGGGCGAACACTTAAAAAAAGCTGGAAAAAATAATTCTCTTTAGAAGATAAATTATATTCCAGTATAGTTAAAAGGCGTGATTTCCCTCATCTCATTTTTGACTGAGGGAGACACCTCTAGACTTTCAATAAACTCGTCTAAAGTTTCTTTTGTTATTGAACTATTTGTTCTTGTCAATCTTTTGAGGGTTTCATAAGCATTAGGATAACCCTCTCTCCTAAGTATTGTTTGAATTGCTTCTGCGACCACTGCCCAATTTGAATCAAGGTCAGCATTTATTTTTTCTTTTGACAAGACAAGTTTTTGTAATCCTTTTTGAGTAGATTTCAATGCGATTAGCGTGTGCCCAATTGGCATTCCAATATTTCTTAAGACAGTACTGTCTGTCAAATCACGCTGAAGTCTTGATATGGGAAGTTTAGCGGAAAGAAATGAAAATAAGGCATTGGCTAATCCTAAATTTCCTTCAGAATTTTCAAAATCAATCGGATTTACTTTGTGGGGCATAGCTGAAGAACCTACCTCGTTAGGGTTGATTTCTTGTTTGAAATAATCCATCATGATATACTGCCAAAAATCTCGATTTAAATCAATCAGTATAGTGTTTATTCGCTTCATATTGTCACATAGTGCTGCAAACGAATCGTAGTGCTCGATTTGAGTTGTAGGGAAAGAATGGTGCAATCCTAAGGTTTGCTGGACAAAATGTTGACCAAAGGATTTCCAATCTATTGTTGGGTAGGCCACATTGTGAGCATTAAAATTTCCAGTTGCTCCACCAAATTTTGCAGCGTGAGGAATTTGTTTTAAAAGATTAATTTGTTGCTTAATACGTTCAATAAAGACTTCTATTTCTTTTCCTAATCGCGTTGGTGAGGCGGGCTGTCCATGTGTTCGAGCCAAAAGACTCACTTCTTGATGAGTAATAGCCATTGTTGTTAAAATAGCTAACAGCTGGTCTAGTTCAGGGTTGTAAATTTTATCAATAGCTTCTTTGATGCTCAAAGGAATAGCTGTGTTATTAATGTCTTGTGAGGTAAGTCCAAAGTGTATAAACTCTTTAAATTCCTGAAGGCCAAGTTTGTCAAATTCATTTTTAATAAAATACTCAACGGCTTTTACATCGTGATTTGTGGTAGCTTCAATATTTTTAACTTCCAAAGCGTCATCGGCACTAAAATGCTGATAAATATTGCGTAAGTCTTCAAATAAATTCTTGCTGAAGTGATCAAGTTGAGGCAATGGAACTTCACAAAGGGCAATAAAATATTCGATTTCAACACGAACTCTGTAGCGGATAAGTGCCTCT
Organism: Flavobacteriaceae bacterium; assembly: GCA_016779985.1. GTDB lineage: Bacteria > Bacteroidota > Bacteroidia > Flavobacteriales > Flavobacteriaceae > JADHMP01. The sequence goes on from JADHMP010000009.1 coordinate 19,835, forward strand.
TCAGAAAAAAATGAGGCTAACGCTTTTGTCTTCGATCTATAGCGCCCATCGATGGGTGAAATGGCATTAAGTGCTGTGAGCAACATAAAATTTTATTAAAATGCAAAGATACGTTGAAATTGAAGGCTCCCAAAATCATTTTTTAAAAATGGCCCTAAGGCTCGCTCCTAGACCGGGCCTAGTATTGAGTATTTTATTAGTGGTTAGATCTGATAAATTTTCTTTCACCCATGGAAATTCTTTTTGAAAGAGTATCAAAATTTTGATTGCAAAAGCAATAGTGGCTGTTTTGCTGGGCAGTAAAATCCATTCAAAACATAGGGTAATAATTTTTAATTTTTCCTTCTTTGTCAATGTATTAAAATGTTCTTTGGACTTTACATAATGGTATAAAATTTTAGAAAGGGGTCGCTTTGAAGATTCTGAATTAATTTTTGGGATTTTCTTTAGAAAGTAGTCAAAATGAGGTTGAAGCCACTCAATTCTATAAATTAAAATAAACTCCAAAACCCATGCGGCTGTTTGATATAACCGCCTTTTTTTAGGTGTCAAGGCCCACTCGAGTAGGGTCAATAAAGTTTGTGGGTTTTTGTTGACAAAATCAGCTGCTTTTTTTCTATCTATTTTTGAAGCAGTGAGCTTGAGAAGTATAGATTTTAAACGATCAGAATTGAAGGACGCGGTACTCTTCATAACATTTGCTTATCGCTTCTAGGATTTGAAGGTCGTTAGCCTGGGTGATGAAAGCATCAGAATAACTGCAATTGATCAAAATTTCATCAATAGATTCTTTTTCAAGTTGTAGGAGTTGCATCAATACTTGACGATCAAATTTAGAGGCTAAAAGATTTTTAATTTCGTCGTCCTCACGCATCTTTTTTAATCGTTTCATTTGTTGTGGGTTTTTTCCAAATAGATTGTGAAGAAAGTCAGCGGGATTAAATAAAGCTCCTAATGTTTTGTTAATTGCGGTTTTATTATTGCTTCGGGCTTCATAACCACTATTCGGAAGCCCGGGGATACGATAACGTTGGGCAGCATTAATTGGAACATTTCTCGCGTCAATATCTAGATAGCCGGTTAATTGGTAGGGTTTGACAATAATTTCCTCAAGAGCAAAGGCTAATTCTGTCATTTTGAAAATGGCATTACCAAACTTAACCATATCATTAGTGACAGCTATTTTTAAGGGTTTAAACCCTAAATAAGTCAGATATAAGGTGTCTTTAGGAGCCGCATTTATTTCAAAAACCCCTTGTGCATCAGTAATTGTTCCAACCACTTGGGTGAGGTTCAAAACATGAACACTTGAAAGCGGTCTTCCTGTACTTTCATTTTCTATCAAGGCTTTAAATGTTTGTTGTCCAAACCCTAGATAAACAGTTAGCAAGAAAACAAAAAAGAAAAGTCCCCTCATGCCATAAATTTATAGAAAATGAAGGAATCAAATATCAAACTATTCGATTTATTATATCATTGCTTGATTTTCATGAAGGTAATCCAACATCTTTGTAACTGCCCTTGCTCGATGGCTAATTTTATTTTTGAGAGTAGCTGGAAGCTCACCAAAGGATTTTGCGTATCCCTCAGGTTGAAAAATTGGATCATAACCAAAGCCCCCATTGCCTTTTGATTGGGTGAGAATTTTACCATTTACAATTCCTTCAAAAAAGAATTTTTTATTTTGAATTAAGAGGACAATTACCGTTCTAAATTGTGCTTCACGTCGCTCCCTTTTTTTCATTGCTGAAAGTAGTTTATTGATATTTTTTTCGGCACTTTTCTCTACTCCCGCATAGCGAGCCGAGTAAACCCCTGGAGCGCCGCCTAAGGCATCAACTTCCAAACCACTATCATCTGCAAAACAATCTAAACCGTAATGTTCTTTTACAAAGGACGCTTTAATAAGTGCATTAGCTTCAAGCGTATCTCCAGTTTCAGGGATTTCTGTAAAACATCCAAGATCTTCTAAAGAAACCAATTCCATTTTTTTGGGCAATAATGGTTTAATTTCATCTATTTTATTTTTGTTATGTGTTGCGAATACCAATTTCATTTCTAAGTGTTGTGATAAGGATGATTATTTAATATTGTGTGCGCACGATAGAGTTGCTCACAAAAAAAAAGTCGAATCATTTGGTGTGAAAAAGTCATTTTTGACAAAGCAAAGTGGTCTGTAAACTGATTTTTAAATACAGTAGAGAAGCCATACGGTCCACCAATAATAAATACCAAACGTTTAAACCCTTGATGTTCTAATTTCTCTAACTTGTTTGCAAAACCTACCGAATCAAATTGAATTCCCTTTTCGTCAAGTAAAATTATCTTGTCGGTAGGACGAAGTTTTTCCACCAGACGCTCTTCTTCTTTCGTTTGGATAAAATCCACTTTGTTTTTTTTGTTATTTTTTTGCTGGAGAACAAAAATGATATTAAAGCTTATATATCGATTTATTCTTTTTTTGTACGATTCAATTTGTAGCACATCATTTTTATCAGCTGTTTTTCCAACACAGAGCAGAACGGTTTCCATTTCACAAAGGTACGCAGCTCTTTGATTTTTATCATAATTATGAAATACCAAAAGGCTAAGACCCTATCTTTGTGATATGATCAAAATTCCAATTGTTTCAAAAATAATTGATTTCCTCAAAGTTATAAAACCGCCAGGTTTTAACGGATTTTCTTTTTATGATCTTTTGGAAATGTATGTAATTGGTATTGTCAAAGGCACACTTAGTTCAAGAGCAGGAAGCATTTCGTTTAGTTTTTTTATGGCGCTCTTTCCCTTTTTGCTTTTTGTTTTAAATCTAATTCCGTTTATTGATTCGATCATTCCTATTCAAAATTTTGATGAAACTGTTTTAAGTTATATGGAATTGTTTATTCCAAAAGAAACACAGGGTTTTTTTAGTGATATTTTTAATGACATTAGAAATAAACCTCGTGGCGGTTTACTTTCCTCAGTTTTTTTGCTGTCTGTCATCCTTACTGCCAATGGTGTATCCTCGATTTTTGTAGGATTTGAAGTTTCTTATCATGTGAAATTAGAGCGTAACTTATTTCGCCAATACATTTATGCCTTAGCTGTTAGTGTATTGCTAGCATTCCTATTGCTGATGGCTTTTGTCATCTTTTTTTATTTTGAATTTTATATTCTACAAAACCTCAATAATCTTATTCCAAATGAAATAAACTGGATACGAATTAGCCAAGGTCTTTTTTTTAGTTTTCTGACATATATATCGGTTAGTATTTTGTATTATTTTGGTACTATCGAAGGGAGAAAAACACGGTTTTTTTCTCCTGGTGCATTGATGACCACATTATTGTTTTTGATCACTACCTATGGATTTGGAATTTACATTGATAATTTTTCTACTTATAACCAACTCTATGGTTCTATAGGCGCGTTGCTTATTTTCTTGTTGTATATATGGATAAATGCCACTATACTATTGTTAGGCTTTGAACTAAATGCGACGTTGTCTAGACTAAAAAGTAGTTCAAGTGGTGAGGGGCAAACAAAAGAGAATTGAGTATAAATGGCACACAATTTTGTTGATGTTCTTCTGCCTTTACCCCTTCCCAAACCATATACCTATGCTATTTCGGGTGAAGAATTTGATAGGGTAACTTCTGGATTTAGAGTATTAGTTCCTTTTGGAAAAAGAAAATGGTATACGGCAATAGTTGTAAAAAAACACAATGTTGCACCACAAACTTATGAAGCTAAAAAAATTCTTTTTGTCTTTGAGGAGCGACCATTATTATTAGAAAAACAGTTGCTTTTCTGGAAATGGATGGCTAGTTATTATCTCTGTCCTATGGGATCCATTTTGAAAGCAGCCCTTCCATCACCCTTGCTTTTAGAAAGTGAATCTGAAATTATTATTTCAGAATCTCCACCCAATAAAGATTATGAATTAACAAATGAGCAAAAGGCTATTTGCAAGGCCATAGAAAGTAGCCCTATGTCGGTGGGTGAAATAGCTTCAATTACCGAAAGAAAAAATAATATGCCGTTGGTGTTGAAGTTAATGGCTTTAGGGTATATTGAAATTCATCAGAAGTTAGTGTCAAAATACATTCCAAAAAAAAGTCGCTACATCCGCTTGTCAAACAAGTATCAAGACGAAAAAGCGTTTGAGGAATTGTTTAGCGTTCTGAAAAAAGCACCTAAACAAACTGATGTGATTTTATCTTTACTAACAAAACCCAAAGAAGAGTGGGTAATTGCTAGCAAAATAAAAAAACAGGCTAATATAAAAAGTACAGTTCTTCGAACACTTATTGAAAAAGAAATTATAGAAGAAAAATGGGAACAACATGACAGACTCCATTTTTCTGCTGAGCAAACTCAAATCGTAAAAGATCTTTCAGAGGCTCAACAAGAAAGTTTAGGAAAAATAAGAAAGGCTTTTAGGCATAAAAATGTAGTGCTTTTTCAGGGGGTGACTGCCTCGGGAAAAACAGAAGTTTATATGGAATTAATAGAAGAAATACTAGCTCAAAATAAACAAGTGCTTTATTTATTGCCAGAAATTTCTTTGACCTCTCAAATTGTCCAACGGTTACTTTTGCGTTTCAATGAAAAAGTAAGTGTTTATCATTCTAAATTTTCAATTCAAGAGCGCACAGAAATATGGCAAAATATATGTTTAGAAAAGGCAAACACTCAAATAATTGTAGGTGCTCGCTCAGCCTTGCTTTTACCCTTTACTAAGTTGGGTCTTGTTATTGTTGATGAAGAACATGAAGCTTCCTATAAACAATTTGATCCTGCACCTAGATATCATGCAAGGGACAGTGCCATATATATGGCACAACTTTTTGATGCAAAAGTTATTTTAGGTTCTGCCACACCCACTGTAGAGTCAACCCACAATGCACAAATGGGTAAATATGGATGGGTACAACTTAAGCAACGATATGGAAAAGCGCAATTTCCAAAAATTGAATGTATTTCATTAAAAGAGGCCCATAGAAAAAAACAAGTAAAAGGGGTGTTTACAAATGAACTTATAGAGGCCATGCAAAATGTGCTAGCAGCTAAGGGACAAATCATCTTATTCCATAACAGAAGAGGGTTCGCTCCAATAGTAGAATGTTTGAGTTGTGGACATGCACCAAGTTGTACTCAATGTGACGTAACGCTGACCTATCATAAAACTACCAACCAATTACACTGTCACTATTGTGGTTATCACACTCCCATGCCATCACAATGCCATGCTTGTGGAATGCCCACTTTAGAGACCAAAGGAGTTGGCACACAACAAATTCAAGCTCAAGTTGAAAATCTTTTTCCAAAGGTCAAAGTGGCACGAATGGATTGGGATTCGACTCGAGGAAAATATGATTTTGAAAAAATTATAGAAGCTTTTACAGCGCAACAAACTCAAATTTTGGTTGGAACTCAAATGTTAGTCAAAGGACTTGATTTTTCAAATGTTAATTTGGTGGGTGTGTTAAATGCAGATCACTTGCTCCATTTTCCTAATTTCAGAGCGCATGAACGTTGTTTTCAAATGTTGGTCCAAGTGGCGGGTAGAGCGGGTAGATCTGAAAAACCAGGGAGAGTACTTGTGCAGACTTTCCAGCCTCATCATCCTGTAATTCAGCAAGTAGTTCAGTATAACTATGAGGATCTTTTTGAACAACAGCTAAAAGAACGAAAACAATTTGAATATCCGCCTTTTTGTAGGTTGATTCGAGTGACGCTTAAAAACAAGAATTTTCAATCTCTAAATCAATCCACCGAATGGTATGCTAATGTTCTTAAAAAACTACTGTCTGTAAAAATTTTAGGACCAACTTTTCCACCAATTTCAAGAATAAGGAATCTTTATCTCAAAGAAATACTCATAAAAATAGATTCCAATCACTCTGTCAATTCAACAAAAAAACATTTACTTAAAGTGCAACAAAGTTTTGAAAGTATAGCAGCTTTTAAATCCACAAGAATAAATATTGATGTGGATCCTTTTTAGATGCTATTATAAGTTGTTTGGAAATATTTTTTGTGATTGCGGCTTAAAGGAAGAGACTCACCTGAGATGTTGACTGTATTAGAAGTATGATGAATCACTTTTTTAAGATTTGCAATATACGATTTATGAATTCTGATAAATTGATTTTCGGGTAGTTTAGATAAAAAAGCTTTCATTGTAGAGAGGACAAGATATTTTTTATCCTTAGTTATGACCTTAACATAGTCTCCCATTGCTTCTATCCACAAAATTTTATTCAGTAGAATTTTTTCAGTTTTTAGATTGCTCTTTATAAGAATATGACTGTTTTTTTCACTTGACATTAAAAAATCAATTTCTTTCTTTTCTTTTATTCTTTCAATAGAAAGGTTGAGGCGTTTCATGTCAAAAGGGGGTGCAATACAATCTATCAATCCTAAAGAAAAAGCTTTCAATGCATCTTTTGGATTATCAGTTAATAGAATGATATCGTTTGGATCTTTTAGTTTTTTAAGAAATTCAAAACCACTATAAATGGGTAAATCTGACGCTAAAAATACAATGTCTACAGAATTATAGTCTAGGTAGTTTAAAGCATCAATAGCATTTGAAAATTCCGCTTCTAATATTAGACCATCAATTTTTTTTAGATTTTGTGAAAGGTGCAAGCGATCTATAGGCTTGTGGACTACTAGAATATATTTAAGGTTCATATTGATTAGGCACGATAAAATTTAGTATTCCAAATGTAGAAAAAACTTAGAAATAAAAAAAGAAACTTTTGGTTTCCAACAAGCTTTCTCCTATTTTTGCAGACCTTAAATAAAATAATTATGAATGTTTATGAAACTGTTTTCATTTTAAATCCCGTTCTATCAGAAAAACAGATAGAGGAAGCAGTTCAAAAATTTGAAGAACTTATTACTAGTCGAAAAGGAAAAATTTCCAACAAGGAAGACTGGGGCTTAAAAAAATTAGCCTATCCTATTCAAAACAAAAAAAGTGGCTTCTATCATCTTTTTGAATTTAGTGCCTCATCTGAAATCATTACCGAACTTGAGGTTGAATTTCGACGAGACGAAAGAATCATGCGTTATTTAACTGTTAAGCTTGACAAACATGCCATTGCTTGGGCAGTAAAACGAGCAAAAAAATTAACGCAAAAAGCATAGAAGAATGTCAAAAATTGAAGAACAAAATAGTGGTAAGAAGGAAGGAGAAATCCGTTATTTAACTCCTCTTAACATTGATACAAACACTCAAAAAAAATACTGTCGATTCAAAAGGAGCGGCATTAAGTATGTTGATTACAAGGATGCAGATTTTCTTTTGAAATTTGTTAATGAGCAAGGAAAAATATTACCTCGAAGGCTCACAGGTACTTCTTTGAAATACCAACGAAAAGTTTCTGTGGCAGTCAAAAGAGCTAGACATTTGGCTCTATTGCCTTATGTAGGCGATATGTTAAAATAATCGATTTTAGTTATGGAGATTATTCTTAAAGAAAATATTGAAAACTTAGGCTTTAAAGATGATATCGTTAAAGTCAAAAACGGATATGGTCGCAACTTTCTTATTCCTCAAGGAAAGGCAATTATGGCTACTGTCTCTGCGCGAAAGATGTTAGAAGAAACGTTAAAACAACGTGCTTTTAAGGAGAAAAAAATAATTGGAGAAGCTGAAAAAATAGCCGAAAAAATTAAGGCACTAGAAATTAAGATAGCTGCTAAGGTGGGTTCTGGTGACAAACTTTTTGGATCAGTTAGCAGTATTGACATAGTGAAAGCAATATCAGCAAAAGGCGAAGAGTTAGACCGCCAACGGGTCAGTATTCCAGGCAAAACAATAAAAAGAACTGGTAAATATGAAGCCACAATCAGACTTCATCGCGAAGTAAAATTTCAGTTTCCTTTTGAAGTGATGCCTGAAAAGACTTCTAAATAAATCAAAAAGCCCGTCATTCGACGGGTTTTTTTCTATGCCAAAATACCATCGTCTATCTGAGGCCCAACTAAATAATTTAAATTTTGAATTTGCTCAATTTTTAGCCGCACTAGGAATTGATAAAAGAGAATGGACAGCCTTAAAAGACAAAGAAGATTCAAAAATAGATCTACTTCTCGATAAATTTAGTGATGTAGTTTGGGAGAAACTTTTTGATGAAGCCTCTTATTTAGAATTCATAAGCTCGGATAAAGCCTTTTTATTGCACGCCAAAGAGAAAACAATAAAACTAATAGTTGTTGAATGCAATAGCTCTTCAATTGACATGAGAAATAAAGCGGATTGGGAATGGATATTTCGCAACTTAAAGCATCCTGACCTAAATTTTTATACCAGCGAAAAGAAATATGATGAAGAAAGAAACCTAGTCCTTTATGATCATTTTAAAAAAGGAGCAGAAATAACTAAAGGAAAGTTATTTTGCCTATGGGAACCTATTTTGAAAGATTCAATAAAATAAAGGATATTTGTATGAATTTTAGACTATGGCAATAACACCAGCAACCCTAAAGGGAACTCGAGATTTTAGTTCTACTGAAATTGCACGGAGAACCTATCTGAAAACGACCTTACAAAAAAGTTTCGAGTGCTATGGTTTTCAGCCAATTGAAACTCCTGCAATGGAACGATTAGAAACCCTTTCTGGCAACTATGGTGAGGAGGGTGAAAGGCTCATTTTCAAAATTTTAAATTCGGGTGAAAAGGTCAAAAAAGCAGATCTTGCCTCTCTAGAAGCGGGAGAATATAAACGGTTTAGTCAATCCTTATCTGAAAAAGCATTACGCTATGACTTAACAGTTCCTCTGGCACGCTATGTTGCCCAACATTATAACGAGCTTAGTTTTCCTTTTAGACGCTATCAGATCCAGCCTGTATGGCGTGCTGATCGACCACAGCATGGTAGATTTCAAGAATTTTATCAATGTGATGCAGATATTATTGGCGAACGATCACTTTGGCAGGAAGTTGAAATGGTTAGGCTATATGACACTGCATTTAAAGCTTTAGGACTAAAAGGAACTAAACTAAAAATTAATCATAGAAACATTTTAGCTTCTATTGCTGAATGCATAGATGCTAAGGATAAATTGAATGATCTAACAGTTACACTAGATAAATGGGATAAGGTTGGACAAGAAGGTGTTCAACAAGACTTGATTAAAAAAGGATTTTCAAAAAAAGCAATAGAAATCTTGTTTGATCTTTTAGAACCAAAAAAGAGCTTTCAAGAAAAAATGGACGAATTAAGGCAACTCTTTAATGTCAAAAAAGTAGATACATCTGGTCTAGAGGAGCTTACATTCGTATTGAAAGAGATTAAAACACAAGACCTATTTATTGAACTTGAATTAGATTTAACATTGGCAAGAGGACTGCATTACTACACTGGGATGATTGTTGAAGTATTGCCGCCAAAATCTGTAAAAATGGGATCCATTGGAGGGGGTGGTCGGTATGATAACTTAACCGAAACTTTTGGATTAAAAGACATGCCAGGCATAGGGATTTCTTTTGGATTTGAACGCATCTTCCTAGTTTTAGAAACTTTAAACCTATTCCCCAAAACGATTCATCAGCCTAGCCCTGTTTTATTCATCAACTTTGGAGGGGAGGCAACTACAAAATGTTTCGATTTGGTTTCTAAACTTCGTGCTGAGGGTATCCCTGCAGAACTTTATCCCACAACAGCAAAAATTAAAAAACAAATGCTCTATGCCAATAAGAAGAAAACACAAAAAGTTGTATTGATTGGTTCGGATGAATTGGAGCAAAATATTTTTGTTTTAAAAAATATGGAAACAGGAGAGCAGCAAAGCCACCCATTCAGTAATCTAATTGAAATTTTTAAGCATTAAAACAGGCTACTTTTCTGCGGTAGGTTTCTTATATTTCTGAAAGGGCTGTATTAATAAAGAAGAAATTTTACTGTTCGTTTTTTCATCATAAAAAACATCTACACCATAGACCACCTTTTCACGGTCTAAGCGCTTATAAGTTCCGAAGAGTCGATCCCAAAAAGAAAAAATATTCCCATAATTTGAATCAGTGTAAGGCAAAACATAATGATGATGTACTTTGTGCATATCTGGCGAGACAATAAAATAACTCAAGAATAGATCTACTTTTTTTGGCAATTTTAAATTCGCATGGTTGAATTGAGTAGCAATTAATGAAAGAGATTGATAAAGCATAACAATCCCGATACTTGATCCTATCACAAAAACACCAATAAGCGTAAAAACAAATCGCACAAAACTTTCTAAAGGGTGGTGTCTATTGGCAGTGGTAGTGTCCACTTTATGATCACTATGATGTACCAAATGAATCATCCAAAGGGGTTTGACCTGATGTTCTAACCAATGGGGAAGAAAAGCCCCGACTAAATCTAACAATAAGAGACCCAAAATGACATGTAGCCAAAACGGTATGCCTTCTATCAAGTTGAGAAGACCAAATTTTTCATTTACTACCCAATCGGCCGTATGGAGTAAAAGAAAGGCTAATAAAAAGTTAATGACTACAGTTGTTGCAGTAAAAAAAAGATTGGGTAGGGCATGTTTCCACTTTTTATAACGAAACTGTTGTAACGGAAAATTATTTTCAAGCAACCAAAACAAAGAAAGACCTCCAACCAATATCAGACTTCTGTGGAGAGGTGGAATTGTTTCAAAATACGTAATTATAGTTTGCATCGAAAATTAAACGTTTCTAAAATTAAAAATATTTGTTTTTAACTTTCAATTAAATAAGAATTTTATTAATTAAACGTCAATAAATGTTTAATTTTAAAATATAAAACAAACAAATAATGAAACGAAAGGATTTTATAAAATCATCCTCATTAGCCCTAGGTGGCGCTTCACTAGCAACTCAATTTTCTTTTGCCTCCCCAACAGTGTTAGGATCAAATGAGCGGCTAAGAATTGGAGCGATTGGTATTAATGGGATGGGGTGGTCAGACACCAAATCACTATTAAAAATTGATGGAGTAGAATTAGTAGCTATTTGTGATGTAGATCAAAATGTGATTGAAAAGCGCAAAAAAGAGTTAGGTGCAAAAGGAAAGAAAGTTCGCACTTACAGTGACTATCGAGATTTATTAGATCAAAAAGATATCGATGCCGTCGTAATTGGATCTCCAGATCATTGGCACGCGCTAATGATGATCCATGCCTCAGAAGCTGGTAAACATATTTATGTTGAAAAGCCTATTGGAAATTCCATTGGAGAATGCGATGCAATGGTTGCTGCACAAGAAAAATACAACAACGTTGTGCAAGTAGGCCAGTGGCAGCGCAGTCAACAGCACTTTAGAAATGCATTAAATTTTATAGATACGGGTGTTCTAGGCCCCATCAGAACGGTGAAGGTTTGGTGCTATCAAGGGTGGATGCGTCCTGCGGCTATTGTTCCCAACAGTGCCCCTCCTGCTGGAGTTGACTATAAGGGTTGGTTAGGCCCTGCCCCTTCTAAGCCATTTAATGCAAGTCGATTTCATTTTAATTTCAGATGGTTTTGGGACTATGCAGGTGGTTTAATGACAGATTGGGGAGTTCATCTTCTTGATTATGGTTTACTTGGAATGAAAGCCTCTGTTCCCAAAACAATTGTTGGAGTGGGCGGAAAATTTGCCTATCCTAACTTAAGTCAGGAAACTCCAGACACATTGACAACTCTATATGAATTTGATGATTTTAATTTAGTATGGGATTCTGCTATGGGAATTGATAATGGATCTTATGGTCGTGACCATGGAATTGCTTACATAGGAAATAATGCCACACTTGTTTTAAATCGTGGAGGTTGGGAAGTAATTGAAGAAAAAAGAAGTAGTAAAAAAGTGGCTAAACCTCTTGAAACACCACTTGACAATGGTTTGGATATACATACTAAAAACTTTGTTCAGGCCATTCGAGACAACAAACCCAAAGCAGTCAACTGTAGTATTCAAGACGGAGCTCATGTAGCTACGGTAGCTCAGATGGGGAATATTTCGTATAAAACAAAAGAGAAAATATTTTGGGATGCTGCGAAACATCAATTTACCGATCAAAAAATTAATGATAAGTATTTGATGAATGAGTACCACAATGGCTACAAACTTCCTACTCTTTAGTTATGAAAGCATTTAATTTAGTTATAATTTTTTGTTTGGCTTTCCAAATAGGAACAACACAAAAAAGACCAAAACCTGAAGAAACTGAAGTTTGGGATCCAGAACCACGGGTGGTTAGTCCTGGTTATAATTTTGGACCTCCTAGTGATGCGATCGTTTTATTTGATGGCACTGATTTATCAAAATGGAAATCTGAAAGAGGGGGTGGGTCTGTCAAATGGAAGATCAATCCAGACGGTAGTATGACCATAAAACCTGGAACTGGAGATATAATCACCAAAGAAGAGCATGGATCCATTCAATTGCATATTGAATGGAAATCACCTATAAAAATTGTTGGTGAGGGGCAAGGTAGGGGCAATAGTGGAATTATGTTTCAGCGCCGCTACGAGGTTCAAGTTTTAGACAGCTACAACAATAGAACTTATTCAAACGGACAAGCCTCCTCTATATATAAACAACATGTTCCCTTGGTGAATGCAATGCGCCCAACAGGAGAATGGCAAGTGTATGACATTGTTTTTATAGAACCGAAGTTCGATGCTAGTGGTGAGATGACAGAATCTGGTAGTTTTACTGTATTTCACAATGGAATTGTGGTGCAAAACAATGTCGAAATTATGGGAACAACTGAATATATTGGCTCCCCTAAAAGAGGTCGGGATGAAATGCCAGGATATGGCAACACATCTGCTACAGGGCGTAATTTATTGCTTCAAGATCATAGTAATTATGTGAGTTATCGCAATATTTGGATGCGCAAACTATAATATAGAAATTAACAAATGAAAAAGGGCAAAGTTCTACTTTGCCCTTTTCTTATTCCTTTTTTTGATAATTAAAAATTTCTTCCATTATACGCCATTTTTCTCCAGCTTTGCTATTGGGCAAGGCCTGTTGAAATTCCCACATCAACGATTCCCATTCTTGTACCTTAGCATTGTTTTGATCTAATGTTTCTTTGTTTTCAAAACTAAAATCATCTTCTGCTTCAATGATCATAAATAATCTATTTTCCACAGAGTAAATTTTCATACTAGTAATGCCGCAGACTCCTATACTCCTTAAAATTTCTGGCCATACCTTTTGATGATACTTTTTATAAGCATCTATTTTTTCGGGCTCATTTTTCAAGTCTAAAGCCAAATAAAACTCTTTCATTGTTTAATTAATTGTTGGGCATAAAACCAGATGTAAACAAAACAGAGTAAAGGTAAAATAAAGGACCAATTTACTTCCGGAATTCCTAGCCAGAAAATGTCTGTAACACCATTGCCCCCAATGTCTATCAAATCACCTTGAAGCTTTGGCATTAAAGCCCCTCCAACGATAGCCATGACTAACCCTGCAGCACCTACCATAGTGTCGTCTGAGCTTAAATCTTTAAGAGTCTCGCCATAGATTGTTGGAAACATAATGGACATAAAAAAAGAGGTAATAACAAGAGCATAAAGTCCTGCTGAACTTGTAAAAAAAATGGTACCCAAACAGCTGAGAATGCCAAATATGGCAAATGCTCTTAGCATATTACTCGCTCTAAAATCTTTTAATAAATAGGTGCCTATTGCGCGGCCTATTAAAAAAAGAATGAAAGCGATAAACTGATAATTGGCTGCTTGATCCGCACCAATCCCTTTTGCTTCAGCATATTGATATATATATGTCCAACACATGATTTGAGCTCCGACATAAAAGACTTGCGCCAATACCCCCATTCGATAAAACTTTTTGCGTAGCAAATTGACTAGTGTAACTCCTAATGGGGGGAGAGTCTCCTTATTCTTGCTCATTGGCATTTTTAATAGTCCAATGATTACTAAATAGACTAAAACTACAAGCCCCAAAACAACGTAAGGATCTCGTATGACAAGAAGATCTGCTGAACGAATCGCTATTTTCTGTATTTCATCTAGAGTGTCAAAGGCAGCAATGTCGTCTGATTGTAATTTTTTTAAGACAAATTGTTGAGCAACCAAAAGCCCAAGTAGGGAACCAACGGGATTGAACGCTTGGGCAAAATTTAAACGTCTTGTTCCTGTTGCAGGATCACCCATAGCAATAATATAGGGGTTTGCCGTGGTTTCAAGAAAGGCGAGGCCAAAGGTTAGTACATAAAGCCCCAAGCAAAAAAACCAAAATTGCTCAGTCATGGCAGCAGGATAGAACAACAGAGCTCCAATTCCATAAAGCGCTAATCCAACAATAATTCCGTGTTTGTAGGTGTATTTTCTTACGAAAATAGCTGCGGGAAGCGCCATACAAAAATAACCACCATAGAAAGCCATTTGAACCCACGCTGCCTGACTGTTGCTTAGCTCTAAAACTTTTTTAAAAGCCTGAACCATAGGGTCTGTTACTGCATTAGCAAAACCCCATAGGGCAAAAAGCGCACTCACCAGTAGAAAGGGGAGAAGCATCTGTTTTGTTAATGTTGGTACTTTGTTTTGTCTTGTTTGCATGTTGATTTTTAGATTTTACAGTGCTCGATCTAAATGGGTATAGCCTCCATCAACATAAAGCAATTGACCCGTAGTATGACTTGACCGGTTGGATAGGAGAAAAGCGACCATGTTTGCTATTTCCATGGGGTCAGTCATTCTATTTTCTAAGGGTATTTTTTCTGTAATTTGTTTTAAAGTCTCTTCGGGATTGGTAAGGGTATTGATCCATTTTTCATAAAGTGGTGTGAAGGACTCTGCCACAATAACTGCATTGACTCGAATGCGGTAGGGCAATAATTCTAAAGCCCATTCGCGAGTAAGTGCATTTCTACCTCCGTTGGCTGCCGCATAACCAGAGGTGTTTCCTTGTCCTGTTGTTGCCACTTTGGAACCAATATTTACAATTGCTCCTTTTGACTTTTTCAGGTAGGGTAGGGCTTGTTGTGCAAGTAAATAATAGTGTACAACATTACGATGAAGAGATGCTACAAAGGCTTCATAGTTCCCCTTTTCTAAACCTACCGTATCATTAACTCCCGCATTATTGACCAAGCCTTCTAAGCGTCCAAACTGTTTGATAACTTCTTCAACTGCTGCTGTGCAGGCGTCAGGTTGAGTCAATTCTGCTTGAAAGATGCCCAGTGGCCAGTTTTTTTTATTGAATGATTGTTGCATTTCATTTAAACTGGCAAGGTTTCGACTAACTACAAATGGAATGGCTCCCTCTTGTGCAAGGCATTCACTTATGGCACGACCAATGCCTTTTGAGCCTCCACTAACTAATATTACTTTATTTTGGAGTTCTAAATTCATTGTTCATCAATTTGATATATCGCTTGTGCATTCTTATAAAAAACAGCTTCTTTTTCATCTTGACTAAAGGGCTCGAAATAGGTTGCAACAATTTGGAGAATTTCTTCATAACTACCACCTAATAAACAAACTGGCCAGTCTGAACCAAATAGAAGTCTGTTAGTCCCAAAGGTGTTAGTAATTACATCTAAATAGGGAACCAAATCTGTAAATTTCCAATTATCCCAATTTGCTTCTGTGACCATTCCAGAAACTTTACAACTTAGATTATCAAAAGCAGCTAGTTGAGTTATGTGTTCTTGCCAAAGATCAATTTTTTTGTTTTTAATGTAAGGTTTAGCAAGATGATCTAAAATAAAATGCTGGTTTGGGAATGCTTTAACAAAACGTATAGCTTCTTCAAGCTGATGGGGATAAATCAATACATCATAACTGTAGTGGTAAGACGCCAATTTTTTAATTCCAGCTCTAAAATCACTTCGGTCGAGAAAACCATTTGGTTCATCTTGCACAATATGACGATAGCCTTTTAGGCTGTTTTTATCAGAAAATTGCTCAAGTGTTTTTTCAATATTTGAATCACAAAAATCCACCCAACCCACAACGCCCCAAACAAAATCATGCTCTTCAGCGATAGACAATAAGAATGAAGTCTCTTCAATTGTGGTGTCTGCTTGCACAGCAATACAACCATCTATTTTATTTTTTTTATAAACAGGAAAAAGGTCTTTGGGCTCAAAATCTTGTTGCAAAATGCTCATCGACTCATCAATCCACGTATGTTTTTTGGGATTGTAATGCCAAAAATGTTGATGGCTGTCTATGATTTTCATTTTGAAAAAGCAATAACTTTTTGTTTTGAAGTGCCTAAATTTTCAATGCCAAGCTCCATTTCATCTCCAGGTTTTAAATAGTGTGGAGGATCGAATCCTAATCCTACTCCTGAAGGAGTTCCTGTAGAGATAATATCTCCAGGCAGCAAAGTCATGAATTGGCTTATATAACTTACTACAGTTGGAATATTAAAAACAAAATCAGAGGTGTTACTATTTTGGAGGAGTTCACCATTAACTTTAAGCCAAAGGTTTAGGTTATGTGGGTCTACTATTTCGTCTTTGGTAGCCATAAAAGGACCCAGGGGAGCAAAAGTATCACAACTTTTACCTTTGACCCATTGACCAGAACGCTCTAGTTGAAAACCTCTTTCACTAATATCATTGTGTAAGGCATACCCTCCAATATAATTCATGGCATTTTGAACAGAAACATAAGAAGCTTTTTTTTCTATCACTACAGCTAGCTCAACTTCCCAGTCGGTTTTATCACCATTTTTTGGAAGCATCACATTGTCATTTGGACCACAAAGAGCAGAGGTAGCTTTAAAAAATAAAACCGGTTCTTCTGGGACTTGCATACCGCTTTCAATTGCATGTTTCCTGTAGTTCAGGCCAACACAAATAATTTTTGATGGATCTTTGAGAGGTGGACCCAATCGAGTGGATGGATCAACGATAGGACAATCAGACTGGTTTTGGACAAACCAATCATTCAATATTTTCAATCCATTATTCTCCAAAAAAGAACGGGTATAATCAGATCCAAATGCTGATACATCAAACTGTTTGTCATCTACTATAATTCCTGGTTTTTCTTCTCCAGGATTACCAAATCGTATTAATTTCATTTAACCATTTAATTTTATAAATCCACCGTCAATAGGAACATCAGTGCCAGTGATGAAATTGGCTTCATCTGAACAAAGATAAAGTGCCAAATCCGCCACTTCTTGTGGTGTTCCCATTCTTCCGATGGGCTGTGTTTTAGATAATTTATCAAATATTTCATTTTCATTTCCGGGATAGTTTTTGGCAATGAACCCATCTACAAAAGGGGTATGTATGCGTGCAGGTGAGATTGAATTGCATCGAATGCCAAACTCTAAATAGTCTTTTGCAATAGAGTAGGTCATGGCTAAAACAGCCCCTTTGGTCATTGAATAAGCAAAACGATCTGAAACAGCAATTGACCCAGCAATTGAAGCCATATTTAAAATGCACCCTTTTTTTTGTTTTTTAAAAATAGGAAGGACAGCTTTTGCGCAATTAAAGACTCCCTTGATATTAACGCCATAGAGCCTATCAAGATCAATCACATTTGTATTTTCAAGATTTCCCACATGGGCTATGCCAGCATTATTTATTAAAATATCCATGGCACGAATGGATTTAAACATTTTTTGAACACTATTCTCTTCTTGAACGTCACAAAGATGTGAAATTGCTTTTCCTCCGTTGTCTTGAATTGTTTTTGAAAGAATTTTGAGTTTTTGTTTGTCAAGGTCAACTAAATGGACAGTAGCACCCTGTTGAGCAAATGTGGTAGCTATTGCTTTTCCTATACCGCTCGCTGCACCGGTGATAACAGCTTCTTTATTAGCGAGATTAAATTTCATTTAATGGGTTCCCCAGATTTTTAGCTTGTGTCTCAAATATACTTAAATCTGACGGAATAGTAAGGCTCCAAAAAAACCACTCGAAAGGATTTTATTTTTTAAAATTAAAACGCTTTTTTTTCTTTTTTGAGGATGAAGAATACTGTTTTTCTTTTTTTGTCAATTCCACAGAAACCCTTCTGTCATCAATATGAAAATTACTAAAAGTATTTAAAACCAAATCTTTATATCCATGATTCATAGAGAAAAAAGAAAAGTTTTTCATGACTTCAACTTGGAAAATATCATCCCGACCCACTTTTAGAGTAGCCTTTAAAAAATCCTTTAAACTGGTCCATTCATACTCATCACGAGCTCCAATATTTATAAAAAAACGATCGCTTTGTTTTTTCTTATTTCGTTTAGTTCCTGAACTTGAAGAGTGATCTTCATGAGTTTTTAGTTGTTCAAATTTAATTGGCTTGAGATCTTTGGAAAGCATAAGAGCTAGAAGGTCTTCCTTAGAATATTCTTCAAACGAATTTTTTAGATTTTCAAAGTGTTCATGCAAGTCAGAATTTAGAGGAGTTTGTTTGAGTGACCTAACCCAATGATCAAGTTGTAATTTCACAAGAGATTGCTTATTGGGGATCTCCATTTGTTTGATTTTAACTTGCATTTTATTCTCTATAAGTTTGACTTTTCGAAGGTGAGACTTTGGCAACAAAATAATTGAAACCCCTTTTTTACCTGCCCTACCTGTTCTTCCACTTCGATGGGTGTACACTTCAATTTCGTCTGGAAGTTGATAGTTGATCACATGTGAGATGTCTTCCACATCAATCCCCCTAGCTGCCACGTCTGTAGCCACTAATAACTGTATTTTGTTTTTTCGAAAAGATTGCATTACGGCGTCTCTTTGATTTTGACTCAAATCCCCGTGTAGAGCAGCTGCTTTGTAGCCGTCTTCCTGAAGACGTTCTGCCACTTTTTGTGTTTCGATTTTGGTTCTACAAAAAATACATCCAAAAATGTTAGGATAAAGATTGAGCAAGATTTGAAGTGTTTGATAGCGTTCACGGGCATTAATCAAATAATAATGGTGTTCCACCATTTTAGTGCCAGTGTTGCGACCCCCCACTTCAATTTCAATGGGAGATTCCATGAATTTTTGAGCAATCCTATGCACTTCATTTGGCATGGTTGCTGAAAATAACCATGTTTTTTTGTCTTTAGGGGTATGGGTTAAAATATCTTTAATATCTTCATAAAAACCCATATTTAGCATTTCATCAGCTTCATCTAGCACACAATGTGAGATTTGTTGAATAGAAACCATTTTTCTTCGAATCATGTCTTTTAGTCGCCCGGGTGTGGCAACTACAATGTGTGCACCTCGTTTAATTTTGTTGGCTTGTTCATTAATATTGGCTCCTCCATAAATAGCAACAACACCAATGCCTCTCAAGCTTGTGCTGTAGCGTTCCATTTCACTTGTGATTTGAAGGCAAAGTTCTCTTGTTGGAGCTATAATAAGACTCTGCGTTTCTCTTTTTTGAAGGTCGAGTTTTTGCAACAAGGGAAAACCAAAAGCTGCAGTTTTTCCTGTACCGGTTTGTGCTAAAGCAACAAGGTCAGTTTCTTTTTTTAGAAGCAAAGGTATTACCTTTTCTTGCACTGGGGTTGGATTTTTGAAACCCAAAGAATCAATTGTTTCAAGTAATTCAGGTTGCAATCCCAAAGATTGGAATGTAGTCATATATTAACGTAAGGCGCAAAAGTAGTGCTTTAAAACTGAATACACCCTGAAAAAATAAAGAACTATAAAAAAGGGAAAAGGAGGAAATGAAAAGACGTTAGACTTCCCATCCTTTTCTATAAACCCTTGTTACAAACTGATTGGCCTCTTTTAGGTTTGTGATCTTCATATTATCTCCATCCCAAAGTAATTTTTTACGCCCATAATATTCCATTTTTCCATTGCCAGAAGAACGACGAAGCATGAAGCTTCTGATGGCTAAGTTCCCCATCAAAACAGTTTCTGTCATGGGCCCTGCATAGTCAAATGATGAGGTGAGTGCTTTATGCTCTTTACTTCCAAAGCCGGCTTTACAAGCGTCTACCCACTTTCTTTGATGTCCATATTCAGGTTCGGCCATTTTTTCTACCTCGGGGCCAAAATCTGTAGTACCATCGTTGCGATAAAGTTTAGGTGTGAGCGGTTCATTGTCATTGATGTTTGTGGAAATAATTCCTTTTTCACCTATTATCAAAACTCCGTTGGCACTGTCAGGGCCCCCAATATCACTGTCTGCTGGGACAATGGCTGGGTGTGGGGGTCTAATTCCACCATCACTCCATGTCATTTGGATGGGTGATTTACTTTTTTTAGTAGCTTCAAAATTGATAGTGATTAATGAAGCGGAGGGGCACCCTTCTGGATGATAATCGGGCGTCCACATTTCACTAAAAACACTTCCCACGCTACATTCTGCATCTGTAGGATATTTCAGACCTAAGGTACGAAATGGAATATCTATTAAATGACAACCCACATCGCCAAGTGCTCCTGTGCCATAATCCCACCACCCTCTCCAATTGAATGGGTGCATTTTGGGTGTGAAAGGTTTTTTTGGCGCTGGACCAAGCCACAGATTCCAATCAAGGGCATCGGGTTTCAGACTGGGGTTGGGTTTTGGCATGGCAACTCCTTGAGGCCATACGGGTCTGTTGGTCCATATTTTTACTTCTGAAATAGCTCCTAATTCGTCTGAGTCGATCCAATTTTGAACCATATTGAGTAGAGGGTTGGAGCCCCCTTGATTTCCCATTTGACTAACAATTTTTTTATCTCTAGCCATTTCAGTCAGCATACGAGCTTCTCGAATATTGTGTGTCATTGGTTTTTGGACATATACGTGCTTGCCTCTTTCCATTGCAAAAACGGCTGCTGGACCATGCACGTGATCTGGGGTAGAAATTGTTACAGCATCTATATCTTTCTCCTTATCAAGCATGATACGATAATCTGCATATTGTTTTGCTTTAGGAAACTTTTTTACTGTTTTAGAGGCACTCCCTGAAAAATCCACATCACACAATGCAACCACGCGTTCTCTTCCTCTCACAGAAGCATTATTTATATCACTTGCGCCTTTTCCTCCAGAACCTATAGCGGCTAGATTCAACTGATCACTAGGGGCAATAAAACCTTGCCCTCCTAATACATGTCTAGGTACAATAAAAATACTGCTTGCTGCAGCAGCTGTTTTAATAAAATTTCGTCTAGTTTTTGTTTTGTTTTTGTTTGTTTTCATCGTTCAGGGTTCTATCTGTTTTTCTAAAATTAATTTTTTTTATAAAACTCTAATAGGGTTAATGACAATTTTTTAAAAATTGATTAGATATTTGCAACTATTTTACAAAGAGTATAGCTATCAATAAAATAAAATTTTCACTGGGTCTTTCTTTTTTTTTATCGGGAGCTTGTTTTTCAACATGGGCCTCAAGAATTCCTACACTAAAAGAAAACTTTTCATTTAATGAAGCAGAACTAGGAAGTTTACTTTTCGTTTTGCCCATTAGTTCTTTGGTTGGATTGCCTTTTTCTGGTTGGTTGGTAGCCAGATTTGATAGTAGATATCCGTTGCTGGCTGGTTTTGTATTTTATTGTCTCGGGCTTTTTT
Organism: Flavobacteriaceae bacterium; assembly: GCA_016779985.1. Taxonomy (GTDB): domain Bacteria; phylum Bacteroidota; class Bacteroidia; order Flavobacteriales; family Flavobacteriaceae; genus JADHMP01. Next base: position 41,298 of record JADHMP010000009.1, read on the forward strand.
CTATTGCAATTTCTACAACAGTCACGCAACTTACATTTGCTGTTTTTTTATTTTCATTTAGTATGAGAATCATAAACATTGCCATGAACACCCAATCCATTATTTTTCAAAAGACATCTCCCAAAAAAATCAACGGCCTTATGCACGGGTTGTGGAGTTTAGGTGGACTTTTTGGTATACTTTATTCAACATTAATGGTACGTTTTGAAATGAGTTTAATTCCGCATTTCATATCCGTAAGTTTATTTACTCTTGTATTTTGTTTTTTTTGCTTTCCCTATTTGTTGAAAAACGATCGTCAAACAGAGGGGAATAAGATCATTTTTGGCAAACCAGATAAGTATATATTGACTTTAGGTCTATTAGTTTTTTTTGCTGCCATTTGTGAAGGGGGTATGTATGATTGGAGTGGTGTTTATTTTAGAGAAGTTGTCAAAGAAGAACTATTTACTTTAAGCTATTTAGTTTTTATGATTTCGATGACAATATCCCGTTTTATGTCTGACCGATTTATCGAGCAGTTAGGAGAATCTATTTATTATGTTATTTCCTCAAGTGTGGCTTTTGTAGGAATTGGATTAGTAATTCTTTTTCCTTACTTAATTCCTGCTTTGATTGGGTTTTCAATTACTGGATTTGGAGTGGCTGCTATTTTCCCAATGACATTCACCATGACCAGTAAATCTAAAAAATATGCTCCTGGAGTTGCTATATCGCTAGTGGCTACCTATGCCACGGTTGGTATGCTGATTGGTCCTCCACTAATAGGTTATGTAGCTCATTTTTTAAAGTTGCAATATGCTTTTGTTATATTTTTGATTGCAGTTTTTTCAATAATACCATTGTCCAGAAAACTGTTTAAGATTTTAATAAAAGGTGAAAACTAGGTCTAAGGTCCCAAAGTAGAGATTCATCTTGACGATAAATTGGTGTTTTTTCAATATGAACAGTGTAATTAAGGGTTAACTCCTTATATTTGTGTAGAGCAAAATAAGCTAAACCATAAATAATTACCCTTATGAAAATAACAAACAATAGATCTGGTTGCCCTATCAGCACAACACTAGATTTATTTGGTGATCGTTGGTCTTTGCTGATTATCCGCGATCTTTTTCTTCGTAGAACCACTTTTACTCAATTTCTAAATGCACCCGAAAAGATTGCAACCAACATCCTTAGAGACCGTCTAAAGAAACTAATGAGTTATGGTATCATCAAATTTCAAATTGATCAAAATGATAAAAAGATTAAAAAATATTTTTTGACTGATAAAGGAATTGATTTGTATCCTATTGTTTATCAAATGATTATTTGGTCGACAAAGCATCTTGAATTTGAGCAACTTCCTATATCAATAGAATGGCTTGAAAAAAATAAAAACAAAACCTCGAAAGCTATTTTGAAGGAAGAAACACAACGCTATCTTTCCTTTAGAGAGAAAATAATGAACGGTAATTAAAAATAATTTACCTACTATATTAATTATTAATTTCAAAGTAGTATATTGCAAAAGACCATAAACCAATTCATCATATTAAGAAAATAGATTTTTACTTTCCAGCCAACATTTTACTTGCAAATAAACCGAGACTAAACAGGACTGTTGTTCCTAAAACGATTGACAAATAGGGATGAAATAAATTCTGATTAGAAACGTTCACCCATAAGATTGAAAGTATTCCAAATAGAGCCAGTAAAGCAATTATAAAATTATTTTTTAGGGGAGAAATAATACCCACTAAAAAGAGTCCAAGCATACCACCGCTGCCTATAGAAGCATACTTCCACCAAACATCAAGAACTCCTTTCACATCAATCATTCCTATTGCAATGATAATACTAATAACTCCTGCTAATGCAGTTGAAACATATAGAACAGCTACTTCGTTAATTGTTTTCTTGTTAGTTTTTGAAAAAAAATCAGTTAATAATACCGTCGACATACTGTTGTAACTAGTAGATATAGTACTCATTCCTGCTGCAAAAATACTGGCTATTAAAAGTCCTGAGAAACCATAAGGAATTGTTGTTGCAATAAAATAGGGAAAGATTTTGTCAGTTGTTTCCGACAAATGAACAGGAGGATTAGGTGCAACATGGTAGTATGAAAACAATGCAGTTCCTAAAAGTAAAAAAAGAGCGGAAACGGGAAGATAAATAAGCCCACCAATAAAGGCGCTTTTTTGAGCTTGTTCTTGAGAGGGCAATACCATATACCGTTGAATATAATTTTGATCTATGCCGAAATTTTGAAGATTTACAAAAAGCCCATAAATTAAAACTACCCAAACAGTAGGTTCACTAAAATCTAGAGAAAAACTACCCAAACTAAATTTGTTATTTTCTTGAGCAATTGAAAAAACTTGAGAAAAACCTTCGGGCATTTTAATGACAATAAAAATCAAGCAAAAAAGAGCTCCTACAATTAAAACAATGGCTTGAATAGCATCGGTCCACAAGACCGCATCTATTCCTCCGAGTATGGAATAAATCGAAACAAAAACTCCAGTTAATACAATCACCCAAAAAATATCCCATCCAACAATAGCATTTATAGCTATTGCGAGTAAATATAAAATAGTTCCTATACGAATTAATTGTGTAACAAGGTAGCAAATAGAAACATAGAATTTAGCTCCCTTGCCTAATTGTAATTCTATAAAAGTATAGGCTGAAGGACTATTTACTTTTCGATATACCGGAATAAAATACCGAACGGCAATAAAAGCAGTAAAAGGTATTGAAAGACTAAAAACTAATGGATTCCAATTGCTTTGATAGGCACTTCCTGGAAGAGCTAAATAACTAATACTGCTCACAAAGGTGGCAAAAATTGAAAGGCTTACTACCCAAGAGGGAATGGCACCGCTTCCCAATATAAAATTTGTTGCAGTTCTATTTTTACTAAAAAATGAACCTCCTAGAAAAAGGAGGAGTACAAGATAGAGCCCAAAAACTATAGTGTCAATTATGCTCATAGTTCAAGTGCCAATTGATCTTTAATTGCTTTAACAGATTCAATAATTTCAGATTCTGTTTTGCTGTCATAGGGCTGCAGGGGAAGCATCATAAAATTTTCACAGATATTCTCTGCGGCCAGGGCTGCTTTGAGTCCCTTTAAAAAGAAAGCATTTGGATATGATTCTTTAAAGACTGTAGAACCCACTAGGTTGATGAGCTTTTGAAAAGTAGCCTTTTGTTGGCTCGTTCCGTTACGAAAAATGTCATAGGCCTTGACATAAAGCTTTGGAAATAAATTGGCTCCACCATTCACTCCTCCGTGTGCGCCCATAGCAAGTGAATCACACAAAATAGCTTCTGGACCAAGCAGCCAATTGAAAGGTCTCTTTAAATCAAGGGCAAGAAGTTTTTTTAAATATTCTATATTATTTGAACTATCCTTTATACCCCATATATTGGGATGGGCTGAAAGTTGTTTAACAGTTTCTGGAGAAATTTTTATTTTAGTTAGACTAGGGAAATTATACAGATAGAGGGGTAGTTTACAAGCATTTGCTAAGTACTGATAATAATATATTAGCTCACTTTGTGCTATTGGAATATAAAAGGGAGGAGCTGCCACCACAGCTGCTGCCCCATATTGCGATGCGAAATTGGCCAACTCAACCGATTCTTGAAAGGAAGTGTCTGTGATGCCTACCCAAAAAGGAACACGATTATTAATGAAGTGGCCCGAACTTTTAATGAGCTCTTTTCTTTGTGCATAAGAGAGGGAAGATGCTTCTCCAGTTGTACCAAGAATAAAAATTCCATGTATACCTCCTTCAATCATATGATTTATTAATCTCTCTAGGGCCCGATGATCTATAGAAAACTTTTCATCTACTGGTGTGACCATAGGCGCCATGATACCGGAAAATATCGCTTTTGATGGCACTATATTTTGACTTTCATAACAACATGTTTTATATTTCTTCTGTTGAAGGTGTAGGTGAGATGTAAGTTTCCATCGGAAGATTCAATAAGGGCAGGATAACTAAACTCGCCTTTATTTTTATTTTCTAACACTAGTGCATCTTTCCATTTTAAGCCGTCTTTTGACATTGCCACATTTAACTTTGCTCTGTCATTTCGACCTTGAACAGTAGGATTATAAACGAGCACATGCCACCCATTGGAAAGCGTCAACGCATCAGTTCCTGAATTAGGGTTTGGCAAAGTAGTTTTTGAGATCTTGCTCCAGCTATCACCTCCATCTTCAGAGAAAGCTTGTAAAAGAGTATTATCTCGACTTCGACATAGAATTTGAAGTTTATCTTGAGTATGGACTAGAATACTCGGTTGAATAAGATTAAAAGATGTATTTGGATCAATTTCTATTTTTTCCCAATTTTCACCTCCATCAATGCTTTTTTCAATGTGTACTTTCCATGACAACCCTTTTGTGGTTCTTGTTTCAGTGCTCGATGGGGCTAAAATAGTACCATCATCTAGTTGGATAGGTTTGTTTTTGATAGGTCCTAAAATACCGTTGGGCAATTTCTTTTCTTCGCTCCAATGATTTCCTAGATCAGAAGAAGTTTTAAAAGCACCCCACCATTCTCTAGGTGAGGGACCAATTTTATAGAACAAAAAGAGCTCTCCGTTTTTTTCTTTAAACAAGACTGGGTTCCAGTTTGGATAACGTCGCCCATCAGAAGAAATTCCATTGGCTATTAGAGTAGGGGAGTTCCATTTTGATTGATTGCCTTTGCTAAGCCATATGGTCACATCTTTATTACCTTCTCGACTCCCTCCAAAGGCGGCGACTAGAAAATTATTTGGGCTTATCTCCACAATGTTAGAGGCATGACAAGCAGCAAATGGGGGTGTATTATACACCATTTTTTCAGAAACAACTTCTACTCCAAGTTGAGCATTGATATGAAAATATCCCACAAAGAAAACAACACAAATCCAACAGTATTGTGATGTTGTGAGTTTTGAATTCATAAGTCTACGGTATTAATTAGTGTTCCAATGGAGTCAACTTGTATGGCAATTTTATCATCAGCTTGAAGACTAAAACCTGTTGGTGGGACAATCCCAGTTCCAGTCATTAAAAAACAGCCTTGAGCAAAGTCGATCTCCATAAACAAATAGTCTATCAATTCTTCAAAGGAGCGTTTAAGATTAGCTCTCGTTGTCTCACCACTAAATATGGATTTGCCTTTTCGTTCAATGTCAATAGAAATCTTAGTCTTTTCTGGGAGGGGTTGATCGGTTAAATAAATACCTGGTCCTAAAGCTGTAGATCCGTTATAGCTTTTTGCTTGCGGAAGATAAAGTGGATTTTCTCCTTCAATTGATCGGGAACTCATGTCGTTTCCAATGGTATATCCTATTATTGTTTTATTAGGATGTATGACTAAAGTGAATTCAGGTTCTGGGACATTCCACTTACTGTCTTTTCTAACTCTGACCTTTTGCTCATGACCTCTAACTCGGTAGGCATTTGACTTAAAAAATAATTCGGGACGGGGAGCATCATATACCCGATCATAAAAATCACTACCACCACTTGTTGCTGATTCTTCCATACGAGCAGTTCTGCTTTTGAAATAGGTGACACCTGCCGCCCAAACTTCTTGTGACCCAATAGGAGCAAGTAGTGCGGGATTATTGTCCACTTTAAAGCTACTATTTTCTTTTAAATGAGGAATCTCTTGACGTAGTTTTTGGTATACGTTTTCTTCCAGTAATAAATCTCCAAAAACTGCTCCTTTATAATCATAATAAACCCCGTTATTTGCTATAATAATTCCTTCCTTTGTATTGTATAGTATCAATTTGATGTATCGTTTTGTTGTTAATTGCTCTTAAATGTAAAAAATTATTGAAGAATAGCTACCTTTAAAACAAACATAGTAATACTTGTGGATTACTTAAAACTTAACCTTTATCAATTTTCAAAAAAACCAATTCAACTAGTTGTTTTTTATATTGTTTTGGTAGGGTTAGCATCTTGCGATACTAAAGCAAAAAAAGACCACCTATTAAGTGAAAAAAAATATAGAAAAGGAGAATTGCCAGTACAAGAAGGGATGACTCTTTTTAATGATAACTGCGCGAGTTGTCATAATTTTTTTTATACAGAAATGGGGCCAAACCTGAGTGGTATAACCGCTAAGATCGATAAAAAATGGTTAAAAAGTTTTATTCTAAATCCTCAAAAAATGATAGCTGAAGGAGACAAAAGAGCTGTTGAACAATTTGAAAGGTTTAACGTCTATATGCCAGCATTTTCTCATTTAGATGACAATCAACTTGAAAACCTTTTGGCATTTATTCATAAACATGCTGAAGGGGAGAAAAAGAATAAAAACAAAAGAAAAGGGGGTTTGATAAACCCAATTTCAGAAAAAATACCTAAGTCAACTCATATGCTTTTTGTTGAAGAGTTTGTGACACTGCCACCAAGCGCTTCCATAGCTCCAGATACAAGAATTAACACTTTTCGAGCGATCTCAATAAAACAAAAAGAACGACTTTTTGTTGGCGATCTTAGGGGTGTTTTATTCGAAATTAGTGAAGGAGCAACAAACCCATATCTCAGTCTCAAAGAATCCATAAGTGAATTTATAGATCGTCCTGGCTATGGCACTGGCTTTGGAAGTTTTGCATTTCATCCAGAATTTGAAACAAATGGCCTCATGTATACAACTCATACGGAAGCTTCCAATACTAAAAAAGCCGATTTTCACCTTCCTGAAGGGGTTACATCTAGGTTACAATGGGTTGTCTCTGAATGGGAAACAAAAGTACCAACAGAATCCAAATTCTCTGGGACAAGAAGAGAATTATTGCGCGTAGACATGATTGGATCTAGTCATGGGTTTCAGGACTTAACTTTTAATCCAACCTCAAAGCCAAAAAGTGTTGATTATGGTTTACTTTATTTGGGCATAGGAGACGGTGCTGCAGCGCTTGCAGGATATCCTGAATTATGTAAAGATGAAAGTACAATTTGGGGAAGTATCATTCGAATAGATCCTAGGGGAAGAAATAGTAGAAATGAACAATATGGTATCCCACAAGACAACCCTTTTGTAGAGGTAGACGGAAGTGTAGGTGAGGTTTGGTCAAATGGTTTTAGAAACCCACATCGTTTGGCATGGAATGCAAACGGAAATAAAATGCTAGTCTCAAATATTGGACAACATAGTGTGGAAGAAGTAAATTTAGTTCTGAAAGGAGCAGATTATGGATGGCCCTATCGCGAGGGTAATTTTATTTTTGATGTCGATGCTAATCCTGAATTGGTTTATCCCTATGGGGATAAAACTGAAGACAATTATTTTGAACCGGTCATTCAGTTCGATCATGATGAAGGAAACGCAGTTTGCGGAGGTCATTTTTACTTAGGAGATAAAATAAAAAGATTAAAAGGTAAATATCTCTTTGGAGATATTGCAAGGGGAACACTTTTTGTGGCCAATGAAGCCGAACTTGTTCAGGGGAGTTCAGCTTCGATCCATAAAGTGGATTTGACTGTTGACGGGCAGCAAACTACATTACAAGAGATTAGACCCAACGAAAGAGTTGATTTAAGATTTGGACAAGACCTCGCTGGTGATCTATATCTTTTCACAAAAAGCAATGGAAAGGTTTATAAAGTTGTAAACTTTAAAGAGAAGTAGAATTATATGGATGAGCACTTTCTTTTTTAGATTTAGAATAGTTTATGACAGTACAGTATCAAAATGAATAGAAAACCAGCGTAATTTGAGAAAGCATTAATTATGAAGAGAACGACATTTTTATCAACCATGGCAACATCAGCTTTAGGGGCGGCAATTGTTCCAAACATGATTTCATGTCAGGCCACTTCCAAAAACGGATTGGGCTTAAAAAATTGGGCAGGAAATTATACCTACAAAGCAGCCGAGACCAAATTTCCTAAATCCATTGATGCCTTAAAAGATGCTTTTAAAGGACTTTCTAAGGCAAAAGCATTAGGTACTCAACATTGCTTCAATGATATTGCTGATACAGCAGGAACACAATTAAGCACAAAGAACTTGAATGCGGTGCTCGAACTTAATGAAAAAGAAAGTTATGTTCTTGTTGAGTCTGGTATCAAATATGGTGATTTAGGAAAATATCTTCATACTAAAGGATGGGCCTTGCACAATTTAGCTTCATTACCCCATATCTCTGTGGGCGGTTCTTGTGCAACTGCTACCCACGGTTCTGGAATTAAAAATGGGAATTTAGCAACTGCCATGTTAGGGTTTGAATTATTGACCCCAAATGGAGAAGTGCTTTGGGTTGATGCTAATGCTAATGCTGATTTGTTTTTTGCGGCTGGAGTAAGTATGGGTGCTCTTGGAATTTTTACCAAAATAAAACTAGCCATTCAACCTACCTTTTCTGTTTCACAAAAAGTATATGAAAATCTACCCATGGAAGCCTTAAAAGAAAATTTTGGTGCCCTCATGGGCTCAGGGTATAGTGTAAGTTTATTCACCCATTGGTTAGATAAAAACATCAATCAGGTGTGGGTCAAGTCAAGACAAGATCAAACCCAAGAATCACCAACAGACTGGTTTGGTGCTACACCAGCTACTACTGATTTGCATCCTATTAAGGTGAACTCACCCATAAACTGTACTCCGCAAATGGGAGTGGCGGGACCATGGCATGAGCGCCTACCCCATTTTAAAATGGACTTCACACCGAGCAATGGAGAAGAATTGCAGTCAGAATTTTTTATCCCTAGGGAAAAAGCTTATGATGCTATTATGGCGGTTGAGGCTCTTCATTCAAAAATTGAGCCCTTGCTGTTTGTCACTGAAATACGTTGTATCGCTGCAGATGATTTTTGGATGAGCACAGCTTTCAAAAGAGAGAGCGTTGCAATACACTTCACATGGAAACCAAATACACCAGGAGTGATGTCATTATTGCCTGAACTTGAGTCTGTTCTAAAACCTTTTGATGCGCGTCCACACTGGGGTAAAATTTTCACTCTACCTGCTGTTGAATTGGTCGATCGGTATCCTAAATTTGACGATTTTTTAAAATTAAAGCATAAACTAGATCCAAAAAATACAATGCAAAATAGGTATCTACAAAGAGCTTTAGCTCTTTGATTAAATGCTTTTAAACTTAAAGCAATTGAAATTCTTCTTCTACCATTCTAACCAATTGCATCAGTTCTTCTGGACCTTGACTCAATGTCATTTTGGCCCTCTTATTGTTTAAAGTCACCATCATATAGCTGATATCTCTGATAGTCCTTCCTTACTGATCTTCATAAGCTGAGAATGGAAGCCCTTCGATTTGTTTTTTCAGTTCTCTAAACCTGTTGCTATTAATCTGAAGTGTGTCTTTTCCAATGCGAGTAACATTTTTCATGCCTTCATAGAGTAGAGTTTGGTTACTAAAAACTTCAAATCGATAGGTAGGACACTTTCCAAAGCAATTTGCACGCTCAATTTTTAATATGGATTCATCGGTTTTTCTATTTTGCATAGAAACACAGCCAATAAGGGTTAATAGGATAAGAAATAAGGGTGCTTTCATTTTATGGTAAATACTTTTTTAAATGTCTTTTTTTCATCATTAATGAAGTAGCGCAGCCCTTAAAATGGGCTAGTTTATTATTTTTTTCGGTTAATAAGTTTTCACTTTCAATGTTTTCTCTAATATAATCTCTCAGCCCGTTAAGCGTTTCATACTCATAAAAGGAAGAGACTTTTTGATCTTTGACTAGAACAACACTCGAAGGTTTATTGGAGAGAACATATACCCGCATCGTTTCAGTGAGATCCTCTGCAATATTTTTTGCAGCATAATCAGTTACAAAATCATCTGGATTTGCATCGAAATTTTCATCTGAGGAGTTTTCTTCTGGAATGGTAGTCCAATAGTCATTATAAAATGGATATAAAAAAGAATTTTCCTTGGAGCATCCTTCTTGAAGATGATAGGTCTCACAATCTTCTTGAGTGACAAAAGGATCAATTTGAGATTCGTCCAGTGTAACTATATGACCTAACTCATGAACAATAGTTCCGTTGAGCCCACTTTCAAAATCAGTAAAAGCTGTCTGATAAGAAATATCAATAGCAACTCCAAAGAGCCATTTTGAAAGATCATCTTTTGTTGGTGAAACAAAGGCCGCAGTTCCAAACAGGTCATTTGATTATTTGTGTTCTCCAGCAAAAATGGCAAATTGATTTATCTTATCTAAATAACTTTTGGGTGAAACTTTTAAGATTTGATTCCATATCTCCTGATGTTTTTCTGTGTCTGCTTGATAGCTTTTTAAGGCATCCTCAACGTCATAATCTACAAGTTTTGTAATTGTATTTTCTGAAACGCTATGAAGTGTAATTTGTCCTTCTTCGATAGCCACTGTATTACCACTGTCAAAATTATCAACTTGACTATCTTGTTCTTCTTCACTTTCATTGGCAGTATCTTCGGTTTCAGCAGTTGTATCGTGAGTAGATTCCTCAGTGGTTTCAGAAGAATCTTCCGTTTCTACAGTCGTGTCTGAGTCAGTTTGAGTGTTGCCAGAATCAACGTAGTAGTCTTCATAATCATTATAATATCCATCGTCTTCGCCACTACAATTAAGCTAGAAGAATTGAACAGCAAAAATTAAAAGCCACTTTTTCATATAGAATTGGTTTTACAGGTTATTATTTAATAGTCTTCTAACGTTATTAATTATCCACAATCAGTTTATTTAAAAAATATTTAATAATGCCTTTTTGTAAAGAGATAAAAAACCCTCACATTGGAGGGTTTTAAAATAATAATCTAATTAAAATCTTTAGTTAATAGATTCGGCTATTTTTTCGCAAACAAATTTAGTATCAAATCCGCCAGAGATTCCTTGTTCATCATAGCTTTTTTGAGATTCTTTATAGGTGAGGTGATTCATTGCGTCTTCTAGAGTGAGAAATCCATCCCATGTCATGACGTTATGCTCTCCCCAATTTTTGGGAGAAATTCGATGCCCAGAAACCCATCCTGCTCTTCCGGCCTGATTTTGTTTCATTTGAGCTTCAAAATTCTTTTTGAAGGCTTTTTGACTGTCTAAAAAAAGTTGAGGTTCTTCAGCAAAACCAAAGTTATATAAACTGTATTTTGCAGTTTTTTGTCCAAATGCAGAATCTTGAATTTCCCAAATATACATTCCACCTTGCTCTACTTCATAAGAGAGCAACTCTTGAGGTACACCAAGTTTTTTACCAGCATTTGCCCACCACGCACCTGAATTAATATAAGATTTTAGATCACTATATACAATCACAAATTGATACCAATTTCCTTCCAGTAGAGAGTTCAATTTTCCTCCAATAGGAACAGTTGGGTGAATGAATTTTTCTAAGGCCCAATAGTTAAACTTTCCTTCTTTTACCGCTGTCTTGGCCATCTGAGACATATAGTTTTTTTCTACAGCTTCAAATTTTGCTTGATCTTCAACTTTTACATAAACTAAATGATAAGCAGTTATCTGTGAATAAGAAAAAAAGGAAAAAGTTAAAAATGTAATAAATAATAGTTTTTTCATGTATGAATTAATTTATGATTTGACAAATATAAAAATATTGTTTTAATAAAACCAGAGTTATTTAGAATGCACGTTTAAAAAAGACATAATTTGACCGTGTATCTTCGAATTATTATACTTTTGAAATGTGAATAGACTATATTTTTTCTTTCTTATCATTTCTTTTTTCCACATCCATTCGTGCGACAGTGGTTTATCAGGCGAATACATTTCAATTGAAAAGTTTAGAGATTTAAAAGGTAGAGTGGTTTCAGATTCTATTTTTTTTGTAAGAGACAATAGAGACAACGGCCAGCTTAATTTAGAGGTTAAATTTAGTGTCTTCTTGTTAGACGACAACATAGACTCTATCCAACTTCATTTTCCAGGGGGTAGCCCTGAAAAAGTAGAGCAAGACCTAAAACCTTCAATTTCCTATGATTCTTATGGACCAAAATCAGTAAATCTAGTTTTATCTCAAATAGATACAACTTATTATAATGAAGTCATTTCTTATAAAAACACCATAGATAATGATGATTATTTGAATATCGTTTACAGAGAATCAAACTGGGGGAGCTATACTAAAACAAACGATTCTGACTGGCTGGTGCTACCAAATCAGACTTCTGTCATTCTGAAAGAAGAAGAAGTTGAAGAAAACATGAATGCCAAAGTTGCTTCGGCTAAATTTAGTGGATTTGAGGATAAAATGATTCAAGGTTCAATTGAATATTGTGTAGCATTGAAAAATCCAATAAATGTGAAGGTTACCCGAGACAATTACTTCGAGCTATGGTCTGATGATGACCTTCTTCTAAAAGGGCCTGGTTTTCAAAATGAGGAATGTTTTACTCGTAATTTCACATTCGAAGGGAAAAATGAATTTGACCTTAAAATAAAAAGATACCCAGCCTTGTCAACAACAAATTGGAAAATTGCTACGGCAAGTGCTTCAGATACAACTTCTTTTGACGTCTATCAAGTTGCAACCGAGGACGAATTGGTTGGCTATGTTGATGTGTCAAGCTCAACCACAGTATACCTTAATTTTGAACAGAATGGCAACGAATTCAATTTTGGATTAGGAAACAGCCCTAGTCTACTTTTAGACGGAGATCCAATAACGATTTCCTCAGGACAAAATAAAGTTGTTTTTAGTCTTTTAGACGGTATTCCTTCCTCTTTTAAGGTTTTTAATAATCAAAATTCTATTGTGCCAAAAACTCTTCTAGAAAATGAATATTACTTGACATTAACGATCAAAAAATTAGAATTAGAAGTTTTGAATTAATTGTAAATGATCAATCATATAGATTAGATTAAAAAATCCTCCAAATAGAGGTTTGAATTTTACAAAAAATGACTATTGTTTGAAATCAACTAATTCTAAATATAATTCATCTTGATTTTTTTTGGAAGTACTTTCATGCATAGACGTCATTTGATCCATAAAGGTAGGTTTTGGTTAAGCCTTTCAAAAATAACATGACTAATGGGTGGTATGCAAAATTGCTTCTAGCACTTATTTGGTTCAAATACCAAGCCAGTCATTTTTTAATCATCCAAATACAAACTGAAAAATGTCCAAATTTCTTTCTCTAAATCTAGATAAGTTGGGTGACCATGTCCACCATTTATTATCTTATACATCCACACTTGATTATTTGTTTTAGAATTCTTGTATCGATCAATGGCAATTAAGGTCTTATCTATAGCTGAGTTGCTGAATAGTGTATCTTGTTGCCTCGTATCATAATTTATCTGTCGAGTTCTGAAATCAATCATATCAACTGTGGGTATGTAAGGTCCATAACCTTGTTGATTTGTCATATCGCCATCCCAATTCGTAATTTGGTCATGAGTGCCATTGAGCATAAATGTTGGGATAGCTTTTGCTTGCTCACACTGATCATAAAATTCCTTCATAAAACAACTTATGATAGGAGCTGCAGCTTTAAAAACTCCTTCTGTTTGACAACTTAATAAATTGCAAAAATCGCCACCATTTGAGAATCCAGTTATAAACACATTGTTTTTACTGAGGTTGTATTTATTTTGAAGAGAATGGGTCAGTATCTTCACAAACTTTACATCATTCACTTTAAGGTTTTTGTGAAAATTGTAGCCCACTTGCCAAAAAGCCTTGCCCTTTTCATCCTTGAGGCCCTGAGGATAGCAAACAACAAACCCGTTTTGATTGGCTATTTGATTGAACTTATTGTCACAATTAATGTCAAGCGCACTGCCAGAATAGCCATGAAAAACAAAAACCAATGGTGCATTTGCTTTTCTGTTTTTTGGAATGTGAAGATAATAGTTACGTTCAATAGAATCAATTATCACTTTATGGACGCGCACTTTCTTTGATGCTGAAATTGGTGCTTCTTGAGCACTTGCAACACCTAAGAATAAAACTATTGGGATGATACTAAAAATAAAATTTCTCATATTCCTATTTTTAAGATAGAAAGAATTTATAAAAATCAATTAGTATTACTAAAAAAAACAGTTTTCATAAAAACTCAATTTTTGATCATTTTTACTCATTTTTGAGCAATATTTATCTTTTTTTGATGATTTTACTCATTTTTTATTTCAATTTATTTTGTGTGGGTTTACAAAAATTCTTTTACTAACCCTTTAAAATAGGTTATGAAATTATATTTATATTAATTCTAAATTCCTCTTATGCAAACACGAAGACATTTTATTCAATCTACCTCACTAGCCGGGCTTTCTCCTTTTATTCTTAACACTAGTTCCTTTTTCGATTCAAAAACTTCTTTAAAAGCGTCACTTAACCCAGGTAGTATAGGACTGAAATGCTCGCCACAAGAACTTCTTGATTTTGCCATTGCTTATAAATTTTCAGCAATTAGCCCACCCATGGGAGCGCTTTTACAAATGAATTCAATTGATCAACAAAATTATCTAGCCAAGATGAAGCGTCATCATATTGTTTTTGACTCTGGTGGCCTCCCAATTGAATTTCGAACTTCTGATGAAGTTTTTCAAAAAGGATTTCAATATCTCAAAAATAACGTAAAAGCAATTGCCGCTTTGACTATTCCTAGTTTTGTCACTTGGATCATGCCCACCCATAAGCAATTAACGTATACTCAAAATTTTGAACAGCATAGAATCCGGTTGCAACAAATTGCAGATGTTTTAAGTCAAGAAGGGTTGCGGTTAGGGCTAGAATATGTTGGACCCAAGACACTTATGGCAAGAGACAAATACGCTTTCATTCATACGATTTCTGAACTTAGAGAATTAATAAGTGCTATAGAAACGAACAACGTAGGGTATTTACTTGATAGCTTTCATACTTATTGTGCAGAAGATCAGTTTGAGGACATGAATTTTTTAGAAGCCAAAGACATTGTTTCAGTGCAAATTAATGACGCTGTTGCTAGCCGATCACCTTCAACTCAACTTGACTTTGAACGAGAACTGCCGGGGGCTAGTAAGGTGATCGACTTAAAATCATTTGTTGAATTTATTCAATCTAAAGCTTACAATGGAGCTGTTAGTGCAGAACCCTTTAATAAAAAAGTAAACCAAATGGAGACGGCTGCTAAGCTTGAAAAAGTAAGAGCTTCTTTAGCTCAAAATGGAATTTAATTTGTACTTAAAATAGGTTTGAACACCATTAAATTTCACAATTATTTTTTCGATGTTTCAACATTAATACATGGAGCGTATTTTAACTAAACTTTGGATAGATTGCATACATAAAACAATTTTCTTTTATTTGAATAATTAATCATAAACCAATTTATAATGAAAAAACTATTTTCAATAATGCTGTTGCTTTTAAGTCTTACTTTATCTGCACAAGCTTATCAAACTTATTCAATGCATTTTGTTAGAATTGAAGGAGATTTAGAGGCATTTGAAACAGTACAAAAAATGTACATGCAAAAAGTGGCTCAAAATGCTGTTGACAAAGGTGATATTGTCTTTTGGGCTTTTTTGCGAAGAGTGACGATGGATAATATAGACGATGAAGAACGAAAAAATTATTTGTTTGTTCAATCGAATACAGATGTTGCTGCTATTCTTAGTAACAAAAACGAATGGTGGAACAATGCTAGTTCAATATTATCAAAAGAAGAACAAGCTATTGTTGACGCATTGAGCTCAAAATTCACTTGGGTATCTGATTCACGACATATTTTCCAAGATGAAGTTAGTGTGGTCAAAGGTCTTGGCACGCATATACAATTTAATTTTGCGAGCCCTAAAAATTTAGCTGCTTTTATTGCTGAAAATAAAATGCTTTGGAAAAACTATTTCACAAAAAACATGTCTAAAATGGGAATGGTCAATTGGGGTGTTGGAAGAAAAATTGCTCCTACAGGAATGAACACTTCTAGCGTATCAACTTGGGATATGTTTGACAGTCTTGAAAATTTAATGAAATATAGAGCTGAATTTTCGCTTCCTCCAGACATGGCTAAAAAGTCTAAAATGAGTTCTCATAATCCAGATGGTTGGAAATATTCTCCAATTTTCAATGCAATTTCTTTTGCAGTGCCTGGGCAATAAAAAATAACCCTCAAAAAGTGCAAAGCCCTCTGGTTCACGCCAGGGGGTTCTTTATATTTGAAAAAATATCGTAGTATGAAAATTATTAGAGAATTCAAAGAATTTGCTGTTAGAGGAAACATGATTGAAATGGCTGTAGGAATTGTTATTGGCGCATCTTTTAATGCCGTAGTTGATGCTCTGGTTAAAAATATCTTATTGCCGCCTCTCTCTTTACTTTCTGAGGGGGTAAATTTCCAACAAAAAAAAATTGTATTAAGAAAAGCCACAAATAGTTTAAGCGAGGTATCCATTGATTATGGCTTTTTTATCAATACTTTAATTGATTTTACCATTGTTGGTTTTACCATTTTTATTGTGGTTAAATTTTTTAACTCACTCAAAAAAAAATCAGAAGACATCACTGAGAAATCAATTGAGACGCCAAAACAAATAGTTCTTTTAACAGAAATTAGAGATTTACTTGAAAATAATAAAGGAATCCCAAAAGACCAAAATTAAACCTAGCAAGGGGTAAATTTATATAGCAGTGTGCTATAATTTCATTGTCGCACTATAACTTGAAACCATACATAAAAACGGCGCGTATAGATTTTTCTTAACAAGTGTTCTTTCAATATTTTGTTCTTATCCAAATGGAAAAATGCGGTGCGTTATGATTTTTTTAGTGAAGAATGAATTGCAAGGGTTGATTATGTTGTACGCACCTATTGTGCTGAACTCAAAGATGACCCAAACCTTATTGGTTATTTCTATAGCAACTGTTCCCTTGGATTCGCAATCGAACACACAATGAATGGCAAGGACCTGTGTTCGATCCAAAAAAAACAGAAACGAAAGAAGGTCGTGATAAACTTTATAAAATGGCAAAACAGTATTATAAAACCATTCACGATGCAATTAGGAAATACAACCCTAATCAATTAATCCTTTGAGATCGGTATGAGGCAAACTCGCCGATCGCAATAGAAGTTATAGAAGCTGCTTCTCCCTTTGTGGATGTCCTTTCTTTTCAAGACTTCCAAAACTCTAGTGTGCATTTAAAAGATTGCATAGATTCAGTAAAAAACAATTTTAGAAAACTACCCTAAAGGAGCTATGATAACTAATAAAAAAATCCCTTGCCTATTAATTTTTTACGTGATAGGGATTTGAAAAGAAGAGTCGAACCTGTGGTCATCACTACCCATTAACTCACTGGGACAAAAAAACACTTTATTATTAACTTAATTGAAAAGTCTCCATCAAGGTTTTTTAAAAAATACTCTTGCTCAACTTAAATGTATAAAAACTCAGAGTACCTAAACTATTTTTTATCAATGGATTGGATTAAGCTTTTTATGTTTTTAAAACCTCTTATGGCAACCATAATTGTCACAAAAACATACCAACCATAACAGAGAATAAAAAAAAGGGTCCAAAAGGGATATTTCATTTTGTTTTAATTTTGGTGATCAATGAACCGACAAACATACCCAGGGCACTTAAAAGGAAACTAAGCACACCAAACCGATAAGGGCCAATATTTTTGACAACGGTGGATGAAAATGATAAGTCCTGAAGAAATAAATAGGATACCGGAATTAGAGCTCCAATGATAATTGATATTGCGGCTCCTAAAGCACTGGCCTTTTTAAAATAACAACAGGCAATCAACAGCACACTCATGCTGGACAAATAGATGGTGCCAGTCACCTGCATATAAACCCACAAATCATCACTTAAGGGATACCACAACCCGTAGAGCAATAGAAATAATCCAATGCCACAAATAATCATTCGATTATAAAACAAGCCCTTTTTGGAAGACCATTTGTTATTATGTATGGGCGCTAAAAGATCATTATAAATGACAGATGACCAAGCAATTAAGTATGAAGAATTAGTAGACATATCTGCCGCCAACATTGCGGCAACTACTATGCCAATCAGTCCGACCGGAATGAGTTGAGCAATCATATTGGGCATTGCCAAAATTTCTTTTCCATTTCCAAAGCTGAGCGGTCCAAAAAAATACAATGCACTAATGCCTAGAAAAACAGGGATAACAAAACGCATGAGCATGTAGGGTGAGGTTACTCTATATATTTTTTTGGCAGTATCGCTATCTTTGGCAGAAAGCACTCTTGAGATCATGGTTTGCCAAGTCAATACAGAGGCAAAAGCCACTAAAATATCCAATATCAATCGATCCAAGCTATAGGCCGAATTGAGGGAAAGACTCAAGCTGTCTGGGCCAAGATATGTCGTGCTTTGGTCTAAAATAGAGTGCCAACCCAATTGGTAAATAAGGATGGCTGTAATTGAGACAAACCCTAAACACATCAAAATGAATTGAATATAATCAGTAACTAAAACCGAAACCATTCCACCAATAACGGTATAGCATCCAACAAAAAGTAAGATGGCTGTCATCAGAAGTTCCAAATAGCCTTCTCCAATGCCCATGGTTATACTCAAAAAACTACCTGCTTGACGGAGAAATAACCCCATGTTGAGCAACCCTCCAATGAGGATAACTAGTCCACTTGCCCATCTAATTTTTTTTCCAAATTTTCTTTCAAAAAGCTCAGGAACAGTAATCACCGCCATATTTCGAAGTGGTTCGATGCAAAATCCGGTTAGCCCCACCACGAACATAGACCCGCCTAGGGCAATGCCGGGGATGATTCCTTTTAAACCATATTTAAACCCTAACTCTGCATTAGCCATACAAGTGGCTATTCCAAACTCCGTGGCAGCCAAACTAGCAATCCCAAGATAAACATCAACGCCTCTATTGGCTACCAAAAAATGATCTACGTTGGAAACATATTTCCGTAACCAAATGCCGATATAAAAGATGATGCAGAAATAAATGAATATGATAGGACCATCAATAAAAAAATCAAAATTTGTCAAATCAGTTGAGATTTTATGAAATCAACCAATTTTGAGGTGATGATTTGAGAAATCTTTTTTCCTTTTTCCTTTGAGGCAATACTGGGGTTTCCAACCACTCCGTTGGCTGAAATTTCTTTAATAGTTTGGAAATAAGATATTTGCGGGC
This sequence comes from Flavobacteriaceae bacterium, assembly GCA_016779985.1. Lineage (GTDB taxonomy): Bacteria > Bacteroidota > Bacteroidia > Flavobacteriales > Flavobacteriaceae > JADHMP01. The sequence goes on from JADHMP010000009.1 coordinate 60,410, forward strand.
CGTTTATCATGTCTCCAACCAAAGGATCAAACAACTGGTTAGACGGAGGTTTTAGGTGTTGTTTTCGAACCAATTCGGGAGCAATATGAAGCATTAAACTGGTTTCAAATTCACCGGCATGACCTGTTCCTCCTGGTCCAGAAGTATTGATCTTTTTTAATTCCTCACCAGCTATTTTCCACCACGTTATAAAACTGAATTGGGATTGTGGATATTTATTTCCGAGTGCTTCTAAAATGACTTGCCCAATGCCTTGATTACCACCGTGACTGTTAAGGAATAGAAAATTTTTAAACCCATGAATACACATCGACTCTACCATTTCTTCAATTAGGATTTTAAAAGTAGTGTGTTTGAAAGTGAGTGAACCGCAAAAGTCCATATGGTGTTCTGAGCACCCAATGGGAATTGTGGGAAGGAGAATAACTTCCTTTTCCATCATTCGATTTAGCTCTTGAAGAAAATGTTCCCCTATGTTTCTATCTGTAGATAGGGGGAGGTGAGGACCGTGTTGCTCTGTTGCACTCAACAAAATGATAACGGGAGTTGTTTTGTTGATTTTTTCTGTTTCTTCTGTAGTGAGTTGATCCCAAATCATGATTTAATTTTTTATTGCCCACATTTCGATCTCAACCAAAAGTCCTTCAATCAAGCCAGTTTCAACGGCAGTTCTCACGGGTTTGGGTGCTGTAAAATACTTGACATAGACTGAATTGAATCGTTCCCAATGTTGAATATCTTTTAAATATACGTTTACTTTAAAAACATCGTTAAATGAAGCGCCCGCAGAAAGTAGTTGTTTTTGGCAATTGCGGAGAGTTAATTCTGTTTGTTCTTCCACATTATTCCCAATAATTTGGCCACTTTTTTCAATAGCTGCTTGGCCAGAAATGACTACAAGTTGGGCGCCGTTTACAGTAAGTACAGGAGAGTAGGGTCCGGCAGTAATATGTTGGTTGGCTCCACTAGGCACAGACTTTCCGCCTATTGGAACGGAATCCCCTTTTTTAACATTCAACGGAAGATACCCTGTAAACCCTGCTATTTTCCACTTTTCATTGATTTTAACGCAGCGGTAAATAGTTTGCCAGTTGAAGGATACTTTTTCTCCATTTGTTTTTTCTGCAAAGCCAGAAAACTTTTTGTGTAAGATAGCCTTGTCTTCGCAAATTTCAATGTCATCTAAATACGTAACTTTTAACAGTATATCATATGGGTTTTCTGTCCAACTGTCTTTATCAAAGGCTTTGGCCTGCTTGAGCCATTCCTCTCGATAGCTTGCCAGATTAGGAAAACTAATTTTCCACAAATCTGGATTACTTTCATTGTGAGCGTGAATACCCATAAAATGTGCTGTGACAAAATCCTCTTTAACGAGATCCCAATCCTGATTTACAAAAGCCAACGAATCTCTTTTCACTAGCATGTCCCACAATTGGGCTTTGTCATTTTCATTGTCTTGATCAAATGGATTCATGATGTTTTTTTGGAATTAATTTGCTACTTCGATCTTGTTAATCAAATACTCATTGATAGCCTCCAGATCAGGTTCAACACCAAGGCCTATTCCTTCTGGTAGGAAGGCAAAGGGTGGTTCAATACGAAGGGATTGTTTTAATAAATCGTGAGATCGGATTAGCGTACCAAAGATATCACTGGGCCACTCACAAGAATGGGCTGCTGCGCAGGAGTGTAAATACATTGCTTCCATAATTCCTAAATCAATCTCAGAACCATGCCAACAAGGCAATTCTGCGGCGGTAGCAATATGATCTAACTTTTGAAAATGAGCAAATCCACAATTGAAATTAAACCCATCGATGGCTTGGTGTTGAATGGCTCTTATGGCGTCATGAACTCGTTGTCCGTGGTCCACATAGGGCAGTGAAACATGAAGCACAATGGGAATGGGAGAGTAGCTCCTGATTTGAGCATATTCTTCTATTTTCCATCGAGAAATCGGATCTTCAATACAAAGTGTATTGCCTATTTCTTTGAGCGCATCAATTCTAGTTTTGACCTCGGCAGATGATATCCAACGTTCGTTTGGATCAAAAATTATTTTCATATCTGGAGCGGCTCTTTTAATTGCGGTTGCCCATCCTGCTACGTCATCTTCTAAATCTGTTTTAAACTTAATGCAATCATAGCCCAGGGCAGCAAAATTAGATGCAATTTCACCCACTTCGGCCGTAGTTCTGTGGCTGGACCAGCTTCCCACCTTTATCTTTTCTCGAACGGGACCTCCCAACAAATCAACCACACGGACATTTTTTAGACGGGCAAAGCAATCCCAAAGGGCGCATTCAAAACCATCATAAATCCGAGTGTAGGGAATCGGGAGTTGTTGTCGGATAATTTTTTCTATAGACATCCCAACAAACTTTTGAGCCACTTGCTTTACTGCCATAATGGTATTACCCCTGTAGCATTCTCCCCAACCAATAACTCCATTGGCCAGTTCAATGGAAATTAAAATTTTTGAGAGTTCGTCAAATTGGATGGACCAACCCATTTCTGTCCCCTGTGATAATTTGTGTAGAGGCTTATTAATTTCACTACTTTCAATAGTTCCCTTTTTGGCTGGCACAACTACCTCATAAAGATTGATTTTAGAAATTTTCATTTGCTTTTATTTAGGGTAAAAAACTATTGCTATACAGTAGATTGGTAAACCCACTATCTACTTTTATGATTTGACCTGTTATGGATTTGCTATATTCAGAGAGTAAGAATACCACTGCATTGCCACAATCTAAAGAGGTAATAACTTCAGGAATACTTTGGTAGTCTTCAATTTGATCTTTCACCCATTGATCTGGGTCATCGGACCATTCTCTAACGGCTTTTACATTATAGGCGGAGTCTACATATCCTGGAGCAATTCCATTACATCGGATTCCATATTTTCCTAATTCAATGGAAAGCCCTCGAGTAAGATTATTGAGGGCGCCTTTGGCGGACGCATAGAGCGAATATTTATTGGTAGAATTGAACGCATGTACCGAAGAAACAGTAACAATATTGCCTTTGATTTGATGTTCGATACAATCAAGTGCAAATGCTTTGGAAATCAGCCATACGCCCTTAAAATTAGTATTGAAAAGCGCTTCAAATTCTTCTATGGTGGTCTCATGTGCTGGTTTTCTATGTCCTATTCCGGCATTATTGATCACTCCATGAAGGGGCCCCAACTTTGTTTTAATTTCATGAAACAGTCTGTCAACTTCTTCGCTTTTACTAATATCTGCAACTATTCCTATAGCATTGTTATATTTTTTTGTTGCTTCTTCTACATTTTCTTTTGAGAGATCATTAATCACAAGTGTACCTCCGGCACGATCAATTGCTTTGCAAATTCCTGAACCCACGCCAATACCGGCACTGCCAGTGACAAGAAAATTTTTATTTGAAAGAGCTATTTTCATAATGTGTTACATGATCCCATATTTGTTAAAAGCTTCAACAGAGCTCATTCCAGCTTCAATGGATTTTCGTACTAAATTTTCACCATTCACTTTTTCATCAGCTAATTGAACTACTTCTTTTTCAATTTCTTGCGGAATAATGCAAACCCCGTCAATATCTCCAAAAACAATATCCCCTGGGGTGATAGCAACGTTGCCTATTTTTATGGGAATCCTGTAGTCAATTACTTTTCCTCTAGGGGCTTGATCCTGTGCATAGGTGCCATAGGAAAAGGTTGGAAAATTTAATTCCAATATACCAAGTGTATCTCTGGAGTAACCATTCAAGACGGCTCCAGTTGCTCCACATTGTATAGCCCGTGTACTCATAAGTTCACCCCAAAGGGCATAGGTGGGGGTTCCACCAGTGCATAAATAAATTTCATTTTCTTTGAGTTGATCTAAAGCTTCGAGCATGAGTCCAAATGGTTTTTTGAGTGTTGCATTGTAGGAAGTTGAAGTGTTGTCTAGCGTATCTGTTTCAAGCACGGGCATTGCCCTTCCAACCACGGTCATGTCTTCTCTGAGTGGTTTTATTTTTGGATTTAAAAATTGATTTTGATATCCGAGTTGATCCATAATGTCTCCTACCACTGCGGTATATAAGTTCTTTTTAATGTGGTCTAAAAATTGTCTATCTTTCATGTTGTTATATTAATAAGTAGCTCTTCCTCCGGAAATATCAAATATAGCCCCAGTGTTAAAACTGGCTTCCTGTGAAACAATCCACAGACATAGTGCGGCCACTTCATCTACAGTGCCCGGTCTTTTCATAGGAATTTTATTGACCATATAGGCTAACATTTTAGGATCGGTTTCGCTATTCATCTCACTAGAAATGAGCCCGGGGGCTACACCATTTACGGTGATATTGGTTTCGGCTAGTTCTTTTCCAAGGCCTTTCACCATCCCAATTAAGGCTGCTTTAGAGGCAGAATATCCAACCATACCAGGGTTTCCTTCTTTTCCTGCTATAGAGGCAATGTGGAGTATCCGACCATAATTTCTTTCTTTCATTATGGGTATTACTGCTTTAGAGATGATAAAGGCTCCCACAAGATTGACGTTGATGACATGAATAAAATCTTCCAGGTCATAATTTTCAATGGAACAATTAGAAGGCCCCACAATGCCAACAGTATTGATTAGAATATCAATTTTTTTGTGCGCGGTGTAAATTTTTTGAATGCACTCATTACAGTTTTTTTCATCAGAAACATCTAACGTATGGGCCTCTACTGCTCCGCCGCTTTTCAAAATTTGTTGCTTGAGCTGTTCGATCTCCTCGTTTAAAATATCAATGATAACAAGCTTGGCCCCTTCACTTGATAAACGGGTTGCTATGGCTTTTCCTATTCCTCTGCCGGCACCAAAAATGACAGCTATTTGATTTGTAAATCTCAACTTTTTTATAGTTAATTGGTTTAGTTGAAGCCTACTCATGCGGTGCCTCAAACCAACTACAATATATTAAAAATTACTTCGCTAGCACAGTATAGTTGGTTTATTAATACACGGTTGGGTTGTATCCATTGGTGTAAAAGAAAAACCCTCAACTTGGGAGGGCTAGTTTTAATATTAATGCATTAGTCCATTTAATAACATATTGCTTCTAACGATCTTTTACCCATTCAGAACATCATAAATTCCGATAAGAAATAGAATTAAAGGCCATCTTATTTTCATTAGTTTACCTTTTTTTGGATAACGGCCACTAACAATTCAATATAATCATTGCTCTTTTAAACTCTAGAGGTAGTAGCTCTGTTTTTTTTTTTTTTGAATTACAATTAACGGTTAGTATATCGACAGTAGGGCAATAGAAAGCGATAAACTTTCAATCTTGCACTTAGCCAAGCTAAACATTTCTATATTTAATTTTCTTTTTAATATCATAAATTTTAGCTTAACGGACTTTATTAAAAGCACCAAACCTTGATTAATTTCTAAACACCTTATTGGTTAGTCCTGAGGCATTATATTTTCCTTATAATTACACTTCTTTTCGATAGATTTTATCATCATTAGTGCGATATCTTTCTGGGTTGCTGTTTCTATGCCTTCTAATCCTGGAGATGAATTCACTTCAAGAACTAAAGGTCCGCTAGATGAACGAATGATGTCTACCCCTGCTATACTTAATCCCATTGCTTTGGTCGCTTTGATAGCTATTTTACGTTCTTCAACTGTAGTTCTAACAATAGTTGAAGATCCACCTAAATGGACGTTTGCTCGGAATTCACCAGGAGGAGCCGTACGTTGCATTGAGGCAACTACCTTACCATCAATGACAAAACAGCGTATGTCCTTCCCGTCTGCCTCTTTAATAAATTCTTGAACTAAAATATTGGCTTTTAAGCTTTTAAAAGCATTGATAACACTTTCTGCAGCTTTTTTTGTTTCGGCTAATACTACGCCTTTGCCCTGAGTCCCTTCTAATAACTTTACAATTAGTGGAGATCCGCCAACCATGTCGATTAAATCATTTGTATCTAATGGTGAACTAGCAAATCCAGTTGTTGGTATTTTGACTCCTTTACTCAGTAATAATTGGAGTGAAAATAATTTATCTCTCGATTGAATTATAGAATCGGAAGTATTGAGACAAAATACACCCATACTTTCAAAAAGGCGTAAAAGTGCACAAGCATAAAATGTTTGTGATGGTCTAATCCTTGGTATCACCGCATCTAGAAATTCAATGATTTCGCCTCCACGATAATGAATTTGTGGAGTTGAAGCATCTAGCTTCATAAAACATTGACGAATATTATAAAATTCTATTTGATGCCCTCTTTGTTCAGCAGCTTCTATTAGTCTTCTGTTACTATATAATTCACGGTTGGAAGCCAGTAAACCTATCCTAAGTCCTTTCGCAGTCTTTCTGAATCTTTTATAAGAATTAGAAATAATGCTATCACTTATGCTTCCTGATAAGAAACTTTCTTCGGGATCAACAATCAATCTTCCTTTCATTGCCTCTCGCCCCAACAACATACGATATCCCATAGAGTCCCTATTTGTAAGTGTTAATTCTATACTCCATGTGTGATTTCCTAAGGACATAAATGTTTGAATAACAAATCGCTGTTCTCTGTTTCCAGTCGAACTTTTAACTACTCTCTTGTCTGTTACCAATGCGTTGCATTTAACCTTACACTTACCATCATTTTGAATAGGATAAACATCAAAGCTCACCCAAGCTTGTCCTTCCTTTTGGTAGGCTTGAATATTTAGAGCATGTAAACTAGAAGTCTTGGCTCCACTATCTATACGAGCTTTAATATAAGGTATATTGAGTTCACTTAACGAAACCCATTCTTCTGAGCCAATTGTAACTTTTGAGTCCATTTAAAAAAATTTTCGCTAATGAATGAAATAAATCAATCGGTTGTATTTAGTTTGATGTTAATTTAATGTCATAATAGTTTTAAATATGAATTAATATTTTGATCAATAGTAAAGATTAAAAAAACGTATAACCCAACACCTATCCACAAATCTCCCCCCCCTTAAACTTCTACAAGAGAATCTTGGTTAGGTCAATGATAACAATAGTTTAGAAGAAATTTGAATTGTGTTCATTGGTAAAAAAGAAAAACCCTCCACTTAGGAGGGTATTGGCAAACTTTGAAAACAGACTAATTTTTTTTTTAGAAATAGTGGTCTTTAATGAGCCACAAGAATTGATTACAAAAAAAGGTAACAACAATAAAAGTCCGAATTTTATCATCACATGAAAAATTTGAGGTTTTACAACTGTAACGATTTTTCTGGATGCGTTCTCTCCACCCGCAACTCTATTTTAAACCCAGTTTGCAAGGGTTACCTCCAAAATACAAACTTTGTGATTTATATCAAATCCCATCCCCATGTTTCAATAGAAAAACTGATTCCTAAAACCCTTACCCTTTCTTTGGATTAGGGAGACTGAAGAAATATTAGAAAGTAAAATGAATAAATTGTGCTAAAACCATACATTAAAAAACCCCTAAAACATTATATAATAATGAAATAGGGGGTTATCCAGTCAAGCGGAGAAAGAGGGATTCGAACCCCCGGAGGTGTGACCCTCAACAGTTTTCAAGACTGCCGCATTCGACCACTCTGCCATTTCTCCTTTGAGCGAGCCGCAAATATACTATGCTTTTTTAGATTAGAAAATATTTCTTCGTTTCCTGCATTCTGTAAAATAAGTTATCTTTTGCACAATGAATGAACTTTGGGAAATTCTCCTTCTTTTTAGTATAGGTTTCATTGCCGGAATTATAAATACTCTCGCAGGTGGTGGCTCGTTGTTAACGCTACCTATATTGATTTTTTTAGGCTTACCGCCTCATGTTGCTAATGGTACCAACAGGATTGTAATTTTATTCCAGTCAATCACAGGCACGCTTGGTTTTAAAAGTAAAAAAGTCAGTTCAGCACCACTTGATTTTTATTTAGGACTAACAGCAACACTTGGGTCTGTGTTAGGAGCACAAATTGCGATTGAAATGGAAGCAGCTTTATTTAATAAGATACTGGCGATTCTTATGGTTTGTGTGGGATTATTAATTCTGTTTCAAAAGAAACAAAACTCTTTTGAATTATCCCCTCAACTAGGAGGCAAAAAAAGAATAATATCAATGATACTCTTTTTTTTTGTAGGAATTTATGGGGGCTTTATTAATGCTGGAATCGGTTTTGTTATTCTTTTGATTCTTACACAAATAAATAATTTATCTATAACTCAAGCCAATTCAGTTAAAGTGGCAGTGGTCACAATTTATACCACAGCAGCTCTTTTACTTTTTACCTACAATCAGGCAGTATCGTGGAAACTAGGGTTGTGGATGGCTTTAGGTAGTGCCCTATCAGCATGGATCACCAGCCGCTGGTCTGTCAAAAAAGACGACCGAATGATTCGCTTGTTTTTATTTGTGATGGTTGTAATACTAGCAACCAAGCTCTGGTTAGATCAATAGCCAACTTGTCCCTCTATTGTTAATCCATATCCTGTTATACCGATACGTTGAGGTTGTTTGGTGTTACTAATGACACGCAGTTTTTTGATGTTTAAATCATGAAGAATTTGCGCACCGATGCCATAATCTTTATCATCCATGCTCAACGGTGGCGCCTTCATGACTTCACCTTTGTTTTGCAGCTCTTTTAGTGTTTGAATGCGGGACAAAAGATCTTCAGGCACTTGTTCTTTATTGATAAAAAGCATTGCCCCTTTGCCTTCTTTTTTAATGACTTCAAAAATTGAATCAAGACCTTGCTGTTCACCCACGGTCAGCATCCCTAAAATATCATTGCTGATTTTAGAAGAATGGATTCTTGTTAAAACACTTTCTTCTTCGTTCCATTCACCATAGGTTAGTGCTAAATGGATTATTTTATTGGTTGTTTGTTCATAGGCTCTCAATCGAAATTTTCCATATAAGGTTTCAATTGAAGTATCTATTTTTTTGACTATCAAGCTGTCTTTTTGCATTCTATAAGAGACCAGATCTTCAATAGAAACAATTTTAAGATTTAATTTTTTTGCCACCTGTTGCAATTCTTGCAAGCGTGCCATACTGCCATCTTCATTCATTATTTCTACAATAACACCCGCAGGTTTCAGACCTGCAAGGCGAGCAAAATCAATAGCCGCTTCTGTATGCCCTGTTCTTCTTAAAACGCCTCCTTCTTTGGCAATTAGAGGAAAAATATGTCCTGGTCGTGAAAGGTCTTTTGCTTTTGTTTTTGGATCAAGAAGGGCAGCAATTGTTCTAGCTCTATCTTTTGCTGAAATTCCTGTAGTAACCCCCTCTCCTTTGAGGTCTACAGAAACAGTAAATGCGGTTTCCATCGGGTCAGTATTGTCAGATACCATTTTTTCAAGGGCAAGGGCTTTGGATCTCTCTTCTGAAATAGGAGTACAAATCAATCCACGACCATGGGTTGCCATAAAATTGATCATCTCAGGCGTAACCTTTTCTGCAGCAGCAACAAAATCGCCTTCATTTTCTCTAGCAGCGTCATCAACTACTATAATTACCTCTCCTCTGGCAATCGCATCTATTGCTTCCTCAATTGTGTCTAAAGGATTATTTGTCATTAAATTTTATTTTTTTAAAACGTTGTTTGAAAAACTTTGCGATTTTTTGAATCCTCAAAAATAGAGAATCAAATGAAACAAACCCTTTGTCAGAAGAAGCTCTTTGTGTTAGAAAAATAGCAAAAGGGGTTAGAATTAATGTGGATAACCAAGCACCAACAACTGGGTTTAGACTATTGTCTTCAGCTGCATTTTTACCAAAGACGCCAATAAAATGATAGGTTAAAAAAATGATGACAGATAAAACAAGGGGCATTCCTATTCCTCCTTTTCTGACAATTGCTCCCAAAGGAGCTCCAATAAGAAAAAGTAAAATTGAGGCAAAAACTAATGAATACTTGTCTTCCAATACAATTTTATGTTGATTAATGTTTTTTTGTGTTACAAAATAAAGTTGTCTTTTTCGATTTAAATCCCGCAAATAGGGTCTTAGTTGATCGATACCCGTGGTGAGAATTTGATTGTATTTCCAAGGAGCATCATCCTCTAAAAAATCTAATGGATTTTTAGGAAAAGTATCAATGCTAACAGCATTGGGTGTCAGTCTTTGTACATCTCCGATGATGCTCGATTTCACAAAGTTTTCACTGAAGGCAGCACGTTCTTCTTTAAAATCACGTTCCAAGGTATCTATACTAATTTTGAGTTGATCAGTTTTTTGCATTCTAAACGAGCTCTTAATGTCCTCAGCTTCCAAATCGACGTCATTGAAATTGGAAAGATCAATGTTCATTATATATTCTTCAAAATAGACTTTAGCGTGAGGAACTCTGGCTTGATCAGATTTTTTTTTAGCTTTTATAGATTCATATCGATTTCCTTCAAAAAGAACTAGTTGTAAATTGTCATCAGTAGTTTTGCTTCTGAGCTCACCCCGTTTTGCTTTTATCACAGTGCGGTTGATTCTATCGGGATAATATTCATGAATAATTACATCTTCGAGAAACCTTTTATTTTCTCCATACTTTTTTTCCACCTTGATATTAATATTGCCCACTTCATTAAAAATCCCTTCTCTAATGGCTAACTCAGGTTTTAGTTTTTTTAAGTTTTTCCTCAAATTATATGACTTTAATTCGCCATAGGGAATCACATGATTGGAAAAATAAAAAGAGCCAATGCCTAAGATGATGTGAAAAATAAATAAGCCGGTCAAAGCACGTTGCAGAGATATACCCGTTGATTTCATTGCGGCAAACTCATAATTTTCTGCAAAGCTGCCATAGGTCATCAAAGAGGCAATAAGAACCGACATGGGCAAGACCATAGGGACAAGTTTGGGTGAGAAATAGAGTAGAAATTTGGAAATAATAATCAGGTCTAATCCTTTTCCTGCTAATTCATCGATATATAACCAAAAGGTTTGTACAACAAAAATGACCATACAAATGACGAAAACAGCAGCCAATCTTGACAAGTAACTTTTTAAAATGTAGCGATCTATAATTTTCAAAACCTACTCGTTTATATAATAATCCGGATAGTTGTTTGGTTTAAAAGAGAAAAAATCTTCTGCAATGGGTTGATTGACCATTTGATTGTTAAGCGTCAATGTGGTTTGCGTTCCGTTACTTCCTACTTCAATCAATCGGTATATGGAGAGTGCCCTGACATCAATTCCTAAAAGTAAGTGTTTAATGTCTGGATTTTCCTCACTTGGAATAAGCTTTATGTATTGAATTGATCTACCCTTTACAGATTGTTTAATGTCCATTTGATAGTCATAGCCCTCCAAATAAAACCGAAGCAACTCATTTGGATTAATACCCAAATCGTCTTCGCTATTATCAGATACTGTAATTTCTTCATTTTCAGGAACAATAGTATATGTTTTTTCTCCATCAAAGAGTTGAGTCATTCCCATAAAATCTAATTTATATCGCTCTCCAGAAACCACCACCTTGCCTTTGGTCTCCTGTCTAATATCTTCTTGTCGGTTATTTAAAACGTAGGTGAAATTAAATTGTTGATTGTCAAAGTGGCTCATTTTTTCAGCTACAGCATCCAATATTTTTTTTGCCTCCATAGAAGTTTGCCCTTCTAGAGGAAGTAAATTTAAAGTGAGCGCAAGGACTAAAAACTTTAATTTCATTGAGATTCATTATTTAAAAACCGTTCGAGACTGGTTAGGTCAGCTATGAGTACTTGCCTGGCTTTACTTCCTTCAAAGGGCCCCACAATTCCAGCAGCCTCCATTTGATCTATAATCCGACCTGCTCTGTTATATCCTAACTTTAACTTGCGTTGCAAAAGTGATGCCGAACCCTGTTGGGCAACAACTATCACCTCTGCAGCTTCTTTAAAAAGGGCATCGCGATCTGAGGCGTCAAGATCTTGTAATCCTTCATTTTCACTTCCACTATATTCTGGCAGCAGATGTGCTTCTGGATAGGCTCTTTGAGAACCAACAAAAGCGGCAATTTTTTCTACTTCTGGAGTATCAATAAAAGCACATTGCAAGCGGGTAAGTTCATTCCCTTGGGTATAGAGCATATCTCCTCGCCCAATGAGTTGTTCTGCCCCTCCGCTGTCCAAAATGGTTCTTGAATCAATTTTTGAAGTTACACGAAAAGCGATCCGAGCAGGAAAATTGGCTTTAATCACTCCAGTAATCACATTCACCGATGGCCGTTGTGTGGCTATAATCAAATGTATACCTACCGCACGGGCGAGTTGAGCCAACCGGGCAATAGGCGTTTCAACTTCTTTGCCAGCGGTCATAATCAAATCTGCAAATTCATCAACAATCAAGATGATGTAGGGCAAAAAGTTGTGTCCCTCTTCAGGATTGAGCATTCTCGATTTGAACTTCTTATTATACTCTTTTATGTTTCTACACAACCCATTTTTTAGGAGTTCGTATCGGTTATCCATTTCAATGCAAAGCGAATTTAGCGTATTGATCACCTTGCTATTGTCAGTGATTATTGCCTCTTCGCTGTCTGGCAATTTTGCTAAATAATGGCGTTCAATTTTATTGTAGATGTTTAATTCAACTTTTTTAGGGTCTACCAAAACAAATTTAACTTCGGCTGGATGTTTTTTATAAAGCAAAGAAGAAATAACAGCATTTAGCCCAACAGATTTTCCTTGACCTGTAGCACCTGCCATAAGTAAATGAGGCATTTTGGTTAGATCAACTACAAAAGTTTCATTACTGATGGTTTTTCCGAGGGCTAGGGGAAGCTCCATTTCTGCATTTTGAAATTTGGTTGTACTCAACACCGAACGCATTGATACGATACTTGGATTTTGGTTGGGTACTTCTATACCGATAGTACCCTTTCCAGGTATAGGAGCAATAATTCGAATACCCAATGCAGAAAGTGAAAGGGCAATATCGTCTTCTAAATTTTTAATTTTAGAAATTCGAATTCCCGCATCAGGAACAATTTCATATAAGGTTACAGTAGGCCCAATGGTCGCTTTGATATGCCCTATACCAATTTTATAATTATTTAACGTTTCTACAATTTTATTTTTATTTGCTTCAAGCTCTTCTTGATTTATGGTAATGGAACCGTCTCCATAGTCTTTTAACAGATTAAGGCTAGGAATTTGATATTTGCTTAGAGCAAGCGTCGGATCAAATAGACCTTGCTTTTCTACAAGTTCGTCAGCCAGTTGAGAAGCTTCTTCTTCAACGGTTTCAATTTCCATTGGGATAGATTCAGAACCATCTGGCATTAGAATTTCTTCTTGTTCTTCAACGGTTTCGAGCTTTGGATTTATAGAAAAATTTTCTTCTATGTTGAGATCCACAGGCTCTTGATTTTTTAGCTCATTTTCAGGCGCTTCAATGGTGTCATCTTTCTTTGAAGGAGGAGTAGCAAACCAACTTCTAACCCGTTCGGGAGTCCAATCAAGTTCAATGACTACAAAGCAAAGGAGTAGAAAGGTGAGCAAACTGGCCAATCCAATAGTGCCCATATAAGTGCTCATCAAAATGAATATTTCATATCCTACAACACCACTTAAAATAGGGTTAAATTCATAAAAAAAACCCATACAAACACTAATCCATAGGGTATGTAGAATTCCCCAACTCCATTGTTTCAACAAACTTCTTTTTGAAAAATTTAAAAAATAGGATAATCCAGTGATTAATAAGAGGTAAGTCAAAAGGAAGGCGCCTAGACCAAAAAGCTGATAGACTAAAAAGTGACTAATATATGCCCCAAGCTTTTTTAAAATATTTTGGCTTTCTACTTCAGGATTGGCAAAATTTTCTAGCGTACTAAAATCATCTTGCCAATTTGTGAAATAGGAAATAATAGCAAGGAACAATAATAGAGCCGCCAAGATCAAAAAAGCACCAAAAAGCACATGTCTTTGCCTTTTTAGTTTTGTCGAGGCTTGAGTTGTAGTTGTTGATTTTTTTTGTTGTTTGCTCATCAATGCAGAACTGTAAAACAAAAATACAAATTCAAAAACAATAAAACTCTGCTTTTAGTCTTCCTTTAATGATTTTATTTTGAGGTGTAAAGCAGCAAAAAGTAGGGTCATAAAGGGGCTTATCCAATTAAAAAAAGCATAGAAAAAATAACTACTCACGCTCACGCCTAAGACCCCAGACTGATAAGCCCCACATGTGTTCCAAGGAATCAATACTGATGTGACGGTACCTGAGTCTTCTAAAGTTCTACTTAAGTTTTCGGGAGCTAAGTTTCTGTCTCGATAGGCTTTAGCAAACATTTTGCCTGGAATAACAAGTGATAAATATTGATCAGAAGCACTAATATTTATTGTGATACAAGAAATAACAGTACTTGCAAATAGTTGAAGAGTGCTTTTCGCCCATTGGAGTAGTGCATGGCTAATACGCTCTAATGCCCCAATAGCATCCATAACACCTCCAAAAACCATGGCACAAATGATAAGCCAAATGGTCCCCAGCATTCCTCCCATACCCCCTGATGTAAAGAGATCGTTTAGTAGTTCGTTTTCTGTTTCTATAATAGTTTCTGTGGTTATTGTGTTTAGAAGAGTTTTGTATGTGGTAGTGCTATTTAATATAGAAGTATTACTTAATTCTAACAACAGTTGTGATTGAAATAAGATTGTAAATAATCCTCCGAGGAGGGTGCCCAAGAGAAGTGCAATAAGAGGAGGACTTTTTTTAATGATTAAAAAAATGACGGTTAGAGGAACCAAAAAGAGCCAGAGGTTGATAGTAAATTTGTTTTCAATTGCTCCTAACATTTGTTCTATGTCTGCTTGACCACTGGGGGTTTGAAAAAAACTTAAGAAAATAAAAATGACCAATGTAATTGAGATACTGGGAATGGTTGTATATGTCATGTAGCGGATGTGCGTAAATAAATCTCCCCCTGCCATGGCGGGAGCTAAATTGGTAGTATCGCTCAAGGGCGAAAGTTTGTCTCCAAAGTAGGCTCCAGAGATAACTGCTCCAGCGACCATGCCTACAGGCAACCCTAATGCTTTTCCAATGCCAATTAGAGCAATGCCCACAGTAGCGGAAGTGGTCCAGCTACTTCCAGTGGCGATGGAAATGATAGCGCAAATAATCACACAAGCAGGTAAAAATATTGAGGGATGAATTAATTGTAAGCCATAATAAATCATGGCAGGAATAATTCCAGAAACCAACCAAGTTCCAGCTAAAGCCCCTACAAAAAGAAGAATTAAAATGGCTCCAGTGGTTGCCTTCAAATTGGTTCCAATGGCTTCCATCATGGCTTTATAAGACACTTTTTTTCTAAACCCAATAACCGCAGCAACCGCAGCACCAATCAATAAGATAAATTGATTAGATCCTCCTAAAGCATCATCTCCAAAAACACTAACATTGAAACCTAATAGAGTGATCAAAACAACAACAGGAAACAGGGCAGTGCCTAAAGTAAGGGTGGGCGAATTTTCGCTCATAATAATGGTCTTAAAGCAATAGTACAATATTTATTCGACGCCACTATTTTCTCTTTCTGTTTTTATAATGTAAATATATTGTATTTATAAAACCCAAAACAACGCCTACGCCTATTAAGATATAGAAGATGGTGAAAATTTTACCAAAGGTTGTTTGAGGTGAGAAATCGCCATAGCCAATGGTGGTTAGTGTGATGACAGAAAAATAGGCAGCATCAACCCAGGACCATCCTTCAATATAGTGATAGCTCAACGTGCCGATAATAAGAATTAATCCTGAAACCCATAACAATTGTCGATATTCTCTGTCTTTCAAAAAAGAAAAGATGATTCTAATGAGATACATTAAAATTAAATGTTTAGGGTTTTGTATAAATAAGATTTTTCAGAGACCACACAGAAAAAAGGGTGGGTAAGAATGTGAAAATAGATGTAGCAACAATAAGAAGAAAAGAGGTTTTCATATTTGGGGTTTATATTTAATTAAAATTACAAAAAACCATAGAAACATTTGTAATTTTGTAGAAAACAAATAATTCAATTCTATGAGCGTATATGATGTTGCTGTGATAGGGTCAGGACCTGGAGGCTATGTGGCTGCCATTCGCTGTGCCCAGTTAGGCTTAAAAACAGTTTTGATTGAAAAATATGATACCTTGGGCGGCACATGTCTCAACGTAGGTTGTATTCCCTCAAAATCACTTTTGGATTCTTCTCACCACTACGAAGAAGCAATTAAAAACTTCACTACCCATGGTATTGAAATTAGCGGTGAAATCAAATTAAACTTCAAACAAATGATTGATCGCAAAGCTGCTGTAGTGGATCAAACTACGAAGGGAATTGATTATTTGATGGAAAAAAATAAAATTACCGTTCTACACGGGGTAGGAAGTTTTGAAAATGCCACTCACATAAAAATTGATGGAAAGGAGAGCCAAACTATAGAGGCGAAAAACACCATCATTGCAACCGGTTCAAAACCAGCAACATTACCTTTTATTGAGATAGATAAAGAACGTATTATTACTTCTACTGAAGCCCTTTCTCTCAAAGAAATTCCCAAAAAACTTGTGGTCATTGGTGGAGGTGTAATTGGTTTAGAACTTGGGCAGGTGTATTGCCGTTTGGGATCTGAAGTTTCTGTCATAGAATATGCAGATCGCATTACGCCAATTATGGATAGTGCGCTCTCTCGCGAGTTAATGAAAGTCATGAAAAAACAAGGTGTTAAATTCTTTTTGTCGCATGCTGTCAATAAAGTAGAACGAAAAAAAGAAATGATCTCAGTTACTGCGCAAGACAAAAAAGGAAATTTAGTCCAATTTGAAGGAGATTATTGCTTAGTTTCAGTAGGAAGAAAACCTTTTACAGAGGGCTTAAATGCTAAAGCAGCGGGGATAACCCTAAACGAAAGAGGTCAAGTTGAAGTCAATGAATCTCTTCAGACCAATATACCAAACATTTATGCTATTGGCGATGTGGTTCGAGGTGCCATGTTGGCTCATAAAGCCGAGGAAGAAGGAGTTGCCGTGGCTGAACGCTTAGCAGGTCAAAAACCTCATATAGATCATAATCTGATTCCTAATGTAATTTATACCTGGCCTGAAGTTGCTGCTGTAGGCAAAACAGAAGAAGAATTAAAAACTAGTGGAGTTTCTTATAAAGTGGGGCAATTTCCTATGCGCGCTCTTGGACGCGCTCGAGCAAGTATGGACACTGACGGCTTTGTTAAAATATTAGCAGATACCAATACAGATGAAGTATTAGGGGTGCATATGATTGGAGCACGTGCAGCTGATCTAATTGCTGAAGCAGTAACGGCAATGGAATTTAGAGCCTCGGCTGAAGATATCGCTAGGATGAGCCATTCACACCCAACGTATGCTGAGGCTGTAAAAGAAGCCGCTTTAGCAGCCACTGAAAACAGAGCCCTACACACTTAAGATAGCATATCAATTTTAAAATACTTTTTTAGGTCGATAGATTTTGCAAGTTGCAGCGTTCATTAAAGAACATCTTTAATGAGTCTATTTTTAGAAATATTTTGATTCAAATTGATTATATTGCTATAAAATAATCCATTTTGAAACGAAGAAATTTCATAGCAAACACCACTAAAGCATCAGCAGTATTTAGTATTATACCTAGCCATGTATTAGGTTTTTCAGGAACAAGTCCAAACAGTAAAATCCAAATTGGTTTTATTGGTGCAGGACGCCAGGGTAGGGGGTTGATGACAAATTTTGTGAAGTATGATGAAGCCGCTGTCATTGGAGTATCAGATGTTGATCAACTCAAAATGGATTTCTTTTCTGATACCTACAGAAAAACCGCATTAAGGAAGGATAAGGTGGTAAATAAAATTGAACATTTTCCAGCCTATAGAGATTTGCTCAACAGAAATGATATTGATGCTGTTGTGATTGCTTCTCCAGACCATTGGCATGCTCAAATGGCTATTGACGCTGCGAAAGCTAGAAAAGATATTTATTGTGAAAAACCACTTTCAAGTAGTGTAGACGAGGGGCGAGCCATGGTCAATGCCGCTAGAAAATATGATGTGGTTTTTCAAACGGGGAGTATGCAGCGTTCTTGGAGAAATTTTAGACATGGCGTTGAACTCATTCGCAACGGTCATATTGGTGAAATAAAAACGGTAAACGTATGTGTGGGAAGTCCATGGAAAGCGTGTGAACTTCCTGCTCAACCCACTCCAGAAAATATTGATTGGAATGAATGGATAGGTCCAGCACCCTATCGAGCATATCACAGAGATTTAGCTTGTCCTCTTGATGATAATAGATGGGGCATGTGGAGAGATTATAAGCCTTTTGGTGGTGGAATGATTACCGACTGGGGCGCCCATATGTTTGATATCGTGCAATGGGCACTCGATCAAGACGCCAGTGGTCCAGTGACTTTTACACCCCCAAACCAACGGGCTGAAATTGGGTTGGCTTTTACCTATAAAAATGGTATCACTGTTAGTCATACAAATTGGGGAAGAAGATGCAACGAAATTCAATTTATTGGAACGGAGGGTCGTCTTGAAGTGAGTAGAGATTATTTGAAAACCTATCCTGATTCAAACCTAGCTAAAGAAGACCTACCTGATTCAGCAAAAGAAAGAGTCTATTTTAGTGAAAATCATCATTTAGACTGGTTGCAAGCTATAGAGGAAAGAACTAGGCCTATTTGTGATGTGGAAGTAGGGCACAGAACGGCATCAGTATGCAATATTGCTAACATTGCCTATGACCTTCAAAGACCTTTAGTTTGGAATCCTTCCACAGAAAAATTTGTTAATGATGCAGGAGCCAACCTAATGCTAGGGAGAACCTATAGGGGCTCATGGGATTATAGAAGTTTTTAATCGAGTTGAGTCTGCATTTTTGATCGAATGGCTTCAAGGGCAAGATTACCTATGCTGCCCAAATGGGAATGGCTAACTCTCTTTTCAGGTTTATAATTGTCAGCAGCAATTTCCTCTCCCATTTTTTTATAAGCTTCTCGAAAAGGCATTCCCCCTTTTACCCATTCATTGAGCGTATCGACACTAAAGAGATAGTCATATTTTGACAACTCTAAAAGATTTTTGTTCACCTCAATTTGGGCTAAGCTATATTGAAACATATCCAAACACGATTTAATTTCTTGGAATGCTTCAATGAGAAGGCCTTTTGCAAGTTGCATCTCTCTATGATAGCCACTAGGTAAATTAGAATTCAATAAACTCAATTGATGAGGTAGGCCTTGAAGTAAATTGCACTTTCCTCTTATCAACTCAAAAATATCTGGATTTTTTTTATGGGGCATGATGCTTGAACCAGTGGTTAGTTTTTCGGGAAAATGAATAAAGTCAAAATCTTGACCCATATAAAGACAAATGTCCATGGCCAATTTTGATAGAGTGGCTCCCAATTGTCCAACGGCTTGAATGGCAGCTTTTTCAACTTTCCCTCTCCCCATTTGTGCAGCTACCACATTATATTTTAAGTCAGAAAATTCAAGTGCATCAGTTGTGGCTTTTCGATCAATAGGAAAGGAAGTTCCAAACCCTGCAGCACTCCCCAATGGATTTTGATCAGCCATAGCAAAAGCAGCATTGAACATTACAAGATCATCGATCAGAGTTTCAGCGTAGGCAGAAAACCAAAGCCCAAAAGAGGAGGGCATAGCAACTTGCATATGCGTGTAGCCTGGTAATAACACTTCTTTATTTTTTTTAGCTAATTCTAAGAGCAATTCAAACAGAGAAAATGTAGATTTTTTAATGGCTTGAATTTCCTCTTTTACATATAATTGAAGAGCCACCAAAACTTGATCATTTCTCGATCGGGCGGTGTGAATCTTTTTTCCTAAAGCCCCAAGTTTTTCGGTCAGAAGAAATTCAATTCGTGAATGCATATCTTCAAAAGAGTCTGGAATAGAAAACGTTCCATTTTCAACAGTTTGAGCAATGGCTTTTAATTCTATTGTCAACTTTTTTGCTTCATCTTTAGTCAACAAACCAACCTTAGCTAACATGTTTGCGTGAGCTATGGAAGCCTTACAATCATATTGCGCTAAAATCAAATCGTATTCACGATCTTTTCCTACCGTAAATGAATCTACTTTGCTATCAATTGAATTTGCTTTTTGCCACAATTTCATAACTATAAAATTTGTTTTAAAAGAGAAATATAAAATCCAATACCCTCTTCAATTTCATTCGTATAAATAAACTCATCGGCCGTATGAGATCGAGTAGAATCACCTGGGCCAAGTTTCAATGAAGGACAGCTAAGTGCCGCCTGATCAGATAATGTTGGCGAACCGTAAGTCTTTTTTCCCAATTCAACTCCAGCTACTACCAAAGGATGGTTAATCGGAATCGAAGAGCTTCTCAGATGTAATGAGCGGGCTTCTACCTCGCAATCTAATTCTTTTTTCAAGATAGTTTCTATTTCTTCATTAGTATACCGATCATTTACCCGTGCGTCAAGCACCATTTTAACTGTTGCTGGAATTACATTATGTTGTCGACCAGCCTCTATTTGAGTTAGTGTCACTTTGACTTCACCCAAGGTGTCAGATACTTTTGGAAATCTAAGATTTTCAATAGCCTTAATAATTTTAGGCACTTTCAATAAAGCTTGATCATCATTGGGATGGGCTGCATGACTAGGCTTACCATACACCGTAGCATCTAAAACAACCAACCCTTTTTCTGCAACAGCTAGGTCTAACAGAGTGGGTTCACCAACTATTGCTAAATCAATATTTGGTAGATGCGGCAACAAGCCTCTTAAGCTATTTACACCCGCCGTTTCTTCTTCTGCAGTGGCTGCAATAAGCAAGTTATAGTTGGGGTTTGGATGTTCAAAAAAATGATAAAAAAGGGCTATTAAGCTTACCAGAGCACCACCAGCGTCATTGCTTCCTAAACCGTATAATTTTTTATTGATAATGTCAGCAGAAAAAGGATCACGAGTGTAAGCTTTATTAGGTTGCACAGTATCGTGATGAGAATTTAATAGTAGAGTAGGCTTTTTTGGATCAAAGTTTTTATTCTTTGCCCACACATTATTTTTCCATCGCTGTGTCTCTATTCCTCGTTTTTGTAACCAATTTTCAATACATACTGCTGTTTGATCCTCTTCTCCAGAAAAAGAAGGGATTTCAATCAATTCTTGCAATAAAGCAATTGCTTCTTGGGGGGCTTTCATAATTCTATTTTGGTATAAAAACTTGTTTTGTCAAACATTTTAGGTCCTCCAACGTGTACTTTTTGGACTCCTTTTTTGAGTGCTTCAAAACAATTGTGCAATTTGGGAAGCATTCCTCCAGCAATGTTTTCTGAGGCCTTTAATTGCTCATATTTTTGTAAATCGATAGTTCTAATAATAGAGGTTTCATCGTTTATATTTTCAAGCACTCCATCCTTGTCAAAACAATAGTGAAGATGGACGTCATAATGTTCTGTCAATGCAGCAGCAACATTGGCAGCAATAGTATCAGCATTGGTATTTAATAATTGCCCCTCTCCATCATGTGTTATGGGAGACATAACGGGCACTATATCTAAGGAAATTAATGCTGTTATGCTTTTTGTGTTTACTGTTGTTATGTCTCCCACAAAACCAAAGTCAATGGGTGCTGCAACTCTTTTTTGTGCTAAAATAGAATTGCCGTCTGCACCACTCAATCCTAAAGCATTAGAACCATGAGCCTGTAATTGGGCTACAATTTTTTTATTGATTAGCCCCCCATATACCATGGTAATAATTTCCAAGTTAGAAGCATCGGTAATTCTTCTTCCTTCAATCATCTGCACTGATAAACCCATTTTTTCAGCCATAGATGTAGCCATTTTACCACCCCCATGTACCAACACTTTCGCACCTTCAAGTTGAGCGAACCGATTTAAAAAGGAGTCCAATTGAATGGCATCGTCAATTAGATTTCCTCCGATTTTGATCAGATTGAGTTTATTCATTTTCAAGCAATAATTTCATAACAGCTTGCGCTGAATAGACACGATTCAGAGCTTGTTGTATGGTGAGGTTGGTTGCAGCATTGTCAAGCACAGCGTCGCTGGCCACAATATTTCTCCGAATGGGGAGGCAATGCATAAATTTAGCATTATTAGTACGGTTCATTTTTTCTTGGGTAATCTGCCAAGTTTCATCTGTACGAAGAATTTTTCCATAGTCTGTATAGGAACACCAATTTTTAGCATAAATAAAATCAGCATCTTCAAAAGCCTCATCTTGGCTATAGTATAAAGGAGTTTGTTTTGTTATCTCCTTGTTAAGCTCATACCCTTCAGGTTGGGCTATAACAAAATCTGCATCCATATGATCCATCATTTTGGTAAAGGAGTTCCCCACTGCATGAGGCAATGCCTTTGGATGAGGTGCCCAACTCAACACTACTTTAGGTCTTTTTATGGTTTGATTTTCTTTAATTGTGATAGCATCTGCTAAAGCTTGTAGAGGGTGTGCGGTAGCACTCTCCATATTAATGATCGGAATGGTAGCGTATTTTGCAAAGCTTCTAAGCACAACTTCAGTCTCATCTTTTTCTTTGTCAGTCAGGGTGGCAAAGGCTCTAATGGCCACCATATCACAATATTGAGAAACAACTCTTGCTGCTTCTTTGACATGCTCAGATCGTAAACCGCTCATCTGCGTACCATCTTCAAACTCCAATGCCCACGCCTCATTAGAAAAATTCATAACCATCACTTGAATGCCCAAATGTTGAGCTGCCTTTTGAGTGCTTAAACGAGTGCGCAGACTGGGATTAAAAAAAAGCATTCCTAAGGTTTTCTTCTTTCCTGCACTTTCATATTGCCAAGGATTTTTTTTAAGCGAAATAGCAAGGTCTAATGCACTTTCGAAATGGGGTAAATCGTCTAGGGTTATAAAATTATTCATCAATTTAGTTCATTTTCTAAAGCATCAAAAAATTGGGCAAAATGTGATTCAGTTATTGTGAGTGGCGGAAGAATTCTAATCAATTTTTTATTGCTGCTTCCACCAGTAAAAATGTGATGTTTTAAGATTAATTCTTTTCTTAAGGCCCCCACCTCAAAATCAAATTCAAGTCCTAGCATGAGTCCACGCCCTTTACTTTTTCTTATTGCGGGAATTTTTTTTGCTCGAGAGACAAAATAAGATTCTAATGCCTTCGTTTTTTCTTGCAATCGTTCTTTTTTAAGCACTTCTAAAACACTCAATGAGGCGGTACATGCAAGATGATTTCCACCAAATGTTGTGCCTAATAATCCATATTTTGATTTAATATCAGGGTGAATCAAAATTCCACCGATTGGAAAACCATTTCCCATTCCTTTAGCCATCGTAATAATATGCGGTGAAATACGGTATTTCTGAAAAGCAAAAAAAGTACCTGTGCGTGCAAAGCCAGATTGAACTTCATCTGCAATAAGACAGGCATCAAATTTTTTGCATAACGACTCCATAGCATAAATAAATCCTTCATCGGGTTGATCCAATCCGCCAACCCCTTGTATGGCTTCAAATATAACTGCACAAACGTCACCTTTTTTCAACTCCTTTTCTAGTAGAATGTGATCGTTAAAAGGTAAAAATGTGACTTCATGTTGTGCATTTAAAGGAGCATTGATAGAGGGATTATCTGTAACAGATACCGCTGCGGAAGTTCTTCCATGGAATGCGTTTTCAAATGCAATTACTCGTTTTTTTTGCGTGTGGAATGAAGCAAGTTTTAGGGCGTTTTCAATAGCTTCTGCCCCAGTGCTGCATAAGAATAGTTGGTAGTCATAAAGACAAGAATGTTCAGCAATCGCATTTGCAAGTTGCCCTTGTAATGGATTTTTAACAGCGTTTGAATAAAAAGCAATTTGATCTAGTTGCTCTTTGATATTAGACACAAAATCAGATTGACTATGTCCTATTGAAATAACGGCGTGTCCGCCATACAGATCTAGATATTTTGTGCCATGAGCATCATAGACATACACATCCTCTGCCCTTGTAGGGGTTACATCATAAAGCGGATAGACATCAAATAGTTTCATTTATTGTTTTGCAATTTCATGAATTTTTTCAAAAGAAGCCATCAATCCTTTAATTAAAGAGGAACTCAATCCTTCGTGTTCCATTTGGTTTAAGCCAGTAATTGTACATCCTCTTGGAGTAGTGACTTTATCAATTTCTGTTTCAGGGTGGGTGTCAGAATCAATCAAAAGATTAGCAGCTCCCATAGCAGTATACATTGACATTTTGAGTGCGATATCGGCATCAAAACCCATTTGTACTCCTCCTTGTGAAGTTGCTCTTATGAGTCGCATCCAAAAGGCTATACCACTGGCACACATCACGGTAGCTGCTTGCATGTGTTTTTCATCGATAATGATGGAAGTGCCTAGTCCATTAAAAATTGCTTCTGCAATGGCGATGCGTTTTTCTCCCAATGCATTTGAGCAAAGACAGGTCATTGACTTAGCCACAGAAATCGCCGTGTTGGGCATTGAACGGATTATTGGTGTAGAAGCACCCACGATAGCTTCAATTCGGGCAATAGAAAAACCAGTAATAGTAGATATCAAAATATGTTTGTCGTTCAAATGGGATTTAATCTCATTTAAAATGCCCTCCATTTGACTTGGTTGCACAGCAAAAATTAAAATATCTGAAGCAGCAACGGCTTTTTTATTGTCTTGAGTCACATAAACCTGATCATATTCTTTCCACGGATCAAGAGTTTCCAAGTCACGTTTTGTTAAATACAAGGCAGTGTAAGTATTATTTATTACTAATCCTTTAGCAATACTTAATCCTAAATTTCCAGTTCCTATAATGGCAATTTTCATACTAATGATTTAAAAAGTTGATGCTTTAAGTCGCAGACCCAAATCTTCTTCCCAACCCATAATTAGGTTTAGGTTCTGAATGGCCTGCCCTGAGGCACCTTTAATTAGATTGTCTATAATACTTGTGATTAAAAGCTTGTTTTCATGTTGATGCAAATGCAAAAAACAGAAGTTAGAATTCACAACTTGTTTTAAATGAAGTGGGCGCGTTGCAATTTGAGTAAAAGGATGTGCATCATAAAATTGTTCATAGAGAGCATTTGCCTCCTCTAAGCTACCTTCAAAGTCAGTGTAGACTGTAGCAAAAATACCTCGAGTAAATGCTCCCCTTTGTGGCAAAAAATAAAAGTTAGTGTCTGCTCCTAGTGCACTCAGGGTTTCTTTTATTTCTGCAAGATGTTGATGAGTAAATGGTTTATACCATGACAAGTTCGTATTACGCCAACTAAAATGTGAGGTGGCACTCAACCCTACACCGGCACCAGTGCTTCCAGTTGTAGCATTGACATGAATGTCATTTTTCAAATCTCCACTCTGAGCGAGGGGTAGAAGAGCTAATTGAATAGCGGTCGCAAAACAACCTGGATTGGCTATAGCTCTAGCTTTTTTAATTTTTTCTCGTTGAAACTCTGGAAGTCCATAGGTAAAGGTTGTTTTTTCCCACTGATGATCTGCATTGAGTCTAAAATCATTTCCCAAATCAATTATTATGGTTTTGTCACTAAAGCTATGTTGTGCTAAAAAGCGTTGTGAGTTTCCATGTCCTAAGCAAAGAAAAACAACATCAACAGACAAGTCAACAGTGTCTGTAAAAACCATATTCAGGGTTCCTAAAAGATCAGGATGTGCCTCAGTGAGTGTTTTCCCTGCTCGCGTTGTACTATAAACAAAAGCAATTGAAAGTTTAGGATGATGAGCAAGCAACCGTATTAGTTCCCCACCTGTATAACCTGATCCACCAATAATACCAACTGATTTCATATGCTCTTGTTTACGCTTTTAAAAATTTTGTGTGCATTAGCCGTTATCTTAATGAATCCTTTAGCATCGGAGGCTGTCCACGCTTTATTCATTTCACCATAACTCCCAAATTTTGCTTGCATTAGATCATGATCAGATTGGATGCCTAGAAGTTCAAATCGGTAGGGGTGTAGGGCCACCATAACGGTTCCACTGACATGGGTTTGACTGCTTTGTAAAAAAGCCTCAATATCTCGCATCACTGGGTCTAAGTAGTTCCCCTCATGCAATAACATACCATAAAAATTACCTAATTGTTCTTTTTGAAAAAGCTGCCATTTAGTGAGAGTGTGTTTTTCAAGTAAATGATGTGCTTTAAGAATA
Organism: Flavobacteriaceae bacterium; assembly: GCA_016779985.1. Classification (GTDB taxonomy): domain Bacteria; phylum Bacteroidota; class Bacteroidia; order Flavobacteriales; family Flavobacteriaceae; genus JADHMP01. The sequence goes on from JADHMP010000009.1 coordinate 86,547, forward strand.
ATTAGTGGTGCTGCGGCCTCAAAACCCACTCGTCCCTTGATGCCAATAATAGTATCTCCAACGTGAATGTCTCTGCCGATAGCATAGCTTTTTGCTATTTCTTGAAGCTCTTGGATGAGATCTACAGAATCTCCCTTTTTTCCATTGAGAGTAGCTATTTCGCCTTTCTCAAAACCAATACTGATTTGAATTGTTTTTTTGTTTTTTAACGCACTAGGATAAGCTTTCTCTGGCAAGGGTAGATTGGAGGTGAGGGTTTCGCTTCCACCCACACTAGTGCCCCAGAGGCCTTGATTGACAGAATATTGCGCTTTTTCCCACGCCATATCTATCCCCTGTGATTTCAAATAAGCAATTTCATCCTCTCTTGAGAGTTGATGGTCTCTGATTAGTGTGATGATTTCTATTTCGGGTGCCATGACTTGGAAAATTAAATCGAAACGTACTTGGTCATTACCAGCACCTGTGCTCCCATGGGCGATGAATTTAGCACCAATTCTATTCGCATAGCGAACAATTTCTATCGCTTGGATAATCCGCTCAGCGCTCACTGACAAAGGATAGGTATTGTTTTTTAGAATATTTCCAAAAATTAAGTATTTCACTATATGGTCATAAAACGAAGAAAGCGCATCGATGTTTTCATATACATGAGCTCCCATATGGTAGGCCTTTTCTTTGATGCTATTAATTTCAGCTTTTGAAAAACCACCTGTATTAACACTCACTGCATGGACTTCATATCCCTCTGAAGACAGTTTTTTTAAACAATACGAAGTATCTAATCCACCACTGTAGGCTAAAACTAAAGGCTTTTTATTCATGATTTTTTCTTTTTAAGCAATAGTGTTTCTTTAATTTTCTTAAGTCTTTCGCCCACTGCACGATTATATTTATTAGAAAAGTCTTGATTTGTTTTAGGCTCATAGAGCATGCCAGTGCACAAACACATTTTTCTCTCTGTTCGTGTTAGTATATCAAAATTTTTACAGGTTTGACAACCTTTCCAAAAGTCAGGGTCATCTGTCAATTCAGAAAAATGAACGGGCTTATAGCCCAATTCATAATTGATTTTCATAACTGCCATTCCAGTAGTGATTCCAAAAACCTTTGCACCTGGAAACTTATCTAATGACAATTCAAACACGGTTTTTTTGATTTTCTTGGCAAGTCCTTTACCTCTATATTCTGGTGCTACGATAAGACCTGAATGAGCAACATATTTACCATGTCCCCAAATTTCTATGTAGCAAAATCCTGCAAATCGGTCACCATCCAATGCGATGACAGCGTTTCCTTTTTCCATCTTGCTCGTGATGTATTCAGGTGTGCGCCTGGCAATTCCTGTTCCTCTAACTTTAGCAGAGTCATCAATGCAGAGACTGATTTCTTTAGCGTATTTTATGTGTTTTGCTTTCGCAATAGCGACTTCCATGATTCTATTAAAATGTAGTTGTAAGTTGTTATGAGTAATTCTGAAAGGGAGATGGGCGCACCAGCCTCCATAATAGTTATGATACCCCAAAGGGGCGAACACGCGGGTTTTGTACTGAAAGAATATTTCCAGCAGAAGGGTTTAAGTGATATTCTTTTTTACTCATAGGATGCAAAATTCAACTATTTTTTTTTAACCGCAAAATATAAATTCCTGTTTTTGAATTTTCTCAAGTGCCTTTTTCTCCCAAAGAACTTCGTAAATTTGCTTTTGTGAAAAAAGAAATCCAGTCCATTTTTAGTCAAAATATATCAAAATGGCAGCAAAAAAAAATGTTGCTAGCTCATAGTGGTGGAGTTGATAGCAGTGTGCTGGCTCATCTTTTGGTTAAACTAAAGTGTAATTTTGCGGTTGCTCATTGTAATTTTCAATTGCGTGGAGCAGAGAGTGAGGCTGATCAATACCGAGTTCAAAATTGGTGTAAACAAAATAGCGTTCCCTTTTTTTCGGTTCGTTTTGTTTTACCCAAAAAGGAAGGGAGCATCCAATCCAAAGCAAGGCAACTGCGTTATGATTGGTTTAATGCGCTCCTTGAAATTCATCACTTTGATCTCCTGCTAACTGCTCATCACCTGAACGATCAATTAGAAACTTTTTTAATGCACCTAGGCAGAGGAACTGGATTGTCTGGTTTATTGGGCATCCCGTCATCTGCCACTCTTTTTAGACCACTGCTGTCTTTTTCTAAGAAAGCAATCGAAGCTTATGCCAAGCATAATAATATTGACTGGCGCGAGGATAGCTCTAATTTGTCTTTGGCCTATTGGCGCAACGCATTGCGTCATGAGGTGATAGCACCACTGTTAAATACACACCCCAAATATCTTCATCATTTTAAAAATACATTAGCTCATCTCAACAGTACCCAGTATTTTGTGGAAGAACAATTAATTGCTTTGAAGAAAACAATTTTTTTATCCAAAAAAGACCATATTTCAATCAACATTAAAAGCTTAAAAGCTCTCCCAAGTTTAAATTTCTGTCTACACCAATGGTTCTCACCCTTAGGTTTTCATTTCAAAGAAGTTCTCAAACTCCTCGAAGCACAAACGGGATCTAGTATTAGAAGTGCAACCCATCGTCTAACACACAATCGATCAACTCTTTTGCTTGATACACTAACCTTAGAAGCCCCTTTAGATGACATCTTCTATTGGGACCTTAAAAAACCATTAAAAAACCCCATTCATTTGACTACTAGAGCTGAAAAAACAAAAAATAAAAAAAGTGCAATTTTGAATCCTACCCTTTTAAAAATGCCACTAAAACTTCGAAAATACCAAAGAGGTGACTATTTTTACCCTCAAGGTATGTCAGGAAAAAAGAAACTCAGCAAATTTTTTAAAGATGAAAAATATTCTAAAGTTGAAAAAGAAAAGCAATGGTTGTTATGCTCAGAAGATGACATTGTTTGGGTTATTGGTAAACGTGTAGACCAACGTTATGCTGCCCCCGATAATTTTAACCTACCCCTTATCATTACTGCCCTATGAAAATAAAGTTGACCCCCATTTTAAGCTTTTTATGTTTTTATCTATCAGCCCAAGAACCTGTCAAATGGAATATTTCTATGGCACGTGTTGGAGAGTCAGAAGTTATGATCCATTTTGATGCTACCATAGAAGAAAATTGGCACCTTTACACAACTCAAGAATTTGAAGATGGTCCACTTCCCACTGAACTAACTTTTACGACAGACAGTCTTTCAATCGAACGTTTAGGTCCGTTAACAATGCCAACACCCAAAAGTTCATTTGATGAAATTTTTCAAATTGAATTGCCTTATTTTGATACTCAGGTTCGTTTTTCACAACGACTGAAACTAAGAAACACTTCACTTGAGACAATTAACGGCGAATTGAATTATCAAGCCTGTGATGACCAACTGTGTATCTTCCGTTCTGAAATTTTTCAAATGGACTTGGACAAATCTGTTGCAAGTGCTCCAAAATTAGAATTAAGCGAAAAAGATCAAATCCGTTCTGAACAACTCACACTTGCGCTAAAAAACACAGATGAATTTAATGACTCAATATCAGAATCAAAACAAAACACACTCCTCAACCTTTTTTTATTAGGTTTTTTTGGAGGTCTTTTGGCTCTCCTCACTCCCTGTGTGTTTCCAATGGTTCCCCTTACTGTTTCTTACTTCATAAAACAAGGAAATTCATTACGGAAGGGAATTTGGCAAGCCTTTTTGTATGGTTTCTTTATTATACTGATTTATCTTTTGTTAAGTCTTCCTTTTCATTTTATTGACGCTCTTAATCCTGAAATATTAAATACGATCGCTACAAATGTGACTCTTAATATCGTCTTTTTTGGTGTGTTTGTATTCTTTGCCTTTTCCTTTTTTGGTTATTATGAACTTACTCTTCCGGCACATTGGGGAAGTGCTACAGATCAACAATCTGGAATTAGAGGAATGCTAGGTATTTTTTTTATGGCACTCACCCTGGCCATTGTTTCTTTTTCTTGCACAGGCCCAATTTTAGGCTCTTTGCTGGCAGGTTCACTCACAGCTGAAGGAGGTGCACAACAACTCACCGCTGGCATGGCTGGTTTTGGAGTTGCTCTAGCATTACCTTTTGCACTATTTGCTCTTTTTCCGAATGCTTTGAAAATGTTGCCTAAATCTGGAGCTTGGATGAATACAATTAAAGTTGTACTTGGTTTTTTAGAACTAGCATTGGCCTTAAAATTTCTTTCTAATGCTGATTTAGTTTCACATTGGGGTCTCCTAAAGCGAGAGATTTTTTTAGGAGTATGGATTTTATTGTCCTTGGGAGTTACACTTTATCTTTTCGGGCTCTATCGTTTTCCGCACGAGGCTAAAGCGAAGCGTTCAAAGTTACGTGTGGGAGGCGCTTTTTTATCTTTGATAGTTACAATTTATTTAGTTCATGGTCTATTTTCAAAAGACAATGGGCTCACTTTGTTGAGTGGTTTTCCTCCCCCTAGCTTTTACAGTATTTATACACAAGAATCAGAATGCCCTTTGGGCTTAGATTGTTTCAAATCTTATGAAGAAGGAAAACAGGTTGCCTTATCACAAAACAAACCCCTTCTTTTGGATTTTACGGGCTGGGCTTGTGTGAATTGTCGCCGAATGGAAGAAAAAGTATGGGTAAAGCCAGCTATTTATGATTTGCTTAATGAAAAACTAGTAGTAGTGTCGCTTTATGTTGACGATAGAACTCCGTTGGATGAGAATGATCAATTTAATTTTGAATATACTGATGGGCGGAGACGAACCATAAAAACAGTGGGGCAACAGTGGGCTACTTTTCAAAGTGTAAATTTTAACGCAGCCTCTCAACCTTTTTATGTGATGCTGCATCCTAACGGTACTCTCTTAAATACTCCTATTCAATATACAGATGCGAATTCTTATGAGCAATGGATAAAAAAAGGATTACAGACTTTTGATGCGCTCCCGAAATCTATTCAACCGGTTTGGCTTCAAAATTAGAAAAAGGCTCAACGACCTTATTTAATAGCCAATTTTGTTCTTGTTCATTAGTTAATACTAAAGGCATTCTTAATTTGGTATTGTGAATTTGCCGCATTATACCTTGAGCTTCGGTAGTCACTACAGCAAAAGTGTACACTAATTCCCCGGTGGCCACATCAAGCCAAGTATCCCAAAGACCAGCAAACATAAAAAGCTCTTCTTGCCCAATTACAATTTTATATTTTTGCTTTTTCTTTCCCATAAGGTCTTGCCATTGCCATTCAAAAAAACCATCTGTAGGTACCAAACATCTTTTATTTTTTCTAAAAGAGGGTTTTTCCTGTAAAGTCTCCAATTTGGCATT
>JADHMP010000017.1:0-23021 GCA_016779985.1 Flavobacteriaceae bacterium
AGAATATGGTAATTTTTTCCCTAGTTTGTTTTTGGGCTATAAAATCAATGACTTTAATAATTTGAATTTATCCTACAGCAAAAGAATCACACGACCTGCTTTTACAGACATGGCTCCCTATTTAGTCTTTTTGGATCTAAACACTGCCGTATTTGGAAATGTTAAATTAGTCCCTAGCTATTCTAAGAATTATCAACTTGATTATCGTTATAAAACAATAAGTCTATCTGCACAATATTCTGACGAAACAGATGTCTATGAAAAATTTACTCCTGCCATCAATGAAGAAACCAATTTTATAACTTTTTCACCTAACAATTTAGATTCAAGAAAAACACTCACCGCAATTTTAAGTTTCCCTTTAAACCCAATAAAAGATTGGAGTATACGTTATTTTACCTCTCTTTCTTATGCCCAAGCTCAAGGTGAGTTGAACGGATTATTTATTGATAATTCAATGACTTCAGTTCGATTCAACATGAACAACAATATTCGCTTGACAGACTCATGGAGGGTTGAGGTATCTGGATTTTATCAATCAAAAACGAACCTTAATAACGGTGGGTTTATGTTGCCCATGGGGAAACTAGATCTAAGTCTTCAAAAAAAGGTAAATGATAACTTATCACTTACCTTGAACGGATTTAATATGTTAAACACATTACAGTTTAGACCAATCATTGAGAATACAGAATTAAATTTGACACAAACAGCACGGTTTATTTTTGCTAAACCTCAAATTAAACTAACCGCCAATTATACCTTTGGAAATCAGAGAGTGAAAGCTAAAAAAGGAAAAGTTAGTGACGAATCGAGTCGAATTAATATTGGAGGATAAATAGTTAGAAAAAAATCCCAGATAAAATTCAGGATATAAACCAACTCATCAGAGTGCTTACTTTGAAATAACTAGATATGAAATTGCAGTGCCCATCAATGATGGGTACTGCAATTAAAAAAATTAGTTGAATTGATTTTCAATAGATTTTTAGAGATAAAAAACCATTTGAAATGAAATGTATACTTCGCACTCGGTTTCCTATGAAAGCGGTATTCCCTAAAAAGATTGCATTCATCTAATGAATTTCAATTCTTTTTTATTTTTCTGTACATTGGGATGTAAACTATTTTTATGAAAAAAAATAAAATGTCAATGTCTTTTTTAGCTGAACCAAATGATGCTAATTATAGCGGAAATGTTCATGGTGGAAAAGTGATGAAATGGATAGATGAGATAGGATATGCGCTTTCTGTACAATACACAAAAAAATATTGTGTCACCAAATTTGTGGATGATATTGAATTTTTAAAACCGATTCATATTGGGGATTTAGTAAAATTGGAGGCAGAAATAATAAAAGTAGGAAAAACATCATTGCGAATTAAAATTGATGTGTCAAGTACTAACTTGATCAAAAATAAATCCAAAAAAAATTGTGAATGTTTTGTAGTTTTTGTTGCCGTTGATGAAAAGGGAAATAAAACGGTTATCAAATAACAAGTCAAATAGGGACTCTTTTAGTTTCTTTCTCGTATACTTTTATCAGTCATAGGTCCGTTTTGATATTCATGAAAAAATTCCAATCAGCACATTTTTAAAGACAATTCAGTAGTAACATCATCTATGATATTTGGTCAAACTCATTGATCCTAAACAAATAAAAAGTGCCTAGAATTAGCTGCCCCGCTCTTCTTATATGGATGATGTATAAAAAATAAAAACTATGATATCAACTATAAATCCAAATATCAATCTATTCTGTTTAAAGCAGAAAAATTAGTCAAAGAAATCAGTAGTGCAAGACCAAATTATGTTGATATAGTTGTGAATTTGTCAAGTGGTATCATTTCTTTTAAAAATGATTTTATTGAAAAAAATACCTCTTAAAAATGGCTCAATAAGCAAAGTGCTTTCCATTGCAGAAGACATTCAGAACACTTGAAAAGAAAAAGAGCAAGTCCCACCCATTGCATCGCCAAGAATTGGAGGTCCTATGGACTTATGGATTTCCTCTTTTATTAATTTACAACAAATTCTCTTAGATTTTGCCGGGTCCTTTCTGATCACCATCTGCGCTTTATTGCCCATGCACATCCTATTTCAGGCGAATTAGATTTTAAGCAAAGGTTAGAGTTTCTTAAATTTCACGTAGATCGACATGCCAAACAGGCTAAAAGATGTATTCAAAATGCTAAATCGAGCAGTTAAGTTGTTTGAATCAAACTTTTTAATTTTTTACGACATTTTTTAAATTAAATTATTCACAAATGGATGTCATAATAGAGAGTGATTCTTCGTCCATTTATTCCTATAACTAAACCTTATCAAGGATGTTTTTAACCACTGATAAATGTATTGAGTTGAAGTCAATGCTTCTTTGTATATTGAAAAAATAACCACCAACTGATGAAAAAAATTGTTTTCTCCCTTTGCTTGATATTAATTCTTAGTTGCTCTAAAGAAAATGAAAACACTTCTGTTGATACATCTAACCACTACGGACTCACCCAAGAAGATATTGATCAGGCTTTATTGATTCATAACAATGCACGTTCAAAAGTAGGTGTTAGTAGTTTAAAGTGGTCCACCGAATTGTCAAAAGATGCGGCAGAATGGGCTGCTCAAATGGCAAAAGAAGATCGGATGTATCACTCTGAAAATGAGGCTCACCCTGGGCAAGGTGAGAATCTATTTTATACTACGGCTACAGATTCTTTGACTCCAGCAAGAAATGCTTCTCAGCTTTGGTATGAAGAAATTGAATTGTATACCTATTCACCTATTTTGTCTGGTGAGAATGATTTTTATGCCATCGGACACTATACACAAATGGTTTGGAGTAGCACCACTGAGCTAGGAATGGCAATGGCAGTATCTAGCTCAGGTAAAACTTATGTGGCCGCGAGATACAGCCCCCAAGGCAATTTTGTTGGTCAATATCCCTACTAGTATTAAATAGGCGTGTATGCTTTCGTCAGCAAACTACAAGAGTTAAAAAAGTATAATTGCTTGTCTTCTAATTTTCTTTAGACCATTGTTCTATAGACTTAAAAATATGGCACAACTTTTCTGATTTTCGTGTGAGAGAATATTCAACTTTAGGAGGAATCTGTTTGAAGTGTTTTCTTTTAACCAAGTCATTTTTTTCTAAGTCTTTAAGTTGATCTGTTAAAACTTTTCTTGACACTTGGGGTATGGTTGCAGCAAGTTGACCAAAACGCATCTTGCCTCTTTCTCTCAACCTGTTAAGAATTATAAGTTTCCATTTGCCTCCAAGCATCGAAGTAAATTTTGATACAGGACAAGCCTCCACCATCTCTTTTACTTTCATAAATAATAATAGTTACAATAGAGTAACCACAAATTAAATGTTACATTTTAGTTACTGGTTACATTTTAATACTAAATTACTTACTTTTGTTTAAAATAAAAAACAACTCTATGAAAAAAGTAATTTTATACAAATGTGGCAATACCTTAAATCCTAAAGGCTATTGTGACGGTTCTCACCTTAAATTAAAATAAACCATGAAAAATTATCTTATTATTACCCTTCTAATTGGCTCCCTTTCTTTTGCTCAACAGTTAACATTAGATACGTCTCAAAGCAAAATAAAGTGGACCGGAAAAGAAATTACCACCAAGGAGCATTATGGCTCTTTAGCTTTTAAAAATGGAACACTCACTTTTAAAAACAACAAACCTGACACAGGGAATTTTGTGGTGGATATGACTTCCCTTCAAAACGAAGACTTGTCTGAAGACTATCGAGGAAGACTTGAGGGTCATCTTAAATCAGATGACTTCTTTTCAGTAGATAAGTTCCCAGAGGCTATGTTAAACATTACTCAATCAACTCAAAACGATCAAAACAATTATAGCGTTGAGGGGCTGCTTACAATCAAAGGGGCTACTCATCCTATATCGTTCAATATGATTAAGGTTAACAGTATTTGGGAAGCAAAAATGGTCTTTGATAGGGCTAAATATAATGTTCAATTTCGTTCTGGATCTTTTTTTGAAAATTTAGGCGACAAATTAATCTATGATGATATCGTTATTGAAACACAACTTGTGTTTAATTGAGGCTATTTTTTATAATTAAATAAAGACCCTCCCTATTTGGAGGGTTTTTTTATTTCTTTAAAAAGCACCCCAGTGGGATTACTTTTTTAATTATTTGTTTAAAAGCTGTAGGTTTACCATCAAATTGATAGTGGTATGAACAAGCAACTATTCTTGTTATTAATAACTCCTTTTGTTCTAATTGGTCAGCAAACACAAGAGGTTTGGCCTCCAGAAATAAAGAGTGATACTTCTTATGTGTTCAAAAAAACGACAGATATAGACCTTAATTTGTGGGTTTTTAATCCCCCTAAAAACATGTCTAATGAATCTAAACCAGCAATTGTCTTTTTCTTCGGAGGAGGTTGGCGCTCTGGCAGCCCAGCACAATTTGTTGAGCATTGCAAATATTTAAGCGCAAGAGGGATTGTGTCAATAGTGGCTGACTATAGAGTATTAACTCGCAATAATACGAAAGCCATCTATTGTTTAAAGGATGCTAAATCGGCTATTAGATGGGTTAGAAAAAAGGCAGCCCTGTTAGGTATAGATCCACAAAAAATTATTGCAAGTGGTGGTTCTGCAGGTGGCCATCTAGCTGCTGCAACAGGAACTATTGATGCCTTTGATGAAGAAGATGAGGACCAAGAAATTAGTTCAAAACCTAATGCTATGATTCTTTTTAATCCAGTGGTGATAACCTCTTCTACACCCCTGTTTGAAGTAGATCAACAAGTTGCTCAACGGTTAAAACAAACTATTGGGGTTGATCCGTTCCAGTTTTCACCCTATAATTTTATTGACAGCAAAACCCCTCCAACCCTAATTTTCCATGGAGATAGTGATGGGTTAGTTCCTCATGAAACTGTGGTGCTCTTTGACTCTAAGATGAAAAAGTTTGGGAATATCTCTAGGCTTTATCTATATGAAGGAGAAGACCACGCCTTTTTTAATTACGGTAGGAAATCAAATGGCCCCTTTGTAGACACCATTCAAAAACTGGATCAATTCTTGGTAGACATTGGATACTTAAATGCCTCGCCTAATGCACTACTCAACTAGCCTGCGAAGCTAATGGGTTTTTACAATTTTAGTTATTCTTAAAATGGTGGAGCCTACTGTTTGATAATGAATCTAATATTGGTTGGTTTCAACAAATAACTCATTCGAACTTAGAAGATCATTTACTTGTTGATTTCCAACTTCTGCTGTCCTTTACTTTTTTCGATATTGATCTCTTTGTATATTAAGGTCAACATTACAAATGAAACCATAGCATGTAGAAAAGCGAAGGCAAAAGCGTCTATTGGTTCCATCTGACCCGACAAAGAGGATATGGCATACATGACAATGGCAAAAAAATTAAAGGCAGTAACTGCATAACCATATCCTAATCTAACTTTGGGTCTATGCCAAACTACCCTAAGAATTAAGAAAGCTATTACCCAAAATAGGAATTCGTAGAAATATTGAATATCATTTAAACCTAACATAATCCTCACTCATTATTATTCAACACCAACAGAAAAAGTAGAAAAGACAAAATTCTTTTAAACCATCAAATATCAATTTAAAATTAATTAATCACTTGTTTGATAAAAATAAATTCTATTAGTTTAAACAGTAACACCATAAGGAAAACTAATTATACTATGTGCTCTTTGAAGAAGCAATCCCTTTAGGGTGCTTTGGTTAAATCTATATGCAAAATCTGTTCTAGCATATCAATAATAGTTTGCAATGACTTTGTATTTACTAATTCTAAATTTTGAAGATTTAAAAACTGTGTAGTTTGTGTAGCATTTGCTTTTTTAATGGCATTTAGCACTTTTTCTGGCCTATTTATTTTTGAAAAATTAACCTCCTCTAGATGTAATTCATCAGAAGGTATCGCTTCCTTTTTTTGAAGCGCATAGTGCCACGATAGCACATAGGCATTAAACTGATTATTTGTTCTAAAGCGTGGTTTAATTTGTTGTTCTAGGTGTGTTTTTTCTCTTTCAAAAAAGGTAGAGAAATGGGTTTTGGTCAATGCCCTTGGATTATGATATGTCCTGAAATATTTTTTTTGATAACCTACAATTTTTGCAGCGCGTTCTTGCGCTTTTTTAAAACTCCATCTTCTTTTTTTATGAAAGAATAAGATACTAACCACTTTTTTATACCACAAACGGTCAGAAAATGAAATCCAATGCCCTCTGATGATAGGCAATCCATTGTGAAACCAGTCTGTGGGTGAAGTTGGCTTGATTAGAAACATATCATCATTGAAATAGATAAAATGTTCAGCGAGACCGATGATTTTGTACAATAAGCTTTCAATAGATAAAATATTAAACGAAGGAAGAACTTCTTTATACTCTCTAAAAATCTCTTTGTGATCAACTACCTTAATTTTATCTCTATAATATTTTGACCACCCTTTTGACTTATCAATCACTTCGGGGATTTGATCGTCTGTAACAATATGAATTGTTCTAATGAAGGGTGCAAACTTGAAAATTGATTTGATAACAAAATACAATTCTCCAACTTCATGAAATCTTGTAGGTTTATTGATCTGCTTTACTTCAATTTCATTGAGGTATTTATTTCTTTTTCTACTAAAGTTAGGATCGCGCCCATCAACCCACGTGATAACGGCATCAATTGGAAAATCAGATTTATTCTTTGCTTTTAACAATAATTATGAGGGTATTTGGATGCTCACTGAATCTTCTAAAATGTCATTGCTATAAAGATAGGATTATAATTTTAACAAAAATTGAAGGACAGCGGACTGATAGTAAAACCACAATTATATTGATTAATAGATCCTAGTTTCAATTGGATTTTTACTTTTGCATCGTAACCAGTTCAGCTTGAAAAGAAAATTAACCAAGGTTTTTGAAAATGTAGTGCGTGCATTAGTTTTTTTGCCTTGTACTATTTTTTTTTCTTGTATAGACCCTTTTGTTCCAGAATTCGATTATAAGGAAGACATAATAATCATTAATGGTATTGCTTCTACGGTTCCAGGAGCCACTAACGTTACCGTTGAAAAAACCTTATTAGAATTTAATAAATACAAATTAAAATTTGTTTCAGGATGTACTGTAGAATTAGTTAATTCTGAATCTAAAGAACGTTTTCGTTTTGAAGAAAAAAATGAGAGTTACGTTCTATCAAATGAATTTAAAGTTGTATCTGGATCCCGATGGGAGATAGAAGTCACACTGCCCAATGGAGAGGTGTATAAATCAACTAGTGAAGTTGTTCCGAAACAAGTACCTATCCTTGATATTTCATATGAGTTTAATACTGAAATGACTTATGATGAATCCTATGACGGTTATGTGCCCGGCCATGAGATACGAATTGATTTTCTCGACCCTGCTGATCAAAAAAACTATTTTTTGTATCAATATAGAGCTTATGAAAAAGAGCGTTTTTGCCAAATTTGTGAATTGGGTGTTTTCAGAAACGGAGAATGTCTTACACAGGTTAATAATCCCTTACTTACAAAAGACTACTACACCTACGCCTGTGATAAGAGTTGCTGGAAGATAAATTATAATGAAGAGGTGATTGTTTTTAGTGATGAGTTTACCAATGGAAAGCAAATTTCTGACTTGCTTGTAGGCAAACTGCCTCTTTATTCAAAGCAAGATATTTTAGTTGAAGTGATTCAACTAAATATTTCTCAAGATGCCTATAAATATTATAAAACCATAAAAGATCTTGTAGACAATAACAGCGGGTTGAATGCACCCTTGCCCACTGCCTTGATTGGAAATATTTATGGTTTGACAACTCCAGATAAAACTGTTTTAGGGAGATTTAGCACAGGTGCCTCAGAAATAAAAACAGTGTTTATAGAACGTAGAAATCAACCTGATAAAATTTTAGGTGATTTAATTGGATTAGAACCTGAAAATTTTGGAGATCCCCTCCCTGATCCCATAACTTATTATTCTCCTTGTGATGAGTCAAGGTCTAGAACTTCTCTCTTGAGTCAGGCCTATCGCTCTCTTTTTGGTGAATTAGAAAGCCCAGAAGAAAATCTAGATTTAGATAATGATGGTATTTTAAATAAAGAGGACAATTGCGTCACTTTACCCAATGTAGATCAATCTGATTTAGATGGGGACGGCCTGGGAGATGTATGTGATAATGATGCCGATGGCGATGGATATATTTTATCCTATGAAAACAGCTGTGATTCAAGTGATTTAGATGCCCAGAATGTTCCCCTTGACTATGACAACGATTTCATTCCAGATTGTGTGGATGAAGATGATGATAATGATGGCTATTCAGATGAATTTGAAGAAGCTGCTGAAACTGACCCACTAAATATTGAAAGCGTACCTCTAGATTCAGATCAAGATGGATTGCCAGATGTGATCGAAACATCAAGACGAACAGACCCTAACAATCCTGACACTGATGGAGACGGTGTTAGAGATGGTGATGATAATTATCCAAGAGACTCAACAAGAAATTAGGTTTGAAAATAAAAAAACAACTTCTTATAGTAACACTCTTGCTCTTCATCTTTGGGGTGAGCAGCTTTTCTTTTGGTCAAGATTATTCCCTAACCCTTAAAGTGATTGATCAAGAATCAGAAAACCCTCTCAGCGGTGTGACGATCATCATTTCACCTTGTGATTGCGGAGGTATCACAAACCTAAATGGAATTTTTACAAAGAAGTTAAAGCAGGACAACTATTCTCTCAATATTGACTATCTAGGTTATGGCTCAAAAAACGTTATGGTTGATCTAAACGGCAATAAAACCCTCACTATTTCAATGGAGGTAGAAGAAGAGGAACTGTCAGAGGTTGTGCTTCTAGCTCAAAAACGCAACAAAAATATTGAAAGCACTCAAATGGGTGTGTTGGAGCTCAACATTAGAGAATTGAAAAAGGCACCATCAGCCCTTGGGGAATTTGATGTATTAAGAAGTATTTCTTTAATGGCAGGTGTCAACAATTCAGGAGATGTAAGTAATGGGGTTTCGATTCGAGGTGGGTCTTTAGACCAAAATTTACTTTTTTATGATGCCGCTCCAGTCTTCAATCCTACTCACCTTTTTGGACTGTTATCTGTTTTCACTCCTGATGTTATTGCTGGTGTTGATATCTATCGTGCCAATATTCCTTCAAAATATGGTGGCAGAATTGCTTCAGTTCTTGACATTAAGGTCAAAAATCCTTTTGTAGATAAATTCAAATTAGAAGGAGGCATTGGATTGATGTCTAGTAAACTGACCGTTACCACTCCCCTTATCAAAGACAAACTATTGATGATTGCTGGTGGAAGAGCTGGATTAAGCGACATTTTTTTTCCTCTACTGGTGCCTCGTTTAAAAAACACTAAAGCCAAATTTTTTGATAGTACTGTCAAATTATTGTACTTGCTCAACTCAAGCAATCAATTTACCTACACACATTTTTATTCCAAAGATTTTTATCAATTGGATCTGGTTTCATCGGTTGAAAATATTGTAGCTCAAGCCAATCAATATGACTATAAAACTCAAAATCATACATTGAGATGGTTGCATACATTTAAAAATGAAACGAATCTAACAGGATACTTAATTCACAGTGATTATACTCCTCAAAACTTATTCCCAGAAATTGATTCAGACAATGTCATTGGTTTTAAATCTCGAATACAATACACTAGAGCTCAATTTGAATTTACAAACAATAAAAAAGAGGATTTGGGTTATTATTTAGGGCTTGAGACTAAAAGGTATCAAATAAGCCCTGGGAGCTTGGATCCAGGAAACGGCAATTCAATAAATCCTGTTGATCTAACAAAAGAAACAGGCTATGAGTCTTCTATCTATGCCAATTTAGATTGGCGTCCAACCCCAAAGCTTTCTGTTTCTGGTGGCTTGAGGCTTACTCAATTTATGCTATTGGGGCCTTATGATGAAGCGCAATACGATGAAAACGGTTTATTTGATGGTATTACCTCTTTTGAAGAGCAAGAAACAGTCATTAATTATTTCAACCCAGAGCCTCGTTTGGGGATCAATTATAAAATAGCAGATAATACTTCTATAAAAATGAGTTATGCTAGAATTTTTCAATATATCCAAAATATATATAATACAAATTCACCACTGCCAACTTCTCGTTGGAAAATTTCTGATCGTTATATCTCCCCTCAGAAAAACAATACTTATGGGCTTGGACTTTACCAAAATATTCCAGAGAAATATTTAGAATTTTCTCTCGAAGGATACTACAGAAAAACTGACAATAACTTAACGTATCGGCAAGGAGCAGATTTTTTCTTGTCTGAATTTATTGAAAATGAAATTACACAAGTTGAGGGTCAATCTTATGGTATTGAATTGAATTTAAATAAAACAATCGGAAAATTCAATGGTGTTTTCAACTACACTTGGTCTAGAAGCTTATTAAAATCTAATGAACAAAACCCAGCGTTTAGAATTAATAACAACAGCTGGTTTGCTTCAGATTTTGATCGTCCGCATACTTTTAATGCAACCATCAATTTTGAAGGAGATCTATACAACACAGTTAGTTTTAATTTTGTGGGTCAAACAGGTAGGCCCTACACCATTGCGAATGGTATTTTTGAACAGCAGAACGTTAAAATTCCAATTTATTTATCACGAAATAATTCTCGCCTGCCGACCTATCATAGGTTAGATTTTTCTTGGAAAATCTCCTATAGAAAAGACCCTAATAAACGATTCAAAGGGGATTGGATCTTCACAGTATACAATGTTTATGGAAAACGGAATCCTTTCAACATCTACTACACTCAACGAAATGGTAAAATTGATAGTGATGTCTTTTTAGGCAGCCCTTTAGGTGCTTATGAATTATCTGTTCTAAGAAGCCCACTTATTTCCCTTTCTTATAATTTTAGATTTCAATAGGTGACCGAAAAAAAAGGATAAAGGGGGAATTTTAATACTAATTATATCACAATATCTATTTTTTTAAAAGTAAACTACTTTTATTTTTGATTTAGCCTTTTAAAATAAAAGATGAATATCAAAGAACAACCACTGCTGTTAACTATAAATACTACTTTTAGTACATTTTTACCTGATGGTTTACTAAATCCTTTTTAGACTCCAATTTTTTAAACATGCCAAATAATTTTGTTCTAATCAGCTTTTTTGTTGTAATCCTTTGGGGGATTTTAAGGGAGATTATAACCGGTAATAATTTTACAATTCCCAAAAAGGTAGATTTCATAATAGCATTGATCATTGGATTATGGATTCTCTATGCGGTCTATGACTCTTTATTTAAGTTTCAAATACCCCCTTTAGGATGAATGTTTTTATAATATTGGAATAAAAAAAATAATTATACTATAACTTTCAATTTATGGCATCTTTGTATATTTATGTATTAATCGTAAATCAATTCAAATGAAAAAAATTTTAACTTTATCATGTTTATGCCTCTTACTAATTAATTGTGCAGCACCCGAAACTAAAGCCACAGCTACTGTAACAAACCAAGATGAAAAATCAATAGGTGTTGCAAAACTTATGAAAGGATATGTTGATAACAATTTTGATGGAAGTATCCTTTCAGAAGATTGCATTGTTAGATTTAACAATATTGAATTAAAAAAAGAAGATTTTATGGGCTTAGCCCCCCTTCATCACAGTATGTTTGATAACATTTCTTTTCCTGATGGCTGGATAGAAACGATTCACTATCATGGTGAAAATTGGAATGAAGGCAATGGAGAAACGTGGTCCAACCAGTGGTCTGATTGGACAGCAACTTCAAAAATATCTGGCGAAACGCATACGAATAGAAGTCATTTCAACTACAAATGGGAGAACGGTAAAATTGTTGAGGTCAATGCGCTCTTCTCAGACTTATGGTATTCTAAAGAATTAACTGCTTTTATGGAAAAACAGCAATAATTAATTCTTATTTCTTGTGCACCCTCCTTAGTTGGAGGGTTTTTTGTTTACCCTACGCTCATTCTCAAAAATGAGCTCTTAGGTTGGTTCTTAGAATTTGATTTAAATAAAATAATATGCTACCAAAGGATTGAAAAAATGGCAGATTTGAAATATGAATTAGTGGCTACTTTTAGTCTAATCATAGCTATTGTAGCTATTATGGGTTTGATTAAAAATAAGTTAAACATGTTTTTTTTGAGTTATTTCATTATTGGACTTTTGATTGTTGAAGCTGAGTTTAGACGCTATTTTACTTCAATGTCATCGCACAATTTTTTCTTTGGTTCTTTATTTTTAATACAAGTGATTCTTAGTATTCCTTTTAAGAATGACACTCGCTGGCATAAAAATTGGAATCTCATAAAAAGACTTTTTGCAATTTGCCTTATCAATACTGCTGCTATAATTGGTATTTACAGTTATGATTATACGGGTATACTCAGCCCAGTAGAAATTAAATCTATAGCCCTTGAACATGGGTATTATGCATTACTATCAATGGTAGCTGTATTTTTTTGTATAAAAAATAAGGTAATCCACAAATAATTTTAGCACTCAATTAATAATTCTTTGATACTGAATTAACCTTGGAATAAATAAACATCAGTTATTTAGTAAAAAAAAATGGATACTGTATTAGTTGGAGACATCTATGTAAATGTTGAGTGTACCTGTGGAAACACAAATAATCCCTATAACTTGTGCGATGGCTCGCATTGGTCATGTAAATAACCCAATGTTTCTGTTGATCATTTAAAAACAAACCCTTTGTTTCTTAAAATAGAACCTTAACAGTTGGTTCTATAAATCAAGAATTACCGCGTTCTGACTTTTCTTATTTCATTGCGTTATATATTTTTTGTAAATTGCTTTTAACTAACCATATACCAAAATGAAATCAAACTATTTTTTAGGTTTATTTATTGCCCTTGCTTTTTCATGCCAAAATGAAATTACGGTCCTAACCGTTGAGGGAGTAAATGACCAAGTGCTATCCAACGCAAACATGTATGAAGGTGACTGGCTTACTTATGGAAAAAATTATTCAGAAGATAGGTTCAGTAGTTTAAATCAAATAACTAAGGAAAACATTTCAGATTTGGGCCTCGCATGGCACATAAATCTTGGAACTAAAAGGGGTATTGAAGCCACTCCAGTGGTCGTAGATGGAATTATGTTTTTAACTGGACCTTGGAGTGTTGTTTATGCAATTGATGTAAGAGAAGGAGAAATTCTATGGACCTATGACCCTAAGGTCCCCAAAGAAACAGGAGAGTTAGCCTGTTGTGATGTGGTTAATCGAGGTGTATCCATTTATAAGGGAAGTGTTTTTGTAGGGACATTAGACGGTCGCTTGATCTCACTTGATTCAAAAAAAGGAAGTGTTAATTGGACCGTTGACACCATTGAAGGGTTTAGAGACGAATGGAGTTATACCATCACTGGTGCTCCTAGAGTTTTTGATGGAAAAGTGTTAATTGGAAATGGCGGTGCAGAATATGGTGTGAGAGGTTTTTTTACAGCATATGATGCAATGACAGGTGCTAAAATATGGAGGTTTTATACTGTCCCAGGTGACCCAAAAAAGCCTTTTGAATCAGAAGCAATGAAAAAAGCTGTGGAAACTTGGAACGGAGAATGGTGGAAATATGGTGGCGGTGGAACCACCTGGGATTCTTTTGCCTACGATCCAGAGTTAGAGTTGGTTTATGTAGGCACTGGCAATGGCTCCCCCTGGCATCAAGAAATTAGGAGTCCCGGTGGCGGAGATAACCTCTACCTCTGTTCCATTTTGGCGGTGGACGTAAAAACAGGAAAGCTGAAATGGCACTATCAAACTACCCCTGGCGATACGTGGGATTATACTTCGGTTCAACAGATTATTTTGGCAGACTTGAAAATCAACAATAAGCAAGAAAAAGTGTTAATGCAAGCCCCAAAAAATGGTTTTTTCTATGTACTAAATAGAGAAAATGGGAAGTTACTCTCTGCCGACCCTTTTGTTTATGTCAACTGGGCAAAAAGTGTTGATCTCGAAACAGGGAGACCAATCGAAACTTTAGGAGCGAGACATAAGGATATAAATAAAGAGATTTTTCCTGGGCCTTGGGGTGGACACAATTGGCAAGCCATGGCTTTTAATCCAAATAAAAACTTAGTTTTTATTCCTTCTAGAGAGCTTTCTTTTATCTATGGTAGAGATGAGAATTTTGAAACCAATACTATACAATATGTGGAGGGTCCAGAAAACACAAAAATCCAAACTTTTAAATTTGATAAAAAACAATGGAACACGGGTACCGCTGGATTGCCAGGAAGTCCAGAAAACAATAGAATGACAAGCCTTGACTCAGTAGCCTCTGCTATTGAGCTTAAAAACGGAAAACTCATTGCATGGGATCCTGTTCAAAAGAAAGAGGTTTGGTCCTATGATCATGAAACCCCATGGAATTCAGGCGTACTTTCAACAGATGATTTGGTTTTTCAAGGAGACCCAAAAGGACTTTTTAGGGCCCATGATATCAATACTGGATCTGTTATATGGGAATACGATTTAAAATCTGGTATCATTGCACCTCCCATAACCTACATGGTTGATGGCATCCAATATATTACCATTGCTGCTGGTTGGGGTGGATCTTATGGATTATATAATAGACACACTCCTAGCTTAAAACCGGGAACAATTTATACTTTTGCTTTAAATGAACAAAATCAGATTCCCAATTATCCAGATGTGGAAAAACTAACCTTACTAAACTTGGAAAATACACTAAGTCAAAGAGAAATTGATAATGGTGGAAAACTATTTGCGAGATACTGTCAGCAATGCCATAGGCTCCAAAAAAATGATTTTGGAGGATACCCCGGCGGAGGTAATATTCCCGACTTAACTTACAGTAAAGCATCTATTTTCGATATGTTTGATAATATTGTCCTCGATGGAGTTTTTTTACCAAAAGGAATGCCCAGTTTTGGTGACAGATTAAACAAAGAACAAACAAACAAAATCAAAGAATATATTATTAGCATAGCCAACAAGAGTAAATCCTAAGTTTCTTGTACAATACAAAGAAGCAAGCCTTTATATTGCACAAAAAACATTGAAAATAATTATATCATTCTTGTGAAAATTCAAGGTTAGGACAAAATGTTAGTTTAAATGCTACAGATTCCAATCTATAAAATGAAAAAAGTGGTGCTGCTTTGCCTATTTATTTTTCCCTCATTTGGGCAGAGTCAAAAGAAAAAGGAAAAATTATCTGCAGTAGCGAATACTTTTTTGAATACCCTCACTCCCGAGTTAAAAAATGCTTCTTTGTTTGATTTTAACAGTGCCGAGAGAACGCAATTCTTTTTTGTTCCTATAGAGAGAAAAGGAACCAGTTTTAATCAGTTCAACGAGAGTCAAAAAGAGGCTGCTTTAAACTTATTGAAAGCTTCATTAAGTAAAAAAGGGTTCTATAAGTCAGAAGAAATTAGGCAACTAGAAAAGGTGTTATTAAAAATTGAAAATCCTCCTCTAATATTTAATGGAAAGAAAGTGATTAGAGATTATTTGGATTATCATTTCTGGATTTTTGGAGTTCCCTCAGAAACTAAACTATGGGGTTGGAAATTTGAGGGACATCATATCTCATTTAATTTTATTTCAAAAAACAATACCATTTTGTCCTCAACACCCTCTTTCCTTGGAGCTAATCCTGCCATAGTAGCTATTGAAGGATTTAAAAAGAAGCAAGTATTAAAGTCTGAAATGAACATGGGTACACAGTTGGTTTCCTCTTTTGATACTCTACAAAATAATATTGCTCAGTTTTCTAAAAATGCTCCAATTGATATTATTACAAAAAATAATTTTAAAGCAGAAAAAATCAACCCGCTTGGCATTTCATATAATGAGTTAAACGCTTCTCAAAAAGACCTCTTTTTAGAGCTTTTAGATGAATATATGGACACCTATATATTTGGTTTTGCAGAAGATTTGAGAAAGAAAGTCTACCGTTCAGGAATTGAAAATCTTCACTTTGCCTATGCCGGAGAAATCAATTCTACTAAAGGGTTTTATTATAGAATTCAAGGGGGCGACTTGTTAATTGAATATGATAACATTCAAAATGATGCTAACCACGTGCATTCAGTTGTTAGAGATCTTTCAAACGATTGGGGTGAATCAATACTCAAGAGACATTATTCAGCGCAACATAATGTAAACTAAGTAATGAAAAAGATCAAATCGAAGTAGTTAAACTCAAAGAAGAGATGCTGAAGAGAGGCACACTTTTCTATTTAGTATCCATCAGGCCTTTGATTTATCCAATATTTTTCTCTTTTCTCGTTAGGGCATCTATATTGCCAAAGTTGCTCCGTCCCATTTTTATTAAATTTTGATTTTTTAGTATAGTTCAAGCACACATCATGCTCAGGGCATTTTGGGTTTTTACATTCTTCGGTTTGAACGGAATGGCTAGCGGGTGCAAATTTTGAGGAGGCAAGAACAAAAAACAACATTATAAGTAGTGGAATTAATAATTTTTTCATTTCAAATAACATAAAAATAAATACAGTTTTTTAATATAGTGTTTATTCGGGCTATAAACAAACCTACAAATAAACGTATGTTTTTTAAAAACTGAACAAGAAGCGTTTTATACCCTTCATCACGTTTCTTGAATAGTATTCCCTCAAAAGTCAATACATTTTACACATTCAAGTTTATTTGCTTCTATAAACATATTCCCTTTTGGAAGAGCAAAATTTAAATATAAATTCAATGACTCCGTATTGAGAATGAAATTCTATTTCTTTTCACTAGCTTGAGTTCTTTGCCTTATTTGTATATTGCTACTAAACAAGCTAAAATTACTTAAAATGAAAAGAGCTGTCTTTATACTATTAGTAGTCCAAACCTTCTGTTTTTCTCAATTTGATGAAGTAAAACTTTTGCAAGACAAATTAATACACGAGGAACTAACAGGTAGCAACGTTGCCATGGTTTACAAAGAGGGAAAGACCATTTTTTTTAATATTCAAAACTCTGGTAAAGTAGGAGACAGAAACATCTCAAACCAAAGTTATAAGCCGTATAAAGAAACCCTTTTCCCTATTTGGTCCATGTCAAAACCAATTACAACGGTGGCTACAATGATACTTATAGAGAGGGGTGTTATAAAATTGAATGATCCTGTTTCACTATATATCCCTACTTTAAAAAACATGAATTGTGAAAGTGAAAATGGAATTAGACCCTGTGCCAAAGAAATTAAAATAATAGATCTTCTCACTCACAGATCAGGACTTGGATATTATGGTAATAAAGGCTATGGCTATGGATATACCAATACTATAAGATATAACACTCTAGAAGAATTTGCCAATGACCTTTCAGATATTGTTTTGAAATTTGAACCTGGCTCAGGGTATTTTTACGGTATAAATCAAGCCGTTTTAGGACGAGTAATTGAAGTGGCTTCAAAACAGACGTTCTATAAGTTTTTGAAAAAAGAGCTCTTTGATCCCCTTGAAATGAGTGAAACAAAGTTTTATTTAACTGAGGCTGATCGATCTAGGTTTCAACCTCTTTTTATAAATACAGGTGCCTTAAAAGGGTTCACCTTTGAGCTAAATGAATTGTCTTATCAAGAAAGTAATCAAGCCTATTTTGGTGGAGAAGGTCTTGTTTCAACCTTGGGGGATTATTCCAATTTTTGTAAAATGCTGTTGAATGGCGGAACTTATAATGGAAAAAAAATCATAAGCCAAAACAGTATTAATCTAATGACCAAGAAGTATTCTGACTCCTATCCAAGCGAAGAATATGCCGATACGCGAAAGTTAGGGTTTTACTACGGGTTTTCTCTTTTCGTTTTAGACGATGCAGAAATTGATGGCACAGGATCATCTAAAGGAATATTTGGGTGGTCTGGCTATCACAACACCCATTTTTGGATTGATCCTGAGAAAAATTTATTTGCTATTTTTCTATCAAGATCCAGACAAAGTGTCTCTAACATTGATACACAAAAAGAATTTAGAAGAGCCGTCTACAAAGCATTAGAATAATTATTTAAACGCTACACTGAAAAAGATAAGTTGCAGTAGACTGGCTCTACCTCTTATTATCAATTTCGCATCTCTAAAAGATCAGAACAAAGAGTAATAGAATCGACCAAGAAGTTCTCTAAGGCCAAGTTCCGTTTTTGAAAGTGAGTGAGCAGAAGGTAGCACGTTTATTAAATTGAATTTGATTTTTTGTGGTGACTTATAATCAACCTTATATGCCGTCACATTAAATCCCCTTTGTTCAAACAAGGTTTTTGCCCTTTTCATATGAAATGCTGAAGTGACAAGAATAATGTTTTTATTTTGATCCAATACTTCAGAAACAGCTCTTGATTCTTCAAAAGTATTTAGAACGTCTTTAGTAACCAAAATATCTTCGGCATTCACCCCATAGCTGATCGCATATTCTTTTAAAATTGCACCCTCAGATAATTTTGTTCTGTTGAAAGGTGCTTTTCCTCCAGTAAAAATGATTTTATTTGATTTTCTAGCTTTATAAAGACTAATTCCTCCAAAAAATCTATCAGCATCCAGCCATTCAACTTTATACGTATCTCCAAATTCTTCAATTCTTAGCATTCCACTCAATACGACAATTGCATCTACTTGATTTATGCTTTCTATTTGAGAGGGAATAAAATCCCCTTCAACTAATTTTATAAAATAGTCTGAAAAAAAAGGTGTAGAAATAGTATAAAAAACTATTAGAATAAGATAGGCTACTTTCTTTTTATTGAAATAAATACACAAGAAAAGCAATACAACCAACGTTGCAATTGGCATGACAAAAAGAGGTAGTATTTTGTGGAGATAAATCACTATAAGAGTTTAGCAAAACTAATCGTTTTTTATCTTCTTTTGGTGCAGAGTTAGGGTTTGTCTTATTTATTGTTCACTAGAGAAGGCACGGTTCCATTTATAACACCTCCTCTTAAACACTAAAAACTATTTTATAAAGTTGCTTCATCAATTCCTTTGAAGCATAAATGCACTCAATAAAATAAATTAATTTACTGTAACGTACATGTGGCACCAAAAGCTTCAGTCAATCCTTTTATCAATTGAAGTTCAAGCTTTGAAAACGTTTCTCCCGTTTCTGGATCTACATCTCCTACACAAGCTGTTTCAAAGGACTCACCAATAACATCACAGGATAGACAAAGTTTATCATCATCTTTACTGCACGCATAAAAACTTAATATTGTTAGAAATAACAAACCAAAATAAATATTTTTCATATATATAGTTTAGTAATTAAATTTACTAAATTATAGTGGTCTTCTCTCTCTTCTTAGCGTTTTTATGAACATCTTTGTATATTAACCTACTTAACTATAAATTATTTAAAAATGAAAAAATTACTTGTATTTCTAGTGCTATGCACTACTACGCTTTCTTTTGCCCAAGAAATTACCGGAAGAACTAGGACGAATGACAAATATTCGAACGCTATTCGTGCTATAAATGAAGGATACTTTAAAAACGATTTATCATCGTTAGGTAACACGCTTGCAGACAATGGTGCTTTTTCTATTAATGGAGAAAGTTATAGTAAAGCTGAAATTATGGGAGGCTTTGCTATGCATCACAAGATCTATTCTAATATTAAAATGCCAATGCATTTTATTGATACTACATTCTATGATGAGAATAATAATAACCAAGTTTGGAGTCATCTTTGGGGGTTGTGGGAAGCTACTTCAAAAAGAACAGGAAAAAAAGTAACAAATCCTGTTAATATTTCCTTTAAATGGGTTGATGGCAAGGTTGTCAATGCTTCTTGGATTTATAACCCAACACAATTAAATGAAGAAATTGCAGCCATGCAATAATCATTTTTTGGTTATGATAGAAAACCCTCTTATTCGCTTGAAAGAGGGTTTTGTATTTATTCTTTTATTTTGTTTGTTCTCATTGCACCTAACGGTTAGTATATGAATAGTAAGGAATTAAAACGCATTTACTTTTTAGTTTAGCACTTAGCCAAATTTACGATTTTCCCGTTAGTTTTCTTTAAACCATCAAATTGTAAATTTAGCGGACTTTGTTAATATGTACTAACTTTGGTTTGGCACTTAGCCCTTATTATTTTTATACCATGTTAGCAATAGTAATTTATTTTTTCAGATAAAGAACCAAATTAGAATAATCAATAATTGCACTATAATTAGTTAATATATCAGCTCCTATTACGCCATCAACTTTTTCCAATCCCATACTTTCGAATGCATTATTTACGTGGTCTAAATTCATTAAGGTCAAGTTTAACTCAGAAGTAATAAAATTTTCAAACTTAAAATAGTTGTTTTCTGAATCTTGGATTTGAATATCGGCTCCTCCAGCTCCAGTTGCTTTTTCATCTGTGTTTTTTGATTGCATTTTGAATTTTTCTTTATTCTTCTCCTCAATAACTGTTACTCCGGCTCCTGTATCTAAAATAAAATTGCCATCAACTCCATTTAGTTTACCAAATAAATGCAAATGACCAGAAGGCATTTTTTTCATTTTTAATTTTACGTATTCAGCTTTTGATAAATAGGATTCTAAATTGAAAAAATCAATTACAACATCTGTGTTCTCTTTTTTGTTAGAGCAAGAGTTTAATGTAATTGTTAGGATTAAGATTGTGATAAAATTCAGTATTTTTTTCATATGTGTATGTTTTTTTATTATTGCTAACGGTGCAGTGTATGGTGCGTATCCCGAAGGGTATGCACTATACACCTTTGTTGGGCAAAGTATTTATTATCTATAAGGTTTTAAAACTTCCTTTAAAATCAATAATGTTTCTTTATTTTCAATACTATCTGATTTAAGAGTTTTTTCCAGAAATAACAATTTTCCAAGATTCTTTTTAATTGATAATGAGTCTCTAAAATCAATTGATAGATTATTATATTCTTTATTATCTGAAACTAAACTGTATTGAAAAATTTCAAAATCATCTTTCCCTAAATCTAAATCTATTAATTCAGTTGGAGGACAGTCAATTCTTTGTATAGTCTCATTTGCATTAAATGTCAATTTACCGACAATTCTATCTTCAGTTGCAACAACACCTTCTTTTGTCAAGTAAGTTGTTTTTAATAATATATGCAAATTTTCAAATTCAGATATTGGTTTATAGTCAAAATCATTTTTGCCTGCCACTATTGTCCCAAATAAGTAAGTTTCATAATTCCCTATCAAGTCAATACGTTTTGAATCTCCAGGTTCTAAAATAGAAAAGAACTCTTTTTCGTTTAATTCACTAATTCTTTTGTAAAAACTTTCTTTATTATTTTTAGCTTCTAATAATAATTGAAAATCAAGTATTGTTTCTACTTGATTTCCACTATTTTTTAATAAAATAGGAAAAGTTAAAGTTCTTTTTTCCTCATCTAGTATTGGATAAAGAGATGCATATTTTATTTCGTGATTAATAAGAAAAAATTGGAAATAAACAGATAAAATCGAGATTACAATAGCAACATAACTTATTGTTTTCGCTGAAATCTTAATCTTTGAAATTTTCTTCCTAATTTTTTTAATTCTGCTTTTCATTATATTTTGCCCAACGTTTAGTGTATGAGTAGTAGCGGATTTGTTAGACAAACTTTTCGGTTTATAACTGACCTTCGTTTTTCTAATATATCTTTCGTTTTAGCGATAAAACCGCTATTTTTTATATACGTTGTTGTAGCCAGTACTTTTTAGACATTTAAAGTTCCAATATAATATTCAAATGTGCTTTTATATTCGTTTGTCAAAAAGTCAACACTGTAATTTTCGTTAGATGAATAAATATGCACTTTTCCTGTTTCGCATTCAAATGTTATATCTTTTGCAGAATTCTGTCTTATTTTATTGTGATTGGGATATGAAGCGTAATCAGAGTCATTCGAATGAGCCTTTCCCATAACAATAATATCTGGATCCATTGCATCAATCCATTCTTGTGGTAGTTTGGCACTTTTTCTTCCGTGATGTGGGGCAAATAATATATTTGTTTTTCCAAAACTGACTTTGTCTTTAATTGCTTCCATAAAATCAGTTTCCAAATCTCCCATCCAAATTGCAGTCACACTATTTTCAAGTTCGTATTGGATAATGCAAGATATATTGTTGAATGCTGTTCCATCTTTTGCTTTTTGAAGTTCAGCTTTATAGTCAGAATTTGAGGTATCTGGCCATAGTATATTTATTCCAGAACTGCCTAATTCTTTACCATTTTTATTAGGTCCGTCATCGTTCAGCCATTTTCGTTTGCGACCTTTATAAATGTTAAAAGCTTTTGTCGAATCCCTTAATTCTTTATATCGGTTAAAACTTGTGGTTTCAGCTGGTTTTGTTGCCTCATTGTCAACACAATAAAAATTCACAATTTCGATTTCATCATCTAGGTACTCTAATTGTTGAATATGGTCTCCATCTGGATGTGTTGAAATAAATCTTGAAATGTCTTTATTTTTTTTCTCTTCTTTTATTTCATTAACGATGTCCTCTCTATTTTCAGGTTTTAAACAACAGTCAATTATCGTGAAACTTTCAGAGCCGTGCTTTATGTAGTACATATCTCCAAGTCCAACAGAAAACGATTTTATTATACTCATAGATTTTTATTTATTTTCTGTTCTTGATGCAACTCTTTTAACTACAAATCCTGTTTGTTTACGGTATGAAAAGACAAATAATACAATTAGAACAATTATTAAAAGGATATAAGATACATTCTGTGATATATTCAGCCAATTAGAAATAGCTTGATAAAGTTTAGATAGAAGTAAGAGGCAAAAAAGAGAAATCAATGTTCTGTACATATTATTGATTTCAGAAAATAGTTCGATTTTCTGGTCTTTGTCGCTAGCAAAAACAAAATCTTTATAATCAGCAAACTTTATAAATTTCAATTTTTTACTTTGAAGGATTTCTCCGATAACTAAAGAACCA
>JADHMP010000010.1:0-84115 GCA_016779985.1 Flavobacteriaceae bacterium
GTCTTGCTCAACACCTTCTAAAGAATCAGTAATATTATCCACATCATCTCCAGTGGCTATATTGTCAGACGCTTCTGTGAGTGAGTCAATGGCTGCTTGGATTTCAGTTAGGCTTTCACCTAAGGCTGCATCTACCGTGCTTTTGATGCTACCTTGTAAGGATGCCACTGTGCTAGAGAGACTGGATAGGTCATTCTGAACTTGAGCCAAACCAGCTACTTGCGAAGAAAGTGCCGCAAGCTGGCCGTTCAAGTCATCAAATTGATCGTCGTAATTTTGACAACCTACTGCTGCGAGAGCAATTGCCAAAAGAGGTAATAAACTTTTTTTCATGTTTGATAAGGGGTTAAAATTAAAATTAATTATGTTTAGTATATCCGTAATTTAGTCATAACCTGTTATAATAGCTATGCCAATAATCAATGTGAAACTTAAAAATAGGCCAGTAATTAAACCCGCCGCAACTATCATATTTTCTTTGGTAATCATAACTAATAATTTAAATTAAAAAAAGGTTCTTAACAGCAGATTATATCCACTGAAAACTAATGAGTTTCCTAAAGGAAAATCAATAGACGATATAAAGCCTTCCATGTTTAGACATTATAGTATTTCAAGTCAGTATTGCCATAATAACTTATTATAATTCCATCAAACCCTGAAAGCTTCATCATTAACATGGAATACTCAACATAATTTTTATTTGTGCTATCATAGACACCAACTAGTGGGTAATAATAAGAGGCTATATCCCTTTTTCCGTTTATTATATTATCTGTGTTATTATGTGGCCAAGTCCAATGACCTCCCCAATACCCTGAAATGTCTTTGGACTGGTAAAAAGGCTTATAGTTTGCAAATGAAGGAGTAGTAATTTCTTTTTTTAAAGGTATTGGGTTCAATTCAATCACTTCGTAAGAATCGTCAACTATAAAAATAGTATCTCTAACTTTTACTGTTATTATTTTTTCTTCAGACTGCTCTATTATAATATCACCATCTTTACAACAATTAAATAGATAAAATAGGATTAGGGGTAAAAGTAATTTTCTCATAAGTAGGGTATTTAGGGGTTAAGAGAAGCTAAATCATTATTTTTAAAAAACTAATTTTTAAGTTATCAAAATATAAAAATCCTATTATTTTAAACTTCCAACACTTCCTTTCAAATACTGATCTAGAAATGTTTTGATTTGGCCATAACCAGCAATCTGGTTTTCTTTTTTTCTAAAGCCATGCCCTTCATCATCAAAAACTACATATTCAACAGGAACATCATTGGCTTTGACTCCTTCAACAATTTCATCTGATTCTATTTGTAGCACCCGAACATCATTTGCTCCCTGTAATACCATCAGTGGCTTGGTTACATTTTTTGTGTGAAAAAGAGGTGAAATATTGTACAGTCGAATAGAATCTTTGGTAAACGGATCACCCATTTCATCATAAAGCGCTTTTTTATAACTTTCCCAGTAGGGGGGGATAGATTTTAGGGTTCGTAACCAATTAGTGACTCCAAAAATATTAACCCCTACATCAAATGCATCAGGCTCAAAAGAAAGTGCGGCCATAACCATATAGCCGCCATAAGACCCGCCAATAATGCCTACTTTGTCCATATCAATCACTCCTGTTGAGCCAAAAAAGTCTTTACCCGCCACACAGTCCTTAAGATCTTTATCACCATGATTTTGATCATCCATATGATTGAATGCCTTGCCATAGCCGCTACTCCCTCGATTGTTTACTGCAAGAAGGGCATATCCGTGATTGACTAAATATTGAATCAATTCAAAATTATTAAGGCGTGATTGACCACCAGGGCCGCCATGCACCCAAACAAGTCCAGGCACTTTGTTTTTTGTACTGGCTTGTTTCGGTTGATAATAAATGGCTGGAATCTCAAGGCCATCAAATGATTTGTAACGCACCACTTGCCCTTCTACCAAATCAGTAGCATCAATTTCTGGGTTGAGCGTATTGGTTAGTTTCTTTAGTTCATTCGTTTCGAAATTATAGATATATATGTTGCTTGGAGTGGAGGAGGTACTTACCATTAGCCGCGCAAGTTTTTCATTTTTAGAAATGTTCACAGATGTAATACTACCTCCTGCTATTTCGGGCAGTTGAACTTTTTGACCTGTTTCTTGATTGATTACCTTGACCACCGTTTTGGCATCTTCGTTGATACCTATAACTCTATATTTTTCACTCCATGAATCATAGGCATACCAAACATCCCAGTTGGTTTCAAAAACTTTTTCTACTGCTCCAGTGTTAAGATTCCGTTTGGCTAAGTACACAAAATCAGAACCTTCATCCGTGGTGTAATATAGATTGGCATTGTCTAAACTAAAAAATTGAGGAGAATAGGTAGCATCTCCTTTATGTTCGGAGATATCCGTTTTTTCACCAGTTTCTTTATTGAATAGAAACATCTTTCCGTCTGCACTGGTTATGGCTTGTGTTATGGCAAAAAACTTTTCATTTGGTGAAATGGCACCAACATCGAGACCGTCGTTGTTTTGATAAATCAATTCACTTGATGGCATTTCGTCATCGACTGAAGCAATGGCTAGTTTGTAAATATCCATGAAGTTTGGGTCGCGTTTATTATTCATTAAATACATTTTTTGCTCATCATGACTCCAGCCCCAAAAAGCATTCCGAACGCCTTCTCCTGGGGTTAAGTTTTTAGTGTTTCCCTCTGGAGACATCATAAAGACACTATAATTTTCATTGCCACCTTGGTCAAAGGTGTAAATAAAACGATCATCATTTGGAAAATAGCTTTGAGCAAAATAGGATTCCTCTGTTGAATTTGTTAATTGTGTTTTTTCGCCAGAAGCAATGTCAATAGTGTATACATTATAAATACCAGAGGCATTACTACTCACCAGTAGCTTTGATTCATCAGGAGAAAATGATCCTCCTCCAATGCTGATATTTTTATAAAATTGATCAATTGTGTATGTTGAAATTTCTTTTTTCGAATTTTCACATTGAATAAAGAGAATAATGAATGTGAGGCAGGCAATTTTTTTCATGGGGTTAATTGTTTGTGAAATTTTATTTAAAAAAAATATTAATTGCAAAAATTTTTGACGCAAGTAAGAGAAAAAAAATATCAATTATTCATTTCAGGGGCATTTAATGTCGATTTGCATTAGCAAAAATATAAAAAAAAATAATCTTTAAAAAGACAAATTGTTTTATAAATGAATCACTTCATCATAGGCATCAGCTACCGCTTCCATAACCGCTTCACTCATGGTGGGGTGGGGGTGCACTGCCTTCAACACCTCATGTCCTGTAGTTTCGAGCTTTCGACCTAATACCGCCTCAGCTATCATATCGGTCACACCAGCACCAATCATATGACACCCTAGCCATTCTCCGTATTTGGCATCAAAAATCACTTTCACAAAACCTTCAGAATGACCACCTGCTTGCGCTTTACCCGATGCAGAAAAGGGAAATTTACCTACTCTTATATCATACCCTTTATCTAGTGCTTGAGCCTCTGTGAGTCCAACAGATGCTATTTCTGGAGCACAATAAGTACATCCAGGAATATTGCCATAATCGAGTGGTTCTACATGCTGTCCTGCAATTTTTTCTACACACAAAATTCCTTCAGCTGAAGCTACATGGGCGAGTGCTTGTCCACTTGTTACATCACCAATAGCGTAATAGCCAGGCATATTAGTTTGGTAAAAGTCATTAACCAAAATTTTATCTCGATCAGTAACAATTCCTACTTCTTCCAATCCAAGATTTTCAATATTGGTTTTGATCCCTACAGCTGAGAGTACAATATCAGCTTGTAGCGTCTCTTCTCCCTTGGCCGTTTTTACAGTGGCAGTTACTCCTTTTCCTTTCGTATCAACTCCGGTTACTTCTGCACCAGTCATTATATTTATTCCACTTTTCTTAAAGGAACGCTCGAGTTGTTTTGAAATCTCTTCGTCTTCAACGGGAACAATTCGATCAACATATTCCACTATAGTGACTTCAGTTCCCATTGCATTGTAGAAATAGGCAAATTCAATACCAATGGCTCCAGAACCAACAACAATAATTTTTTTGGGTTGTTTGGGCAGTGTCATTGCCTCTCTATATCCAATAACTTTTTTGCCATCTTGTGGAAGGTTTGGCAATTCTCTAGAACGGGCTCCAGTGGCGATAATAAAGTGTTTAGCTTCATATTCTTTGGTTTCCTCTTTGAGAGTAACACTCACTTTTTTTCCAGCTAAAATTTTTCCAAAACCTGTAAGAACGTCAATTTTATTTTTTTTCATTAAGAATTGAACTCCTTTGCTCATTCCTTCAGCCACGTTTCTACTTCGATTTACAACAGCATTAAAATCTTTGTCATATTCTTTTATGCTCAGACCATAGTCACCAGCATGTTTGAGGTAGTCAAAAACTTGTGCTGATTTTAAGAGTGCTTTGGTTGGAATACAGCCCCAATTGAGGCACACACCGCCCAAACTTTCTTTTTCAACAATAGCTGTTTTAAAACCTAATTGTGAGGCTCTAATAGCGGTCACATAACCTCCTGGGCCACTGCCAACCACAATAATATCATATGTCGTCATTTGAAAGGGTTTAAATTCGGTACAAAGTTACAAAACTGAAAAGTTTCCTGATTATTTTTCTTTGGAAACAAAATCAACACTGGCTGAATTAACACAATAGCGTTCTCCAGTGGGCGTTGGACCATCTGAAAAAACATGTCCTTGATGTCCACCACATTGAGAACAAACAATTTCTGTTCGAATCATCCCATTAGAGGTATCCCGAATTGCTTCTAAAGCTCCAGGTATTGCTGCGTCAAAACTGGGCCAACCGCAATTGCTTTTAAATTTTTGAGAAGCTGAGAAAAGAGCTTGTCCACACCCCTTACATTGATAGGTGCCCTCTTCAAAATGAAGATTATATTTGCCTGTATGAGGATATTCTGTTCCTTTTTCTCTTAAAATTCTGTAGCTTTCACTATCTAGTTTTTCACGCCACTCGCTGTCTGATTTTTGAATAGGGAAATTATTCTTTGACATCTTCTTTGGGTATAAATGCTAATGCAGCTGAGTTAATACAATGTCTTTTTCCAGTGGTGTTTCTAGGACCATCTTCAAACATATGGCCTAGATGGCCGCCACACATCTTGCACTTCAATTCTGTGCGTGCATAGCCGATCTTATAGTCTACATCATATTCTATATTTTCATCAATCCCCCGATCAAAAGAAGGCCATCCACTTTTAGAATCATACTTATAGGTTGATTCATAGAGTGGCGTTTGACATCCTGCACAAACATAGAGTCCCTCTTCATAAAATTTATTCAAAGGACCCGAAAAAGCACGTTCTGTCCCAGCTTCTCGAAGCACATAAAAGCCCATGTCAGAAAGTGTTGCTTTCCACTCCACTTCAGATTTAGTTATGGGATAAACTCTAGATTCTTTAGTCTTTTTTTGAGCATTGGAGTGACACCCCATTAGAAGTATCGGGAGCACTAAATACAAATACTTTTTCATTCTCTCATTTTTTTCCAAATGTAAATAACTTTTATGCTATTTCAATTATTCTAGGTTATAGTAATTATTGACAATGGTTGGTTTTTTTGAAAACAAATTGAATATCTTTAGGGCAATAAACCCCCAAATCATGAAATTCACTACCTTATATTTTTTCTTATTTCTTATCATTTTTGCAGCCTGTAAAACCAATCAGCTTACAGGAAACAAATCCTATAACTTTATCTCCAATAAACAATTGTTTCCTATGGCTTTTGACCAATATGATACTTTTCTAAAAGATCATGAAGTCATCACAAACACAAGGGAAAGTGAACAAATTAAAACCATAGGAAAACGAATAGCTGCCGCTGCTCAAAAGTATTTTGACTATAAAGGAGCTCCTGATTTTTTGAAGGACTATGCTTGGGAATATAATTTAGTTAAGGATGAATTAGTAAATGCATGGTGCATGCCAGGAGGAAAAATTGTTTTTTATACAGGAATTCTACCCATTGCTCAAAATGCAGATGGAGTAGCAGTAATTATGGGACATGAAGTAGCTCATGCTTTGGCAGAACATGGAGGTCAAAGAATGTCAGCAGGACTAACACAACAAGGATTGGGATTGCTTTTAAACAAAACAACAGAAAAACAACCTGAAAAAAAACGTAAAGCAATTCTTGCTGCTTATGGCGTTGGAGCCACTGTGGGTGTAATGCTCCCCTTTAGTAGAAAGCATGAAACAGAAGCTGATAAAATAGGCCTAGAATTAGCCGCCATTGCTGGATATGATGTGTCAGAAGCTCCAAAATTATGGAAAAGAATGCAAGAGCTGGGTGGACCAAAAAAACCAGAAATTTTGAGTACTCATCCAGCCAATCAAACCCGTATTGATAATCTAACCTAATGGGGGCCCAGTGCTATTGCACTTGCCAAAAAAATCAACCAAAAAGAACCCTAAGTGTTCTAGAATCCCTATTTTGTGGGTCTAAACTATATGAATGTTTACTCTCAAAACTCCCCTTAAAAAGGGAAGTGAAAAACTTATAAATGCTTGGGCATTTTACGATTGGGCCAACTCTGTTTATTCACTTGTTATCTCCTCAGCGATTTTTCCAATTTATTACGGGGCACTTTTTGCCGATAATAATATTGTTAATATTTTGGGATATGAAGTAAAAAATACAGCCATGATCAGTTTTGTTATGGCTGCAGCTTTTACGGTAGTCGCTTTTATGTCTCCCTTACTTTCAGGTATAGCCGATTATATTGGAAATAAAAAACGATTCATGAAAATCTTTGTTTACATGGGTTCATTATCATGTATTGGTCTTTATTGGTTCGATTTAGAGACACTTTATTTAGGATATTTTTTCTATTTCCTTGCTATGATAGGGTTATGGGCTAGTCTTGTATTTTACAATTCCTATTTGCCTGATATTGCTTTTCCAGAACAACAAGACAGAGCCAGTGCTAAAGGCTTTTCTTTGGGTTATGTCGGGAGCGTATTATTGCTTTTATTCAACTTGGCAATGGTGATGAAACCACAATGGTTTGGAATCGGCGGTACGCCTAGTGAAGCCGCAATGACTGCGATGAAGTATTCCTTTATTACCGTTGGCGTTTGGTGGTCATTGTTCAGTCAGTTTTCTTTTTACTTTTTACCCAAGTGTAATCATGAAGTTCAGGTGACACGAGACATTTTTTGGAATGGCTTCAGAGAACTTCGTTCGGTTTGGCACCAACTCAAGCAATTAAAAAGACTAAAACGGTTTTTGCCTGCTTTTTTTCTGTATAGTATGGCTTTACAAACAGTGCTTCTTGTGGCAGCATATTTTGGAGAAGAAGAAATCGCTTGGGCGAATAGTGCTGAAAAAACATCAGGCTTAATCATCAGTATTTTACTTATCCAGCTAGTTGGAATATTAGGGGCTATTCTCACAGCACGGGCTTCAAAGCGTTTTGGAAATATTATCACTTTGGTTGTGATTAATTTTATTTGGGCAGGCCTGTGTTGTTATGCTTATTATATTCAAAAACCAATGCAATTTTATGCCGTTGCAGGACTTGTAGGCATGGTGATGGGTGGTTTGCAATCGCTTTCACGCTCCACCTATTCAAAATTACTTCCTGTCACTCAAGATACCACCTCTTTTTTTAGCTTCTATGATGTCACAGAAAAAGTAGGGATCATCATCGGAATGCTCTTTTTTGGTGTGATAGATCAAATCACAGGAAGTATGCGTAATTCCATTTTATTTTTTATGCTCTTTTTTATTTTGGGAGCCGTTATGCTGACACGCGTAAAAACAAAAAAAATGGCTAATCTTTAAATAAAATATTACCTGATCCAGAGACACTAGTCACTTGTTTTTCAGGTTTTCCATAACAAAAAAGATCACCTGATCCAGAAATCATTGCTTCCAAACTATTTTCGGCATGAATTGAAACACTTCCAGACCCCGAAATTTGAACGGTAGAATCTTTACCCATTAGCTT
The DNA here is from genome assembly GCA_016779985.1 of Flavobacteriaceae bacterium. GTDB lineage: Bacteria > Bacteroidota > Bacteroidia > Flavobacteriales > Flavobacteriaceae > JADHMP01. The sequence goes on from JADHMP010000010.1 coordinate 8,020, forward strand.
TTTTGCCTTAATATCTCCGGATCCCGAAACTTTAAAGGTAGCCTCATTTGTTTTTCCAGCTAGGATAATTTGGCCTGATCCAGAAATAAACCCCTCTGTTTGATCTGTTTCAATTTGTAATTCAATTTTTCCTGAACCTGACAAACTTGTTCCGAAATGGGTTGTTTTGATTAAATGTTTAGACGAAATACTTCCAGAACCGCTAAGGTTTGCTCCTTGAATTTGATCAATCGGGATTTCAATATTGATATTTCCTGAGGTCCAATTTTTTATCCAAGAACTCTTTTTTTGTTTGATAATTAAAGTACCCTTTTTTACATAGGTTTCAATTTGCTTTAGGTCATCAGAATCACCTCTTAAATTTAGGGATCCCATCTCACCAGCAATAAGGGTGACAGTGTAATGACCATTTACCTCAAGTTTGTCGAAGGGGCCTACGTTGCGGGTTTCGGTTTGAGAAAACAGAACAAAAAGATTACCTAAAAGAAAGAAAGCCAGTGAGAAGTAGGTTTTAGTTTTCATAAGATTGAGTTTAAGTATTAAAGATAAGGATTTATTAATCGAATTTTACACTTCCAAATTCAGCAGTAATTTGAACATTATTTCCAGAATTGGCTTGACCAACATACCCCTGATAGAATCTCTCAAAACCATCATCTCTTTTAATTAGATGATTCAGTTCAAGGTTACCTTTAAGTTTTGAAAATTCAAGATCTACCTCGTAATCAAAGCTCCAATCAGGATGAAACCCTATTCTGATTCCGGTGTATTCAGAGTCTATCTGTAAGCTATTTGCAGTGGGAAGCACTTGGTCAATTCGGGTAGATCCGAATTCATTGATAATGTCCATGCTCTCAGCAAGGGCTCCAATCTTTATAGTAAGATACTCTCCGTTGCCTTTAAGATTTGCAATACTATCAAGGGTCAATTCACCAAATTCATTATTAAATGAAAGGGTATTCAATTTAGTAATATGGGCAATGGTATAATCCGCCTTCATAGAAATGGCATCTCCCTCCAATAGTTCGAAAGAAGAAAAATCAGCATTGATGATTCCTCCTTTCATATAGTCAATGGTTGAATTTGTGGTGTAGTCGAATGAGAGTTCATTATTATCTGCGTGTAATTCTCCCAAAATCAATTTCCCAAAATTACATCGTATTTGAGCTGTTCCTTCTAGAGAGTTGATCACAATTGAGCCATAATCATTAGTAAGGTCAACACTGCTTGTACTAGGAAGTTTTACCATGTAGTTTATAGTGTATTGCAGTTTAGAAGCACTAAACCATTTAGAAGCCCAACTTTCATTTATTGTTGTTTGCGCAGAAACATGATCAGGATTCAAATCAAAATCGATATTTATTCCATCTAGTTTCTCTTGTATTTTCTTTTCATTTTTTCCCGTCACTGATATTTCTACATCAATGACTACTTCATTTTTGTCCCAACTACTTAAGTTGAGATTACCAAATTGATTTTGAATTTCAATCAATACATTAGGATTTACTTCAATTTGCTTGTGTATTTTTTTGGTGTTTCCTTGATAAGCGAATAGTGAAAGTTGAATTCCTAAAATAAAAAATAATGTGAGTGTAACATTAAAGTGTTTCATAGTCAGATTTTTTAATTTGAATAATTTTTTGATGAATTTGAGTGAGCAATTCACTCTGTAGTTTTAAATTTTCGATTAGGGCTGCTATGAGTTGAGGTTGCATGGGGTTTTTTTTCCATTTTTTATATATGGAAGCATAGTCATCTCGCATCAAAGCAAGTTTTTTTTGACTACTTAAGAGTAATTTTTGAACTTTTGGAGAAGACTGTTCTTTTAGTTGCTCAAGTTGGGCTTCGATCAACCGTGAGAAATGCATTTCGGCTTTTTGAAATTGTACAATTTCAGTGGGGGGTGTTTCAAAGGGAAGCATCCAAAAGCTGCCCAATCCCACTAGTAGAATAAATACTGCAACTCTATAAAAATAAAAGCCAAATCGGTTTGAACGATTAAGTTTTTTTAAACGTTTTGCGAATTGCTGTTGGTGGTCTAAAGGAATAGGAATTACAGCTTGTTCCTGTTTCCATTGTTTAAACAACATAATTAATTCTTTATCTTTCATGTAGATGTTTTTTTAAAGTTACTCTAGCACGCGATAGGAGTGTTCTGGAATATCCACTACTAACATTCATAATTTCACCAATCTCTTCATGAGAATAGCCTTCTAAGTAGAAAAGTTTTAGAATAAGGCTATAATGTTCTTTGAGTTTATTCAAGGCTGATTCTAATACTTTGGTGCTGATAGATGTGATTGATATCTCTTCTGATTCGGGGTTTTCGCTAAGAATAGTTTGGTTTTCTAATGAGTCGACTGCAATGTATTTTTTCCTTAAATGATAATTGGCGATGCTTTTTCTTATTACAATTTTGTGCAACCACCCTTCAAAACTACCTTTCCCAACATATTGGTCTAATTTGTTAAAGGCAATGATAAAGCCCTCTTGCATAGCATCTAAAGCATCATCTCTATTTTTTAAAATGTTAAAGGCTGCTCTATATAAAGGATCATAATATCTTTCATAGAGTTCCATTTTAGCTTTTTGATCCTTTTTTTTACAAGCTTCTATAATTATTTCCGTCGATGCCGTATTGTAATTCATTGAAATAATGATTCACTTAATAGATAGCAAAAAGAGATACATGTTACATTTTAATGGCATAACTATTGAAGATATTAAATTGCTACCTATCAGTTAGGGCTGATTGCTATAGAAAGATAGCATATTCAGCAATATAGAGTAGCTTAAAATGACAATTTGACCTAAAAACATTCTATGTTCAAATCAAGATTTCTTTCTTTTGACAGTTTGTCACTCCAGGATATTGAATCCGATGCGGAATTAATACCACTTATGACCTCTGAAGATGAGGAGCAACTTAATAATGAAGCTCTTCCAGAACAAGTACCAATCTTGCCCCTAAAAAATACAGTTCTTTTTCCGGGTGTTGTAATACCCATTACAGCTGGTCGAGATAAATCCATTCAACTTATTAAAGATGCTAACAACGCAGATAAGGTTATCGGGGTAGTTGCACAAAAAGAACAAGGGGTTGAAAACCCTGCCCATTCAGACCTCCATCAATTAGGAACTGTCGCTCAAATTTTGAAAGTGCTCAAAATGCCTGACGGAAACACAACTGTTATCATTCAAGGTAAAAAACGCTTCAAAATAGAAAGTATTATTAAAGAACAACCCTATTTGGTGGCAGAGATTAGCGCTGTTGAAGAGATTATTCCAGAAACCAATGATAAAAAGTTCGATGCCACAATAGATTCAATAAAAGACATGGCATTGAATATTATTGAAGAAAGTCCAAACATCCCCACAGAGGCTTCATTTGCGATAAAAAACATCAAAAGCCCTACCTTTTTGGTCAATTTTGTGGCTTCCAATATGAATTTACCTGTGAATGAAAAACAAGCAATTCTATCTCTAGTGAGTTTGCAAGATAGAGCGATGCTTTGTTTGAAGTATATGAATCAGGAATATGAAAAGTTGGCTTTAAAAAACGATATACAATCTCGCGTTCGGCATGAAATGGACATGCAACAAAGAGAGTATTATTTGCATCAACAAATGAAAACCATCCAGGAAGAGCTTGGAGGTGTTTCTTATGACGAAGAGCTAGAGGAAATGGAAGCACGAGCCAAAGAGAAAAAGTGGGGTAAAACAGAAGCTCAGCATTTCCAAAAAGAATTAGCTAAACTCAAAAGGATGAATCCCCAAGTGGCAGAATATTCCATTCAACGCAATTATCTAGACCTCTTTTTAGAATTGCCATGGAATGAATATTCGAAGGATAATTTTGATCTAAAAAGAGCACAAAAGATTTTAGACAGAGATCATTTTGGTTTGGAAGAAGTAAAAAAACGAGTAGTCGAATATTTGGCTGTACTAAAATTACGAAATGACATGAAGTCTCCAATTTTGTGTTTACACGGTCCTCCAGGCGTAGGTAAAACCTCTCTTGGAAAATCAATTGCTGAAGCATTAGGTCGTTCTTATGTGAGAATATCTTTAGGGGGTATGCGAGATGATGCTGAAATTAGAGGGCACAGAAAAACCTATATCGGTGCACTTCCAGGGCGAATAATACAAAGCCTAAAAAAAGCTAAAACATCCAATCCTGTTTTTGTGTTGGACGAAATCGACAAACTGTCTAGCGGAGTTCAGGGCGATCCTGCGGCAGCCCTTTTAGAAGTTTTAGATCCAGAGCAAAACCAATCATTCTATGACAATTTTTTAGAAATGGGATTTGATCTTTCTAAAGTGATGTTTATCGCCACTGCAAATAGCTTGGCACCCATAACACCAGCACTTAGAGATAGAATGGAAATGATTAACGTAAGTGGGTATACCCTGGAGGAGAAAACGGCTATTGCTCAGAAGTTTCTTTTGCCAAAACAGTTGAAAGAACATGGCATGAAACGAAACTACTTAAAACTAAAAAAAGGAGTAATTGAAAAAATTATTGAAAGATATACGAGTGAATCAGGTGTTCGTGGTCTAGAGAAACAAGTGGCAAAAGCAGTGCGTTATGCCGCAAAATCTATTGCTATGGAAGAAAAATATAATGAAAACCCTGATCTTGACGATCTGAATACCATTTTAGGTCCTGCAAAAGTACACCCAGATTCTTATGAAGACAATCTAGTGGCAGGGGTTGTCACTGGACTTGCTTGGACCTCCGTCGGGGGAGCAATTTTGTTTATAGAATCCGCTATTTCAAAAGGGAAAGGGGCTTTGACCATCACAGGGAATCTTGGAAAAATAATGAAAGAATCGGCCACTATTGCCTTAGAATATATCAAGGCTAATGCTACATTATTAGACTTAAAGCAATTTAATTTTGACGCCTGCAACATTCATATTCACGTGCCAGAAGGAGCCACTCCAAAAGACGGACCTAGTGCTGGAATTACATTATTTACCTCTTTGGTCTCATTATTTACGCAAAAAAGAGTTAAAAAGAATTTGGCTATGACAGGCGAAATTACCCTTAGAGGAAAAGTATTGCCAGTGGGAGGAATAAAAGAAAAGATTTTAGCTGCCAAAAGAGCGAAAATCAAGGAAATTATTTTGAGTGAACAAAATCGAAAAGATGTTGAAGACATCAATCCAAGCTATTTGAAAGGATTACATTTTCATTATGTAAAAGCGATGGAAGAAGTGATTGCATTAGCTATAACTTCGCAAAAAGTTAAAAACGCCAAAGATTTTGAAATGGTTCCAATATCACAACTGAATTGATTAATTTTCAATTGTGAAAAAAATAATTGTTGCTATAGATGGCTTAGCTGCAACAGGCAAAAGCACACTCGCTAAGCGATTAGCCAAAGAATTGAACTATACTTACATTAATACAGGGGCAATGTATAGAGCAATTACATATTACGCACTAGAAAACAATTTAGACCAAAGAGATCTTATTTCTGCCTTACCTGACTTGTCAATTCGGTTTGAAGAAGAAAACAACTCGCAAAAAGCGTTGTTAAATGATGAAGATATTACAAATGAATTGCATAGCATGAAGGTAGCTAACCAAGTGAGCATTATTGCTTCTATTCCTAAAGTTAGAGAATTTTTAGTAGATCAACAACGCAAGATGGGAATTCAAAAAGGTATTGTTATGGACGGTAGAGATATTGGAACTGTTGTTTTTCCAGAAGCTGAATGTAAATTTTTTCTAACAGCTAATGTAGAAATACGTGCTCAAAGACGTATAGACGAATTGCACCAACTTGGGAGCTCCGCTTCTTATGATAAAGTAGTAGAAAACTTAGTATCAAGAGACAACACAGATAGCAATAGAGACATATCACCATTAACAAAAGCCTTAGACGCAATTACTGTTGATGTATCAGAATTAACCTTAGAGGAAGTCTATTCTATTTTAAAAGGGCGGGTCATGACAATTCTAGAACGATAAAAAACGATAGATTATTTGTTAATCAATCAATTACAACTATATTTGCTCGCTTTTTGATTGAAAGGAAAACAAAAAAGTGTTAAAAATTTAAAAAACAGCTTCTGTTATCTGCAATGAAAGTTTTCCCAGAAACAGAATACAAAAACAACTCGGAAATGGCTGAAAAAGCAACCGAAAAAGATTCCACTAAAGAATCTGAAAAAACAACTGCCAAAAAAGGGACAAAAACCACGGCAAAGAAAACCACCACAAAATCTACTGTAAAAGAAGTTCCAGAAGCTAAAGCTTCGGAGAAGAAAGAAGTTAAAAAGGCTTCCGCTAAGAAAACTACCAAAACCTCTAAAACTGAAAAAAATTCAGTCAAAGAAGTTTCAGAAACTCAGGCAGAAGTAGTACAACCCACACTTGAAGTTGTTGAAACAAATGAAAATGTGGCTGAGGCTGAAAAGAAAGAAAGCATAAAAGCGGACACCAAATCACAAGACACCTTCTTAGAAAACTTCAATTGGCACAACTACCAAGAAGGTATTGAAGCTATTGAAGATGAGCAACTGAAGGTTTTTGAAAAATTAGTGCAAGAAAATTTTGTCAATACTGGTGATGATGATGTTGTTGAAGGTGAAGTAGTTTATATGACTGACCGTGAGGCCATCATAGATATAAATGCGAAGTCAGAAGGGGTTATTTCCCTAAATGAATTTCGATACAATCCAGATTTAAAGGTTGGTGACAAAGTAGAAGTGATTATTGATACTAGAGAAGATCGCACAGGTCAATTGGTTTTATCACACCGAAAAGCTAGAGTTATCAAAGCTTGGGACCGAGTAAATCATGCACACGAGAATAATGAAATTGTAAATGGTTTTATTAAATGCAGGACTAAAGGAGGTATGATAGTTGACGTTTTTGGAATTGAAGCTTTTTTGCCTGGCTCACAAATTGATGTTAAGCCCATTAGAGATTACGATCAATTTGTAAATAAAACAATGGAATTTAAAGTGGTTAAAATCAACCATGAATTTAAAAATGTTGTTGTTTCCCATAAAGCCTTGATTGAAGCTGATATAGAAGAGCAGAAAAAAGAAATTATTGGGCAACTTGAAAAAGGGCAAGTTCTCGAAGGAACTGTCAAAAACATCACATCATATGGCGTGTTTATTGATCTTGGTGGAGTAGATGGATTGATACATATTACAGACCTATCTTGGAGCCGTATCAATCATCCGACCGAAATTTTAGAATTAGATCAAAAGTTGAACGTTGTTATCCTTGACTTTGATGATAATAAATCAAGAATTCAATTAGGCTTGAAACAGCTTTCAGACCACCCGTGGGAACGTTTGAGTGAATCAATCAAAGAAGGTGAAAAAGTCAAAGGCAAAGTGGTTGTTATTGCGGATTACGGAGCTTTTATTGAAGTTGAAGAAGGTGTTGAAGGGCTCGTTCACGTGTCTGAAATGTCATGGTCAACCCATCTACGTTCTGCGCAAGACTTTGTTAAAGTGGGCGATGAAGTAGAGGCTATTGTTCTTTCGCTTGACCGTGAATCTCGCAAAATGTCACTAGGTATTAAACAACTTACGCCAGATCCATGGACAGACATTACAACAAAATATCCTGTAGGTTCAAAACATAAAGGACTTGTGCGCAACTTCACAAATTTTGGTGTGTTTATTGAACTTGAAGAAGGTGTAGATGGTCTAGTTTATATTTCTGATCTTTCTTGGACGAAAAAAGTCAAGCATCCTTCAGAAATTCTTAATCTTGCTGACACTATTGAAGTTGTTGTGTTAGAGTTAGATGTAGAGGGACGTAAATTGAGTTTAGGTCACAAACAGACCAAAGACAATCCTTGGGATAAATATGAAAAGGAATTTGGTGTTGACACTGTTCATGAAATTGAACTTACAGAAATTGTAGATAAAGGAGCTACCATTACATTCAATGAAGATATTGTTGCTTTTGTTCCATCAAGACACTTGGAGAAAGAAAACGGTTCTAAGTTAAATAAAGGTGAAAAAGCTCAGTTTAAAATCATTGAATTTAGCAAAGAGTTTAAACGTGTGGTAGCCTCCCACACTGTTATGTTCAAAGAACAAGAAATGAAGAATGTAAAAAGAGCCTCCAAAAAAGTTGAAGCTTCTAATTCAGAAGTGACTACCTTAGGAGATCTTGACGCATTAGCAGATTTAAAACAAAAAATGGATAAAAAATGATATTTTATCCTATTCTAAAGAAAAAGCCCTCCACCTAATGGAGGGTTTTTTTTTCATTCAGAAACCAATACTTTTGTAATAGGAATAGTTTCATGTCAAATAGAGTTCTGATTAACGAAAAAAAGCTAAAAATCATTCTGCATCGGCTATGTTGCCAACTCATTGAACGCCACCATGATTTTTCTAATGTCATTCTAATTGGACTTCAACCAAGAGGAATTTTTTTGCTGGAAGTTCTTGATAAAATGCTTAGGGAAGAATACCAAATTGAAGCTTTGCAAACAGGAAAACTAGACACTACTTTCTTTAGAGATGATTTCAGAAGAGGTGCCCCTTTAAAAGCAAATGCCACAGAAATGGAAGTTGAAGTTGAAAACAAGGCTGTTGTTTTGATAGACGACGTACTTTACACAGGACGTTCAATACGCTCTGCCTTAACTGCAATAGACAGTTATGGTCGACCCAAAAACATCGAATTATTAGTGCTCATTGATAGAAGATTTAGTCGCCATTTACCAATACAACCCGACTATTTGGGCGCTCAAATTGATGCACTTGAGGGAGAAAAAGTACGTGTGCATTGGGAAGAGGGGCTCAATAAAAGCAAAGTACATTTGGAAAAACACAACGCATGAAGACACTTTCGGTAGCTCATTTATTAGGAATCAAATACCTCAATCAAGACGACCTTTCCCTTTTATTTGAAACTGCCGACTACTTTAAAGAAGTAATTAATCGCCCCATCAAGAAAGTGCCTAGCTTGAGAGATATAACTATTGCCAATCTCTTTTTTGAAAATAGCACACGAACAAAATTATCTTTTGAATTAGCTGAGAAAAGGTTAAGTGCAGATATTCTCAACTTTTCAGCAGGGCAGTCATCAGTTAAAAAAGGAGAAACTTTGATTGACACGGTGAATAATATTCTAGCCATGAAAGTAGACATGATAGTGATTCGACATCCCACACCTGGAGCGTCTCATTTTCTTTCACAACATGTAAATTCTTGTATAATTAATGCTGGAGATGGCACCCACGAGCATCCTACTCAAGCTTTGCTTGATTGTTTCTCACTGCAAGAAAAATTGGGTGATTTAAAAGGAAAACGCATTGCTATCGTGGGAGATATTTTACACTCTAGAGTAGCCCTTTCAAACATTTATACTTTGAAGATGTTGGGTGCTGAGGTGCAATTGTGCGCACCAAAGTCACTTCTTCCTAAGCCCATAGGAGCCCTAGATGTCTCAGTTTCTTCTGATTTGTTAAAAACACTTAAATGGTGTGATGCGGTAAATATGTTGAGGGTACAAAATGAAAGGATGGATTTAAATTATTTCCCTTCTACTAGAGAGTACAGTCAACACTTTGGGCTCAATAAAAAAATTATTGATCAACTTCCTCACGAAATAGTCATTTTACATCCAGGTCCAGTAAATAGAGGTGTCGAAATTACAAGTGAGGTGGCAGACTCTGAGCAAGCCATCATTTTAGACCAAGTTGAAAATGGTGTGGCCATCAGAATGGCTGTTATTTATTTGTTGGCCAACAAGCTAAATATTTCCACAACGTGATTGAAGTTTTAGAAAATAAAATTTATCGAGTTGTAGAAAAAGATTTTGTTAATCAGGTTGATCTACTAATTAAAGCACTTGAAAAGAAAGAGCCAGGAGATTTAATTATTGTATTTCCAACTCTCATCCCTACTTTCCTAAAAAATCTTGATCGACTTATTTCCTATCAAAAAAAACAAAACCGTTTATTGGTTTGGGTTTTACATTCAGAAACCTCCAATCAAATTCCTGCAGAATGGACCTGCGTTCCCACACTTCAGGAAGCAATAGATTATATACAATTTGAACAAATGCAACGCGATTTAGGATTTTAAACAAAGCAATGGAACTCACAATTTTAGGATGTCATTCAGCTACTCCAAGAGAAAATAAACATACTACTGCACAAGTTTTAGAGGCAAATGGCCACCTTTTTTTAGTGGATTGTGGGGAGGGCACACAGATTCAATTGCGGCTGGCTAAAGTCAAATTTTCAAGAATTCAACATATTTTTATTTCTCATCTTCATGGGGATCATTTTTATGGATTAATTGGATTAATCAGCACTTTCCGATTATTAGGAAGAAATGCACCACTTTATATTTATGGCCCCAAGGGAATAAAAGAAATTATTTCGCTTCAATTGAAATATGCACAGTCGTGGACAGATTATCCACTTCACTTTATTGAATTAGAACAGACAAATCAATCTGTTATTTTTGAAGATGAAGTGATTAAGGTTTCAACTATTCCTTTGAATCATCGCATTTACACAAATGGTTTTCTCTTTGAAACTCAAGAGGGCTTGAGAAAAATTAATAAAAAGGCAACGGCAAAATTAGATTTGTCTGCTGTCCAATTTCAACAATTACAGGCAGGACATGATTTGATTTTAAGTTCGGGAAAAGAAATAAAGAATGAGGAATTAACAATGGCTCCAAAACCTGTCAAACGCTATGCATTCTGTAGTGATACTTGTTATGATGAAAGTATAGTTCCACAAATTGAAGGAGTTGATTTGCTCTATCATGAAGCCACTTTCCTAGAACAGAATATTGATTTAGCGATCAAGACAAAACACTGCACTGTCAAACAAGCAGCAACCATTGCCAAAAAAGCGAAGGTGAAAAGTTTAATGATAGGTCATTATTCAAATCGATATAAAGATAAAAACAGTTTTCTTGAAGAAGGAAAAAGTATTTTTAACCCAATACTTCTTTCTGAAGATTTAATTAGAATTTCTATTTAATGAGAATGGGTTGTAAATTAGACTAAGAGAAATGAAAAACAATATAGGACATTTAAGAAGATCGTATGATAAGCATACTTTAGAAGAGTCTCAGCTTGAGAAAACTCCAATAAAGTTATTTGAAAAATGGTTTCAAGAGGCTGAACAAAATGATGAAATAGAAGAGCCTAATGCAATGACTGTAAATACTTTAGGGATTGATGGTTTTCCACGAGGGCGGGTGGTATTGCTCAAAGCTTTTAGTGCTTCTGGATTTGTTTTTTATACTAATTATACTAGTGAAAAAGGAAAAGCCATTGCTCAACATTCTAAAGTTGGGTTGAGCTTTTTTTGGCCCTCACAACAAAGACAAATCCATGTGCAGGGTAAGGCCAGCAAACTTTCAGAGGAAGAGTCAGAAACATACTTCCAAAGTAGACCAAGAGGAAGCCAGCTTGGAGCTTGGGTTTCTCCTCAAAGTCAAGTGATAGAAAATAGAGCAGTATTGGAATCATCACTTCAACAATTAGAAAAGAAATATAAAGATCAACGTATTCCAAAGCCTAAACATTGGGGAGGCTACCTAATAGCTCCTCAAGCTTTTGAATTTTGGCAAGGAAGACCAAATCGGTTACATGATAGAATTCGATATTTACAAGTGGATTCAGAATGGAAATATGAACGTCTAGCACCCTAAAGAATGAAAGAATTAATTTTACTAAGACATGCTAAATCCTCTTGGGAGAGTCCGTTATCAGACATTGATAGACCTCTTATGCCCAAAGGAATTGATAGGATTTCAGCAATGACACGTAGTTCAATTTCATTATTTGAATCGGTTGATGAAGTGTATTCTAGTCCTGCAAATAGGGCCCTACACACTGCTGTATTAATGCTCAGAAATGCGAAGCTTCCATTGGATATTTTAAAAGTGGATCAAAGACTCTACACTTTTGATGCTGAAGATGTGATTTCATATATAGGAAGCTTAGATTTTGTTGGTAAGAGAATTGTTTTAGTGGGGCATAATCCCGCTTTTACAATCGTTGCCAATCAATTAGGAAATAAAAATATTTCTCATCTGTCTACCGCTGCTTGGGCGCATCTTACTTGGGAGAATGAAGAAGATTTAGAAGCCAAAACGGTGATCGGTGATCCAAAAATGATATTGTAGAACTATGAAACGCTACATTAATAGAGAATTAAGTTGGTTGGATTTCAATGCTAGAGTCCTTCAAGAAGCAGCTGACCAAAGAGTACCATTATTAGAGCGCCTTCGATTCATTGGGATTTTTTCTAACAATTTAGACGAATTTTTTCAGGTTCGTTATGCTACAGTAAAACGAATTGCTCAATCTGATAAAACAGGAAAAAAAATCTTTGGAGGGAATATTGCTTCAGAGCTACTCAATGAAATAACTCAAAAAGTTATCGCGCAACAAAAAGAGAGTAATTTGATTTTAGATGAAATTGAAAAAGCCCTTGCTCTTGAAGAAATATACTTTATTGATGAGAAACAAGTATTTCCTGAACACGAGTCTTTTCTAAAAGAGTATTTTATTAATCACGTCAGTCCTGCATTAATGACTATTATTCTTAAGGAAGATGAGGTGCAAGATCTTAGAGATCACTCTGCTTTTTTGGTTATTAAACTGGTTTTTGAACAAGCAGACTCACAATATGCTTTAATAGAAATACCAAAGGAATTAGACCGCTTTGTAGTATTGCCAAAAATAGATGAAAAGCAATACATCATGTTTTTAGATGATGTGATTCGCTTCCATTTTCAACTCATATTCAACTTTTTTGATTACAGTTCCATTAGCTCCTTTATGATCAAAGTGACTCGAGATGCTGAGTTAGATATGGAGGGAGATGTCTCTAAGAGCTATGTCAATAAAATTATAGAAAGTGTAAGGGATCGAATTTTAGCCGAACCAGTTCGTCTTGTGTATGATAGTGGTATTGAAAAGGATATGCTTCAACTTTTAAAACACAAACTTGAAATTGATTCTACAGACAGTTTGATTCCTGGAGGGCGTTATCATCATAGAAGAGATTTTATGAAATTTCCCAATCTACACCGGCAAGATTTAAAATATAAGCAAATAGAACCTTTAGCTATTCCGGGTTTGTCTTTAGAAAAAAGTATTTTTGGAGCTATCGCTAAAAAAGATTTCCTTCTTTACACCCCATTTCATAGCTTTTCCTATTTCGTTAAGTTTTTAAGGGAGGCCGCTTTAGATCCAGAAGTAATTTCTATTAAAATTACAATTTATAGACTTTCTAAAATTTCCAATGTTGTGAGTTCCTTAATCAACGCAGCTAAAAATGGAAAGAAAGTTTTAGTTCAAATTGAATTACAAGCCCGTTTTGACGAGGCGAATAACATCAACCATGCAGAGCAATTAGAAGCTGCTGGGGTAAAGCTAATATTTGGTATTCAAGGGCTCAAAGTACATTCTAAAATTGGAGTGATTGAAAAACGTGTCAATGATAAAATAAAACGATTTGGTTTTATAAGTACAGGAAATTTCAACGAAGATACGGCTAAGGTGTATACAGATTATACTCTTTTCACGTCAAATAGAAAATTGCTCAAAGAAGTAAATAAGGTGTTTAACTTTTTAGAAGTCCCTTATAAACTTAAAAAATATAAACATCTAATTGTGTCTCCACACTATAGTGCCAATACGATAGAACGGTTGATAGATAATGAAATAAAAAACAGGTTAGAGGGTAAAACGAGCGGTATTCAATTAAAGATGAATGCCATAACCAATTATAAATTGATAGATAAGTTATATGAGGCAAGTGCAGCTGGGGTTCCCATAAAAATGATTGTAAGAGGCATATGCTGCTTAATTCCAGGAGTGAAAGGGCTAAGTGAACACATTGAAGTAGTCAGTGTGGTGGATAAATTTCTAGAACATCCACGTGTTTACATTTTTGAAAATGGAGGTGAGCCAAAATATTATATTTCCTCAGCTGACTTTATGACCCGAAACATAGAAAATAGGGTAGAAGTAGCTGCTCCAATTTATGATCTTGATTTGCAAAATCAAATTCAAGATGTTTTTTCACTTTGTTGGGATGACAATATCAAGGGAAGACACGTAAATGGAAAAAAGGGGAATCGATTTATTGATAACAAAAAATCAAAAATTCGATCCCAATGGGCAGTTTATGAATATTATGAAAAGCGGAGTGAATAGCTATGGAGATAGATAAATATGCAGCGATAGATATTGGTTCAAATGCCGTTAGAATGCTCATTACCAACGTCATAAAGATGGAAGGATCGGTCTATTTCAGAAAAAATTCACTAATTCGAGTGCCCATCCGGTTAGGAGAAGATTCATTTACTTCAGGTGAAATCTCTAAAAAGAACAAAAACCGCCTTATCGACTCCATAAAAGCCTTTAAATTGCTCATGGAAGTCCATAATGTTAAAAATTATTTAGCTTATGCTACTTCGGCGCTTCGAGAAGCCACCAATGGTCAAAAAGTGGTCAAAGAAATTAAAAAGAAAAGTGACATCAGCATTGAATTGATTGATGGAGCAAAGGAAGCGGCAATTATTTCAAACACTAATATTTTTGATCAAGTGTCTATTGAAAAAACCTTTCTTTATATTGATGTAGGTGGCGGGAGCACAGAATTTAGCGTACTTCGAAAAGGAAAAAGAATTTGCTCAAAATCGTTTAAAATTGGAACGGTAAGATTACTCAACGAACATGTGAGTCAACAAGTGTGGCTAAGTATCGAAAAATGGATCAAAACGAATTTAAAAGGGTACAATAAGATTTATTTATTAGGAACTGGAGGCAATATCAATAAACTCCACAAGATGGCCGGTTTAAAGGAAGATAAACCAATAACTTATTTAATATTCAATGCTTTATATAAAAAGCTAGCTGCCTTCACCTATCAACAACGCATTGTGAAATTAGGATTAAACCCAGATCGTTCAGATGTTATTTTACCGGCAATGGAGATATACATCAAAGCTTTACGATGGAGCAGGTCTAAAGTTATTTATGTTCCGAAGGTGGGCCTATCTGACGGTATGATTAGAGAAATTGCAAAAAAAAATGGAATAACACTCTAGCCGTGGATGTTTTCTTTTTTTCCTAATTTTTGCATTAATTCAGCTTCATAAGCTAACAATGCTTGCCATTTTTTTTTCACGAGCGCAGGCGAGGCATAAATTTTTGCTAGCTTAAGAAAAAGCACATAGTGATTGGCTTCACTAATCATTAGTTTTTTATAAAAGGTCCTTAATTTGAGATCGCTTAAATGCTCAGATAAAAGTCTAAAGCGTTCACAACTTCTTGCTTCAATCAAACCAGCATATAGAAGACGGTGAACCAAATGGATTTCTCTTGATCCTCCCTTTGGAAAAAAAGTAAGAAGGTCACGAACATAATAGTCTGGTCTTTCTTTGCCTAGTGTGTATCCACGTTCTTTGATGAGTTGATGAACCATTTTGAAATGACTCATTTCCTCTTGCGCAAGATCAATCATTTCTGAAACTAGTTCTTCTTTTTCGGGAAATGAAATGATAAGAGAAATGGCAGTGCTAGCTGCCTTTTGCTCACAATAGGCGTGATCGGTTAAAATTTCGCTAATATTTTTCTCCACAATGTTGACCCAACGTGGATCTGTGGGTAGTTTCAATCCAAGCATTGTTTAAGTGTTTAAAAATCTAAATCAAAGGTTTCTTTCAAATTTTTTAATTCTGGATTAATTTTTACAAGAAAATCATATTTTTCCTGAGCCGTATAAACCGTTTCTTCTCTAATCTGTTCACTAATTGAAAGTTCAATTGTTAAGACAAAATTATTTAATTTTTCTCTTAAATAATTTAATATTTCGGGTAGCGCTTCTTTCAATTCTACTTGGTTAAGTGTATTTGCCACTTGATAGGAAACCACAAAATTATCGTTTAACAACGGTTTCTTAAGCGCAAGAATCGACGCTAGATTTTGTGATCCTTCTTTGATCTTCAGTTGGGTAAAATTATACCAGTGTTTTTGCAAATCTTCTTCTGTAAAGGTGTTTTTTACTACTTCACTGGGATTATTTGGAATATTCTTTTGTTGCTCAGCCTGCTTTTTTAATGCTATGCTAGAAATGGATAGACTTGAAACGGCTTTGGCTTGAGTTGGAGCCTCTAAATCTTTTCTTTTTTCTGAAATTTCGGGCAATTTTTCATCCTCCTTGTCAATTTCTATTAGACCTTTTTCGAATTGAACATTGGGTGCCTCCTCTATCTTTTTTTTGTTGATTTGTTGAGAAAGATCTACTTTTTCAATTGTGGTAAATTGATCGTAGTAATTATGTGGAATTATGTAGTCTTTTTTTTTTCTCCATTAAAATGGAGTGAAGCTAATTGCATAAGACAAAGCTCAATATGCAAATTTTTATTTTGACTACTCTTAAAACTAATCTCACACTGATTCAACACTTCAAGGGCCTCTAGAAGCCACTCAGAATTTATATTTTGTGATTGTTTTTCATATTTATCTTGAATGCCTTGCCCAAGTTCTAGAAGAGCATGTGTCTTTTGGTCTTTGACAAAAAGAAGGGTCCTTAAATGCTCCTCTAATCCCAAAATAAACTGCATCCCGTCAAACCCTTTTTGTCTTAAAGAATTAAAATCAATAAGCACTTCTGGAATTTGGTGTTTTAAAAATTGATTGACAAAAGAAAAATAAGAGTCAAAATCAAGAACATTTAGGTTTTCGGCTACAAGAGTTGTTTTAAGGTTACCATTAGTAAAACTAACCATGCGGTCATAAATTGAAAAAGCATCTCTCAAAGCACCGTCTGCTTTTTGAGAAATAAGGAGAAGCGCTTCATCCTCAAATTTCAATTCTTGTTGAATGGCAATTTTTGTTAAATGCTGTTGGATATCTAAAACACTTATTCTTTTAAAATCATAAACTTGACAACGAGATAAAATGGTGGGGATAATTTTGTTTTTTTCTGTAGTGGCTAAAATGAATATTGCGTGTTTTGGTGGTTCTTCTAGAGTTTTTAAAAAAGCATTGAAGGCTGACTGGGTGAGCATATGCACTTCATCAATAATATACACTTTATGTGTTCCTACTTGAGGAGGAATACGAACTTGTTCGTTAATTTTTCTAATGTCTTCTACTAAATTATTTGAGGCAGCGTCTAGTTCAAACACATTAAAAGCAAAATCTTCTGACTGATTTCCATTTTGCGAGTTAATTTCTTGGGCAAGTATCCTCGCACAGGAAGTTTTTCCTACCCCTCTTGGGCCACAAAACAAAAGTGATTGAGCCAGTTGTTGAGTGTCTAAAGCATTTTGGAGGGTTTGCGTAATTGCTTGTTGCCCAACAACTTCTTCAAACCTTGTGGGTCTATATTTTAAAGCCGAAACGACAAATGATTCCATTACATTACAAATATAGGAATCGCACCATTTTGAAAGTTCCACTTCTTAAGATAAAAAGCCATAATTATTAACAAAGATGCTAAATTTGTGCCGCAGGCTATCTTATCGCTTTATTTTTATAAATAGAGAGGAAAGTCCGGACACCGTAGGGCAGCATAGCGGGTAACACCCGTCGTGACAGCAATGTCATAGGAAAAGTGCAACAGAAAGCAAGTACAGTTTGGCTGTAGTGAAATCAGGTAAACTCTATGCGGTGCAACGCCAAGTATATCTACAATTAAGAGTGGTCCGTTCAATGTAGAGGGGTAGGCGGCTAGAATGTGTCAGCAATGGCCCATCCAGATAAATGATAAGACTCGACAGAATCCGGCTTATCGGCCTGCTTTTTCTTTTGAAAAAAAACTAAAACTATTATTTCCATACACTCTTGAATATTCCCAGTTAGAGTGTCTATCAAATAAATATTTTTTTTCGTGCTCAATAATTAGCAACCCCTGCTCTTGAAGTCTTGGTATTGCTTCATCAATTAAAACTTCATATGCCTTATAATCCCAATCATAGGGAGGGTCAGCAAATATGAAGGTAAAATTTTTGTGACTTTTTGTTAAATATTGAATTACATCACTTTGAATAGTGTGGATTGTAAAATCAAGCACCTCGGAGGTTTTATCAATAAATGCAATACACTTTCTGTTTTGTTCTACAGCAGTGATCTCAGATACTCCTCTAGAAGCAAATTCATAGCTTATGTTTCCTGTACCTGAAAACAAATCTAAGACGACAATATTTTCAAAACTAAATTGATGTTGTAAAATATTAAACAAACCTTCTTTGGCTCTATCAGTAGTTGGCCGAACGGGTAAATTTTTTGGTGCTAGGAGCCGTCTTCCCTTAGCACTTCCCGAAATGATTCGAATCATATCAAGAAATTTACAAGAAAGGGAGAAGGATGTTCTTCTGAGTGTTTATGTTCTCTTTCAGGAGAAAGAAAAAAAATAGCATTCTGATAGCTTTTGGTAGCCTCATAATATTTTCTAAATGGCTCAAATGTGCCCATAAAAATCATAGAAAACTCGTCTGGATTCCATTTCATTTGCTCTACAATAAAAAAGAGATAATACAAAAAGGTCTCTTCTGAAATCAATTCAAATGTGTTGTAGAGTTCAAACTGATCTCCTTTAAAAACAAATACATCAAAGCTATCTTTACTCAAATGAATATAAACCTTGTTTCCTGGGTATTTTGAAAGTTTTTGTAGGATACAATCAAAAAGTTTTTTGATATAATGTGTTCTTTCTACAGATTTAGCATGTGCCTTTAAATAATCAAAAACAAGTGGTCGTTCTTCATACATAAGAATCAGTTTTTGCACTTCATTTTGATCATAGACCAATTTACTAGTAGACGATTTTGGTGCAAAAAACTGCCAATATTCTTTTAGTTTACTTTCAGAAAAAAGAGGCTTAGGTATAAAAAGGCAAGGCCCGTCATGACAAATCCATTGGATGTCATCATATTGTTTTTCGGGGGAATAGTGCAATAAAGACTCAAAAATATGACGTGTTTCCTCATTAAAGGAAATAGTTTCTTGAAAGTCTATAGATTCAGAAGTACAAAAAGAAAAACCATTTTTGTAGCTGTGAATGGAAAGTGAATTTGTGTGCGAGCTATTATTCTTTTCTGGCATCAAAAATAGTTGGCCAGTTTCCATTTGTACTCACGTCGGTGAGCGATCCCAAAATAATTTCGGGGCCATTGACACCATCTACAGAAACTGTTTCGTTTTCTTGCTTTACCAAGTCTTCATTTTGGTCGTGTAGTATAATATTTTTAGCCACTTTAACTTCAAAAACAGGAACTTTATAATTGTTCTTGTTAATAATGTCTGCCTTTAGTTGGAATTTGGCGTCAATACCTTCAATAGGTACCATTTCCATTTCTTTATATCTTGAGCTTGTTTTGAAAAGAGAATCTTTTACTGGAACAAAACCTAACGTATCAATCACGATGACCTCTTTTAGCATGTCAATACGATATGTTCTATCGTATTCTATGTAGGAAGAATCTCGTTGTTCAATGAGGGTAAAAATACCTTCATCTATAAACTTCACAAGGCTATCAAAATTATTGGAAAACGCTCCTTTAACGTCCCTGTGAGCAATTTGTGCCAAACGAATGTCTTTTAACCGATCTATGACTTGAGCATAACGCTCATTTTTTTTCTGATTAAACTGTATCGGACCGTTTATCGAATCGTAAATTTTGTAACTAAAGAAAAACGACAATATCCAAAGTACAATCTGAGCAACTAGTTTCATTTAATGATAAATTTTAAGACAAAAACAAATCTACAATTTTTTTTTAATCACTAAAGTTTTTGAAATAATTTATCTTTATCCATTACGACTTACCTTATGAACCGCTCAGCCATTTCGGCTTTTTTAGAAAAAAACTTTGGATTTGTCCCCACAGCGTCCCAAGAAGCTTGGTTTCCTGCCATTGCTGCTTTTTTAGCCAATCAAGAAAACAATTCAGTCTTTATTTTTAAAGGCTACGCAGGAACCGGAAAGACAACCCTTGTTGCCTATTTGGTGCAACACCTTCAAACTCTTCGATTTAAATGGGTTTTAATGGCACCAACTGGCAGAGCAGCAAAAATTTTATCACACTATGCTGGTCAGAAAGCTTTTACTATTCACAAGCAAATATATTTTCCAAAAAGTAATAGTAGGGGAGGCATTCAATTTCAATTGAAACCCAATAGATTTACAAAAACAATTTTTATTGTTGACGAAGCTTCGATGATAGGAGATGATGCGCAACAATCAAAATTATTTGAAAATGGCTCCTTATTAGAAGATTTGGTGCATTATGTTCGGCAGGGTAAAGATTGTAAACTCCTTTTTGTGGGTGATACCGCTCAATTGCCTCCCGTACATTTAGATAGAAGCCCAGCTCTAGATGAGGTTACTATGGAAAAGTTTTATTTTGATGAAGTCTTTTGTACAGAACTTTCTGAAGTTGTTCGACAAGCTAAAGACTCAGGTATCTTATATAATGCTACCAAAATACGAGAACAAATAAATCGAGAATTTTTTGAAGCTTTTGAATTTGAGCTTTCTCCTTTTGATGATGTGATACGTTTAGAAAGTGGAGAGGAAATATTAGAAGCTCTTCAAGAGTCTTATGATGAGGTGGGAAAAGAGGATTCGGCAGTCATCGTTAGATCCAATAAAAGGGCTACTCTATATAATAAAAATATTCGAAACCGCATTTTATTTTTGGAACATCACCTAGCAGTTGGAGACCAATTGATGGTTGTTAAGAATAACTACTTTTGGTTAAGTGCTGACTCACAACCAGGATTTATTGCCAATGGAGATTTAATTGCAATTACAGCCATTCATAAGTATAAATCACTGTATGGTTTTTCATTTGCAGAAGTAAGTGTTAAGTTGGTTGATTATCCAGAAGAGCCTTCTTTTGAAACCACTCTTTTATTAGATACTTTAGAAAATGATCATGCTTCTCTCACTTATGAAAAATCGCAAGAATTATATCAAGCAGTTCTTGAAGATTATGCCGACATAAAATCTAAATATAAAAAACTATTAAAAGTCAAGAAGAATCCTTTTTTCAATGCACTTCAGGTTAAATATTCTTATGCGATCACTTGTCACAAATCTCAAGGGGGCCAATGGAAAAGAGTGTTTATTGAGCAACCCTACTTACCCGAGGGTATGGATAAAGATTTTTTCAGATGGTTATACACTGCCTTGACACGTGCTAAAGAAAGAGTATATTTGGTGGGATTTTCAAAATCTTATTTTAATTAGAAATTTTGCGTGTTGTAGCTTTAATTCCAGCCCGATATGATGCCCAGCGTTTTCCAGGCAAACTGATGGAAGCTTTGGGGTCTAACACTGTCATTGGACAAACCTACACGGCAGCAGTAGAGTCAGCTCTTTTTGATAAAGTGGTGGTAGTTACTGATAGTGAGCGCATTGCCAATCATCTCAATGAAATTGGAGGAAATGTGCTCTTAAGAAAAGAAGAGCATGCTTGTGGAAGTGATCGTATTGCAGCAGTTGCTCACGAATTTGAGGCTGATATTTTTCTAAATATTCAAGGAGATGAACCCTTTTTAGACACCGACAGCTTAAAGGCTTTGTTGGCTGTCTTTAAAAATGATCCAAACCAAGAAATTGCTTTGGCTTCTCTTATGAACCTTATTGTTGATGCTAACGAAATTGAAGATCCAAATGTGGTTAAAGTAATAGTTAACAAAAAAAACCAGGCACTATATTTCTCTCGTTATCCGATTCCTTACAACAGAAATACTGAAAACTCGCCTAAGCGTTTTAAACACCGAGGCGTATATGCCTTCAGAAAAGACGCTTTAGTTTCATTTAGTCAACATGAAGTTACCCCTCTTGAAGAGTCAGAAAAAATTGAATGTATTCGATTTCTTGAAATGGGACAGCGAATACAAATGATAGAGACCACAAGAGAAGGAATTGGAATTGATACACCAAAGGATTTGCAAAGGGCCAGAAAAATAAGCCATAAAAAAGATTGAATGAGGTCACAATTTTCGAGATGGTTTTATTTTAAATTTTTGGGGTGGAAACTCATTGGAAGTTTACCTGATCTAAAAAAATATCTAATTATTGTTGTGCCACACACTAGCTGGCGTGATTTTTTTGTAGGCCTTTTAGTGAGAAGTATATTAAAAGAAAAACTAAATTTCGTGGGTAAAAAAGAACTTTTTGGCCCATTAACAGGTTGGTTTTTCAAAGGGTTAGGCGGTGCACCAATTGACCGGTCAGGAAATAAAAATACGGTTGATGCAATTGTATCCCTTTATCAACAAAGAGACTACTTCAGGTTGGCTCTGGCACCAGAGGGTACTAGAAAAAAAGTAGACCAGTGGCGCACTGGTTTTTATCATATTGCTAAAAAACTTAATATCCCAATAGTTCCAGTGGCTTTCGATTATTCAAAAAGAAGAGTGACCATTTTTAATGCCTATTCTATGCTTGAGGAGCAGGAAAAAGATTTTAAGAATTTAAAAGCTTATTTTGAAGGAGTTAAAGGGTATCATCCAGAGCGGAGCTAAATGACCATTTATTCCATGGTGTGGTTCACATTTTGGACATCTTCGTCTTGCTCAATTTTTTCTAAAAGTTTTTCAAGTTCTTCCTGTTGTTCAAGTGATATTTTTTTTGTTACCCGAGGTATCCGATCAAATCCAGAAGACAAGATTTCTAAGTTTCTATTTTCTAATTCTTTTTGAACCGCCCCAAACTTTTCAAAAGGAGCATAGAGCAATAGACCATCTTCATCAACAAAAACTTCTTCAACACCATAGTCTATGAATTCAAGTTCTATTTCTTCTGGATCAAGACCCTCAGAAGGAATTCTAAAATTACACGTGTGATCAAACATAAATTCCACAGAACCTGTTGTTCCAAGGGTACCATTGGCCTTATTAAAATAGCTTCTGATGTTTGCCACCGTGCGGTTATTGTTGTTAGTTGCTGTTTCAACTAAAATGGCAATTCCATGTGGACCATACCCTTCAAATAATATCTCTTTATAATTCTCGGTAGCTTTATCACTTGCTTTTTTAATGGCACGCTCCACATTATCTTTAGGCATGTTTGCAGCCTTTGCATTTTGAATGACTGCTCTTAAGCGTGCATTATTGCCTGGGTCTGGGCCTCCTTCTTTGACGGCTATGACAATATCTTTTCCAATGCGTGTAAATATTTTGGCCATTGCAGACCATCGTTTCATTTTTCTTGCTTTACGAAATTCAAATGCTCTTCCCATGGATTGGATTTAGTGTCAAAAGTAAAAAAAAATCAC
The DNA here is from genome assembly GCA_016779985.1 of Flavobacteriaceae bacterium. Classification (GTDB taxonomy): domain Bacteria; phylum Bacteroidota; class Bacteroidia; order Flavobacteriales; family Flavobacteriaceae; genus JADHMP01. The sequence goes on from JADHMP010000010.1 coordinate 31,291, forward strand.
AAGGGCTTTTTTGTGTTTAAAATGTTGCAGTCATTCAACACATCGCTATAAGAGAGGAGTAGGTGATTAGGGAGTTTATTCTCTTTGGGCAAAGTGGCTAAATAGCGCATTTGATTTGAAGTAAACACTTGTTTAAATCGTCCAGCTTTTTTATGTCGTCCATTTATTAGGAGTTGAACAAATTCATAATGCGAAATCAGATCTGAACTTCCCAAATGATAAATTCCAGTTTTTTTTTGATTGATGATATAATGAATTTGTTGTGAAAGTCTGGAGTCGCTGTTTACGTTGATGATTGTGTTGGGAAAAACTTCGATGGGCGCTCCAGCTACTATAGCCTTATCAAATGCTACAACCCTTGGTGCTTGTTTGCCGAAAATCATTGGGAGGCGCGCGATTACATATTTTCCGATAGGAAGCCGCATGATTTGATTCTCAATTTTGATTTTTATTTTACCATAAACACTCTCTGAAAAGGTTTTGTCATACTCATAGGAGGGGTAGTGTCTAAAGGTATCGAACACATTGGCGGAGGATAAAAACAAAATTCTTGAGTTGTGTTTTTTCACATAGTCACAAAGTAGATTATGAGCATCAATTTGAGTGTCAAAATCACCCCGAAGAGCGGAGATAATAAGTTTGGGTTTAACCTCGCGTAAAAGAGCGCTTAATTCTTCATTTTCAAGATCAAGAGGATAAAAATTTTGATTTTTTCTAAAACCCTTAGCAGTATAGTAGGTTGCTTTTACTTCAAAAAAAGGAGCTAATTCTTTATATAGCGTATGACCAATAAAACCGCTCCCTCCTAAAATTAAAATCGGTTTCAAAGAGTGGGTTTTAGAAAGGGTGGATTAACAATTTTTGCAGAGACAAATTTAGTTCTAATCTTTATCAACACATTGTGGTCAACTTTAGCATTTTCTTTTTCTATATAAGCCAAACCGATACCACATTGTAAACTTGGAGATTGTGTTCCTGAGGTAATCTTTCCAATTGGTTTTTCAGTTAAATCAAAAACCTCATATTCACTGCGCGGAATTCCTCTTTCAAGCAATTGAAGTCCAACTAATTTTTGTGGTGTTCCATTTTCTTTTTGATTTTGTAAAATGCTTGCTCCTATACATTGCGTTTCTGGTTTTGTAACCCAACCCAATCCTGCTGCTATAGGAGAGCTATTGTCATTCAATTCATTTCCATAAAGACAATATCCCATTTCTAATCTCAACGTATCTCTCGCTGCTAGACCGATTGGTTTTGCCCCAATTGTCAATATTTCGTTCCAAATGGTTGAAGCATATTTTTTATCAAAATAGAGTTCTACACCTCCTGAACCCGTATAACCAGTATTTGCAATTACTACAGACTCACAGTCTGCAAAAGTACCCTGCTGGTGTGAATAGTATGCAATCTCTTTTAGAGACACATCAGTCAGAGATTGGAGTGATTCAATTGCTTTTGGACCCTGAACCGCAAGAAGAATGGTCTTGTCAGAAAGATCTTCCAGCTGAACGTCAAACCCTTTTTTTTGCTGTTCCAACCATTTCCAATCCTTTTCAATATTGGCTGCATTGACCACAAGCATATAGTCGTTTGGACTTAACTGATAGACGATTAAATCGTCTATCACACCTCCAGTTTCATTAGGAAAGAAATTATATTGTGCCTTGCCTGGTTTTAATTTGGTAATGTCATTGCTGCAAACCCGTTGTAAAAATGCCAATGCATCAAGCCCACTAATTTTAAATTCGCCCATATGTGAGACATCAAAAACGCCGAACTCATTCCTAACAGATAGATGCTCCTTAGTGACTCCTTCATACTGAACAGGCATTTCGAACCCAGCAAAAGGAACTATTTTTGCGCCTAACTTTAAATGCTCATTGTAAAGTGGTGTTTTTTTCATATGTTGCGTTAATCTTGACTTTAAAAACAAATAATCTTGCTCATGGCTAAAAATTTATTATCTACAATTCTACTTTTATTAGTCTCATTTATTTCCTCGGCGGTATGGGGACAAAATTCGGGACTTTCCCCTGAATTTCATAAAATTAAACGAAAAGAATTGAGAGAAAAAATGCCTACTAATAGTGTTGCTGTTTTCTTTTCTTCCCCTGTGAGAAATAGAGCCAATGATGTTGATTATATCTATCATCCTGATCCTAATTTTTACTATTTGTCTGGATGGGAAGAACCTCATGCAGTTTTATTGATTTATAAATCTCCTCAACAAGATGATGCCGGAATCTATTTAGATAAAATATATGTTCGAGAACGCAATGCATACAGAGAAATGTGGGACGGCAGAAGAAAAGGAATTGCTGGAGCCTCAACAATGGGCTATGACCGTGTTGCTGAAAGAAGCTTATTTAAGAATGATGCACATCATTTTGAGACTTTCGACAAGGTTCTCTTTTTTAATTTTGAGAATGACGTAAAAGATTTCAAAAATGATTCCAATGATCTTTTTGATTTGCAGCAAACTTTTAAAGACAAAATAAACTTTCCTCAAAATTTTGACGGACAGCGTTATGAACTCTACTCACAAATTAGGGATGTTGCCCCAGAGGATGCAGATGAACTAAAAGATCAATTAGGGTATTATTTGAGACAAGACCAGAGTTTAAAAGAAGATCCAATCATAAAATCTTTTTTAGAGGAGAAAGAAAACCTTTCAGTTGAATTGCAAAAAAAGGCAGACTTAGAAGTAGCTCCTTTTAATTATGATTTGAAAGTACTAAAAAGATATATGGCTGAACTAAGAGAAATTAAAACCCAAATTGAGGTAAGCTTGATTAGAAAAGCGGTTAGAATTTCTGCCCAGGGCCAAAGAGAAGTAATGAAAGCGTTGCATGCTGAGATGACAGAAAGAGAAGTGCAAGGAATTCATCAGTATGTTTTTAAAAAATATGGTGCTGCCCATGAAGGCTATCCTTCTATTGTTGGTGCTGGACACAACGGATGTGTTCTGCACTACATTACCAACGATAAAGAAAATATAAACAATCAGCTTATTTTGATGGATTTAGGAGCAGAATATAAAGGATATACGGCAGATGTCACCCGGACAGTGCCCGTTACAGGAAAATTCACTCAACCCCAAAAGGAGTTATATAAGATTGTATATGCTTCACAACAAGCAGGTATCAAAGCAGCCCAAGTAGGAGCTGATTTTAAGGAGATTAGAGAGGCCTGCTATCAAGTTGTCAAAAACGGTCTTTTGGAATTAGGATTGATTGACAAACCAGAAGATTTTAGACGGTATTTACCTCATGGTGTAGCGCATCATATTGGGCTAGATGTGCATGACCCTGGTTTGTATGAAAAATTAGCTGAAAATATGATTATCACTGTAGAGCCAGGAATTTATGTTCCCAAAGACAGCCCTTGTGATCCAAAATATTGGGATATTGGAATACGTATTGAAGATGATGTTTTAATTACCAAAGAAGGACCAATTACACTATCTGACGAGGCGCCAAGAAAGTGGGATGAGATTGAAGCATTGATGGCAGAATCAAGTCCTCTTGATAACTTTGTTTTGCCAGAAATTGAGGATTAGCGTGACAGCAAGAAATCTTTTACTTCTTTATAGTCTGCAACAGGATAACTTTCTTTTTCTCGATTTATAATATTCTTGATCTGATCTGGTAGTTCTATTTTGGTTTTCAGAGTGGATTCAACCGTGTCTAGAAATTTGATGGGGTGGGCAGTTTCCATAAAAACACCATAAAAATGTTCATTTTCAAAATCATTCAAGAATTTTTTTAAGCCCAAATAACCAACAGCCCCATGAGGATCTGCAACATAATTTGCGGTGTCATAGATTTCCTTAATTGCCTTTCTGGTAGAAGTGTCAGTAAAACGGTAGGCTTTGAATTCTTTTTTCATTTTGTGAAAATCATTATTAAATAATTTTTCAATCCTTATGAAATTGCTTGGATCACCTACGTCCATGGCATTTGAAATAGTCTGCTTAGACGTTTTGGGTGTATAAATACCTTCTTCTAAAAATACCGGAACGGTGTCATTTATGTTTGTACATGCAACAAATTGATCTATAGGCAGGCCCATTTTTTGTGCCAAAAGACCAGCACAAATATTTCCAAAGTTTCCACTGGGTACGGCAACTGCAATTTTTTGTTGTCTGGCTTTTAATTCCTTATAAACAAAGAAATAATAAAACATTTGTGGAAGCCACCTAGCCACATTGATTGAGTTGGCTGAAGTCAATTGAATCTCATCTTTTATTTGAGGATCAATAAATGCACTTTTCACCATGTCTTGACAATCATCAAATGTTCCGTCTACTTCTAAAGCAGAAATATTTTTACCTAAGGTGGTTAACTGCTTTTCTTGAATTTCACTTACTTTTCCTTTGGGGTAAAGAATGACAACATCTATCCCTGGGACATTATAAAAACCATCAGCTACTGCACCCCCCGTATCACCAGAAGTAGCTACTAAAACAGTTATTTTTCTTTTTGAAGAAGTAATATTGAAACTTGACAAACAGCGCGCCATAAATCGAGCCCCTACGTCTTTAAAAGCAAGAGTGGGCCCCTGAAATAATTCCAAAGTAGCAATTTGGTCTGTAATTGGAACAACAGGAAAGGGAAACTGAAGGGTGTCTTCTACAATAGTTCTCAGTTTTTGTTTACCGATAGCCTTACCTACAAAAGGTTGAATAGCTCGATAGGCAATCTCATAGTTTGAAAGGGTATTTATTTCTTCAAAAAATGATTGAGGTAATGAAGGAATATCTTCTGGAAAATAGAGTCCTCTATCAGGAGCTAAACCTTGAATAACAGCTTTATCAAATGAAACACTCTGAGAATTATAATTTAGACTGTAGAACTTCATCTTGATTCGAGAATTGTTATTCCAGAAGGATTTATAGGTGAAATGTGGAGATCTATCTCAATATCAATGTGTTTAGTGGCTTCAAGCATAGCTGCGCCAACTTTTTTGGCTTGTTCTTCTCCTTTAGATAAGGCGTAAATGGAGGGGCCTGACCCAGATATACCGCTTCCTAGAGCGCCGGCATGAAGTGCACTACTTCGAATTGTTTCAAATTCAGGAATAAGCATGGCACGAACAGGTTCGATGACTTTATCAATCATAGCTCTAGAGAGCAGCTGATAGTCGTCTGTATATAAGGCGCTTATAAAGGCACCCAAATTGCCCCATTGTTGAATGGCTTGTTTGAGTCTAATATTTTTTTTCAGAATGGCTCTCGCATGTGCTGTTTTTAATTCAACCTTTGGGTGAAGAAGGGTAGCAAAAAGTTCTTTTGGGTATGGGAGTTTGATGATGTCTAAACTATCATTGCATCGAACTAATGTAAACCCGCCTAACAACACTGGTGCTAAATTGTCTGCATGCGCAGATCCACTGGCTAGTTTTTCTCCCTCCATAGCAAATTTGACCAATTCATTTCTATTGTAGGGTTTTCCCATAAGCTCGTTGATAGCAAAAACAGCGCCTGCTGCACTGGCAGCACTGCTACCAATGCCGCTTCCAGGTTTAATTTTTTTATAAATATCAATGTCAAAACCAAATGGTACTGGATGGGCTTTAATGAGCGCGTTGGCTGCAACTCCTGCTACATTTTTGGTGGGGTCAAGGGGAAGGTCTTGTCCTTCAATTTTAGTGATTCGAACTCCTTTATGGTTAGATTTACGGACAACCATTTCATCTCCAATAGGCCCTAAACAAAATCCGAGTACGTCAAATCCGCAAGAAACATTAGCAACACTAGCTGGCGAAAATATCCGAATACTCTCCATATTTATCGTTTACCTATTCGAATAATATCTCCAAATATTCCCGCTGCTGTCACTTCTGCACCTGCTCCAGCACCTTTAACAATTAAAGGCTGTTCATTATAGCGGTTGCTGTAGAAAAGGATGATGTTGTCACTCCCCTCAAGATTATAAAAATCATGATCAGGAAAGATATGTTGAAGCCCAACAGAGGCTTTATTGCCGTCTAGTTGTGCAATATACTTCAATCTTGCTCCTTTTGCATTGGCTTCCTCAAGGAGTTTATCAAAATGAGTTGCGTTCGCTTTCAGCGATTCAAAAAAAGCATTATTTGAATTAGTTTGTAAGGTTTCTAGAGGTAAAAAACTTTGATTGTCAATATCGTTCAATTCAATTTGCAAACCACTTTCTCTAGCAAGAATAAGAATTTTTCTTGCCACATCAACACCACTTAAATCAATTTTAGGGTCGGGTTCTGTAAACCCTTTTTCTTGGGCTTCTAAGACAACGTCGTGAAAAGCAACTCCGGTGGTAAAGGCATTAAAAATAAAATTTAAACTACCCGATAAAATCGCTTGTATCTTGTGAATTTTATCACCAGATGCAATTAGGTTGTTGAGGGTGTCGATAACAGGTAAACCTGCTCCTACATTGGTTTCAAACAAAAATGGCGCTCCATATTTACGTGCAATTTTTTTGAGATTTACATAATTGCTTAATGAATCTGCACAAGCAATTTTGTTGCACGTTACAACCCCAACGTTATGTTCTAAATAGCGAGCATATTCGTTGGCAATAACCTCACTGGCAGTGTTGTCAACGAAAATACTATTTCTAAGATTAAGTTTTTTCACATGTTTAAAAAACAGGTCTCTGTCTGCTTTGGTAGCGCTACTAGCTAATTGATTTTTCCATTCAAACAGATCTAAAGGCTGTTCTCCCAACACCATTTTCTTAGAATTTGACAGTGCTACTACTCTCACCTTTAAGAGCAGGTGTTCAAGCAAATAAGAACTTTGTTGCTCAATTTGTTCGATAAGTTTGGTTCCTACATTTCCTACTCCTGTAATGAAAAGATTTAATTCTTTGGTTTGAGTCTCAAAAAAGGTTTCGTGAATGGTATTTAGTGCCTTTTGAATATTTTTTTGATCTATTATTAAAGAAATATTACGTTCTGAAGCGCCCTGAGCAATCGCACGGATGTTTATGTTATTAGTACCAAGACTACTAAATAGTTTTCCACTAATTCCTTGATGGTCTTTCATTTTATTCCCAACTACAGCAATATTAGCCATGTTGACTTCAGCTCGGGTTGGAGACACTTTCTGTTGGGCAATTTCAAAGGTAAATGCGTCATCAATCACTTTTTGTGCTTTTATCGCTTCGGTGCCCTTAACTCCAATACAAATAGAATGTTCTGAAGAGGCCTGTGTGATCATAATGATATTTATACTATGCGACGAAAGGGCTTCAAAAAGACGTTTGGAGATACCAGGTATACCAATCATACCACTTCCCTCAAGGGTAATTAGAGCCACATTATCAATATGACTAATTCCTTTGACAATTTCTCCATTTATTTGGTCGCCATGAGAATCGATTTGAGTCCCTGGTGCTACAGCGTCAAAGGTATTTTTAATATAAGTTGGAATTTGTTTTTTGACAATAGGTTGCAATGTTGGAGGATAAATGACCGTTGCCCCAAAGTGAGACAATTCCATAGCTTCTTGATAGGAAAGTTTAGGAATTGGCTTTGCTTGAGAAACTTTCTTGGGATTTGCAGTAAACATACCGCTAACATCCGTCCAAATTTCTAATGACTTTGCCTCTAGAAAGTTTGCTAAAAGAGCTGCTGTATAGTCAGATCCTCCACGGCCTAAGGTTGTTGTTTCTCCCGCTACATTTGAGGCGATAAAACCAGGGACTATAACAACATTCTCTTTTATATTTTGGAAAGTAGATTTGGTTTTTTCTGTACTAATTTCAAAGTTTACAACCGGGTAAGCTACACTTGGTTCAGTTTGAATCAAATTTCGTGCGTCCAAGAATAAAGCTGGAACATGCTGTTCTCTCAAAAGAACTTGAATAAGCTGACTTGAAAGAAGTTCTCCAAATGATGTCACTTTTGAATAAATGCGCTCTGTTTCTTCTTGAAGCTGCGCAACAGATTCAAGCAATGATTCTAACTTGTTTAACTCACTTCTCACAAAGCTTATGCTTTCACTTTGTTTGGCTACTGGAACAAAATATTTTATTGGCTCTAAGTGCCTATTTTGTAAAACTTCTATTTGATCTTTAAAATCATTTTCCCCATTGACAGCTTGTTTGAGCATATCAACCAAAATATCAGTAACACCTCCTAATGCAGAAACCACTACAACAATTGGTTCTGTGGAGTTATTTCGAATTATTTCAAAAACTTTTTCTAAACTTGCAGCATTGGCCACAGAAGTTCCACCAAATTTTAAAACTTTCATAGTCTTTAGCCTTTCATGGGGTGAATAAAAATATTCTACCACCGTTGACGAGCGCAAAAATAGAACTAAAAGCTAAGGCAAAAATGTTTTTGGGCTAAAAATTACAAGTCCTTGAAATTAAGGCTAACCGATTATAAAATAGTAGCCTCCTAAATCTAATGTCAGGTTTACAATATCTACTTAGCTGCAGGTTGCTTTTGATCAACAGAAAGTGATAGTTTAGAATCATCATCTGATTTATCAATCAACAGCGAATCTCCTTCTTTTAATGTATTATCAACAACATTTTCTGCTACTAAATCTTCTATGTATTTCTGAATGGCTCGGTTTAGTGGACGCGCTCCATATTTATTATCAAACCCTTTTTCGGCAAGAAAGTCTTTTGCGGCGTCAGTTATTGTAACGTCATAACTTAATTTTTGAATACGAATGATAACCTTGTCGAGTTCAATATCTACAATTTTTCGGATGTCTTTTTTATCAAGTGCATTAAATATAACGATGTCATCCACACGATTTAAGAATTCAGGAGTAAACGTTTTCTTTAATTCCTTATTAATAATACCCTTTTCTATATCAGTAGATTGCGCTTTTTGAGAGGCAGTTTCAAAACCCACGCCAGTTCCAAAATCTTTGAGTTGACGAGCACCAATGTTAGACGTCATGATAACAATAGTATTTTGGAAATTTACTTTCCTACCTGAGCTATCGGTCAGAAACCCGTCGTCTAAAACCTGTAGAAGCATATTAAAAATGTCAGGATGAGCTTTTTCTACTTCATCTAGAAGAATTACTGAATAAGGTCTTCTTCTTACCTTTTCGCTCAGCTGACCTCCTTCTTCATAACCTACATAGCCAGGAGGTGCGCCAATGAGTCTAGAAATTGCAAATTTTTCCATATACTCACTCATGTCGATACGGATCAAATTTTCTTCAGAATCAAAAATTTCAGAGGCAAGGATCTTCGCAAGTTGTGTTTTACCAACTCCCGTCTGTCCCAAGAAAATAAATGAGCCAATGGGTTTATCAGGATCTTTTAAACCAGCACGATTTCTTTGTATGGCTTTCACTACTTTTTCTATGGCCTCTTTCTGACCGATCAATTTCTGACCAATAATAGCTGCTAGTTGAGCTAATTTATTCTTTTCAGACTTTACTACTTTATTGACAGGAATGTTTGTCATCATGGACACCACATCTGCAATATGAGTGTCATTGACGGTCACTCGATTTTGTTTAGACTCTTCTTGCCACCGTTCTTGGGCGTCAATTAGATTTCTCTCTACTCTTTTTTCATCATCTCTGAGCTTGGCCGCTTCTTCATATTTCTGCTTTTTAACTACAGAATTTTTATTTTCACGAACATCCTCAAGTTGTTGTTCTAATTCTATGATTTCTTTAGGAACACTCATGTTGTTTATATGAACTCTAGATCCTGCTTCATCAAGGGCATCTATGGCTTTATCAGGCAAAAATCGATCAGATATATACCGGTTAGTGAGTTCAACACATGCTTTTAATGCCTCATGAGTATAATTTACATTGTGATGGTTTTCATACCGGTCTTTGATGTTTTCAAGAATTTCAAGAGTTTCTTCTTCTGTAGTTTCTTCCACTAAGACCTTTTGAAAACGTCGCTCTAGAGCTCCATCTTTTTCAATATGTTGTCTATATTCGTCAAGGGTAGTAGCACCAATACATTGAATTTCACCTCTTGCTAGGGCAGGCTTAAACATATTTGAGGCATCTAAACTGCCTGTGGCACCTCCAGCACCAACAATTGTGTGGATTTCATCTATGAACAAAATAATATTATCGTTTTTTTCCAGTTCGTTCATCACTGCTTTCATGCGTTCTTCAAACTGACCACGGTATTTAGTGCCTGCCACTAAGCTAGCTAGATCTAAAGTTACTACTCGTTTGTTGTATAATACTCTAGAAACTTTTTTCTGAATTATCCGCAAAGCAAGTCCTTCTGCTATGGCAGATTTACCAACACCGGGTTCTCCAATAAGTAAAGGATTGTTTTTTTTGCGTCGGCTCAAAACTTGAGACACTCTTTCAATTTCTTTTTGACGACCAACAACGGGATCAAGTTTATCTTGTTCTGCTAACAATGTTACATCACGACCAAAATTGTCTAAAACAGGTGTTTTGGTTTTTTTGATTCCTTTTGATTCTGTTGTAGGAACAAATGGATTTTCTTTATTTCCCTCACCCTCATTTTCTTTTTCATCTGGAAATGATGACGCTGATGGAAGGTCAGAATAATGGTCTTGATCACTTGCTAGCATGACTTTGAATTGTTCCTTAACGATATCATAATCAACGTTTAATTTTGATAATAATTGCGTTGTAGGATCATTTTCATTTCTTAAAATACAAAGTAAGAGATGAACAGTATTTATAAATTCACTTTGAAAAAGTTTAGCTTCTAAAAATGTTGTTTTAAGTGCTCTTTCGGCTTGCCGAGTAAGATGCAAGTTTTTTTTCTCGTGCATCCCTTGCTCATTTTCAAGAGCAGCTGGGTTTAAAATTTCAACCTTGCGTCTTAATTCTTCGAGATTTACTTCTATCGAATTTAAAATTGCAATCGCTTTTCCATCTCCATCCCTCAAAATTCCCAGCATGAGATGTTCTGTACCAATAAAATTGTGCCCAAGGCGTAAGGCTTCTTCTTTACTGTAAGCAATCACATCTTTAACGCGAGGAGAAAAATTATCATCCATATTCAATCGTTATTTTTATCCTTTAGTTTTCAAAAATTAGACCAAAGAATTACCCTATAGCTAATAGACAAAAAAAAAATTATATTTCAAAAGTTAGACGTTAATAATTTTAACCAAAAATATCGTTAAAGTGTTAATAATTTATAGAATAAACTAGCTTTTGCATATATTGTTTGATAGTGTAGATGCTTATTTTAGCAGCTATATTCATTTTTAATTTATGGATCAAAGAGAAAGACTAATTCCGATTAATATTGAGGACGAAATGAAATCGGCCTATATAGACTATTCAATGTCTGTCATTGTGTCACGTGCCTTACCCGATGTGAGAGATGGTCTAAAGCCAGTGCATCGTCGAGTTTTATATGGTATGCACGAATTAGGAATTCGCGCCAACACTGCTTATAAAAAGTCAGCAAGAATTGTTGGTGAAGTATTAGGGAAATATCATCCCCATGGTGATTCTTCAGTATACGATACAATGGTTCGTATGGCCCAAGAGTGGAGTCTACGCTATTTGCTCATTGACGGTCAAGGAAATTTTGGTTCTGTTGACGGAGATAGCCCTGCGGCTATGCGATATACAGAAGCTCGAATGAAAAAAATGGCAGAAGACCTTTTGATTGATATCGAAAAAGATACCGTTGATCATCAACTGAATTTTGACGATACCCTTAAAGAACCCACCGTACTCCCTACGCGAATTCCAAATCTTCTTGTTAACGGTGCTTCTGGAATAGCAGTTGGAATGGCCACAAATATGCCACCACACAACTTAAATGAAGTGGTTGAAGGGACAGTAGCCTATATTGAAAACAATGAGGTTACAATAGAGGACCTCATGGAGTTTGTTAAAGCACCAGACTTTCCAACAGGCGGAACAATCTACGGATACGAAGGAGTCAAAGAAGCCTTTTTGACTGGGAGGGGGCGCGTGGTTATCCGTGCAAAAGCAAACATAGAAGAAGTAGATGGTAGAGAATGTATCATCGTTGATGAAATTCCATATCAGGTTAACAAGGCAGAAATGATCAAAAAAACTGCCGAATTAGTGAATGATAAAAAAATTGAAGGCATTTCTAATATTCGAGATGAATCAGATCGAAAAGGAATGCGCATTGTTTATATCCTCAAAAGAGATGCTATTCCGAACATTGTTTTAAATAAATTATACAAGTATACCTCACTTCAATCTTCTTTTAGTGTAAATAACATTGCATTGGTCAATGGCAAACCCGAGATGTTGAATCTAAAAGACATGATTCGACATTTTGTAGAGCACCGTCATGACGTTGTGGTTCGAAGAACAAAATTTGAGCTTAAAAAGGCAGAAGAGCGAGCTCATATATTAGAGGGATTGATCATAGCCTCAGATAATATTGACGAGGTGATAGCCCTTATTAGGGCATCTGCCAACGCTGAAGAAGCAAGAACCGCGCTACAAAAGAAATTTGAACTGTCAGAAATTCAAGCAAAGGCAATTGTTGAAATGCGCTTGCGCCAACTCACAGGTCTTGAACAGGATAAGCTAAGAACAGAATATGATGAGTTGTTAAAAACTATTGCCGATTTGAAAGATATTCTTGAGAACAAGGAACGTCGCATGGAAATAATTAAAACAGAGCTTCTTGAAATCAAAGAAAAATATGGAGACAACCGTCGTTCAAAAATAGAATATGCGGGAGGCAATTTTAGCGTTGAGGATATGATCCCTGATGAAAAAGTAGTTATCACCATTTCACATGCAGGTTATATTAAAAGAACTCCCTTGGTAGAATATAAAACGCAAAATAGGGGGGGTGTTGGTCAAAAGGCTTCTACCACTCGTGATGAAGATTTTCTCCAAGATATTTTTGTGGGAACTAATCATCAGTATATGTTGTTTTTCACTCAAAAAGGAAAATGTTTTTGGATGCGTGTATATGAAATTCCAGAAGGATCTAAAATTGCTAAAGGAAGAGCCATTCAGAATCTGATCAATATAGAACAGGATGACAAAGTGAAAGCCTTTATATGTACTCAAGACCTGAAAGACGAAGAATACATCAACAATCACTATGTCATTATGGCAACTAAAAAGGGACAAGTCAAAAAGACAGCCTTAGAGCAATATTCAAGACCTCGTGCCAATGGTATTAACGCAATTACCATCCGTGAAGATGACGAACTTCTTGAAGCTCGATTAACCAATGGACTTAGTCAAATTCTTATCGCTGTTCAATCTGGAAAAGCTATTCGATTTGAGGAAAGTAAAACACGCCCTATGGGTAGAAATGCTTCAGGCGTTAGGGGTATCTCTTTGGCGAGTCCAGATGATGAGGTTGTTGGAATGGTTGCTGTAAACGATATGGATGCCAATATTTTAGTGGTCTCAAAAAATGGATACGGCAAACGATCAGCACTGGATGATTATCGAATAACAAATCGAGGCGGAAAAGGTGTCAAAACTATTTCTATTACTGAAAAAACAGGCCATTTAGTTGCTCTGAAAAGCGTGTCAGACGCCGATGATTTGATGATTATTAATAAATCTGGAATTGCTATCCGGATGGAAGTTGCCGGTTTGCGAGTTATGGGACGTGCTACACAAGGTGTTCGACTAATAAATCTTAAAGAAAACGACAACATTGCTGCTATTGCTAAGGTTATTAAAGATGACGAGGCAATTGATGACATTAATGACATTGATGTTAGTGATGGCACTGTTATTGAATAATATTCCAGAAATATCAAAATTACCAAAATGAAAAATCGATTTATTTTATTATTCAGCCTTGTGCTTAGTTTAGGCTTTGGACAAAAAAAAGAATACCGTTCAGCCTTAAAGAAATTTAATGGTGGAGACGTTGATGGTGCTGCCCAAATGTTGGCAGACAATGCTCAAATTCTCAGCAGTGCAGATGCTAAGTTAGCTCCCTCCATTACATTTTTAGAGGGTAAAATTGCTGCTGCTAAAGAAGAGTTTGAACAAGCAAAAGCGAAATTTGATGAGGCTAAAACACAGGGGGTTAGCTCCTCTGAAGTTGATGTTGAACTTGAAAAGCTAGTGGCATCCCTAATTAATTCAGCGATAGCAGACAATGAAGCTAAGGCATTTATTGAAGGTGCCGCTAAACTCTTTATGGCTTATCAGATCAAACCAGAAGTCAATCAAGACTATCTTTATTACGCTGCATCAGGTGCTGTTAATGCTCAAAATTTTGATCTTGCTTTGGCTTACTACGAAGAGCTAAAAAATATCAAATATGAAGGGATCACCACAAATTATTATGCTACTGAAGTGGCATCAGGAAATGAAATAAGTGTGAGTGAAACAGAATATGAACTTTACAAGAAGTCAAAAGATTATACTAATCTAAGAGAAGAGCAAACAGAATCTAAATTTCCTGAAGTTGTAAAAAACATAGCTTTAATATATGCTGAGCAAGGAGATAATGAAAAGGCCATGGCAGCAGTTCAAGAGGCAAGAAAGAGCAATCCAGATGACTTAAATTTGATTTTGACAGAAGCCAATATATACATTCAGCTTGATGAGAAAGAAAAATTTCAAGAATTGATAAAGGAAGCTCTGGAACAGGACCCAAATAATGCACTTCTTTATTTTAATTTAGGAGTGGTCAGTTCTGATTTAGGAGATAACATGGCTGCTAGAGGATATTATGAAAAAGCTATTGAAATCGATTCTACCTATGAAGCGGCATATCTCAATCTAGTTTCATTAATTCTTAATGGTGAGTCTACCATTGTAGATGAAATGAATTCTTTAGGAAATTCACGTGCAGACAACGCTCGCTATGATGAGTTGAAATTAAAACGTGAAGATTTATATAGGGAATGTATACCCATTCTAAAAGGTTTGGTTGAACTCAACCAAAACGAAGAGGCAATAAAAACATTAATGAATATTTATGGCACCCTTGGTGATAATGAAGGTTTTAAAGAAATGAAAGCCCTTCTAGAATAGTTTGCCTTATTTTGAATACTCACCCCGCTCTAAAGCGGGGTTTTTTATACAACCCTTTTGATTAGTCGAAGTTTATGGGAATGCATATTGCTGTGGCTATTAAAAATACCCGTTTGATCAATTCGATCAACCCGAACAGTACCATGGGCATGAATTATATGGTGATTTTTCAACAGTATGCCTACATGAATAATTTCTCCTTGTTCATTATCAAAAAAAGCCAAATCTCCTGGCTCACTCTCATCAATAAAACTTAGGCTAGCTCCAATTTCTGCTTGTTGATGCGCATCTCTTGGCAGGTTGATACCATACAATCTATAAACCATTTGAACCAAACCAGAACAATCAATACCAAAAGGTGTTTTGCCACCCCAAAGATAAGGGGCATTTCTAAAAAGATGTGCAAAATCACAAAGCATGGTTTTATTTTTCTTTTTGGGAACAACCTGGCCATCAAACTCATCTCCAAAAAAATCAGAAACACCAACATTACTTCCAATTACCACAGGTTTTAGCCCATTTTGAGATACAACATAATGAACCATATCAAAAGTTAAGGTTGGATTTTTATTTAGTGTAATAGCCTTTTTTTCAGAAATTTCTCGTTGTTGTTTTTCTTCAATCCACCCTTCATAGTGGTCCAATAGTCCTGAAACGTATAACCAATTGTCTTTCTTTTTGATGATTTTAAAACTATCACCATATAAAAACTGAGAAACAAGTTCACTTTTGTGGTCTTTCTCTTTTCTAAGGGGGATAATGCTTAAATGGCAACAACCGTAATTCAAATAGTGTTTTTTAATTCATTTTAACAAAAATAATCAATTTATGACCACATAGTTAGTGAATTAGGTTAAAGCAAAAAGGCATTATGCTTATTTTAGCTTAATAAAAACAAAGCGTTTCATTCTGATTGATTTTTTAAAAAAATATAAAACTCAAATTGGTAGATGGATTCTAGTATTAGGCGTCTCTTTGTCCATCCTCTATCTCTTTCCAAAAAGTGGACAATTTAGGTATGAATATCAAAAAGGGCGTGTTTGGCAATACCCAAGCTTGTATGCCCCTTTTGATTTTTCTATTTTAAAAAGTGTTGAAGATTTAGAAGTTGAACAGAATAAAATTAAGAATTCTTTATATCCTTATTTCCGTGTAGATTTAAAAATAAAGGATAGTGTTTTTGCTAATTATGAAGTTTTATTTTTTAATCATTTTTCTATTGACGATTCGATTGTTAGCTCTCAAAACCTTTATAACAAAGGGAAATTAATTCTAAATGACATTTATCAATTTGGAGTGCTGCCACCCAATAATTCAACATCTTTAGATTCACTTTATCTCATTCAAAACAATCAAGAAATTCCGCTTTCTTATGATGATTTGTTTGATTTAAAAACGGTAGAGTCTTTTGTTTCTAAAAAAATAAAAGAAAATTCTCTTGAAACATATATTAAACCTTTTGGAGATTTATTTTTTGATCTAATCAGCCCTAATATTTTTTATGATGAACGATTTACAATAGAGGCAGAAAAACAAGCACTTCAACAAATTTCAAAGGCACGTGATTTTAAAATTAGAGGCGAGCTGATCATTGCTGAAGGTCAGGTCATTGACGAGGAACACATTACTATTTTAGATTCTCTGCGCTACGCTTATTCTCTTCAAAGAGAAGAAAATAATGCCTCACTTTGGATTATCATTGGGTATGGCGTTTTGATAATCATTATTTTTTCACTGCTATTAATGTTTTTGAAAAAATACAGACCTGAGATTTATTCAAGCAATAAGCAACTGAGTTTTATTTTATTTAATGTTCTTTTAATTATTGCCCTAACCACATTATTAATAGATTTTAATGTAGCCTATATTTTTTGTGTTCCATTTTGCATTTTGCCTCTTATCATAAAATCATTTTTTGACGCTCGATTAGGGCTTTTCACTCATGTGTTGATGATTTTGCTCATTGGCTTTATTATTCCCAATGCCTTTGAATTTATTTTCCTCCAAGTTGTGGCTGGGATTGTCACTTTACAAACAACAAATCAATTGCATAAGCGTGCTAATTTATTTTTTTCTGTTGGTCAAATTGTATTGGTCTATATTTTAGCATTTGTTGCCTTCACCCTTATTCAAGAAGGGAGTTTTTGGGAAATTGATATAAGGGTTATTGGCCTTTTATTACTTAATGGTTTGCTCACATTATTTGTGCAGCCGCTGATTTATATTTTTGAAAAATTGTTTGGCCTCACTTCTGATGTGTCTCTTTTAGAGCTTACAGACACAAATTCTACTCTATTAAAAAAATTAGCAGATCAGGCTCCTGGCACTTTTCACCATGCTTTGCAAGTGGCAAATTTATCTGAAGCAGCTGCTAACGAAATAGGAGCTAATGCACTGTTGGTTCGTGTTGGTGCACTTTATCATGACATCGGAAAGATGAAAAATCCAAATTATTTCTCAGAAAATCAAACGGCTAAGATTTCTCCACACGATGAAATTGCACCAGAAGAAAGTGCAGCAATTATTATTGATCATGTTTATCAAGGTATTGAAATAGCCAAAAAATTTAAATTGCCTGAGCGAGTGATTGATTTTATCAAAACCCATCACGGAACAACAACAGTTTATTATTTTCTAAAAAAAGCTGAAGAAGCATCGAAAACCCCTCCTGAGGTGGCTAAATTTACTTATCCAGGCCCCAAACCCTTTTCAAAAGAAACAGCTCTTTTGATGATGGCAGATGCCGTTGAGGCGGCATCAAAAAGTCTGCGTAACCCCGATGTTGAAAAAATAAAACTATTTGTTGAGCGAATCATATCTGGTCAAATGGAACAACAACAATTTCATGAATCTGACATCACATTAGCAGAAATTGAAACAGTAAAAGAGGTCTTGTTTAAGAAATTAATAAACATCTATCAACTAAGGATAGAATATCCAAAATAAATATTGTTTTTTTAAACGGATAATTTACTTTTGCTTACCCTTTAGGAGAGGTGCCAGAGTGGTAATGGAGCAGATTGCTAATCTGTCAACGTGAAACCGTTGCCAGGGTTCGAATCCCTGTCTCTCCGCTGAATACTCTGTAAAGTATTGATTTACAGAGTATTTTTTTTAAAGGGGGATGTATAGGGGAATGTTTTACCCCCATTTAAGCCTTGTCCTTGTTTTTTCACATCATAACCTTTTTAGCTCTTCGTTAAGCGTTTTCTTGTTGATTATGTAGCTCAAAAAATCATTAATCACAAATCAAACTTTTTAAGACAAAATGCAAACTATGATCCGCAAATAAAATCATACATTGGAAAAATAAATTGATTTTTATGAAAAAAAACTTTGCATAATTTAAGATGGGGACTTCTAATCTTTTGGGTGTTTTTATAGCTCTTTCGGTATCCATTTTTGTAATGTATATAGCAAAGATCGAAAACAAGATTATTCAAAAAATAGTATATTGGTTACCCGCTATATTACTCACTTTTTTGATCCCTGGGCTATTATCCTTTCTGTTTAACTTATCCCTTGAAAACATTGTTTTGCACGATTGGAGTAAAACTTATATTTATCCAATCACTATTTTTTGTATTATGAGTTCAATGTCTTTAGCCCAACTAAAAATTGTTGGCCTAAAACCGCTGTTGCTTTTTTTTATTGGCTCTTTTACCATTGCGATAGTACCTGCTATTCTAGTAATGCCCTACTTCAGTGGCAGTGAGCAAATGATAGATTTATATAAAGGGATTATTCCCATTGTTGGAAGTTGGATAGGAGGGAGCTCAAGCATGTTAGTACTTAAAGAATACGTTTCTGTGAGGGAGGATCTTTTTCTTTCTGTTCTTCTTCTAGATAACATGATTCAGAACATAGTGATGATTTTATTGTTTCAAATCATCCGAAGGACTGATTATTTTAACAGAAAATTTAACATTGGTCAGTCACATGAGTTCAAAAAGAATGATTCAAAGATTGATACAGGGTCAAAAAATCAATCTTTGTCTGTGTTGATCTCAATTGCTGTAACTACTTCCGTTATTCTTCTTAATTTTAGTTTTATCACCAATGTTGTACTACTTTCAATTCTAGGATTGTTTATTGGAAATAGCTTAAAATTTTGGTCTTTTGGGATAAATCTAAAAATAGGCTCTGTTGGAATAATTGTAATTATGTCAATACTGGGGCTCAAACTTAAATTTAATGATTTTGGGTTGCCTTGGATCCTTATTCTATTTATGATCAACTGGATGATTATCAATTTAGTTGTTATTGCATATTTCAATTATAAACTTAAAATATCTATGGCTTGGGGTCCAATTGCGATGATGGCCAATATTGGAGGAATCTCTACTTCGCCAGCCTTGGCCTCAGCGTATAATGAAAAATTGATGCCTCATTCTGTTGTTTTAGCTATTCTAAGTATGGCTACAGGCACTTTTTGGGGGTTTTTAACAATCTTTTTGATTGAATTGCAACTCTAAATTAGGAATTGTTGAATAAATAATTTCTTTTCTTTTGAGATCTGATGTTATGTTTTGATTTGTGAGCCATTATGTTTATTTTCAAATATTAAAACCATAAATCAGTTAAAATGATACACAATAAACGCACTTTTTCAACTATCCCAAATTGTATTTTATGAAGAATCAAAATGGTCTCAAAAAGGGATATAGAGAACGATTAGATATTGCCACAGAAAAGATAATCAATAACACGGAGTGCCCTATTCCAGGGTTAGTAGTTTTTGCTAAACGAGGAAGTGATACATATCATAAAGCTTTTGGCTTAGCCGATAAGGAGAAACAATTACCAATGAAACCAGATGCTCAATTTCGCTGCTTTTCTATGACTAAAGTGTTTGCATCTACAATAGCATTAATGCTAAAGGAACAAGGATTACTTGATTTAGAAGCACCTATTGGAACTTATTTGCCCTCTTTTAATAAGGAATTTGAAGTAATAAAGGAGCCAACTGAAAGAGAAACAGAGGTCAATCAAATACCTTACACTTCTTTTATGTCGGGGAAAACCACAAATCTTTCGTACAGCAAGAGCGTAGCAAAAAATGAAATTTTAGTTAAGCATTGTTTGGCTGAATCGGCAGGCATTGGATATGATATGTGGACCGATTTTGATTTGGCTTTTAACCAACCCATATTTGGACACCAATTTGGTGTAGTTCAGGCTCTTAGACGAAAAAAGGGTATTGGATATTACAGCTCAAATTCAATTATTGGACAAAATTCTACACTTAAAGAATATTGTGATGCCATCGCTTCAGCAGGTTATTTGGTGAGTGAGCCTGGTACATTTTCATATGGTCTTGGAGCCCTTTTATTGGGAAGAATAATTGAGGTCGTTTGGGAAAAAAAGGTGGGAAGATTTATTCGCTTTTCAGAAATATGTAATCAGAAATTATTTAAACCTCTCGATATGACTAGTGCGGCATTCTTTTTAGACGATGGGGATCCACGTATTTCAAAAATCCCCCAATTATATGGAGCATTTGCTAATGATACCTCTGGTGGAAAATTAGAAGTGATGCCCTATATAGATTGTTTGCCAAACATTGATAGCCTTCCAAATACGGTAACTACTGATCAGTACCAAGGATTTAGAAAGTGCGAAAGTGGAGATACTGGCTCTTGTATGACTGTTGATGATTACGCTAAGTTTTATGAAATGTTACTTGCTAATGGACATGCTGCTGATGGTACAAAAATTTTAGAACCTCAATCAGTTAAAGAATTGACATATGGCGAATTTTCAGGTATTAACCGCCAGTCTAAATTAGCTCAAGCATTTGGTCTAACAGGGGAGCGAGCCTCTTTTAATTACGGGTGGGCTGTAGAACCAAAGACAGATAAATTACCACATTGTAATCAGTGGTCTGGTTATGCCAACAATCATGGGAGATTATACATAGAGGAGGATGCTTATATCTTAATATTTCCACAATTTATGGCTTCAACACCAGCTGGTTTTCCTGTTGGAGATCCAATGATAAAAGAGCCTCTAGTGGCCGCTTTTCTCTCAGAGTGGTGTTAAGGAGTGCAACCTCATTTTATGTAATACTTTTATTTCCTAATAGATCCTATTACCAACTTTTAAGGGAATATTGTATAGAGTATTTTTGAGCAGGTGAAGAAAGTCAGTTTTTATCAAAAAACGCTAAAAAATGATCAAAAATTCTCAAAAATGACCAAAAAATGATATAAAAAGGGAAAAAATGATCAAAAACATTGAGATTATATTTTTTAATGCCTTTATCAAATAAAACATCCACTCTAGTAGACGGTTTTTTGTTTTAATGCACTTTGGCTAAAGTTGTTTATGTCAGTGATCTTATTTTTCTTTTTTGGAGCATCATCAAGCAAAGTTTGAGTTGGTAACATTTAAAATTGTTTAGATTATTTTCTGTTTCTAATATAATTCAAACTTCCTTTTTTTGTAGAAATTTATTCTTCAAGCTATGCTCATAAATAGTCAACAAAGTCTACTTTGAATGACCAAAAATATTCTTATCAAACGCGGGTCTAATTATTCTTCTTTTTTTAGATCATCGAGAAGAAAAATAAGTAATTTAAGCAAACTTTTATTTTAGCAGATTCTTAAAAAGGAAATTATTCAACAACATACAACTCAATACAGATGAATCCAAAATATTTTATTTCACTTATGCTGATAATTGTTTTTTCTTCATGTGAATCGGTTCATAAGAAGAAAAACTCAGGTTTAAACTTCATCATCTTTATTGCAGACGATATAAGTTGGGATGATTTTGGTTGCTATGGAAATGAATTTGTGCAGACACCCAATATAGATCAATTAGCTACTGAAGGAATGATCTTTAAAAATATGTATTTGACAACAAGTTCTTGTAGTCCAAGCAGAAACTCCATCATCACAGGAAGATATCCTCATAACACTGGTGCACCCGAACTGCATTCTGAGCCCCCTATGGAAATGAAAACCTTTATAAAAGAACTAAAAGACAACGGCTATTTTACTGTTTCATCTGGTAAATTTCATTTAGGGGAATATGCAAGGTCGAGTTTTGATATAATTCATGAAAATAAAAATGAAACTGGACTAGGGGGAGAGTCCAAATGGGTGAGTACAATAGAAAACCGCCCTATGGACAAGCCTTTTTTTTTATGGTATGCCTCTCACGATGCACATAGAGATTGGGAAAAAAATAAATTCACAGGCACTCATAACCCTAACACCATAGTCCCTCCAAATTATTTGGTGAATGATTTACCCACAAGAAACGATTTATCCAATTATTTTGATGAAATAAAGCGATTTGATTTTTCTATAGGAAAGGTCATAGAAACCCTAAAAGAGCAAAAAGTTTATGACAACACTATGATAATTGTTATGGCTGACAATGGGCGCCCCTTTCCCCACAGTAAAACAAGATTAAATGATCAAGGGATAAAAACGCCTTTTATTGTGTTCAACAATAAATTGAATGTGAAAGGAATAACAAAAAGTTTGGTCAGTTCAATAGACATAGCGCCTACTATTCTTGAGCTAGCTAACCAAAAAAAGGGTTCGACCTATCAAGGTAGAAGTTTTAAAAAAATATTATTGAACCCTGATATACCATTTAGGAATTATGTTTTTGCTGAACATAATTGGCATGATTTCGAATCGTATGAGCGAATGGTTAGAAGTGAGCAATTTATGTATATCGAAAATAAAAGAAACCAGTTTGCCCAGCGTGGACCCCTAGACGCAATAAATAGCGATTCCTATGCGAGTCTTTTAGAGCAGCTTGACTCAGGAGGAATTTCAGAAATACAAAAGGAAATTTTTATTAGCCCCCGTGAAAAAGAAGAATTTTATGAAATAGACAAAGATATTTTTCAAAGGAAAAATCTCATTCATAATCAGTTCTATAGCAATGAAATTAATCAATTAAAGAACGTTTTAGCACAGTGGAAAAAAGAAACTGGAGATACTGAACCAAAACAAATAACCAAAGATTGGTATGAAAGAAGACCAGGGCCAAAAGCTAAAATAAAAGTGGTTGAAAATGACTTGCCAAAAGGAGGTAAATATTCATTGACGACCCCCTTTTATGGAAAAAGAGGCGAATTACCAGGCGCTTCGAAAAAGGCTACAAAAATAAACAACAAAGGCCCCTTTTAATTTTGACTAATTGAAAACAAACTCAACAAAAATGAATAGAATTTTTTTATTAATATCTCTATTAGCTACCGCCTTGTATTCCCAGCCAGATGAAAAGCCATCTAAAATGAATGTGCTTTTTATTGTGGCAGATGATATGAATTGTGACATTGGCGCCTATGGGAATAAAAAAGTGCTAACTCCTAACATTGACAAACTAGCAAAACAAGGCGTATTGTTTGGGAACGCCCATAATCAATACCCTTGGTGTGGACCTTCTAGAGCTTCTTTTATGACAGGTATGTATCCAGATCAGACCAAAGTCAAAGCATTGAGAATTTATCTTAGACAGGCTGTCCCTAAAGTTGTAACCATTGGGCAAAGTTTTAAAAAAGAAAACTATCATTCTGTTAGAGTAGGTAAAATTTTTCACTACCATAATCCAAGAGATATAGGAACTGCAGGACATGACGATAATTACACTTGGACGCAAACAGTGAACCCTTATGGCAGGGATAAAATTGAAGAATATAAAATCAACACTTTAAAACCTAAAGCCTATGGTGGCACGTTGAGTTGGATGGCAGCTGATGGGTCAGACGAAGAACAAACAGACGGTATTGGAGCGACGGAAACCATTAAGTTTTTAGAAAAGTTTGCTGAAAGTGGAGAAAACTTTTTTCTAGCCTTTGGGCTGTATAGACCACATACACCCTACGTGGCTCCTAAAAAATATTTTGACCTCTATAAAACAAATCAAATGGAGATACCCAGAAGTTCAGATGACTATTTAAAAACGATACCTACTCCTGCTGTAAAAAGTATTAGGGATCCACAAAAGAAGGAACAATTGAATCTACCTAAAGATTTAGCCCAAACAATCAAAGAGGCATACTATGCCACTACAAGTTTTGTGGATGCGCAAGTAGGAAGGGTATTAGATAAATTGAAAGAAACAGGTTTAGATAAAAATACAATTGTGATTTTTACATCAGATCACGGCTATCATTTAGGAGAACACGGACACTGGCAAAAGCGTACTCTTTTTGAAAATGCAACACGTGTTCCTCTAATTGTTTCTGGGCCAGGCATCAATAAAAATGAAAAAATTATGGAAGCTCCCATAGAGTTGGTTGACATTTATCCTACCCTAATGGACCTTACACAAATTGAAACTCCAGAATTTGTCTCTGGGAAAAGTTTTGCACCACTTTTGAAGGATTCTTCTGCACGAGTGAGAAAAAGTGCATTGACAGAATTATCGGTAAAATTGGGACCCAATACAAGAGTACAAGGATATTCTTTAAAAACCGATCGGTTTCGACTTACGCAATGGGGTAAATACGGTGTATTGGGATATGAGCTATATGACCATAAAAGCGATAAGGGAGAACTTAACAATCTTTCAATGAATAAACAATATCAAAAAATGAAAGATTCATTGATTGAAATAATCAACTATAGAATTGCGGAAGCAAGAAAAAAACCAAAGGGTTTAGGACCACAATTTGAAGGAGTTTTAGAATGGGATGAACCAGAAACGATTCATTCGCAACCTAAATAAATAGTATTCTATCAAACAAATGTATTTTAATTATAGTGTTTCTCGGGTTAGAAAAATAATGTGTCTTGGCTTATATCTGCTCTGCCTTTTAGTGAGTGCTCAAAATTCAAACCAACCACCAAATATTGTTTTAATAATGGTAGATGATTTGGGCTATGAGTGCATCAATTCTTATGGGGGCACTTCATATAACACCCCTCATTTGAGCGCATTGGCTAAGTCAGGTTTACAATTTGAGAATTGTCATTCTCAACCAATTTGCACCCCTTCAAGAGTTAAATTGATGACCGGAAAATCAAATAAAAAGAATCACACAAAATTTGGTTATCTCAACCCCAAGGAGAAAACATTTAGTCAGCTTCTAAATAAAAAAGGATATGCTACACTAATTGCAGGTAAATGGCAACTGGGCAGAAAGGCATCATTGCCAAAAAACTTTGGTTTTGACGAATATTTATTATGGCAACTAACAACATCTGGAAGAGACTCAACAGGGCGTGACAAGAGATATGTAAATCCAGTTTTAGAAATGAATGGGAGCTATTATGAAGAGAATGAGGGTAAATACTCCACTGACATAATGATAGACTACATAAACGACTTTATTTATCGAAAAAAAGATCAACCCTTTTTCGTTTACTATCCGATGATTTTGACCCATTGTCCTTTTGATCCAACACCACATTCTAAAGATTGGGACCCGACGGATATGGGCTCGAAAACCTATAAGGGAAATGCTAAATATTTTGGAGATATGGTCTCTTATATGGATTTTTCTGTAAGTCGAATTGTTAACACTCTTGACCAGCTCGGGTTAAGAAAAAAGACTCTAATTATTTTTACAGCAGATAATGGTACTGATGTGCCTGTAGTCTCTATGATGGACAATATTTCTGTGGTTGGTGGAAAAGGAAAAACGACTGATAATGGAACCCATGTTCCACTGATTGTGAGTTGGCCAGGAAAAGTGAAACCCAATGCGCATACCAATACTCTTATTGATTTTAGTGATTTTTTTCCTACAATATGTGACGTAGCAGGGATTCAATTAGACTCAAATCTAGATCTTGATGGCATAAGTTTTTATCCTGAGCTTATTGGAAAAAAAGCAATACAAAGAAGATGGATCCATACTTGGTATAATCGTGATGGAGGTTCAAATCCACTTCGTGCCACGAGGGAGTGGGTAAGAGATGAAACCTATAAGCTTTATGTAGGCAATGAATTTTATAACGTCAAAAAAGATCCAGAAGAACAATATAATATTCCACTTGAGTTGATGAGTGATGATGAAAAAACCCTTCGCCAAGAATTTATAGCTATTTTACAATCGTATACTTATTTAAGAAACTGAGCAATATTTATTTTACAGAATGAGCTGTAATTAAATCTGCAAATACTTTATTTTTAAAGAGATTTTTAACCATAAAACGATTACAATGGATCAGCAATTAGTAGAAATAAGAGAAAAACAAAGAGAGTCATGGAATAAATTTTCTTCTGGATGGAAAAAGTGGGATGATTTAGTTATTCAGTTTCTGCATCCCATGGGGGAGGAGATCATTCAACAGCTTCATTTAAAAGTAACAGACACTGTACTTGATATTGCTGGAGGCACAGGAGAACCGGGTCTCACAATTGCCAGTAAAATATCCAGTGGTAAGGTAATAATTACAGATTTAGCTGAAGATATGCTTACAATCGCAGCTGAGAATGCAGCCAAAAAGAAAATAAAAAATGTGGAAACCCAAATCTGTGATGTGTGTGAGCTTCCTTTTGATGACAATTCTTTTGACGCGATAAGCTGTCGTTTTGGATTTATGTTTTTTCCTGATTTATTGCTTGCCACTAAGGAAATGGTAAGAGTCCTTAAACCGGGAGGCAGAGTTGCGGTTTCTGTTTGGGGTGTTGCGCAAAAGAATTTCTGGGTGACTGCAATAGGTGGAACTATAAATCAAAACATGCAACTGACTCCACCCCCTCCAGGAGCTCCCGGCATGTTTCGTTGTGCAGAAAGTGGAATGATCCAAAATTTATTTGAAAAAGCAGGATTAAAAAATACTTCTGAAAAAGAGGTAATCAGTAAACTCGACTTAGAATCTGCAGAAGTCTATTGGGAAATGATGACTGATGTTGCTGCCCCTTTTGTTGCAGCGCTTAGCAAAGCTGAGGACGAAATGAAAGAAAAAATTAAACAAGAAGTTTTTCAAAAAATAAATGAAAAGTTTGGTAATGCTACTGTTTCCCTTGATGGTAGTGCTTTAGTGATTGCTGGAGAAAAATAATCATTGTAATACCCTGTTGAAAAAGTCATCGATATCATTGATGTCTTGTATACCTAATATCCAACAAACTTCAGCAAGGTCAGAAAAATCGAGGCCACCATTTGCAATAGCTTCATTAGTATAGCGTCCTTCTTTTCCATTGTATTTATTTGAGATTGCAATGGCTTCCTTCCAAATGCGTTTCAGTTTAGGATTAGATAGTCTTTCTTGCACCCCTTTGAAATTAGAATTTTTAAAGCCTGGAGTACCATTGTTAAGTCCATTTCCATCAGGTATTTTTATATAGTCAGTGTATTTTTTTACATAGTCAAGTTTTTCAGCAGAGGTAACAGATTCATTCCAATCGCTGTGTTGCACCACATGAATGGATGTAGAAGTATTTAGTGTGGGCATCTGGTTCTTCACCGTCTTAACAAGTTCAGCTGTAAAATCAGACTGCCCCGCCTCAGCAATCCAAACAGCTCCCTCATTCTTTAAGATAGGCTCTATAAGAGTAAATACTTCTCTCACTGAGAATTCAAGATTATTATGGGCGTCAGTCCAATGAGTGTCAAAAATGAGAGGTAGTAAAGAATAGGGAGGAACATATAAACCTTCTTGAACCCCATAAGCTCCAGCAACAGCATGATAATTGATCGATTTGTATTTTGAATTTGCACTAAGAGTAGCAAAAGCAGCCATTGTATGGATATCATCTACATCTGTTTTGCAGTCATAATTCAATAGTAACAAATCAGTGGCTTGATTGAAGCTTTTTGTTTGAGCCATAACATCTTTAGCTGTCAAAAGCGAGATTACACTTAAAAGAATTAAGAAGGATTTTTTTTTCGAGCCATTCATTTTAGATACTTGTTTTATTCTATAAATATATAATTACAATTTTATATGCTCGTCTTTAGTACATTTCTTTATTACTTACAAGGAATACAATCAATCATTTTTTATAATTTTAAAGACGAAAACGATAAATCAAAATTCATGAAGAAACTCATTCTGTGCACTCTTTTATTCTTGGCTTATTCTTGCGATACAGAAGATTCAGCCAGTGAAGAAAACACTAGTGTTTTTTTAACAAAAAATAATAATACCATTTGGTCTGATCCAGACCTATATTATGGGGAATATCCTGACATTAAATTTTCAAATGCAGAATATTTTATTTCCTTTTTTAGTATTGATGTTTCAGCTTCTTATTGTGAGGGTTGGAAAAAAGGAGAAACCATTTATGATGGTGTTAAGTGGGAAATCACCATTACCAAAGATGAAGAGAACACCCTTTGGTTTGACTATGATCATTATGGTTTTGGAGAATTTATAGAATATAGCATAACGCATAAATACAATATTGTAGACAACAACTTATTCTACACAAATTCAAATGGAGATTCCTTCATTTTTGCTCCATCGCAAAAAAATTATGCAGAAGATTTTCTCGACACAGGAGCAGTCATAAAATTAGATGGTTGTATGTTTTATTAAGCCCGAATAGTCTTATTCTAATATTTAATGGGCCCACAGTTTAGTTGTAAAATATATTTTACTTATTAAAATTAAAGTAATTTTTATAAATTTATTGAAACCATAAAACAAAAAAAATGAAGAAAATTATTATTGGAAGTTTCCTTTTATTTAGTGCCTTTTCATTTTCTCAAACCACAGCCATGATTGCCTTGGTTTTAGAGGAGGGCAAAGAGAGTGAATATTTAGCAAAAGAAAAAAACTGGAACAAAGCAGCTCAGGCCATGGTTGATGCTGGTATGATTGCACAATGGTCCGTTTGGAAGAGAACGCCAAGAGATGGAGATGAAGACTGGGCTCACTATTATGTTTTTAGAAGGACTACAGCAGAACAGGATGCGAATCCCAAAAAATGGGATAATCTGAATCAAGTAATTGCTAGGGCTTTTAAGGGTAAAAGCCAAAAAGCAATAGATAAAATGCTTTCTTTTGAGGGCATATTTAAAGACCGTAGAGAACGAGAATACAAATGGATTTCTACCACAGGTTGGCTAGGGCTTGAATGGGAAATAGGAGACAAGGGCTATTTTCACTTTATGAGACAAAAAAAGGATGATTTTGTAAACTATGAAGACCAACTATGGAAGCCAGTTGCACAACAACAAATTTTAGATGGCTACAGGAAATTTTGGGGCTTAGGTGAGATTACTAAAAAAGATGATCCTACTAAAGCGCTCAATGCTAATTTCACTCATATTGCTTTTAATTTTATGACTAAAAAGGGAGCAGCACCAGCTCCAGAAATACCCGATGATTTTATAACTCAAAAAGCCTGGGAGGGGCTTCAAAATTCAAGAGAAATGCTCCCCTCAGAAGAGTTGACCTTAGTTTATTCTACCTTTTAAACAAGGAGTTACATTTCTATTAAAAAAACCTCCCTTGTGGAGGTTTCTTTATTCATTTTTTTTAACTTTATATTTTCCCGTGTGGACTGGGAGTCAAAATAAAGTCGCGGTTGGAGAGAACGCATCCGAAAAAATCGTTACATAAGTTTCATTCATAATTATTGCTCTGTAGAGTTTCTAAGATTATGCAAAAGCTTTTGAAAACGAACAGCAAGACATCAATCTGTTTATTTTTATGCCCCATAATTGGAAACTGTAATGAGCAATTTTTATGGTAAAATTGTATGTCATGAAATATTACAACAAAACTAGAACCATTGAACAAAAAGTGCTTGATCGTCAAACTCTTGTTTTATTAGAGAAACAAAATGATCTTTTAAAAGAGATTTTGGAAGTATTAAAAAAATGATTTAAAGCTTTTTTTTCGCTCCTGTTTTTTATTGTATACTCTCTAGTAATCCTAAGTAATTTAGTATCAGTTTTCAAGCTATTTAAAGAGATGAGGCTGAGTCTCATTTACCTGTCTTTTCAAATAAAATAGCAGAAAACGAGGGGATAATTTTACAACTAAGTTTGTTCTATGGCCACGCTTTCTATTTTGAAATACTGGAGAGTATTTGTTTTCTATTGAAGTAGTGAAAGGCTTAAAATTAATTTTTAGAGAATTTTTTGTTTAGTTCATCCACCTCGCTACGCCCAAAAAACATTCCTCCAATTTTCTCGATTACTTCATCAGTAATTGCTCTGGCTGAAGTTATATTCCGAATGGAAAAACGCTGCCCGTCAAAAGATTGCAAAACATTTTCTTTTTGTCCCAAAACAATCGAAGTGTGTAGACGTTCTGTGAGAATGGCCCTCAGCGTTAGTGACCATTGGTCGTGCTCTTCCTCAAAAGCATCAATAGTCTTGTAGGTAGTGTAAAGCACTCTTTGGTTTGTTTTGTAATTAAGATCTTTTCTTGGTGTACTTTCATATACTGATTGAGCATATAGTTTTGAACTCATGATAAATAAAATTAAAACAATTGATTTTAAGGGTATACCAAGCATCGATAAGACGATTTAAATTGTACTGTTTAGAATTGTTAGCACTTATTGAAAAGTAAAAATAGTTCTTATATTTAAATGATTCTTATGAATTTTAATAGATGAGCAGAAAAAATCTTTATTGTTTATTATCACTAGTGGTAATTTCTTTTTTATCATGCAACACTCAAAATAAAGATAGCCGCCCTAATATCCTTTTTGTCATTGCAGACGATCAAAGTTTTTCTCACACTTCATTTTCTGGTTCTAAATGGGTTGAAACACCTGCCTTTGACAGAGTAGCAAAAGAAGGGCTTTATTTCACTAATGCTTATACTCCCAATGCAAAATGCGCTCCGTCAAGAGCTATTATTCTCACGGGAAGAAACAGCTGGCAGTTAGAAGCTGCAGCAAATCATTGGCCTTTTTTTCCTGAAAAATATCAAACCTTTCCAGAGGTTTTAGCCAACAAAGGTTATTTTATTGGCAGAACTGGCAAAGGGTGGGCCCCCGGGATAGCCAAAAAGAATGGCAAACCAAGAGAACTAGTAGGCCCTAATTATATCTCCCATCAAATAAGCCCACCTACAAAAGAGATTTCTAAAAACAATTATTTTAAGAACTTTCTACATTTCCTAGAAGACAAACCTGATGAAAAACCTTTCTTTTTTTGGTTTGGCGCTCACGAGCCACACCGCAATTATTCCTATGGTTCAGGAGTGGCTATAGGTAAAAAAGAGACGGCTATGCTCAATACGATACCTCCCATTTTTCCCTTGACTGAAACCGTAAAAAATGATCTACTCGACTACGCTTTTGAAATTGAACATTTCGACCAACAACTCAATAAAATGCTTGACCATCTTGAAACCACCGGAATGTTAGAAAATACATTGGTGATTGTTACTTCAGACAATGGAATGCCTTTTCCTCGTGTCAAAGGTCAAGTTTATCCTTATGATCATCATTTACCACTTGCTATACGTTGGGGTGAAGGAATAAAAAAACCAGGACGAGTGATTGACCAATTTGTGAGTTTTGCTGATATTGCTCCTTCCATATTGTCAGCTGCTCAGGTCGCTCTTGAGGAATCCAATATGCAGCCGATCGAAGGAAAAAATTGGCAGGACTATTTTAATAATAGTTTTTCAACTGAAACTTCTGCTCAACATCAATTTATTCTTATTGGGAAAGAGCGCCACGATGTAGGAAGGGAAAATGATGGCGGTTATCCAGTACGTGGCATTGTGACTAAAGAGTATGCCTATATAATCAATTTTGAACCCACCCGCTGGCCGGCTGGAAATCCAGAGACAGGCTATTTGAATACCGATGGAAGTCCAACCAAAACAGAAATTTTAAATCGTAATCGCAAACAAGATTCGACTCTTTGGAAGTTGGCATTTGGAAAGCGCTCTGCAGAGGAGCTTTATGATCTTAAAATAGATCCTTATTGTCTGAATAACTTAGCCAATGTGAACTCCTTCAATGAAATTAAAGAAGAGCTAAAAAATAAATTGATTAAAAATTTAACTGTTCAAAAAGACCCAAGAATGACCGACCCTCACACCCCTATTTTTGATTCTTATCCTTATGCTGATAAAAACACACAAAATTTTCATGAGCGGTGGAGCAGAGGTGAAAAAATAAATACTGGGTGGGTGAATCCAACTGATTTTGAAAAAAACGCTAAATAAAATTTATGCAACAATTTTCCCTTCTTAGTGTACTTTTATTTTTTTTCTTTTCCTGCCAAGAAAAGGACTTAGAGAGAAAAAATAAAACATCAAAACCAAATATAATTTTAATTGTAGCGGATGATTTAGGGTATGGAGATTTAAGTATTTATGGTCAAAATAATTTTGAAACTCCAAACATCGATAAGTTAGCTAAAAATGGAATGTTATTTACACAATTTTATTCTGGCAGTACTGTTTGTGCCCCCTCCCGTTCAGCTTTAATGACAGGTCAGCACACAGGGCATACTCCTGTCAGAGGCAATAAAGAAGTGCGTCCTGAAGGTCAGCACCCTTTGCCAAAAGACACACCTACTCTCGCAAAAGCGTTGCAAAAAGAAGGCTATGTTACTGGAGCCTTTGGCAAATGGGGATTAGGAGCGCCTGGATCTGAGGGTGATCCAATGAAACAAGGTTTTGATACGTTTTATGGGTACAACTGCCAACGGTTTGGACATCACTATTATCCAACACATTTGTGGCACAATCGAGACTCTATACTTATTTCCCAAAATTTCAATAAAGCAGATCAAGTATATGGTCCAGATCTCATCCAAAAGGAAACTTTAAAGTTTATTGAAAGGTATCAAAAACAACCCTTTTTTTTATATGTGCCAAGTATTATACCGCACGCAGAACTGATTGCCCCAGTACCATCAATGTCAGTATTCAGAAATAAATTCTTACCTGAAAAAGAGTTCATTGGTGTTGATGATGGCCCCGAATTTGGCCAAGGGCCATATCGATCTCAAAAAGAAAGCCATGCTGCCTTTGCTGCTATGATATCCATTTTAGACCGACAAGTAGGGGAAATTGTAGATAAGATTTCCGATTTAGGGCTTTTGGAAAATACCCTAATTCTTTTTACATCAGACAACGGCCCACATATTGAGGGAGGAGCAGATCCAGATTATTTTGACAGCAACGGCATATTAAAAGGGTATAAGCGAGACCTCTACGAAGGGGGAATAAGAGTTCCATTATTAGCTCAATGGTCTGGAAAAATTGAGCCCAATTCAATATCAAATCATATAGCAGCCTTTTGGGACTTTTTTCCAACACTCACAAGTCTTTTTGATTCGAACAAAAAAACTTATAAAGATGGCATTTCTTTTTTACCCACCCTTTTGGGTCAAGAGGAACAAAAGAAACACAACTATCTCTACTGGGAATTTCATGAAAAGGGAGGGCGTCAAGCCATTCGCCAAGCCAGATGGAAACTAGTTAAATATGATGTTTTTTCTAAAAACGAAACTAAAACAGAGCTTTATGATTTGAAACTTGATCCCTCTGAAGAAAATAACTTATCAAATCAATTTCCTCAGAAAGTGAAAACCCTAGAAAGTTTACTCGAGCAAGCAAGAACTCCTTCTAAGGTTTTTCGTTTTAATGAATGATTATATATTATTCTAATAAACTGCCATTATAATAACTAATCTCACTGGTAATTTTTCCATCGTTATTGAAAGTGTGTTGGAGATGAACAGAAAGTTTGATGCGTTTATCTGTTTTCTTTTCCTTAAGGCGATACGTCCACCAAGATATAACAACATGTTGTGACCCTTCGTAGTCAAGTAGATCAGGATACCCAACCTCATCAATAGATTCTATTTCAAAACGCTCAAGCCCGCTTTTTAGGGATGCTTTATTTTCTTCCAGACTCAGAAAGGTGCCATAGGGCATATTGATGTCATAAAAACGAGAAGTATCTGTAAAGTCTTCAAAAATCGAATCAAAATTTCCAAGCTCAAGATGAGCAAGCATTTTTCTGACCTTTGAAATGTCTGGATGCCCTTTATAAAGGGTGCCATTTGTCATTGTTTCAAAGGTCTCTTGATATTTTTGGAAAAGACGCATATTGGTTTGAATCAATACGTTTTTGATTTTAGTTCCTTCCTTATTGAAGAAAAAAGTACAATCAAAGGGCATGTCGAATTTGAATCCAGTGGTTTTGTCAAAACCTCTAAATACATCAAAGGTATAGACCACTAGACCACTGCGTTTATACTCCAAAGCATCTGGATATGAACTTCCTCTTCTGTTTAGTGAAAAACCCAATAAATTCGAGCTCCAGTATTTAGACTGATTGACAAAAACATCAATAGAATTTCCTTTATCGTCTTTGTTGGTTGTGAGCGCATTGTAGGCAATAAAGTCATCAGTAGCCATGCTTCTTAATTTGTTTTCATCACCTGCCACATAGGCTTCCAAAAAAGATTCAGCAAAATCAATGGCGGGATGTTCATCATAAATTTTGCCATTGTTGTTTTTCTGCGCTTGAAGCCCTGTGAGTAATAAGAATAAAAATAAATAAAGTGATTTTTTCATTGGTATTTGTGTTTATAGTTATATCCAAATGTAGAATATTTTAGCCTCCAAAAAAATAGGATTTTTTAATTTTTTTTATCTCAAGGTAAATGTAAGGAAGACAAATTCTCTATTGTACATCGTTTTTAGATAAAAAAATTATAGATCGAAAAGATATTGAAACTTAAAATAAAGTTGTGAATCTTCTCGACCAAAATTTGTTGTAGGTTCAACTCTCGAATACCCGTTCGTCCCACCAATATAAAAAATCGTAAATGGATTTGGATTCCATTTCAGTAGGGGTTGAATAAAAAAGACTTGGTCAAAGTCATTGTATTCTCCGATTAGTCTAAAGGAGAGATTTTTATTAAACTGAAAGTTAATATTTACACGGCCAATATACCCCTTGAAATAGAGATTGCGATCTTCTTTTGATCTCAATTCAGAATATCGAATACTCGGATTTAGGCTTAGTTTAGGACTCAATTGAAAGTTATTAAATGTCCCAAAGAAGAGCGCATTCCCTACGGCAGGCTTATCTTCATCATAACGAATGGATTCATCAAATGAAACAAAGGCTCGCATATTAATTTTTTCAGAGGGGTTATAACCGTTAAAAAAATTTATTCCTGTCATATTACGACCAAAGAACCCTGCAAATTCTTCGTTTACAACATGATAAATATTTAGCCCAGTTCTAAAACTTCCTTTCCATTGAATAAAAAGATCATTATATATATCAAAATATTTTCTAAGTTGGTTGTAATTGAAAATGAATTCTGACCCTAGACTAACATTTAATTGCTGTACCAAACCCTCTTTCTTTTTGGGAAAATAGGTGTAAGAGTGATTAAATTCAATGTTTCGAATGCTGTTTTGAGTGACAAATCCAAGCGGGGCGTTATAATTTGGCGAATATTGTAAATAGCTTAGCGTGGTATTCCAATTTCGAGTATTTCGTTTTAAAGAAACGAGCGAAGCATCCCCTTGTTTTTTTTCTCCATCGAGAAGAATCGATTTACCACGTATTATTTCATCGCCTTCTATCCAATCTGCATTAGGTTCTACAGAAAGACTTTTATTAAATTCAAAATTGAGGGTATAGAGTTCTGCAAAACGCAAAAGACCATTTAACCCAAAAACATGACCATTTCCTCCTCCTTCGAACACTCTGTTTGTTGACAAGAGTCCGATATAAGACCCCTTTTTGAATGTTCTTTGATAGCTAAAAATATTAGACAACGCTTTTCCACCTTCACCGGTTGTCGATCCATTTTCACCAGCAATTAGAATGGGTGATGATTGATCATAGGCTGCTAACCAATAAACCCTTTGTTTATCTCCTTGATGAATGAGTTTGATGGAAGCTAAAGGATCATTTATTGTTCTCGTGTAAACTGTATTTAAATTAGAATTTATAATTTCATTTCCTTCGTTAAAATAAGGTCTTCGCTCTGGAAAAAACAAAGCAAATGTGGTGTTAGCAGTGACTTGTGACACGTCTGCCTCTACTTGTGAAAAATCTGGATTCAACGCAAATTCTAATGAAGTCATACTGTTTAGGTCAAATAGACCGCTGAGCCCCAAGGTACCCTGCGGTTTTCCATAACTAAAAGTAGTATTAGCCTTTTCGCCCGAAAGACCCCCATATACATAAGGCAGAAGGTTTATTCTATTTTTGGATTTTACATTTTTTAAGATAATTTCTTCAGGCGTTTGACAAATAATACATGGATTATTTCTATCGATGGGAAAATTGATGCTCTGACTCCGGGTATCTTCTGTATAGGTGGTTCTTGCGAAAACTACTTTCCATTTCATTTCCTCAGCAGCCTTAAATTGTAAATTAGAAAATGGAATTTTTAATTCTACATGATACGCATTAGGATGTTTTGATGCTTTAGACTCAAAGTTGACGTCATAATTGTCTTCTCCCCCTGTGGGTAATATTTTAATATCCATTTGATTTCCCTCTGGATTAGCTCCCAAGACAATCATATATCGACCATCACCATAGGTATCAAAACCTATTAGAACATTATCGTCTTGAAAACCTTCATCCCTATTTCTAATAGAAGAGCGAAGAGTTGACATTTCAGCTTCTGCAACAAATCCAATGTAAAGATCAGTACTAGAGTAGGTTGCATAAGCAGTTGTTTTTTGTGGTGCAGGTGAATTGTCACCTGGTTGAACTTCATATTTAATTGAAAACTGTTGTGCTTCACTCCATTCAGAGGCATTGACAACACCGTCAAACTCTGGTAAGGTCGTTTGAGCATGAATGAAGGATAAAAGCAATGGGGATAGGTAGGCTGCTATTTTGTTCATTTAGGTGGATTCTAATAGCAAGACACATTTTGCCTTTAAATGTTACATTGTATGCTGTTAATTTTTGAAACCACTAATTTTAAGATGATTTTTTAAATAAAAAGTATACATTGTTATTTGCTAATGTCATTATTATCCAGTCAATGAAGTCATTCAAAATAATATTCTTATTTGTATGGTTTAGTTTTTTTGTATTGATTACTAGTTGTGCTAAAGAACAGCAGGACACAAAACAAAATATTCTATTGATATGTGTAGACGATCTACGTCCAGAATTGAAAAGTTTTGGTGCGAACTACATCATTGCACCAAATATTGATCAACTGGCCAAAGAAGGAATTTCTTTTCAGAAGCACTTTGTAAATGCTCCAAGTTGTGGCCCCTCAAGATATACGTTATTAACGGGTCAATATGGAACAGTAGAGAATGACGCCCTTTTTTTGAGGGCTAAAAAAATTAGAGAAAACAATGGAGTAGTACCCAAGAGTATGCCAGAATGGTTCAAGTCTAATGGCTATACAACAGTTGCTGTAGGTAAAGTTTCCCATCACCCGGGTGGAAGAGGAGGAGTTGATTGGAATGACTCTACAGCGCTTGAAATGCCAAATGCATGGGATAAACATCTTCTTCCAGTGGGGGTATGGAAACATCCTCGTGGAGTGATGCATGGGTTGGCTAACGGAGAAATTCGGATCAATGCAGGGGATATGGATGTTTTCCAACATGCAAAAGGGAGTGACAACAGCTATCCAGATGGTTTAATTGCCAATGAGGCGATTAGTCAACTTGAAGCACACACAGTAGCATCGGATGCTCCATTTTTTCTTGCTGTTGGAATCATCAAACCTCATCTGCCTTTCGGAGCGCCAAAATCATATTATGATTACTATGAGGAGGTCACACTTCCAGAAATAGAGCATCCTGAAAAGCCAAAAGGAAAAACGACATGGCACCCTTCTGGAGAATTCATGAAATACAACCGATGGGATAAAAATCCAAACACTAATAGCGCCTTTGCAGAGGAGGTCAGACGTCATTATGCAGCTGCCATAAGTTATGCAGATGCTCAAATAGGAAAAATCATGAGCGCCTTAAAACGATCAGGCGCCTATAAAAATACTATAGTGGTACTTTGGGGAGATCATGGTTGGCATTTGGGGGAACATGCCATATGGGGGAAGCACAGTTTGTTTGAAGAATCTTTACATTCTCCTTTAATTATTCGATATCCAAAAATGAAAAACAAAGGGTTCAAAACGAATGCTATTGTTGAGACACTTGACCTTTTTCCAACATTAACAGATTTAGCAGGAATAGAAACACCATCCTATGTACAAGGCGTTTCATTAAGGTCAATTTTACTAGATCCTTCAAGTGCTGGTCATATGGCTTTTGCTTACAAAAATAAGGCTTCAACCATTAGAACTGCTACCCATAGATTGATTTTACACAAAGACGGTTTCGTAGAATTATACAACCATCAATCACTTGATAAGGAAACAGTGAATGTGGCAGATCAAAATCAAGAATTGGTCGATGAGTTAAAAAAGAAATTGAAAGAAAGAGAAGACCTTTAAAATTGGCGGGGAATAAATAGAGTATTTATTTTATATCTATTTATTGATTCATGGAAATCAAAAACTCTTCATTGCTTTGGGTTCTTTTAAAGCGATCGTTAATAAACTCCATAGCTTCCACAGGATTCATATCGGCTAAATATTTGCGCATAATCCACATGCGTTGAATCGTATTTTCGTCTAATAATAAGTCATCTCTTCTAGTGCTAGAAGAAATTAGGTCTATAGCAGGGAAAATTCTTCGGTTAGCAATTCTCCTATCGAGCTGTAATTCCATATTTCCGGTTCCTTTAAACTCTTCAAAGATCACTTCATCCATTTTAGAGCCAGTTTCTGTGAGTGCTGTGGCTATGATTGAAAGCGAGCCACCTCTTTCTATATTTCGTGCTGCTCCAAAAAAGCGCTTAGGTTTGTGCAAAGCATTAGCGTCAACACCGCCACTCAATATTTTTCCAGAGGCAGGTTGCACTGTATTGTAAGCTCGAGCGAGTCGCGTAATAGAATCCAAAAGGATCACCACATCATGCCCACATTCAACCAATCGTTTTGCTTTTTCCAACACAATATTGGCCACCTTAACATGTCGATCTGCCGGCTCGTCAAATGTTGAAGCGACAACCTCTCCATCTACATTTCGTTGCATGTCAGTCACTTCTTCTGGACGCTCATCAATAAGTAAAATTAATTGATACACTTCAGGATGGTTGGCTGCAATGGCATTGGCAATGTCCTTTAGGAGCATTGTCTTTCCTGTTTTGGGTTGTGATACAATCATGCCACGTTGTCCTTTTCCAATGGGTGAGAACAAATCCATGATCCTTGTGGAGATTGTGCTTTTTTGTTCTGCTAGTCTGAATTTTTCTTGTGGAAATAGTGGCGTTAGATGTTCAAAAGAAACTCGGTCACGCACCAATTTTGGCTCCAACCCATTGATGAAATCAACCTTAATGAGTGGAAAATACTTCTCTCCCTCCTTGGGAGGTCGAACAGAGCCCAAAACAGTGTCCCCGGTTTTTAGCCCAAATAGACGAATCTGAGACTGTGAAACATAAACATCATCGGGGGATGAAAGATAGTTGTAGTCAGAAGAGCGTAAAAAACCATAGCCCTCAGACATGATCTCAAGTACACCCTCGGTAGTAACTATACCATCAAATTCAAAATCGGGTTCTCTATATCGGTTTCGATTATCTTTATTGTGGTTAACCTCTCCTTTAAATTTCTTGTTTTTATTCTTTCCATTATTGTTGTTGTTGTGAGGCCGATTATCGAATTTTCCGTTATTTTTTTGCTCTTTAGGAAGCGGTTGGTTGTTTTTTTTGACGGGTTGAATGGGCTTTATGATCGGAAGACTTTCTTTCTTTATCGGTTCTGCTGGTTTGATTTCATTAGATGAAGAAGAGGCTTCTTGTGGATTGGCCGCAACATGATCGATGATTTGATAAATCAAATCCATCTTTTTTAAACCTGTTATTCTTTTTACACCAATGGTTTTGGCCATTTCTTGTAATTCAGGGAGTTTCTTGGTTCTTAAAGAAGCTATTTCGTACATAAAAATTTAATAGGAAAACAAAAATATGAAGAGGTAATATTATCTTCTGTAGAACAGAAGTTCACAACAATAATACAAATTTTATGTTAAAAAAAAGCAATTTTAAAAAAAACTTAATTTTGTAAAAAAATTATCATGATCGAGCGCCTGCAAACCCTTTATTTATTTTTAGTCTTTCTTTTCTCTTGTGGGTTGTTTTATTATTCTACTGGCGAAAATACTACTACCCTTTTTTCTAGTTATTATGGATTTATTTTTTCTCCTATTGTTTCCATCATCACAATAGTGTTGTTTAAAAAGCGCCCTTCACAAATTTTTTTATGTTTTGTTTTACTTCTTTTGCAAGCAATTCAAATTGGTTTTTATATAAAAGCTTTTCAACCCACAGCTGGTTTTGGTTGGACAGAATATGTGGTTGTCTTTTCTTTGATAAACTTTATTTTAATAACCTTGGCTCGACGAGGGATTAGAAAAGATGAAAATTTAGTGCGTTCAATTGACCGCATTCGATAATGCCCCTCTCAATCCTATTTCAATAGCTTCTAAATTATTGATCTTTCCGTTCGTAATTTCAAATCTCAAAAGAGTTTTGATTTTATGAAAACCAATATTACCAGCCGCACCTGGGTTCATATGAAGATGACCATTTTTTTTGTCTTGCATTACTTTTAAAATGTGTGAATGTCCACATACAAATAGGTTGGGCTGATGTTTTTGAATGAGTTCTTTAGCCTTGACGCCATAGCGACCTGGATACCCCGCAATGTGAAGCATCAAAACAGACAAGCCCTCGCAATTAAAAGATAAATATTCTGGTGCTACTAGTCTTATTTTGTAACTATCAATGTTTCCATAAATAGCCTTAGTTGGTTTAGAGGCTTCTAGAGTCTTTAAAACATCCAATTTTCCAATATCACCTGCATGCCAAACCTCATCTGTATTTTTAATATAAGGCATGATTTTCTCATCTAAATGCCCGTGTGTATCGGAAAGCAATAATATCTTTTTCACTTCTTGAAAGTAGAGGTTATTCATTCAAGTATAGTTCAAAAATATTTCATTACCCTTTTTAGTGGAAATTGTTTTAAAAAAAGCTTCAACAATTTTTTGAGGGGCAAGCCAAAAACCCGATATCTTTGATACATTAAGAAAAGTAAGGTGCGCTATTTTTTGGAATTTTCATACGCTGGAACACATTATCATGGGTGGCAACGTCAATCCAATGCAGTTTCTATTCAAGAAACAATGGAAAATATGCTCACTACTTTTTTCAAAAAACCAATTCCTTTAGTAGCGGCTGGTAGAACAGACACTGGTGTTCATGCGCAACAGATGTTTGCTCATTTTCAAGTTATAAATCCTATCAAAGATCATATTCAATGGCTTTATAGGGCCAATCAATTTTTGCCCAATGACATAGCAGTTCAACACCTACTTAGGGTAAATGAAGAGGCCCACGCCCGTTTTGATGCTATTGCAAGAACGTATCAATATCATATAAAAAATATAAAGTCACCTTTTCAAAACGAATTACATTATTGTTTATATCAAGACTTAAGCCTTGACAAAATGAATAAGGCCGCCCAAATACTTATGGAATATGAAGACTTTGAATGTTTTTCAAAATCGAACACTGACGTAAAAACATTTTTGTGTAAGATAAGTTCAGCAAAATGGGAGAAAACAAAAAACGGTTATATCTTTACCATCACAGCTAATCGTTTTTTACGTAATATGGTCAGAGCTATTGTGGGGACATTAATAGAAATAGGCCTTAATAAGAAAACAATAGAAGATTTGCACAATATCATTCAATCTAAAAACCGCTCAGAGGCGGGCTTTTCTGTCCCTGCCCGAGGTTTATTTTTGACCCAAATCACCTATCCTGAAAGTGTTTTTATTAAATGAGTAAAGCCAAAACCTTTTTTGATTTTAAGCTTTTTAGGGCCTTGCTTAATTATGTTAAACCTTATAAAAGCACCTACTATTTTGTTCTTAGTGCGGCTATCTTACTTTCTGTTTTTTCAAATTTAACTCCCTATTTGCTCAAAATTACTGTAGATGACCACATTCGTTTAGGAAACTATGATGGCACCCTCAAAATGACATTACTCATGTTTGGAGCCCTATTTATGGAGGTGCTTTTTCAATTTCTCTTCGTATTCTATGCCAACTGGTTAGGACAAAAGGTGGTAAAAGATCTACGAGTAGATTTATTTCGTAAAATCATCCATTTTAAGATGGCCTATTTTGATACTACCGCTGTGGGAAGATTAGTCACTAGATCAGTAAATGATATTGAAACCATTGCTAGCATTTTTTCTCAAGGGCTCTTTATGATTATTGCTGATTTCTTAAAAATGGCTTTGGTCATCATCGTCATGCTGGCCGTAGATTGGCGTTTGTCTCTTATCGTATTTTCTATTTTTCCTGTTATCATATACGCCACAAGGCTTTTTCAAAAAGCCATGAAGAATGC
Organism: Flavobacteriaceae bacterium; assembly: GCA_016779985.1. Taxonomy (GTDB): domain Bacteria; phylum Bacteroidota; class Bacteroidia; order Flavobacteriales; family Flavobacteriaceae; genus JADHMP01. The sequence continues at coordinate 73,572 of JADHMP010000010.1, forward strand.
ATTTGAGGAGGTTCGATTGCAAGTTGCTAATCTAAACACATTTGTTCAGGAAAGAATTAGTGGAATGAAAATAGTCCAAGTCTTTCATCGAGAACAAATTGAATATGAAAACTTTCTTTCTATCAACGAAAGGCACAAAAAAGCTTGGCTTAAAACAGTATGGTTTAATTCGATCTTCTTTCCAGTAGCTGAAATTGTTTCTTCGATTACTATTGGACTTCTTGTATGGTATGGTGGATTTAATGCAATTAGTAGTGGAAGTATTTCTTTAGGAACCATCTTTTTGTTTGTTCAAATGTCACAAATGCTTTTTAGACCTTTGCGTCAAATTGCAGACAAATTCAATACCCTTCAAATGGGTATGGTTGCTACAGATCGTATTTTTGGTCTTTTAGCTACTTCAAGCAACATTGAAGACAAAGGCACCCTATCAGCAAAAAATTTAGAGGGAGAGATTGTTTTCAACAAGGTTCACTTTTCATATGTGCCTGATGAGGAGGTGCTTAAAGGAATTTCGTTTCAAATTAAAAAAGGAGAAACAGTGGCCATAGTAGGGGCAACTGGGGCAGGTAAATCAACTATCATCAACCTCTTATCTCGTTTTTATGATTTTGATAAAGGAGATATTACTATAGATGGTGTTTCAATAAAAGATTTCAAGTTGCATACTTTACGAAAAGAAGTAGCCGTGGTGCTACAAGATGTTTTTTTATTTGCAGATTCCCTCTATAACAACATCATTCTTTTTGACGAGTCAATCAGTGAGGAAGAAGTGATTCGGGCTGCCAAAGAAATTAGAGTACACGAATTTATAGAATCACTACCCGGAAAATATCACTATGATGTAAAAGAAAGAGGGGTGCTACTTTCATCTGGTCAACGTCAACTCATTGCCTTTTTGAGAGCCTACATAACCCAACCTAACATATTAATTCTAGACGAAGCGACTTCTTCTATAGATACTTATTCTGAAGAACTTATTCAAAAAGCAACTTCTATTCTTACAAAAGGTAAAACGTCAATTATAATTGCTCACCGCTTAGCTACAGTGAAGAATGCTGATCGGATCATTGTTATGGATCAAGGTCAAATTGTTGAAACAGGTTCTCATAAAGAATTAATGAAACTTCTAGATGGGCACTATGCAAAACTCTATGAAATTCAATTTGCTGCTGAAACCCCAGTTTGAATTAGTAGTCAATATCTGTTTTAAGTTGATCAAGAAGGCGGTCAGCTGTTTTGATTTCTATCAAATTTTGATCTTTAATATACGTAATGCTACCACGTTGTTCAGAGACAACTAAAACAATAGCATCGGTTTTTTCTGAAATCCCTAAACCAGCACGATGTCGAATACCATATTTTTTGGGAAGCTTTTCTTGCGAGACAGGGAGAATCACTCTTGAAGCAATGATTTTATTTTGTCTCAAAATAATTGCTCCGTCGTGCATTGGACCATTTTTAAAAAAAAGAGTTTCTAGCAACTGAGGAGCGATAACTATTTCAACCTCATTTTCTGGGGTGATTAAAAAGTCAAGATTATTACTTTGCTCAATGACAATCAAGGCCCCAGTTTTGCTCTTGGCCATTTGCATACAGTCTGACACTAAGGTTTTGAGTTGTACATTCGTATTAGTTTGTTTTTCTTTTAAGAAATCAAAAAAGCGAATAACACGTCGTTTATTGGTGAAATTCGTAGAACCTATTAGCAGTAGAAATTTTCTTATTTCTTGCTGAAATACCACAATTAAAGCAAAGAAACCAACGCTGATAAAATTACCTAGAATACTACTCAGCATATCCATTTGCAGAGCAGCGGTGAGTTTCCATATGATATATATAATCACAATACCAATAAAAATATTAATTGCAACTGTGCCGCGAACAAGCTTGTAGAGATAGAAAAGAAGTAAGGCTACAAGGATAATGTCAAAGACATCTACAAAAGAAAAATCAAGAAAATCAAGCGTATTCAAAAAACTGATTTTTGTAAAATTAAAAAATCTATTGCATTAGGGCTACCAAATCAATACATTCTTTAGCCGCTTTCACATCGTGAACTCTCAAAATATTAGCTCCTTGAAGTAGGGCTTTGGTGTGCAGAACTGAAGTTCCATTGAGAGCTTGTTTAGGAGTAATAGAAAGTGGTTTGTAAATCATAGACTTTCTTGACAAACCAACTAGAATAGGAAGTTCTAAGGTTTTGAATACATTCAAATGACTTAGAATTTCATAGTTATGATCGATGGTTTTTCCAAAACCAAATCCAGGATCTATAATCAGATTATTTATCCCTGCTTCGTTTGCTTCACTGATTTTTTTTGAAAAAAAATAAAGTATCTCTTGAACCGTATTCTCGTAGGTAGGATTGTTTTGCATATTTTGGGGCATTCCTTGCATATGCATCATCACATAGGTAGCGTCAAATTCACTGACAACTGGAAGTATTTCTGGATCGGCATTACCACATGAAATATCATTAATCATGGGCACACCCATGGCTAATACTTTTTGTGCAACACGGCTGTAAAAAGTATCAACCGAGAAGTGTTTTGAAGGAAAATGTTCTAATAAATATTCCAACACAGGTAGCAATCGCTCCAATTCTTGTTCAGCAGATAGAAGGTTGCTCCCAGGGCGCGAACTCATGGCTCCAACATCAATAAAATCAGCTCCTTCATCAAGCATTTTTTGTACTTGGGCTGAAGCTGCTTTTTTGTCTTCAAATTTCCCCCCATCATAAAACGAATCAGGAGTTAGGTTTAAAACACCCATGAGTTTAGGGACATTAAAATCAATCAATTTACCCTGAATTTGAATCGTCTTATCGAACATTTTTAATAACTTTTTTATAATATTCTTTTGAACCCGAAAATATATTCGAAATTTACTCTAAAAATAATTTATTGGAAGCCACACAGCTAGAATATTCACAAATAAGAGAGAAATGCCGTGATTTGTTTCAAAAGAAAATGCATGACTATGGCGCCGCTTGGCGTATTCTTAGAATTCCCTCACTTACTGATCAGTTGTTTATAAAAGCACAGCGCATTAGAGGCCTCCAAGAAAACAAAGAGCATCGCATTGAAGAGGGGCAAGAAACAGAGTTTATTGGGGTTATCAACTATGCTATCATGGCCTTAATACAGCTAGAACAAGGGGTTGTAGAACAACCTGATTATTCTACAACAGAAGCGCTGTTGCATTTTGACAAACAGTTTGAAAATGCCAAAAGTTTAATGGAAGCCAAAAATCATGATTACGGTGAAGCTTGGCGCGATATGCGTGTTAGTTCTTTGACTGATTTGATTATTCAAAAGCTATTGCGCGTTAAACAAATTGAAGATAATCAAGGAAAAACACTTGTCAGTGAAGGTATTGATGCTAATTATTTAGACATTATTAATTATGCTGTTTTTGCTTTGATTCATTTACAAAATTCAGAAGAATAATGGGTCCCTATTTAGCCAATAAAACCCTTCAAATGGGTTTCACTCTGTTTGGTGTAGTCACCCTAGTTTTTTTTCTTTTTAATGTATTGCCAGGTGACCCTAGCCAAATGATGCTAGGGCAAAACCAAAATGAGCAACAACGATTTCTAATAAAAAAGAAATATGGTTTTGATTTACCCATTGAAACACAATATCTCTATTTCATCAATGATCTTTCTCCACTATCATACCATTCTAAAGACACAAATTCCTTTACACATTATGAAAAGAATAAATATGGTGGAGTAGTAGTTTTAAACCAATCTTCTGGACAATGGGTGTTGAAGTTACCTTATTTAAGAACATCTTATCAAAAACGAGGAAAACCTGTGTCGGAAATCATAAGAGAGACCCTTCCAAATACAATTATTTTAGCTATTGCAGCGATGAGTATTGCCGTTGTTTTTGGAGTCACACTAGGGATTATTGCTATGTTGAAAAAGGATCATTTTATTGATAAATGTCTTCAAGGAGTAAGTACTCTGGGAATGAGTTTGCCTTCCTTTTTCAGCGCTATTTTAGCTTCATGGCTATTTGGGTTGGTTTTGCATGAATTCACAGGCTTAAACATGACAGGAAGTTTATTTGAACTTGACGACTATGGAGAAACCCATCAATTAACACTTAAAAATTTAGTACTACCTGCATTTGTTTTAGGCATTCGCCCGTTGGCTGTTATTATTCAATTAATGCGTAGCAGTTTGCTTGAAGTAATGGAGCAAGATTATATCCGTACGGCTCGGGCTAAAGGATTGTCTTTGGCTAGAATCATCTATAAACACGCCCTTAAAAATGCTTTAAACCCAGTTATAACTGCTGTTTCTGGATGGTTTGCTTCTCTTTTAGCAGGAGCTATTTTTGTGGAATATATTTTTGGATGGAGGGGCTTAGGTAAAGAAATTGTAACGGCATTAAATCTTTTGGACGTTCCCGTAATTATGGGAGCTGTTATGATTATTGCGTTCTTTTTTATTATTATTAATATTGTGGTAGACTTACTCTATGTCTATTTAGATCCACAAATAAAACTTAATTAATTTATGAGAAATCAAATTGTTGCTGGAAATTGGAAAATGAATAATGATCAATTAGCTACAGAAAAACTGTTGTCCGATTTACGGGATTTAACCGTTAAAAATGGTACGCGCATACTGGTTGCACCTACAGCTGTTCATCTAGCCCAAAGTGTAACACAATTAAAAGATTCGTCAATAACCGTTGCAGCTCAAAATATGCATGCTGCTACTGCGGGCGCATACACGGGTGAAATAGCAGCTAATATGCTAAAAAGTGTGGGGGTACACACCGTCATTTTAGGGCATTCCGAACGCAGAACCTATTTTTATGAGACTAACACCCTACTTGCAGAAAAAGTTGCTTCAGCGCTCACACAAGCGATGGAAATAATCTTTTGTTTTGGAGAACAATTGGACGAACGAAAGCAAGGAAATCATTTTGAAATTGTTGAGCAACAACTCACTGAGGCATTGTTCAATCAGGACAGTATTGATTGGAAAAAAATCATTTTAGCGTATGAACCTGTTTGGGCCATTGGAACAGGTGAAACCGCAACTCCTGAACAGGCGCAAGAAATGCATCAATTCATAAGAGGCTTACTAAAATCAAAATATGGAGATGAAATTGCCCAAAACACCTCAATTCTTTATGGTGGAAGTGTAAAACCTGGCAACGCCAAAGAAATTTTTTCAAAGCCTGACGTTGATGGAGGTCTTATTGGTGGTGCATCGCTGAAAGCAGAAGATTTTATGGCTATTGCCAATGCATTTTGATGACGCAAAACTACATTTCCTATTCTTTCAAAATCTCACCAAAGGAACCTTGGACTGATATTTTATTAGCTACTCTTTCAACACTCCCTTTTGAAAGCTTTGAAATGACAGTAGATGGGTTAGAAGCCTACATTGCTGAAAATGATTGGTATGAAGATATTCTAGAAGATATTGAATTACTAAAAAATGATGAAGTTTCTATTGTTTTTGAGCAAAAAAGTATTGCTACAGAAAATTGGAATGCCAACTGGGAGGCAGAATTTTTGCCAATTCAAATTAGTGATCATTGTGTGGTGAGAGCTGATTTTCATCCATCTACAGGACTGCCACTAGAACTCGTCATCACACCCAAGATGAGTTTTGGTACAGGTCATCATCACACCACCCAAATGATGTTGAATTATGGCTTAGAAATGAAACTTGAAAATAAAGTGGTGCTAGACATGGGTTGTGGCACAGGAATCCTTGCTATTCTGGCCGCAAAAAAAGGAGCAAATGTGGTCCATGGTATTGATAATGATGCCAATTGTGTTTTAAACAGCCAAGAGAATGCCCAAAGAAATAATCAAAATAAAATTATTTTTAGCCAAAGTGATACACCGCCAAAGAAAGAAGAATTTTATGATTATATATTTGCAAATATTACCAAAAATGTGCTTTCAGAGCACTTGCAGTTTTATTACAAATGCCTTAAAGTCGGTGGAAGTTTAGTTCTTTCAGGTATTTTTATTACTGATGTTTTAGAACTTACGAAAAAAGCTACAGCAATTGGGTTAAATAAAGAATCGATTAAAGAGAACATGTCATGGGCAGCTATCCATTTTTTAAAATAAGGAGCAACCAACCACAAGAAGAACCAAGTTCAGAGCCCGAAGTAGAGGTAGCTTCTGAAAAAGAACATTATATTATTTTATTTAACGATGATGTGAATACTTTTCAACACGTTATAGAAACCCTAGTCCGAGTTTGTGATCACACCTATGAACAAGCAGAACAATGTGCCTATATTGTTCATTTTAAAGGAAAATGCACCGTAAAAACAGGAGATCTTAAAGACTTAGTCCCCCGCTGTACCTTATTGCTTGAAGCTGGTTTATCTGCAGAAGTAGTTTAAATTTTTTTTTATCCAAAAAAAAAACGAAATTTGAAAACTATGAAAAAGTTATTTGCCCTTATTCTCATATCTACAACTCTTTTATCTATGGCACAAAACAATGGCACTGTAGACAAAACAATTTATCAATATAAAGCTCAAACTATTGAAGGAGATACTTTCGATTTCAATTCATTGAAAGGAAAAAAAGTCATGATTGTCAATACAGCCTCTAAATGTGGATTAACACCCCAATATACTCAATTACAGGAGTTATATGAGCAGTATGGTGGAGCAGATTTTGTCATTATTGGCTTTCCAGCTAATAATTTTCTCAGTCAAGAGCCTGGGACCAATGAAGAAATAGCTATTTTTTGTAAAAAAAACTATGGTGTTACTTTTCCGATCATGGCGAAAATTTCTGTTAAAGGAAAAGAGATGCATCCGATTTACCAGTTTTTAACTCAAGCCAACAAAAATGGCAAACTTGATTCCAAGGTAACATGGAATTTTCAAAAATATTTAATTGACAAAAATGGGGTTTTATCAAAAGTGATAAGCCCTAGAACAAGCCCAAAAGATCCAGAAGTAATTGCTTGGATTGAAAATTAGTTATGAAAGAAAAACATTTTAAGACTAATTGTGTCCATTCTGGAAATGTTGAAGATACAGTGCACAAGGGATCAACTTCACCACTTTATATGTCTACGTCTTATGCTTTTGAAGAGGTAGAAATTAATCAATATCCCCGCTATTTTAACACCCCAAATCAAAGAGGTTTATCAAAAAAAGTAGCCTCTTTAGAGGGTGCTGAATCTGGACTTATTTTTAGTTCTGGGATGGCTGCTATTTCTACAACATTATTATCACATTTAAGTCCGGGTGACCACATCATTTTCCAAAATGATCTCTATGGTGGAACAAGAAATTTTGTAAAGAAAGAGTTGTTAAAATATCAAATTGAATTTTCTTTCACCGAAGGGCTATCGCTTGAAGATATAATGGCTAAAAGAAAGCCTAATACAAAGGGAATATATGTTGAATCCCCTAGCAATCCTACACTCCAATTGGTAAATCTTAAAGAACTAGCATCATGGGCAAAGTCAGAAGGTTTGTGGACCATCATCGACAACACCTTTGCTAGCCCTGTCAATCAAAACCCCATCGCTTTAGGGATCGATATTGTTATTCATAGTGCGACAAAATATCTTGGTGGACATAGTGATATTAGCGCAGGAGCAGTGGTAGGGGAGCGCAAGGCTATTTCTAAAGTGTATGAGGTTGCTAAAAATTTAGGTGGTAATTTAAGTGATGCTACCGTTTGGCTATTAGAACGAAGCATAAAAACACTAAGTCTTCGTGTGGAAGCTCAAAACAACAATGCTCAACAACTGGCTTTTTTTTTAGAAGAGCAATCTTGGATAAAAAAGGTCTATTATCCTGGGTTACCTTCACACCCAGACCACGATCTTGCCAAAGCTCAAATGAAAGGGTTCGGAGGTATGCTTTCTTTTGAATTAGATCCAAAAATAAATGTGTCAGAATTCCTCTCAAATTTTACTCTTATCAAGCCCTCAATGAGTCTTGCTGGAGTTGAGTCAACGGCTTTAAGTCCGCGTTTGACCTCTCATGCATTGCTCACAGAAGAGGAAAGAATAGACCAAGGTATTACTCCCCAATTAATCAGATTTTCTTGTGGTATTGAGGCTGTTGAAGATCTTCAAGAAGATTTAGAAAACGCCCTCAAAAATTGTACTTTATGAAACTTGATATAGTAGCCATTGGGGCCCATCCTGATGATGTTGAACTCGGTTGTGCGGCCACGCTTGCCAAATCAGTTTCACAAGGAAAAAAAGTTGGAATCATTGACTTAACAAAGGGAGAGCTTGGCACTAGAGGCACCCCTGAAATTAGAATGAAAGAAGCAAATCAGTCAGCTAAAATTCTCAATGTCACTACACGAGAAAATTTAGGTTTTCGTGATGGATTCTTCCTGAATGATGAAACCCATCAATTGGAAGTAATGAAAAAAATCAGATTTTTTAGGCCTGATATCATCTTATGTAACACACCCAAAGATCGACATGTAGATCATGGCAAAGCAAATGCATTAGTCCATGCTGCTTGTTTTTTGAGTGGACTTGAGAAAATACAGTTAAAAGACGAGAATAACAAAAAGCTATATCCTTGGAATCCAAAATTAATTCTTGAATATATTCAATGGAATGAGACCGTTCCAGATTTGATTGTAGATGTTTCTGGTTTTATTGACAAAAAGCTTGAAGCAATTAAGGCTTATAAATCGCAATTCTTTGATCCTGAAAGCACAGAGCGTTCGACACCGATAAGTAGTGAAAATTTTTTAGAAAGTATTAGTTATAGAGCAGCCAATATGGGTCGTCTCATATTTAAAAATGCAGGTGAAGGCTTTACTTGCCAAGCACCACTCTCTGTGACAGATTTAGGAGGACTAATTTCTTAGCCATATGAAAATCATCCGATGGGGTATTTTAGGATTAGGCAATATTGCTGAAAAGTTTGCTTCAGATTTGCTTCTTGTTCCTCATTGTGTTTTGCAGGCAGTGGCTTCACAACGAAAAAACCATGCGGCTTTGTTTGCTAAAAAATTTAATGCCCTATCATTTTATGATCACTACATAGCCCTTCTTGAAGATGATCAGGTTGATGTTATCTATATAGCAACACTGCACCCTTCTCATGCCCAATGGAGCATAGAGGCATTAAATAGAAAAAAGGCGGTGTTGTGTGAGAAACCCTTGGCAATGAACAGTAGTCAAGTGTCTAAAATTATAGCCACTGCCCAAAACAATAATACCTTTCTTATGGAAGCTCTGTGGACAAGATTTAACCCTTTGTTTGAGCATGTTCTAAAATGGATTGAAGAGGGTCAAATTGGAAAAATAAGATATACACAAGCTAGTTTTAGTTTTTTTGGACTGGATAGAGGGCTAGAGTCACGCATATTGGATCCCAATAAAGGGGGAGGCTCTTTATTAGATATTGGAATTTATCCTCTTTTTTTGGCCTATCAATTGTTAGGAATGCCCGAAAAAATTATGGCACATTCTATTCTATCAGAACAGCAAATTGATTTGCAGACCGCGATGATGTTGTCTTATAAAGAATCACAAGCAATGCTTTATTCTGGAATAACACATGATGAAGACATGGGCGCAAAGATTTGTGGAGAAAAAGGAGAAATATACTTACCCTCTAGGTGGCATGACGCAAATAGGGCAGTTTTAAGACAAGGTGAACTAGAAGATCAAATTGAATATCCTTTTGTAGGATTAGGTTATTCTTATGAGATTGAAGAAACTAACCAATGTTTAAGAGAGAAGCTCCTGCAAAGTAAAAAGTGGCGTCATAGCGATAGTGTCCAACTAATGTACTTGTTAGATGAGGTGAGAAATGAAGCGGGTATTGTCTATCCAGATCAAGAAATCTAAACCTCTCTGATTTTAATTTTTCATGAAGCTAATTTGAAATTAAAAAAATATTAAATTTGCCATCCAAATGGTGGTTGTAGCTCAGTTGGTTAGAGCGCCTGATTGTGGTTCAGGAGGTCGTCGGTTCGAGACCGATCTTCCACCCTTTAAAAAAAGGGTTTCAGAAATGAAATCCTTTTTTATTGGTATATAATTTGATAAAAAAGTACCCTTTTTTAGCTATTTTTTATCTGATTTCATTGAATTTGGAAGGTGTGATTCGTTTTCCTTCAAAGTTGTATTGAATTTTACTGTTCTGGATCATTTGTTTTAGCATTTGTTTGGTGGGTTTTAATTTGGTTATGTTTTATATAGTAAACATCGACACCATTAACCTGAAGTATGAAGTGGGGGTAATACACTTCCTCTTTACTTATTGAATTTAAGACCGCGTGAACCTGCGAATTTGGTTTGGACGCAAAGATGCCCAAAGAGAAGTTTTTTGCCCATTTAAAGAAGCGTGGCGACCTTATCCGCATTGCTACACCCCAGATATCACGTCCACTTCTAATGGTTATATCTGTTCCAGAATAAATATCTATGTCGCACTGCGATTGATTATATATTTGTTGGCTTGAAGTAAGATCCTTAATAAGACTTGTATTATTATTCACGAACGTTTCTTAGAAGCGCTTGCTTTCTTCAAACTGAAAGGATTTAT
>JADHMP010000011.1:0-79720 GCA_016779985.1 Flavobacteriaceae bacterium
TATTTCTCAATACGCGCTGTCATTCTTTTCTATTCTTTCAAGGAACTTGTTTTCGCAATTAAATCTTTTCTTGACCCTTTTGCGGGTGCAAATATAACACCCTTATTCATTTACACAATTTATTTTGTGGAATATATTTTAAGAAAAAATTAAGAAGGTGTTGATAACTCAACAACAGGGGCTATTGATCAAATTTGATTTGTTTTTTTCTAGACCTCCAAAGGGTGTAGAGACTATCTAGATCATACTCAAGGGCGGTGGCATCTAATTCAATAATACCTTCTGCAGCAGCCCGCTGTAAAATGTCTTCAATTAAAAAATCTTCATATTCTGTCTCGGGTTCATATTCCGCTTTGAGTGTGAGGTCAAAAAAACTAGCCGTTGTTTGATATAAAAAAGCCCGCCAGCCATTACGTAATTCTTTGACCAGTTGGTGGGTGGTCACCCCTGTTTGTCGGTGTACTAGCTTTATTAAAATGCGGCCTTGGGATCGGGATAGTTTTTTTAATTCTTCTTCAAATTCATCATAAATAAAGCTTTCAATCCGCTTAAGATATTGCTTGCGTTTGCGTTTGTTCTTGATACGCTCCAATCTTATGGTTAGAGAATCTAGTCGATCGCCAGCTAATTTTGCGTAGGGGTAGACTCGTAAGGTGCGGTTACGAAGAATGAGATAGGACTTTAAATCATTCATGCTTGAAAACCGAAGGGGTTGAAATAAAATCACTTCATCAAGTGCAATGCCATATCTATCTAGGCTATCTATTTGAAAACGCTCAAGAATCTCTTTGTAGTGAGTCAAACTATCTGTCTGTGAAAAGCAGAAAGTAAATAAAAAAACAAATGAAAAAAAAAGGGTCTTTTTCATGAGGGTAAAATTACAAAATAATTGATCGGTGTCGTTTTAAAGATCATAATCGTTATTTTTGCACCTCACAAAAATTTTGAATGCATTTGTTATGAAAATTATTGATAAAAAAGCCTTGACTTTTCTTGAAGCCTATTTGAATAATGCGGCTCCTACAGGATATGAAAGTAATGGTCAAAAACTATGGATGGAATATATGAAGCCTTATGTGGACACTTTCATTACTGACACCTATGGCACAGCTGTTGGGATCATCAATCCTGATGCAAAATATAAGGTAGTTATTGAAGGGCATTCTGATGAAATTTCTTGGTATGTAAATTATATTGCAGATAATGGACTAATCTATGTGATTCGCAATGGCGGTAGTGATCATCAAATTGCACCCTCTAAGTGGGTAAATATTCATACCAAAAAAGGGATTGTTAAGGGGGTTTTTGGGTGGCCAGCCATTCATACTAGAAAAGCGGGCAAAGAAGAAGTGCCAAAATTGGATAATATCTTTATTGATATAGGAGCCAAAGACAAAAAAGAGGTTGAAAAAATGGGCGTCCATGTGGGTTGTGTGATTACCTATCCAGACTCATTTCAAATTATTAATAAAAATAAGTTCATTTGTCGCGCCATAGATAACCGAGCGGGTGGTTTTATGATTGCACAAGTAGCTAGGCTATTGATAGAGGAAAAAGTTAATCTACCCTTTGGTCTTTATGTGACCAATGCGGTGCAAGAAGAGGTAGGTTTGCATGGTGCCGAAATGATTACCCAAACCATTAAACCCAACGTAGCACTGGTTACTGATGTTTGTCACGATACAACTACGCCTATGATCAACAAAAAGCAAGAGGGCCACACCGAAATTGGAAAAGGACCTGTGATTTCCTATGCGCCTGCAGTACAAAATAATTTGAGAGAACGGATTATCGAAACAGCTGAGAAGGAAAAAATACCTTTTCAACGTTTGGCTTCTTCACGTTTCACTGGAACAGATACTGACGCCTTTGCCTATAGCAATGGTGGAGTTGCTTCTGCCTTGATATCTTTGCCCCTACGCTATATGCACACAACAGTAGAAATGGTTCAAAAAGAGGATGTGGAAAATGTTATTCGATTGATATTTGAAACTTTAAAAAATATTAAAGCTGGTGAAACATTCAGCTATTTTGAATAATTTTTTAGTTTTTGTTAGTTTCTAGAGTGGAGTACCATTAAACTTTCTCAGATAAATGCTATTGAGAGGCGTTGTAATGTAGCTCCATACAAAGCCAAAGAACAGACCCAGTGCTGTAAATAAAAAAATTTAACATTTTGGCTAATTCAAAAGGGCTTGTTCTTTCAAATTCTTTCTTTACCTATTTAAAAGTTTGCTTTACAACTCCTGACACTTGTTTTTAGTTTTGCACTTCAAATTCAATTTAAGACTCTTTAAACTAGACTTTTTTAATTAATCTTATTAGATAGAGTAAAAAAACAGCTCCTAGAACTGCGGTGATAAGTGAACCTAAAAGACTATTGCCAAACGAAAAATTGACAACGCTAAAAAGCCAGCCCCCTAGCATAGCTCCTGCCAGTCCTACCAAAAGATTAGCAAAAAGACCAAATCCTTTTATTTTCATCAATCTACCTGCTGTATAACCAGCTGAAATGCCAATTACGATGTACCATAACACATTATTCATGATCATTGAGATTTAGGGATTACCTAAAAAGTTACGATATATTCTTTAGAATGAGAATGAAAAACTTTATTATTTGCAATATTCTGACTGCATAATAAATATAAATTACAGTAGTTTTTTCAAAATATTTTTAACAATACTAGGCCCCTCATACACAAAACCCGTATAAAGTTGGATTAGCGAGGCCCCTGCTTCCAATTTGTCTAGGGCGTCTTGAGGAGTATGAATTCCTCCTACGCCAATGATCGGAAAGGCGTTTTTGCTTTTAGTTTTTAAATACCGGATAACCTCAGTACTTCTCTTGTTTAAGGGTTTTCCGCTTAGTCCCCCTGTTTCAGATTTATTCTTGGACGCTAGTCCCTCTCGACTCAATGTGGTATTGGTAGCGATTACTCCGTCTATTTTAGTTGAGATCATTATGTCAATGATATCATCCAATTGAGCATCTGTCAAGTCGGGTGCTATTTTTAATAAAATGGGCTTAGGACGACTTTTGTTCTGATTCAATGCGTTGAGGGTAGTCAGAAGATGAGTTAAAGGTTCCTTGTCTTGGAGAGCTCTTAAATTAGGTGTGTTAGGAGAACTGACGTTCACAACAAAATAATCTACATAATCGAATAAGGCCTTAAAACAATAAATATAATCGTCAACAGCTTTTTCATTTGGAGTAACTTTATTTTTACCAATATTTCCACCTATTAAAACGTCTTTATTCTTTTTTAAACGCTCGATAGCTGCTTCTACTCCTTCGTTATTAAAGCCCATCCGATTGATGAGTCCTTTGTCTTCTGGCAACCTAAAAAGTCTTTTTTTTGGGTTTCCCCCTTGTGGTTTGGGAGTTAGCGTACCAATTTCAATAAATCCAAAGCCAAAATTTGACAACTCCTTAAAGAGCTTTGCGTCTTTGTCAAAACCAGCTGCCATACCTACGGGGTTTGGAAAAGTGAGCCCAAATACCTTTCGCTCTAAAGCAGTGTGATTGATTTGATATGAAGCTCGAAGTAATTTAGCTACACCAGGGATTAGGTGTGTTTTTTTAAGAACTCCAAAAACGAAATAATGAACTTTTTCTGGGTCAAAAAGAAACAGTATGGGTTTTATTATCTTTTGATAAAGCATATAAAAAAACCCGCTTTGAGCGGGTTTGAGAATTATTTTTTAGCAGGTGGTGGATTGAGTTTGGCACTCATTTCTAAAGAAAGAGCACTGCGCTCAATTTTCAACTTACCCGCCATTGTTTCAATCACACATGTATTGTCTTTATCATTAAGCTCCATCACTTTGGCATGGATACCACTTTTGGTAACTATCCGATCTCCTTTTTTTAAATTGGTCATAAAGTTCTTCTCTTTCTTTTGACGTCTTTGCTGAGGTAATATGATAAAGAAGAAAAAAACCACTAACATCAATAATAAAAAAGGGAGTTGTCCAGATAAACCTTCCATAGAGTGAGCTATTAATAATGTTATTTTGCTTTAGGTGTAACCATTGCTTTAATGCGAAGAGTTTCTCTTCCACTTTGTGTGTTAGCAGCAATGGTAACCGTTTTTTGTTGCATATTAGGTTTGTTGCTTGAGTCAAAATTAACCAAGATTTCACCACTGTCACCAGGAGCTATAGGAACATTTTTAGGATAACTTGGCACAGTACAACCACAACTACCTCTGGCATCTACAATTATCAAATCAGATTTACCTGTATTTGTAAAAGAGAAGGTTGTTTGAACTTTATCTCCTTCATTGATTGTCCCAAAATCATGAATTACTTTGTCAAATTGCATTATGGGCGCATCAGCTTTGTCTGCACTGTCATTTACGGCAGCTTCCACATTTTCTTTCTTAACTTTGCTTGAAGCTCCTTCTTGACATGAAGTTACTAGAAGACCAACAATGGCAAAAGTTGTTAGAATCCATTTTTTCATTTTGAATAGTTTTAAATTTTGTTCAAAAGTAACTAAAAAAATGCTTATAACAATCCTCTTCCGGTTTTGTTCAATCGGTTTTTATCAGCAAATTCTTTGACTAGTTTATCTAAAACTCCATTGATAAAACTATTGCTTTTTGGAGTGGAATATTCTTTGGCTATTTCTAAAAACTCATTGAGTGTTACTTTAGGGGGGATTTCAGGAAAGTACAACAACTCAGCAATAGCAATTTTCAATAGCAGACGATCCAAATGGGCAATTCTGTCGGGATCCCAATTTGGTGTTTTCCCCTCAAGTTCTTTTTCTAAGGCTTCTTCATTAGTAAGAAATTTTTCTAAGAGCGCATTTCCAAAATAGAGTTCTTCGGACCATTCTGACCCGTCAGGCAGAACCAGACTGTGAGAATTCTTAGGATCTATTTGTTTGAGGCTTTTTAAAATAAAAGTATTTATAACGGGTAAATCATCAAGCCAAGTAAGCTTCTGATCTTCATAAAATTGGTGCAAATAAGAAGCTGAAGCAATTTTATTTTCAAAAATTTTGATAATAATTTCTCTTTGTAAGGCTGTATCTGGCTCAGAGATATTGCAATAGGCAACAAAGTCATCGTCTTTTTGGATTTCGTCCCATAGTCTTTCCACCAATTTGAATTCAATTTCCCAATTGTTCAATTCAGATGAACTACTTTTTTTTAATAACACTGGATGCTCTGCTATAAAATCGAAATATTTATTATTCAACAGACTGTCTGGAGATAGCGCTGACTCTGTATGTTTTATATACTTATTTTGATGTGATTCACTCTCCTTAACCAACTGATGTTTAAGTGCTTTGAAGAGAGCCAACTGAAGTATTAAAAGGTCTACACTATCTAAAATACTTTTTTTAAAAAAAGATAACTGCTCCTGAACTTTTCCCTGATCCACTAAAGAAAAGGCATACGCTGATTGTACAACTTTTATTCGAATATGGCGACGGGTGAGCATGTGTAAGAACTTTGTTTCGACAAAAGTAAACCAAAAATAATTAGGCTAAAAGTTTAACAGGTAGAATTCAATTCTCATTTTGATTTGCAGCCAATTACAATTGATTACCTTTACCCACTTAGCAAATGAAAGCACTTCGGCATCTAAATAAATACCTCTTCAAATACCGATACCAATTGTTGTTGGGTATTATTATAACTGTCATTGGTAGGATTTTTTCTTTAGTTGCACCACGGTTAATTGGCAATTCTCTAACAGCTGTTGAGCAGTTCTTAAAAAAAGGAGAAACTGACCCTGATGCACTTCAAAAAGAATTGCTCATTAATATTTTAATTATCATTGGCACCGCAATCGCGTCGGGGATATTCACATTTTGGATGCGACAAACCATTATCAATGTGTCAAGGTATATTGAGTTTGATTTGAAAAATGAAATATTTTGGCATTATCAACAACTATCTCAAAAGTTTTTTAAAGTTAACCGCACAGGAGATTTAATGAGTCGAATCAGTGAGGATGTCAGCAAGGCAAGAATGTATGTTGGTCCTGCCCTTATGTATAGTATCAATACTGTAGCCTTGTTTTTTATTGTAATATCTTATATGCTAAGTATTGCTCCTACATTAACGCTCTATACTATTCTACCCCTCCCTATTCTTTCTGTTACGATTTACAAATTGAGTCGAGTGATCAATGTAAGAAGCACAGCTGTTCAGGAGCTTTTATCAAAAATGGCTACAGTGGCTCAAGAAAATTTTAGTGGCATTTCGGTAATTAAATCCTACGGTTTAGAGCATAACGCCCAAAAGCAATTCAAAAATCAGGCAGAAGAGAGTTATCAAAAAAACATGGCATTAGTCAAGGTGCAAGCATGGTTTTTTCCATTGATGATTTTACTTATAGGCATAAGCAATTTGATTGTCATTTTTGTAGGGGGCAATCAATATATGCAAGGTGAAATTGCTTTTGGTGTATTAGCAGAATTTATAATTTATGTAAATATGCTCACATGGCCTGTTACGGTTGTGGGGTGGGTAACCTCTATTGTGCAACAAGCAGAAGCCTCTCAAGAACGAATAAATGATTTTTTAAAACAAACTCCAAACGTTGTTTCTGGATCTTTAGAAAAAGAAAATATTAAAGGTGATTTGACCTTTAACAATGTTACTTTTCATTATCCTGAAAATGGAATTAAAGCTCTTGATAAAGTTAGTTTTAGCTTAAGATCAGGAGAAACCCTAGGAATATTAGGGAAAATTGGTTCTGGAAAATCTAGTTTGTTAGAGTTGATTCCAAGACTATATGATCCTAATGAGGGTAGCATAAAGTTAGATGGAATCAATTTAAAAGAATTCACCCATAATAGCCTTAGAAGTGCTATTGCCTATGTGCCACAGAACCCTTTTCTGTTTTCCGAATCGATAGAAAAAAATATTCGGTTTGGAAATCAAAATGCAAGTTTGGAACAAATTCAAGAAGCAGCTAAAAACGCAGATGTTGCCAAAAACATAGAAGGGTTTAATAAAGGGTATCAAACCTTGCTTGGAGAACGAGGAGTGACTCTTTCTGGAGGTCAAATTCAAAGAGTTTCAATAGCACGTGCATTTATTAAAGAAGCTCAAATTTTACTTCTAGATGATTGTTTATCAGCGGTGGATACTGAAACTGAAGAAACCATTTTGAAAAACCTAGAAAAAATGGCAGCAAATAAAACAACCCTTATTGTTAGTCACCGAATTTCATCCATCAAAAATGCAGATAAAATTATTGTTTTGGAAAATGGCAAAATAATTGAACAAGGCAATCATGCTGATTTGGTCAATAAACAAGGCTATTACACGGATCTTTACGAAAAACAACAAACTGAAAAGTCAATTTAGTTTGTAGTGTTTAGATTTTTTTGTAAAATTGGCTCAAATCAACTATAATAATTAAACAAAAATGTCGGAGAATCATGCAGATAAAGTAGAAGATATTTTCTCAAAAGTGCTTCGCGCTGGAAGAAGGACCTACTTTTTTGATATTAGAGAAACCAAAGCTAGTGACTACTATCTAACCATAACTGAAAGCAAAAAGTTTACTAACGAAGACGGTTCATTTTATTACAAAAAACATAAAATCTATTTGTATAAAGAAGATTTTAAAGACTTCAGTGATTTACTATCAGAAATGATCAATTATATCTTTGAGCATAGAGGTGAGGAAGTAATAAGTGAAAGACATCAAAAAAATTACAACCCCAACTCAGACAATTCTATTGTCTCTGAAAACACAAAAGGGTTTTCCGATATTAATTTTGAAGATATTTAATTATCAGTATTTTATATTGATAACTTTCACATGATTTATTGAGCTTAAAGTTAAAACCTGCTCTACTCTCTAAATCGCATCAATATTTTTATTTTTAGAAAAAAAAGTATGGCTCAGACTGAATCAAAGATGCTCCCCTTGAAAACAAAAGCTCCAGCTTTTATTCTCCCTAATGTGGTTAGTGGTAAACAAAATAATTTAGATGAATTGTTTGGCTCTCAAGGCACACTTATTGTCTTTATGTGTAACCATTGCCCCTATGTAATTCATTTAATTGATGCCCTTGTGCAGTTTTCAAAAGAAATTGAATCTCAAGGTATTAAGACTATTTCAATTTCAAGTAACAGTATTGAAACCCACCCGCAGGATGGTCCAGAAGCCATGAAAAAATTTGCAGCTGAACATTCTTTTCATTTTCCTTATCTGTATGATGCTTCTCAATCTGTAGCTTTAGACTATGATGCAGCATGTACCCCTGACTTTTATCTTTTTGATAAAAATGCAGAACTTTTTTATCGAGGTCGCTTTGACGCATCAAGGCCGGGAAACGATTTGGCTTTAACAGGCGAGGATTTGAGAGCAGCCACAACAGCATTGTTACAAAACAGTGAGGCACCCCTTAAACAATACCCTAGCTTAGGATGTAATATAAAATGGCATCCTGAAAATTAGTAGTTACTGAATAATAGTGACCAACTCGAGTTCAAAAACCAATGTAGCATTTGGCGGTATAACACCTCCAGCACCATTAGCTCCATAACCCAAATGACTTGGTATAACAAGTTTTGCTTTAGCTCCTTGAGATAATAGTGAAATGCCCTCTTCCCAGCCAGCAATAACCTGATTTTGTCCTAGTTTAAAACTTATGGGCTCGTTTCTCCTATAAGAAGAATCAAAAACAGTTCCATCGAGTAATTTTCCTGTGTAATGAACACTCACAGTTTGTCCCTTTGTTGCTTTGGAGCCAGTACCTTGCTTATCAATACTATAAAACAATCCAGTTGATGTTTTTTCCATGTTGGCAACATGAGCGTTAAGCATGTCTTCTTGTGCTTTCATTGCCGCTGCTTCACGTTCTTTTTTATTCTTCTGAAAGGTCTCAAATACTGCAACAGGATCAAAGTTCTCTGCAGTTTTACCCACACGTTCAATCGCTAAAGATTCGATTATGTCATTTTGAGAAATGGCATCAACAACGTCTTGACCTTCAACCACAAAGCCAAAAACAGTGTGTTTCCCGTCTAACCATGGAGTTGGTCCGTGGGTCACAAAAAATTGACTCCCATTAGTCCCAGGACCTGCGTTGGCCATAGATAATACTCCCGCGCGATCGTGCTTTAGTTGGGGGTGAAATTCATCATCAAATTGATAACCTGGTCCACCCATACCACTTCCTTTTGGACAACCGCCTTGAATCATAAAGTCATTTATGACACGATGAAACTTCAGCCCATCGTAATAGGGTGTACCTAAAGATTTTTGATTATTTTCTATTTTACCCTCTGCTAAACCTATAAAATTTGCCACTGTCCCAGGGGTTTCAGCCCATGTAAGCTGCGCTTTTATAGTGCCTTTATTTGTATTCATATGAGCGTATAGACCGTCTTCCATATTTTGATTTTTGTCAAAGATAAAAAAACTACCTATGTTAATAGAGTTTCAATAAAAACTAGAAAGATTTAAATCTAATTTGCAATTTCACTGATGAATTTTAGGCGATAGAAACGAATGTCTTCTTCTTCAAAATCTCCTTCGAAAGCATCAATAGCTTCTTTAATATCATCTGTTTCGGCTTCCATGAAATAATCATATAATTCTTCTAACTGATCTTCATCAAAAATTTCTTCTATCCAATAATCAATATTTAGCTTTGTTCCTGCAAATACTATGGTTTCCATTTCATGAAGGAGCTCATCCATTTTCATTCCTTTTGAAGAAGCAATGTCATCGAAAGAGAGTTTTCGATCAATACTCTGTATTAAATATAGTTTTAATGCAGATTTAATTCCTGTACTTTTTACAATAAGATCTTCCACACGGATGATTTCATTTTCTTTAACGTATTCATTAATCAATTTTACGAAAGGTTCACCATATTTTTTCGCCTTGCCCTCACCTACTCCGTTAATATTAACTAATTCTAACAATGTTATTGGATATTTTAAGCACATGTCTTCTAAAGAATATTCTTGAAAGACAGCATAAGGTGGTACATTAAACTTTTGAGCAGTGGTTTTTCTTAAAGGAATCAATTGTTGCATCAACTTTTGATCAGATTTATTTTGAACAGATGGAGTTGCAATGGCCCCTTCATTGTTGAGGTCATATTGATGATCTTCGGTCATCATAAATGAGTCTCCATTTTTCAAAAACTCTTTCCCTCTTGAAGTCACTCTAATCAATCCATAGGTTTCAATTTCTTTTAATATATAACCCGCCACCAATGACTGGCGAATTAGTGCCATCCAATAGGATGTTGTTTTATCTTTTCCTTTTCCAAATACATTCAAAATCTCTGTTTTGTGGGATTGTAATAATGCGTTTTTTTGCCCCATCAATGTTTTGACTATTTCTTTG
Organism: Flavobacteriaceae bacterium; assembly: GCA_016779985.1. Classification (GTDB taxonomy): domain Bacteria; phylum Bacteroidota; class Bacteroidia; order Flavobacteriales; family Flavobacteriaceae; genus JADHMP01. Next base: position 10,345 of record JADHMP010000011.1, read on the forward strand.
GCCTTATATTTTTCTTTGGTGGTTAGAATCGTTTCAATTAAAATTTTTAAAGATTCTTCGGCTTCAAACTGTTTTTTGGGATGTCTAACATTATCATCCATATTTCCACCCTCACCTGTTTCAGTGTCAAACTCCTCTCCAAAATAATGTAGGATAAATTTTCTTCTTGAAATTGAGGTTTCTGCATAGCCTACCATATCAGCGAGAAGTGCCATTCCAATTTCTTGTTCCGCTAACGGTTTGCCTGACATAAATTTTTCTAATTTTTCTATGTCTTTATAGGCATAGAAGGCTAAACAATATCCTTCGCCTCCATCTCTCCCAGCTCGACCAGTTTCTTGATAGTAGCTTTCTATGCTTTTTGGGATGTCGTGATGAATAACAAATCGAACATCGGGTTTGTCTATTCCCATCCCAAAAGCAATGGTGGCGACAATGATATCACAATCATCTTTTAAAAAACGATCTTGATGATCAACCCTTGATTTTGAATCTAACCCTGCATGATAGGGCAGTGCTTTGATCCCATTTACTTGTAAAGTGTGAGCCAATTCTTCCACTCTTTTTCGTGATAGACAATAAATGATACCCGATTTATTTTCATTAAGTTTCACAAAACGTATGATATCTGTATCTACTTGTGCTGTTTTTGGGCGTACCTCATAATATAAGTTGGGTCGATTAAAAGAAGCTTTAAAAACCTTTGCTTCATTGATCTGCAGGTTTTTTTGAATGTCTTCTTGCACTTTTGGGGTTGCGGTGGCCGTCAGGGCAATAATGGGAATATGCTGACTAATTTGACCAAGAATATTCCTGAGGTTTCGATATTCTGGACGAAAATCGTGACCCCATTCAGAAATACAATGTGCTTCGTCAATGGCCAAAAAAGAGAGCTTTACTGACCTGAAAAATTCTATGGTTTCCTTTTTAGACAATGATTCTGGAGCTACATAGAGCAATTTCGTGATGCCAGAAATTATATCTTGTTTTACTGTTTGAACTTGTGTCTTGTTGAGTGAGGAATTAAGCACATGCGCTATGCCATCTTGGGAAGATATTCCACGGATAGCATCAACTTGATTTTTCATCAGAGCAATTAAGGGTGAAACAACGATGGCGGTTCCTTCTAAGAGAAGTGCTGGCAACTGATAGCAAAGTGATTTTCCTCCACCCGTGGGCATGATCACAAATGTATCTCGTCCTTCTAAAAGGCTTTTGATGACATCCTCTTGAAGTCCCTTAAAACTTGAAAATCCGAAATGTTTTTTTAAAGCTAGATGAATGTTTTTTTCTTCCATTAATAGTGCAATAAATCCAAGTGAAAAATAGCTACATTTGTATCCCTTAATATAAAACTATTCTTTTTGAATACAAAAACAAAAATGTTATTAATTTGAATTCAAACCCCATTCTTTCTTTCGCCAAAAAAAGTTTACAACTTGAATATGAGGCTGTTGGAAAACTTTTTGATTGTATTGATAAAAAATTTGAAGAGGTACTCAAAATCCTTTATAATTGCTCTGGTAGAATTATAGTTACAGGGGTCGGAAAGAGTGGATTAATTGCACAGAAAATAGTGGCCACTTTAAACTCAACAGGAACCCCTGCTGTATATGTTCATGCAGGAGATGCAAGCCATGGTGATCTTGGAAGTATCCAAAAAGAAGATGTTGTTTTATGCCTTTCTAAGAGTGGTCAATCAAGTGAAATTGATTTTCTAATCCCCTACCTGAAAAAACAAAAAAATACGCTAATTGCTTTTACCTCAAATCAAGATTCAAAACTAGCCTTGCAGTCAGATTTTGTTATTCAAATTCCAGATGCCCTAGAAGCAGACCAAAATAATATTGCGCCCACCACAAGCACTACACTTCAAATCATATTAGGAGATATTATGGCTGTCTGTCTAATGCATCTAAAAGACTTTAAAATAGAGGATTTTGCACAAATACACCCTGGTGGTCAACTTGGAAAAAAACTCAATCTAACAATTGGACAGATGGTTCTGCAGCATACAAAAGCAGCAGTGGAAAGCACTGCAATGATGAAAAACGTGCTTCATGAAATTACGAGTAAAAGACTGGGAGCTACAGTGGTACTAGATAAAAATAGAATTGTAGGGTTTATTACTGATGGTGACATTAGAAGGATGTTAGAAAAACACATTCAAATAGGGGGTCTCACTGCAATAGATATTATGACTCCAAATCCTTTTAAAATGAAGGCTTCTACCAAGGCTGTTTCTGCATTACGATTAATGAATCAAAAAAAAATAAATCATTTAGTGGTTTGTGATGATCATGAAGCGTATTTGGGTATTGTTCATATATTAGACTTTACAAAAGAAGGATTGAAAGATGAGTGAAAAAGATGAAATGTCCTTTTTAGGACATCTAGAGGAGCTCAGGTGGCACTTATTGCGTGCTACTCTAGCTATTGTGATTTTTGCTTCTGTAGCCTTCTTTTTTAAAGGGTTTATTTTTGATGTTTTGCTTTTTGGACCAAAAAGTAAAGACTTTATAACCTATCAATGGTTTTGTTCTATTGCAGAATCGTTAGGTCAAACCAGTAGTTTTTGTGATGATGAATTGCCTTTTCGAATACAGAGTAGAAATGTTTCTGGTCAGTTTTCTGCCCATTTATGGACTTCTGTTTTAGCTGGCTTTATTGTAGCCTTTCCTTATGTAATTTATGAATTTTGGAGATTTGTCAGTCCTGGATTGTATGAAAATGAACGCAAAAATGCTAGAGGATTTATTTTTATTTCTTCACTCCTGTTTTTCTGTGGTATTCTTTTTGGCTATTATATAGTCACACCACTTTCAATCAATTTTCTTGCCAATTATTCAGTAAGTGCAGAAGTTTTTAATGACTTTGATTTAAGCAGCTACATTGGACTTCTCAGGGCTTCTGTACTCGCATCAGGTCTCATTTTCGAGCTTCCTATCATTATTTATTTTTTAGCAAAAGTTGGTGTCATAACTCCTCAATTTTTAAGAAAAAACAGAAAAATAGCACTTGTTTTGGTTTTGAGTCTGTCTGCTATAATTACTCCACCAGATATTGCCAGTCAAATAATAGTGAGTATACCCATTTTGATTCTCTATGAAATAAGCATTATAATTGCAAAAGTTGTGGTCCGAAACCAAGAAAAAGCAATGAAACCTGAAAAGTCATGAAGCTTACAGCTGAAAATATTATAAAATCTTACAGAGGAAGAAAAGTTGTTAAAGGCATTTCTTTAGAAGTTTCGCAGGGAGAAATTGTGGGTTTATTAGGGCCAAACGGTGCAGGCAAAACAACCTCTTTTTATATGATTGTTGGGCTTATTAAACCTAATGAGGGAAGAATCTTTTTGGATCAAAAAGAAATTACAAAAAATCCAATGTATAGAAGAGCTCAAAAAGGAATTGGCTATTTGGCACAGGAGGCATCTGTATTTAGAAAATTGAGTGTTGAAAACAATATTTTGAGTGTTTTAGAAATGACTAAACTTTCTAAAAAAGAACAACGAATGAAAGTTGATGCCCTTATTGAAGAATTTGGGTTGAGTCATATTCGAAAGAATAGAGGAGACTTGCTCTCTGGTGGTGAACGGAGAAGAACAGAAATTGCACGTGCCCTGGCAACAGACCCTAAATTTGTTCTTTTAGATGAACCCTTTGCTGGAGTAGATCCCGTTGCGGTTGAAGATATTCAAAGAATTGTTGCCCACCTTAAAAACAAAAATATTGGTATTTTGATTACTGATCACAATGTGCAAGAAACCTTAGCTATTACAGACAAAACATATCTTATGTTTGAGGGGAGCATTTTAAAGGCAGGAACTCCAGAAATCCTTGCAGAAGATGAAATGGTTAGAAAAGTCTACCTAGGTCAAAACTTTGAACTAAGAAAAAAGAAATTGGAATTCTAAAAAGTATTCCGAATCACGTTCAAAAATAAATACAGCAGAATCAAAACCGGAACGGCCACCCATTGCAAAAAATAAAAAAGGGGTAAGCTACAGACTAACAAAAAAATATGAAATGCATAGTCTGAAAGTTGGTAAGAATATATTTTAAAAGCGAACAATCGAATTCTGGAGTTCATCAAGAAGGCTGAAACGAGAACAATCATCAATAAACCAGAAAAACTATACACTAAAGGTCTGAAGAAAACAAAATATTTATGTTCTAATAAGAGTGGAAGCGATACAATAAATAATGCATTGGCTGGTGTGGGCAAACCTCTAAATTCAGTTTTTTGTTGACTGTCAAGGTTGAATCTCACTAAGCGTATAGCTGCGCTTATTGTTATTAAAAATCCAATTAAAGCCAGTGGAGCGAAATTAAAAGTGAATTCATTATTGAGAACTGAAAAAAAAAAATGTTGTTCTTTAATTCCTATCTTTAGAAACAATTCATACATCACAATGCCCGGTACAAAACCACTTGTAATCAAATCTGCCATGGAATCAAATTGCATTCCAAATTGACTCTCAACTCTTAATAAACGCGCAAAAAAACCGTCAAACAAATCAAAGAATGCCCCTAGAAGAACCATAAAAAAAGCAGCTTCAAATAGGTTTTTAAAGGCTAAGTAGGCACCTAAGCATCCACAAAAAAAGTTAAGTGAAGTAAATAGGTTGGGAATGTTTTTTTGAACCATGAAATTAAAAAATTTCAATTTTTTGCCAATATACTAATTGCTTTAGCATCAAAAAAATTAGTTTTGAACAAATGAATATTTTAAAAAAACCATTTTTCCTTTCTATCCTCTCTGGCGGTCTTCTATCCTTGTGTTGGCCCACTTATGGAATAACCATTTTCGCTTTTGTGGCATTTGTTCCACTCTTAAAACTAGAAAGTCATTTTAACCAAAAAAGAAATTTTAAGCTCTTTTTTATTTATACTTATTTTGCCTTTTTAATTTGGAATTTGGTCACCACATGGTGGTTGGTCAATGCTTCACTTTTTGGAATGTTGTTCGCTAATTTATGCAACAGTCTATTCTTCACCATTCTTTTTGTAATTTTTCATTGGAGTAAAAAAAGGCTACCTCTCCGCTCCTCTTATATTTTATTGGTGAGCCTTTGGCTTACTTTTGAAAAACTACATTTAAGTTGGGACCTCTCTTGGCCTTGGTTAAATCTTGGCCTTGTTTTTGCTTCAAAAATTTATTGGATACAATGGTATGAATTTACTGGTGTTGCAGGTGGCACGCTCTGGGTTTGGCTTATCAATATTGGGATATATGAAGCGCTTAAAAAATATGGGGCTAGTCAACAAAAAACAATGCTTTTAAAAAAACTAGTGCCTTGGGCAATAGCTATAGCAATACCGATTGCTTTCTCATTATACCTTTATAGACAAGTGACTCCAAGTACAGAAAAAATAAATGTGGCCTTATTACAACCCAATATTGATCCTTATCTTGAAAAATATGATCGTAATAACGCTTTTTTCTTTACTGAATTTGAAAAGCAGGTCAAAGACAAAATCTCTGGACAAACAGACTATATTCTTCTTCCTGAAACCTATTTTGCCGATGGCAATGGATTGGAACTAAAAAAATATGCTCAGAGTGATTTGCATTATTCATTTCAAAGTTTTCTTGCCGACTTTCAAAACACCGAAATAATAAGTGGCATTCAAGGCTACGACGTTTATAGGAGTAAAGAATCACCATCACTTACTGCAAATAGAATAAGAGAAGGGATTTGGGCAGATTTTTATAATTCTGCCATTTGGGAACACTACCAATCACCTTATGATATATATCATAAATCAAAACTAGTAGTGGGAGTAGAAAACTTTCCATTCAAATCTATTTTAAAACCAATCATTGGATCAATAATGCTTGATATGGGCGGAACAGTTGCGAGTAGAGTGACTCAAAAATACAGAACTGTTTTTCCACATCATAGCAAACCAATCAGTGCCGCACCGATTATTTGTTATGAATCCATCTATGGCTCTTTTGTTAGTGATTATGTAAAGGCAGGAGCAACCTTTTTAGCTGTCATAAGCAATGACGCCTGGTGGGATAATACCGAAGGGCATCGTCAACTTTTACAATATACTCAATTGAGGGCTATTGAAACGCGAAGAGAAATTGCCAGAAGTGCAAATACTGGCATTTCCGCACTCATAAACGCAAAAGGTGAAATTATGAAGCAACTCCCCTATGGAGAAAAAGGAGTCTTAACAGGAAGTGTTTTTTCAAGAAAAGAAATGACTTTTTACACTAAATATGACGACATTTTAAATCGCTGGGCACTATTTATCTTCGGGCTCTTATCTTTAACAGCAATAAGTGGTCGACTAAAAAGGTTGTGATTTTTTTGTTTAACTTTTACACAGTTTTATTAAAAATTTTACGTTTTCGAACACAAAATTGGTATTTTTGCATTGCACCCAAAAAAATGGAGAGACGATGAATGAAAGCAAAGTATATACAAAAACTGGAGACGATGGAACTACCTCTCTTATCTCCGGAAAAAGAGTTCCTAAACACAGTCACAGAATAAAAGCAAACGGGGCATTAGACGAACTAATAGCTTGGTTAGGTGTTATTCGAGATCATCTAGACAACGATGAAACTGAGCTTTATTTGTTTCAAATTCAAAATGAATTGATGAATCTAGCCGCCCTACTTGCCGTTCCTGATCAAAAAGCTCTCCCCAAAGGCGTCGAGCCCATAAACCAAAGTCAAATAGAACAAATTGAAAACAAGATAGATGCGCTTTCTCAAGAGTTGCCTCCTCTTAGAAATTTTATTATACCTGGAGGTCATGTGCTTGTGTCTTATTCTCATTTAGCTAGAAGCGTATGTAGACGTGCAGAACGAAACATCACGGAGCTGAATGAAACGGAACTCATTCAAAATGAGTGTATTATTTATGTCAACCGGCTTTCTGACTACCTCTTTATGCTATCAAGAAAGTTTACTCAAGACATGCAAGTCTCAGAAACAAAATGGCAAGTAAGCTAATTTTTCCTTTTTTTGTTGCACAGGTTTTATAAAAATCTATTTTTGCAAAAAATTATAAAGCTATGTATTGGACGTTAGAATTAGCATCTTATCTCAGTGACGCCCCTTGGCCTGCGACAAAAGACGAATTGATTGATTTCTCAATCCGAACTGGAGCTCCACTCGAAGTTATTGAAAACCTTCAAGCCATGGAAGATGAAGAAGACGTTTATGAGTCTATAGAAGAAATTTGGCCAGATTTTCCAACTGATGACGATTATCTTTGGAATGAAGATGAATATTAGGAAAAAAAATCAACAACATAACTAAAGTCTCCTTAGAGACTTTTTTTATAATTACATTTGAAAAACTATGGAATAAGCCCGCATAAATGAGCATACTTAATAGCATATTAAAAACATTTGTTGGAGATAAGGCAAAACAAGACCTCAAAAAAATAACCCCCCTTGTTCAACAGATTATTTCTGCACAAGACAAACTCAAGGAACTTTCAGACGACGCCCTACGCAAAAAAACATCAGATTTTAAGGAACAAATAAAAACGCTTAGAGTGCCCCACCAAAAGGTTATTGAGGAATTAAAAAGTTCTGTTTCCGAAACCTCAGCAATAGAAGTAAAGGAAGAATTGTATGAAAAAATAGACAGTCAAGAAGAGGAAGCTTATCATCAGGTAGAAGAACTCCTAAATGCTATTTTACCAGAGGCCTTTGCGGTGGTCAAAGAAACAGCAAGAAGATTAGTAGAAAATAAAGAACTAATTGTTAGTGCTACAGAAAATGATAGAACGCTTTCACAGCAAAAAAGTTATATCACCTTAAAAGGGGAAAAAGCACATTGGAGTAATCAATGGGACGCCGCAGGTAAACCCGTTACATGGGACATGATCCACTATGACGTTCAACTAATTGGTGGAATTGCGCTACATCAAGGAAAAATTTCTGAAATGCAAACCGGAGAAGGTAAAACCCTTGTGGCAACTCTTCCAGTCTATTTAAATGCGCTCACCGGTAAAGGAGTTCATTTAGTAACCGTTAATGATTATTTAGCTAAAAGAGATAGTGCTTGGATGGCTCCCTTATTTGAATTTCATGGGCTAACTGTTGATTGTATTGATTATCATAAACCCAATAGTCCAGAAAGAAGAAGTGCATATATGGCAGATATAACCTATGGTACTAATAATGAATTTGGGTTCGATTATCTGCGAGATAATATGGCGCACACAGAAGAAGATTTGGTGCAACGTAAACACCACTATGCTATTGTTGATGAAGTTGATTCTGTTTTAATTGATGACGCAAGGACTCCCCTAATCATTTCTGGTCCAACACCGGAGGGAGAGAGACATGAATTTGATCAGCTAAAGCCTAAAATTGGAGCATTAGTGCAGCAGCAAAGAAGTTTATTGACCAGTGTCCTTGCCGAAGCAAAAGCTAAAATCAAAGCAAATGATGATAAAGAAGGTGGGCTATTGCTTCTTAGAGTCCACCGTGGTCTTCCAAAAAACAAAGCCTTGATTAAGTTTTTGAGTGAAGATGGAGTGAAACAACTACTGCAAAAGACAGAAAATTTTTACATGCAGGATAACAACCGGGAAATGCCAAAAGTAGATGCCGAGTTGTTCTTCACTATAGATGAAAAAAATAACCAAATTGAACTCACAGAAAAGGGAATTGATAACCTTTCTGGTGACACTAATGATAAAAACTTTTTTGTCCTTCCAGACATTGGGAGCGAAATAGCTAAGATAGAAGCAAAAGAATTAACACCCAAAAAAGAAGCTGCTGAAAAAGAACTGCTGTTCAAAGACTTTGATATAAAAAGTGAACGTATTCATTCGATGAATCAGTTGTTAAAGGCTTACACACTTTTTGAAAAAGACGTTGAATATGTTCTTATGGACAACAAAGTTAAAATTGTCGACGAACAGACAGGAAGGATTATGGAAGGAAGACGCTATTCTGACGGGCTTCATCAAGCCATTGAAGCCAAAGAAAATGTGAAAATTGAGGCTGCCACCCAAACGTATGCCACCATTACTCTTCAAAACTACTTTAGAATGTATCAAAAACTTTCCGGCATGACCGGGACAGCTATCACTGAAGCTGGAGAGTTTTGGGAAATCTACAAACTAGATGTGATAGAAATTCCTACCAATAGACCCATTGCTAGAAAAGATGAAAATGACCTTATTTATAAAACTAAGCGTGAAAAATACAACGCAGTCATTGAGCAGGTCACCAAACTCTCTAGGGCTGGGCGACCCATTTTGATTGGAACAACTTCTGTGGAGATTTCAGAATTGCTCAGTAAAATGCTTCAAATAAGAAAAGTCCCTCACAACGTATTGAATGCCAAACTTCACAAAAAAGAGGCAGATATAGTGGCTGAAGCAGGAAACCCTGGGGTGGTCACAATAGCCACTAACATGGCAGGTAGAGGAACTGATATTAAATTATCCAATCAAGTAAAAGAAGCTGGTGGTTTAGCCATCATAGGTACAGAAAGACATGATTCTAGACGAGTAGATAGACAATTAAGAGGTCGATCTGGACGACAAGGAGATCCAGGTAGTTCACAATTTTATGTATCTCTTGAAGACAACCTAATGCGTTTGTTTGGATCTGATCGAGTCGCAAAAGTCATGGATCGAATGGGGCTTGAAGAAGGCGAAGTGATTCAACATTCTATGATGACAAAATCTATTGAACGAGCTCAAAAGAAAGTAGAAGAGAACAATTTTGGTATTCGTAAAAGACTTCTAGAATATGACGATGTGATGAGTGCCCAACGAGAGGTTATCTATAAACGTAGAAAACATGCATTGCAAGGGTCACGTCTAAAATTAGACATTCTTAATATGCTCTTTGATACCTGTGAAGACATTGTTTTGAACAACAAAGCTCAAAAGGACTTTAAAAATTTTGAGTTTGAAATTATTAGTAATTTTTCTGTCACCTCGCCAATTAGTGCTGAGCAATTTGAAGGTGAAACTGAATCAGAACTAATAAATAAACTATATAATGCTTTATTAAGTCATTATGAAACCAAAACAGCTTCAAGCGCTCAACTGGCTTTTCCTGTTATTAAAAAAGTTTTTGAACAGCCTGGAAATAAATTTGAAAGGATTGTTGTTCCATTTACAGATGGTGTAAAAACGCTAAATGTTGTTACTAATTTGGAAGTAGCCTATGAATCAAAGGGACAAAAACTAGTAGAAGATTTTGAGCGCAATATCACGTTAGCCCTTCTTGATGAAGCTTGGAAGGTGCATTTGCGCAAAATGGATGAATTAAAGCAGTCCGTACAGTTAGCGGTGCATGAGCAAAAAGACCCCTTGCTAATCTATAAATTTGAAGCCTTTGAATTATTCAAATCGATGTTGAATCAATTGAATCGGGAAGTTCTTTCCTTCTTAATTAAAGGCACACTACCCAATCAAAATCAGGGGGCAATTCAAGAAGCAAAACAAACCCAATCGCAACAGCAGTATAACACAACCAAGGATGAAGTCTTAAATTCTGATCAACTCGCAGAACGCAACCGGCACGTCGGAGCTGGAGCCAGTCAAGCCCAAAGGACCCCCGTTGAAACTGTGGTACGAGAACAACCCAAAATTGGTCGTAATGAACGTGTCAACATCAAAAATGTGACTACAGGTGAATCAAAAATTGTGAAATTTAAACAAGCAGAACCCTTAATTAAATCAGGGAGTTGGGTTATCACTCAATAATTTTTTATTTTTAGGCAAACAAATGTGATGGAGGTTTATGCTGCTATTCTGTTGTGGGCCATTCCCGCTTTTCTAGCGCTGGTTGTTATAGAAATATTTTATGGGCAATGGAAAGGAAAACAGACCTACAGTTTCATGGACACGCTATCCAGTTTAAGTTCAGGTATGACCAACATTCTGAAGGATTTGATTGGTTTGACGCTTGTTTTAATTTCTTATCCTTATTTATTCGACCTATTGCACCTTCAAACCCTAGAGGCTACTTTTTGGACCTATAGTATTGCTTTTATTTGTATCGATTTCGCCAGCTATTGGGGACATCGGCTCAACCATCAGGTCAACTTATTTTGGAACCAACACATCATACATCATAGCAGTGAAGAATTTAACTTAGCCTGTGCCCTACGGCAAAGTTTTTCTAATCTTGTGAGTCTTTCAGCTTTATTTTTAATCCCTGCAGCCCTTTTAGGAGTGCCTCATAAAGTGATTACTATTTTAGCTTCTATCCATTTGTTTGGACAATTTTGGTATCATACGCAACACATAGGGAAGTTAGGATGGCTGGAGTATATTTTAGTTACCCCTTCGCAGCATCGAGTGCATCATGCCATTAACCCAGAATATATTGATAAAAACCTAGCTGCTATCTTTTGTGTTTGGGATCGATGGTTTGGTACTTTTCAAGAGGAATTAGATAATATACCTCCAGTTTATGGCACACTCAAACCAGTGCAAAGCTGGAATCCTTTTTGGATAAATTTCCAACATCTATGGTCGCTAAGTCAAGATGCTTGGCGAACAAATAAATGGACAGACAAATTTAAAATATGGTTTATGCCAACGGGATGGAGACCCGATGACGTGGCACAAAGTCATCCCAAGAAAAAGGTAAACAGCCCTTTTGAACAGAAGAAATACAAACACAAATACTCCTCTTTTTTAAAAAGCTATGCCACCTTTCAGTTTATGGGTATCACAATCATGTTGCTCTATTTTTTAAGTCATTTTGAAGATTTCGACACGCCATTTCGTCTAGCTCTTGTAGCAATACTATTCTTAAGTATTTTCTCCTATACTTCGGTTATGGATTGCTTCAAATGGGCTGCCCTTTTCGATAGCTTTAGAGCCCTCACAGGAATCTTTTTTCTCCTCCTGCCCTCTCATTTATTTCTCTGGGAATTTCATTGGGTATTTGCCCTCTTTTTAAGTTTTTATTTTGGTATTAGTTTAATTACCAGCTTTTGGATTGCACAGGCGTCACCAGCCAGAAAATTAGCTTTAACATAAATGTCAAAACAAAATAGGATTCTTCTTTTGGGTCCTGCTTATCCCTACAGGGGTGGCATTGCAGATACTCAACATGAATTAGGGAAGGCTATTATGCGACAAAATAGAGCCGTTTCGTTAGCTACTTTCTCTCAACTGTATCCCCCCTTTTTATTTCCTGGTAAGACTCAATTTCGCTCTGATGAATATCCTGAAGAGCTTAAAATAGAACAAATAGTTCATGCCTACAATCCATTTCAATGGCGAAAAGCTATTTCTAAGCTAAAAAAAGAGGATCCAGATTCTATTGTATTCAGATATTATACTCCATTTTTGGCTCCTGTTTACACCAGTATTGCCAAACAATTCAAGAGAGTCAAAAAAATAGCATTGGTCGACAATTGGTGGCCACATGAACCCAAACCTTGGGATGCATTGCTCAATCAAAAATTTGGTAAACAAATGGATCAATTTGCAACACTCTCTAAACTTGTTGGAGATCAAATTGAAGATTCAAAAATGAATCAACCTATTTGGAGAGGATTCCACCCCATTGCAAACAATCTACCCCCTCTTCTACCCCAAAAACAAGCAAGACAACAGTTAGGTTGGCCTCAAGGTGTACCAATAGTATTATTTTATGGGTTAATTCGTCAATATAAAGGCTTGGAGCTTCTACTCAAAGCATACGCTGAAAAACCATTGTCTGAAACGAATATTCAATTGGCTGTTGTTGGGGAATGTTATCAAAACCCAAATAAATACCTGCAACTGATCGAAAAACTGAATTTAAAAAACAAAATACTTTTAGACTTAAACTTTGCCGATAAACAGAAAACTCAAAGGGTCTTTTCTGCTGCTAATGCTGTGGTTCAGACGTATCATAAAGCAACTCAAAGTGGGGTAACTCCCCTTGCCTATCACTATACTAAACCTATCTTGGCAAGTGATATTGACGGTTTACGAGAACCCATCGCAAATGATAAAACTGGACTTTTAACTGACAAAACACCCAAAGGAATTGCTAAAAACCTAACCGAATTGGTTGATCCTACTAATTTTATTTTATTTGAAAATCAATTGAGGGCTTGTCAAAAAAAATATCAATGGGATCACTTTGCTAAAAATCTGCTAGATTTTATCGAAAGTGAATAGCAAATCTCTCTTTTAAAAGTTTCATGCCACTGCTTTTTGTAGCATCAATTTATACTACAAACAAGGGACGCCCTTGCATTAAAGCGTGTACTTCTTGACCAACTTCCTCAATTACTGTCTCATCATCGTGATTTAAAATTACACGATTAATCAAATTTACAATAGTCTCCATATCATCTTCTTTTAGTCCACGAGTTGTAATAGCAGCTGTACCAACACGTATTCCAGAAGTTACAAATGGTGATTTATCATCAAAAGGGACCATGTTCTTATTGGCAGTTATTTCAGCTCTCACTAGAGCGTGTTCTGCTGCTTTTCCAGTAACATTTTTATTGCGGAGATCAATGAGCATTAAATGATTGTCTGTTCCTCCAGAAATCAAATGATACTCTAAAGCAACAAAAGCTTTGGCCATAGCTTGAGCGTTGCTTTGCACCTGTTTCATATAATCTTTAAATTCAGGTTTCAATGCTTCTCCAAACGCAATTGCTTTAGCCGCAACAACGTGCTCCAGAGGACCGCCTTGATTGCCTGGAAAAACTGCCATATCGAGCAAATGTGACATTTTACGGAGGTTACCGTTTTTCAGCTTAAGACCAAATGGATTGTCAAAGTCATTTCCCATAACAATTAGACCCCCACGAGGACCACGAAGCGTTTTATGTGTGGTGGTAGTCACCACGTGGCAATGAGGAATAGGGTTTGAAAGTAAACCCGTGGCGATGAGTCCAGAAGGATGTGAAATATCGGCCAATAAAAAGGCACCTACGCTATCTGCAATTTCTCGAAAACGTTCAAAATCAATGTCCCTTGAATAGGCCGACGCACCTGCGATCAACATTTGTGGTTGCACTTCTTCTGCAATGGCTTTTATGTTATCATAGTCCAAACGACCTGTTTCTTTTGATACACCATAAAAATGAGCTTCATAAAGTCTTCCAGAAAAATTTACTGGAGAGCCATGAGTTAGATGACCTCCGTGAGCTAAATCAAAACCAAGAATCTTGTCTCCAGGTTTCAAAAAAGCATGGAATACAGCAGTGTTTGCTTGAGAACCTGAATGGGGTTGTACATTGGCATAAGCCGCTCCAAATAAAGCCTTTGCTCTATCGATGGCAAGTTGTTCGATTTGATCCACAACTTCACAACCTCCATAATAGCGCTTGCCTGGATACCCTTCGGCGTATTTATTGGTTAGTACAGAACCCGTGGCTTCCATCACTGCAGGACTAGTGAAGTTTTCTGAGGCAATTAATTCAATTCCATTCAACTGCCTTTTTTCCTCTGCTTGGATTAAATCAAAAATCTCTTGGTCACGCATAATTTAGTTTTTATTATAAGGCGTAAAAATAGCGGTTTCTTAGTAATTGATAAACGGTAAACTATATTTTTAAACTATTATTTTAAACACATCATTAACAAGAGTTCAATTATCTTAGTCTTAATGAAAATTTTAACCACACAACAAATAAGGGCATTAGATCAATATACCATTGAACATGAACCTATCTCACCCAGAAACTTAATGGAACGAGCTGCCCAAAAGTGTGTAGAGTGGTTTGAAAAAAATATCAGAATTGATCAAACGCTATACATTTTCTGTGGCCCAGGTAACAATGGTGGTGACGGATTAGCAATTTCAAGATTACTCGTAAAACTCAATTTTACTTGCCTTTGTTATCACTTGAAATCCAATGATTATAGCCCCCTATTTGTAGAAAATAAAAATAGTTTACTGAAAGAGTCGATACTAATTTCTTCACCAGCCGATTTTCCTAGTATTGATGAAGAGGATGGTGTCGTTGTTGATTCACTTTTTGGATCTGGACTCAACCGCCCTTTAGCTGGACTTCCGTTACAATTGATTGCATTTCTAAATAAAAAAAGTGGACAAAAAATAGCTATTGATATTCCCTCAGGAATGTATTCAGAATTTAATGGTTCCAATCTATGCTTTAAGGCAACACATACTTTAACATTTCAACTTCCCAAATTGGCATTTATGTTACCTGAAAAAGGAAATTATGTGGGAACCTTTCATCTTTTACCCATCCAATTGGACCCCACTTTTTTGGAATCAGAACCCACCCCATTCCATTATATCAACCTGCCAGTTGTGAAATCAATTTTAAAATCCATACCCCCTTTTGCTCATAAAGGAAGTCAAGGTCACTTAATGCTTATAGGCGGACAAAAAAATGCAATGGGGGCCTTGCTTTTATCTGGAAAAGCTTCTCTTTATGCAGGTGTTGGAAAATTAAGCGTGATGTCTCCTCAAGCGGGACAAACAATCTTACAGAATGGGTTACCAGAGGCTATTCTCATTGAAAACGAGGGATGTCATTTTTTAGAGGGCTCATTCAATAGCACTTTGAAATACTGGGCATTGGGGCCAAGCATGGGTGTCGCTCCTCAAACAGTAAAATTTTTAGCCTCTTTATTAAAAAAAGCAAAGACACCACTAGTAATTGATGCTGACGCTCTCAACATATTATCAAAAAATCCCTCGCTACATAAATCTATACCTCCCGGATCTATTCTAACTCCCCATCCAAAAGAATTTGAACGTTGGGTTGGCCCTTGGAAAAATGATCAAGAGAAGTTAAAAAAATTAAAAAAACTAAGCCAAACGCTAGATGTGATTGTGGTCCTTAAAGGTGCCTACTCAATAATTGCAACACCTTCAGGTGATTTCTTGTTTAACAGTAGTGGTAATCAAGGAATGGCTACTGCTGGTAGCGGAGATGTATTAACAGGAGTTATAGGGAGTCTATTAGCACAAAAATATTTGCCTAGAGAAGCAGCAATTGTGGGAGTTTTTGCCCATGGTTTAGCGGGGGATTTAGCAGCAGAACTCTATGGGCAACGTTCTGTAATAGCAAGTGCAATTGTAGATCAAATCCCAGCCGCTTTCAAAAAAATTGAAAAAATATAACACTGCCTTTTTGGCATTTTTTTATTGTTTTTTAAGACAAAATGTCTGCTGAATTGATTTGGAATATACTTTGTTCGTTAGATTTAAAAAATCGCTATGAATTTGAACAACATTACCTTAAAAACTCAAGAAGTATTGCAGAGCGCCCAACTCTTGGCGCAGCAATATCAACATCAACAGATTGAGCCAGAACACCTTTTTAAAGCCCTTTTGGAGACAGATAAAGACGTGATACCCTATCTTTTTAAAAAGCTCCAGCTCAATAAAGATCTTTTAGAGAAAAGCATAGAAAAAAAATTAGCCTCTTTGCCGAAAGTGCAAGGTGGACAACATATGTTCTCACAAAAAGCATCTCAATGTGTTTTGGAAGCACAAAAATTGGCTCAAGAAAATGGAGATGAATTTGTTGCAACACAGCATCTCTTACAAGCCTTTCTTAAGGTGAAGAGCAATGTAAATCAACTCTTAAATGATCAGGGGCTCACACCAAAAAATTTAAAGAATGCTATACATGACCTACAAAGGGGTGAAAAAGTAAATTCAGCTTCAGCTGAAAGTAACTATAATGCCTTAGAAAAATATGCGAGAAATCTTAATAAAATGGCAGGTGAGGGGAAACTAGATCCTGTGATTGGGAGGGATGAAGAAATTCGTCGTTTACTTCAAATTTTATCAAGAAGAACAAAAAACAACCCCATTCTTGTGGGCGAACCAGGAACAGGGAAAACAGCAATTGCTGAAGGCTTGGCTCATCGAATTGTGGACGGTGACGTCCCAGAAAACCTAAAAGACAAAAAAGTGTATGGTTTGGATATGGGAGCTCTTATTGCGGGAGCCAAATATAAGGGTGAATTTGAAGAGCGTCTGAAAACTGTAATAAAAGAAGTAACCCAATCTGAGGGTGATTTGGTTTTATTTATTGATGAAATCCACACTTTGGTTGGCGCAGGAGGTGGAGAAGGTGCTATGGATGCTGCAAATATTTTAAAACCGGCCTTGGCGAGAGGTGAATTGAGAGCTATTGGAGCCACTACACTAGATGAATATCAAAAATATTTTGAAAAAGACAAAGCGTTAGAACGTCGGTTCCAAAAAGTGATGGTAGATGAACCAGATACTGACAGTGCTATTTCCATTTTAAGGGGCATCAAAGAAAAATATGAAAACCACCACAGGGTTCGTATTCAAGATGAAGCTATAATTGGAGCCGTGACACTCTCAAATCGATATATATCCAATCGCTTTCTGCCAGACAAGGCAATTGATTTGATCGATGAAGCAGCTTCTAAGTTGAGGATGGAAATCAATTCAAAACCTGAAGAACTAGACAGTTTAGACCGAAAAATTAGACAAATAGAAATAGAACTAGTAGCTATTCAAAGAGAAAAGGACACGAAAAAAATTGAGCATCTAAACAAAGAGTTGGCTGAATTGAAACAAGACCGTCAATCCTTATTTGCAAAATGGAGCAGTGAAAAAGAAGTAGTCGACTCTTTACAGCACAGCAAGCAAGAAATTGAAGATCTAAAGTTGCGTGCCGATCGAGCTGAGCGGGATGGGAATTATGCAGAAGTCGCTGAAATCCGTTATGGCAAATTGCAAGAGGCAGAACAAAAGATTGAAAGGTTGCAAAAAGAGCTTAATGAGCTCTCTTCTGATGATGCATTAATCAAAGAAGAAGTGACTTATGACGATATTGCAGAAGTTGTTGCGAAATGGACTGGAATTCCGATTGCTAAAATGCTACAATCTGATCGAGAAAAATTATTGCATCTAGAAACACTTTTACATGAGCGTATAGTGGGACAAGAACAAGCTGTTGTGGCTGTGAGTGATGCTATTAGGCGCAGTAGAGCGGGATTGCAAGACGCACACAGACCCATTGGTAGTTTTTTATTTTTAGGAACCACAGGGGTTGGAAAAACAGAACTTGCAAAAGCTTTGGCCCAAGCCCTTTTTGATGATGAAAACAATCTCACCCGCATCGATATGAGCGAATATCAAGAACGGCATGCGGTGAGTCGTTTGGTTGGTGCTCCACCAGGATATGTCGGTTATGAGGAAGGGGGGCAACTAACCGAAGCGGTTAGAAGAAAACCCTATTCGGTAATCTTGCTTGATGAAATAGAAAAAGCCCACCCAGATGCATTTAATATACTCCTTCAAGTGCTTGACGAAGGCCGTTTGACAGACAACAAGGGCCGATTAGCGGACTTTAAGAACAGTCTTATCATTATGACTAGTAATTTGGGTAGTCATGAAATACAAAAAGCATTTGAAGAAAATAAAGCTTTTAAAGCAGCTCAAAGTGAAGCTAAAAATAAGGTCATGCATTTGTTGCAACAAAGCGTTCGTCCAGAATTTTTAAATAGAATTGATGACATTGTAATGTTTTCGCCACTGACTAAAAATGAAATTAAACAAATAGTACAATTGCAATTTTCTACTATCCAAAAGCGCTTGGAGAAACAAAATATCATTTTAGAATTGACAGATGAAGCCCTGAATGCGTTGAGTGAAATGGGGTTTGATCCACAGTATGGCGGTAGACCCGTTAGACGAGTTTTGCAAGAAAAACTCCTCAACTCACTCAGTAAAATGCTTCTAGAAGAGACCTCTGAAAACCAAAAAAAATTAGTGGTAGATTTTTTTGAAGGTGCTATCATATTTCGAAAAGCTTCCTCTGGGGACTAAAAAGTGTACCTTTGCCTCATGCAAAAGCAGGTGAACATTAAGAACAAAAAAGCACGGTTTGAATATGAATTAATAGATCAATATACCGCAGGGATTGTTTTGACAGGAACCGAGATAAAGTCCATCCGAAACAGCAAAGCATCCATAGCAGAAAGTTTTTGTGAGTTCAATGAAAAAGGGGAACTTTTTGCAATTAATATGTATGTTGAAGAATATCTTTATGGCACGCGTTATAATCATAAGCCACGCAATGCTCGAAAACTATTGCTCAATAAAAAAGAGTTAAAAAAGCTCGAGAAAGAAGTGAAGAACACGGGGTTGACAATAGTTCCATTACAACTATTTATAAATGATAATGGCTATGCTAAACTTCAAATTTCTTTGGCTAGAGGTAAAAAGCTTTATGATAAAAGGGAGACGATCAAAGACAGAGACAACAAGCGTAGTCTGGATCGAATTAAGAAAAAATTCAACTCCTAGTTTACCACCTTTCCTTTTCTTTCAAAAAAAACAACCTATTTTTTTATATTAGTAGATATACAACCCTTTCATCTATGAAATTTAAATCACTCAATTTTTTAATAAGATATTTCTCAGCATTTTCGTTTTTTATATTAGTTTTCGAAGCATGTCAATCAAACACTCAAGAGATAGAACTTCCAAATATCATTGTGGTTTTAGCAGATGATTTAGGGTATGGAGACCTTTCGATTTATGTTCAGGACAACAAAATTAAGACTCCAAATCTCGATCAGATGGCAAGAGAGGGGCTTCGGTTTACAGATGCCCACACTCCAGCATCAGTGTGCACCCCTACACGATATGGTTTACTTACAGGGCGCTACAATTGGAGGACCTCACTCAAGCAAGGCGTGTTGACAGGTAAGTCGAAGGCCTTAATACCAACAAAGAGAACAACAATTGCATCTCTTTTAAAACGAAAATCTTATCAAACAGCATTTATAGGTAAATGGCATCTAGGTTGGGACTGGGCACTAAAAAATAAAGAACTAGAGGCAGATGGAGAGGGATGGAATCCAGAGGATTTTAAGAATTTGGATTTTTCAAAGCCTATAAAAAATGGCCCTAACACACTTGGTTTTGATTACAGCTTCGGACATTCAGGGTCTTTAGATATGGCTCCATATGTGTATGTTGAGAATGATATGCCTACTGCCCTTCCAAACACAGTCACAGTAAACAATGGAGTTTATTCATGGTGGAGAGAGGGACCCACAGCACCAGATTTTATTCATGATGAAGTTACCCCTAACTTCTTTAAAAGAGGAATCAAATACATTAAAAATCATGCTGGAAAAGAAAAGCCCTTTTTTCTCTATTTAGCACTACCCTCTCCCCACACGCCTATTTTACCAACCAAAGAATGGCAAGGAAAAAGCCAATTGAACCCCTATGGTGATTTCACAATGATGATTGATAATTACATGGGAAAGTTGTTGAAAACACTAGATGAATTAAAAATTAAGGATAATACTCTCGTTATTTTTACAAGTGATAATGGGTGCTCCCCTGCGGCAAAAATTGATGAAATGCAACAAAAAGGACATTTCCCTAGTGGACAATATAGGGGGCATAAAGCCGATATTTTTGAAGGTGGGCACCGGGTTCCTTTTATTGTACAATGGCCCAACAAAATTGCCAAAGCCACTACTTCAGATGATACCATTTGTCTCACTGACCTGATGGCTACTTTTGCGGATATTTCATCTATTGAATTAAAAGATAATGAAGCCGAAGACAGTTATAGTTTACTCTCTATTTTCGAACAAAAAAATAATTCATCATCCCTAAGGGAAGCCACAGTTCACAATTCAATCAATGGGAGTTTTGCACTTCGGAAAGGAGAATGGAAGCTCATCATGGCACCAGGCTCAGGAGGTTGGAGCTCCCCTACTCCACAAGAAATTAAAATAATAAGCAATCTTCCTCCTATTCAACTCTATAACCTAAAAAAAGACCCTGGAGAAACAAAAAACCTTGAAGGGCAATTTCCTGAGAAAGTATCGAAGTTAAAAGAATTGTTGTATCACTATATTGTGAATGGAAGAAGTACTCAGGGGGTACATCAAAAAAATGATTCTATTGCATTCAATTGGCATCAAGTTGCATCAATTAAACAACAATTTGAAAGAAAAATTAATTAGAAAACTCTTTGTGGGAAGTGATTTATGTCAACTGGGTAGAATTTTTTAACTCTATTTTTTCAAAGACAATGGATATGTTTTTAATTTTTTTGCAAGTGAAATTGAATCAGGCCTCGTTTTAGCCTATCAAGAGTAAAAAAAACCAAGAAACTATTCTTTATTTTCTAAAAGGGGCACAAATCGAAATTCACCAAAACTCTCTTTGTCAAAATTATGGGAAGCAGTTCGTGTAAAACAATACATCAATTGTTTCTCAACACCAACAGGAATAACCAGTCGTCCACCCACTTCAAGCTGCTCAAGAAGAGCTTGAGGGACTTCAGGAGCGGCGGCAGTAACAATTATGCCTTTAAAAGGTGCATCTTCAGCTAGCCCCTTGTAACCATCTCCAAACACGGTCTTTTTTGGTTTTAGGTAGAGTTTATTGAATAAGCGTTGAGTTTTTTTAAATAACTCATTTTGTCTTTCAATAGTGTATACATGGACTCCAAGAGACAATAAAATTGCCGTTTGATAGCCTGAACCTGTTCCAATTTCAAGTACTTTATCACCAGAGTTAACCTTCAAAAGGCTTGTTTGGAAAGCTACTGTATAGGGCTGGGAAATAGTTTGATCTGCTGCAATGGGGTAGGCTTTGTCTTTATAAGCCCATATTTCTAATCCTTTGTCCATAAAAAAATGTCGGGGTACACTAGCTATGGCTTTTAATATTTGAGGTTCTTTTATCCCTTTTTTTTCCAAGAGATCGGCTAATTGTCTCCTTTGTCCTTGATGTTTTGGGAGGTCTTCCATGAGCACAAAAATAATTGAGTTTCTCCCAAAATCCATATTTTGATTGTATTTTTGAACAACTATGAAAAGAAGATGTTAAAAATAGGTGTTTTAGGTGTTGGGCATTTAGGAAAAATACACCTCCAGCAATTGGAGGCTTCTGATATTTACGAACTTGTAGGCTTCTATGATCCAAATGCTGATGCTTCTAATCAAGTTTTAAAAGAATACAACACTACAGCCTTTGCAAACGAAATGGAACTTTTTCAAAATGTGGATGTCGTTTCCATAGTGACCCCAACTTTGTCTCATTTTGAATCTGCCTCTAAAGCAATTGCACAGGGAAAACATATTTTTATTGAAAAGCCTTTGGCTCAAACTGATGAGGAGGCTAAAAAACTGATTGCTTTAGCGAAGGAATATAAGGTTTTAGGGCAAGTGGGGCATGTAGAAAGATATAATCCCGCTTTTCAGGCTGTGAGAGAAAGTATTACTAACCCAATGTTTATTGAAACTCATCGCCTTGCTGAATTTAATCCAAGAGGAACAGATGTGTCTGTAGTTTTGGATTTAATGATTCACGACATTGATGTTATTTTAAGTCTAGTGAATGCTCCAATAAAAAATATAGACGCCTCAGGCGTAGCAGTCATTAGTGACACTCCAGACATTGCAAATGCTCGAATAGCTTTTGAAAATGGATGTGTGGCCAATTTGACATCTAGTAGAATCTCATTAAAAAAAATGCGTAAGTCAAGATTTTTTCAGAAAGACGCCTATATAGCTGTAGATTTTTTAGACAAGAAAGTTGAGGTTGTCAAAATGAAAGATGCACCCAAAGAAAAGGACGATCTAGCAATTATTTTACAAAATGCTGAAGGAAACAAAAAGCAGATTTATTTTGAAAATCCTGAAATAGAAATAACTAATGCCATTCAACGAGAGCTTGAAGATTTTGCTTCAGCCATAGAGCATAAAACTAAGCCAAAAGTAAGTCTTGAAGATGGAGCCAGAGCGCTTGCTGTAGCCCACAGCATTATAGAAGCTATGCATCACTAAATACTATTAATATGACAATACGTATTAGTGACAATTTAGATACCTTTTTAGAAACAATTCCTTCTTCAGTGGAATTAGTTGCTGTGTCAAAGACAAAACCAAATGATATGATAATGGAGGCGTATCAAGCGGGTCAGCGTCATTTTGGAGAGAATAAAATTCAAGAAATGACGTCTAAATGGGAAACTCTTCCAAAAGACATTCAGTGGCATATGATTGGTCATGTCCAAACCAATAAGGTGAAATATATGGCCCCCTATGTATGCCTAATTCATGGTGTTGATCGTGAGAAATTATTAAATGAAATCAACAAGCAAGCTTTTAAAAACAATAGAATTATCGATTGTCTGCTACAAGTTTTCATTGCCAACGAAACCACAAAATTTGGTCTTTCTCCAAACGAGATTTTGCCCTTAATAGAAAGAAGTCTATCGCTAAAAAATATTCGAGTGGTAGGGCTAATGGGTATGGCCACTTTTACGCAGGATAACGAGCAAATCGAAAATGAATTTAAGGTTTTAAAAGAGCTATTCTTCTTAGCTCAAAAAAAATATAACCAAATCAGTATTCTTTCAATGGGAATGAGTAATGATTATCAAATAGCCATAAATCAAGAATCTAATATGATACGAATAGGTAGTAAAATATTTGGCAGTCGAGATTGATATATGTATGCTGTTCTAGACATTGAGACTACTGGGGGTAAGTATAATGAAGAAGGCATTACTGAAATTGCCATTTACCGCTTTGATGGGCAAAAAATTATTGATCAATTCAGCTCATTGATTAATCCAGAGCGGGAAATACAACCATTTGTACAGCGATTGACAGGCATCAATGCTAAAATGTTGATCAATGCTCCCAAATTTTATGAGGTAGCAAAAAGAGTTATCGAAATCACTGAAGATTGCATTCTGGTGGCACATAATGCAGAATTTGACTGTCGCATTTTAGAAACAGAGTTTAGAAGATTGAGCTATTCATTTAAGAGAAAATCATTATGTACTGTGACCCTTTCACAAGCACTTTTACCAGATCAAGAATCTTATAGCTTGGGAAAATTAGTGAGGAGTTTAGGAATTCCAATTTCAGACCAACATAGGGCTTTTGGAGATGCATTAGCAACATTGAAACTTTTTAGCTTATTGGTTGAAAAAGACAGTAAAAAAAGTATTATAAAACAACAACTCAAAGACAGCCCCTTTAGTAGAATTTCTCCTAAGCACCTTAAACTCTTGGAAGAGCTTCCAACAACAACTGGTATTTATTATCTGTACAACAAAAATCAAAAAATAATTTACATTGGAAAGAGTAAAAATATTCGAAAACAAGTTCAAAATCATCTCACTCAAACCAGTAAAAAAAATATAATACTACAAAAACAACTTCACCAAATTAGCTGTACTCCATTAGGAAATGAATTAATCGCATTATTAAAAGAGCAACACGAAATCAAAATACACAGGCCACCCTTTAATCGAAGTTTTAAACATTTCTTATTTCCTGTGGTTGTGCAAGTTAGCCAAGAAGATAATTATCATACTTTTAAGTTGAACCAAATCACAAAAAAAGGAACCTATTTTGCTCGTTTTCCTAATAAGAAAGCCGCGCTATATCAAATTGAAGAATGGAAAAACACATTCAACCTTTGCCACAATCCTAACCAGATCGACCTAAAAGAAGAATGTAAGCGCTTTACTTCTGATCTATGTTATGGGGCTTGCAAGGGTTTAGAGCATCCAGATACGTACAATAAGCGACTGATGGAAATTGTATCCGATTGGGAATATCCTCATTCTGATTTTCTATTGATTGAGAATGGAAGAGAAATAGGGGAATATAGTTTTCTATATTTCACCGATTCTATGTTTAGAGGTTATGGGTATTATGAATTAAACAGTCAAATAAAAACTAAAGAAAGAATTGAAAAACGATTAATTACAATTCAAGAAACCCAAGATATTAAGCATATTATTTGTAATTTTATTGGTAGAAAGAAATTCCTAAAAATTATACCTTTTCAGGCAACTTGAAATCCAAATCCGCTATAGAGCCCAAAAAAGAACTTTCTTCTTGGAAATTACGTCTGTATGAAGTGATTTATGAAGCAGACACTCCATTGGGTAAATTATTTGACTTGATTTTACTCATTTTCATTTTATTTAGTGTATTGTTGGTTGCCTTGGAGAGTGTCTCTTGGATAGATAAAGAATATCATGATGTACTTAATATTACCGAATGGCTGATTACTATTTTGTTTAGTATAGAATATATTCTTAGGATTATTTGTGTTAAAAATCCAAGCAAGTATATTTTTAGTTTTTATGGAATAATAGATTTATTATCAACACTTCCAAAATATATTTCAGTTCTCTTTGTGGGAACTCAATCTTTGATAGCCTTACGAGCTTTGAGATTATTGAGAGTCTTTAGAATCTTAAAATTAACGCGCTACATAGGAGAATCAAATGTGTTATTGAAGGCGCTTAGATCTAGTCGGCCAAAAATTTTGGTATTTATGTTTGGTGTAATTATTCTGTGTATTATTTTTGGTACGATAATGTATTTAATTGAAAGTAATCAAAGTGGTTTCACCAGTATCCCAAGAAGTATTTACTGGTGTGTAGTAACATTAACAACAGTAGGATATGGAGACATTGCCCCAGAAACACCTCTAGGACAATTCTTGGCAGCCATCATAATGATTATGGGATATGGTATCATAGCGGTTCCAACAGGAATTGTAAGTGCTGAAATTTCAATAAAAAAAAGAACTATAGATACAAACACAAAAAGTTGTTTAAATTGTTTGACTGATACCCATTCAGAAGATGCCCTTTATTGTAATCAATGTGGAAATTCTTTAAACCATGAATGAAAAAAACTTAATTTATGTTGCTGGTCCCACTGCAGTTGGGAAAACAAAACTGAGTATTGGCCTTGCAAAAGCTTTCAAAACTGAAATTATCTCCTGTGATTCACGACAGTTTTTCAAAGAAATGACTATCGGTACTGCTGTACCCACAATTGAAGAACGAGAGGGGGTTCCTCATCATTTTTTACAGCATAAATCCGTAAAAGACATCTACACTGTTGGAGATTATGAAAAAGATGCCCTTGCTTTATTAGAGAAATTATTTAAAAAACATGACACCTTAATATTGGTTGGTGGCTCTGGAATGTATGCAGATGCAATTATGTTTGGTTTGGATGATTTCCCCCCTATTCCTGCAGAAGTTAGACAACAAATCAATTTGTTTCGATCCACCCATGGAATAAAATCCTTTCAAGAGTTATTGAGAAATAAAGATCCCGATTACTATAGAGTTGTCGATCGAAATAACCCACAGCGCCTCACTCGTGCCCTTGAAGTCTGTATTGCTTCAAACCAACCCTATTCATCTTTTCTGGGTCAAGAAAAAAAGTCCCGGCCCTTTGTCTCAAAAATGTTAATATTGCATTGTCCTCGAAAAATTTTATATGATAATATTAACCGTAGGGTAGACCAAATGATGGCTGCGGGTCTTGAAGCTGAAGCCAAAAATAATTTAGCTTTTCGTGAATTCGCTCCTCTAAAAACCATCGGCTATAAAGAATTGATGGAATATTTTGATGGAAATGTAAGTTTAGATGATGCCGTTAATTACATAAAACGTAATACTCGTCGTTATGCTAAAAGACAAATTACTTGGTTTAAAAAATATGATAATGCCTTTTGTTTTCCAGCTAATACTCCTGTTTCAGAAGTTCACGACTTGCTGAATCAATAGGGTAGATTTTTTTACCACTCATTACATTTTGGCTATAATGGATTAATTCATTCTCATTATATGATATTTTTGTTTTACAACCCAAATCTGAAATATCGTGTTTTCAATAAAATTTTTTACTATTACTATTGTCTCTTTTCTGTTTATCGACTGTTCTAAAAACGATACTACTTTAATTGAATCAAATAACAATGAGGTTACTAAGGAGGTTAAATCAAATTTAATAGACGTATCTTATCATTATACATTTAAAGGTTCCATATTAAAGGAAATTGCTAAAAAAAATTATCCCACCTCTATAAATTCCAAATTTCATAATGTTAAAGCATTAAAAATAATCTATCGCACCTTTGACGTAAATGGCAATTATACCATGGCATCTGGAATACTCCTTCTACCAGAAACTGAAGGTGATTATTCACTTCTTTCTTTTCAACATGGTAACTTACTTAACTCTGATGATGCACCTTCAAAAAGCAAACTCGGAAATAATGACCTCACCTTCGCAGCCATAATGGCAAGCACTGGCATTATAACAATAGTTCCAGATTATTTAGGGTATGGAAGTTCTTCACTAGCGCTTCATCCTAAAGAACACAAAAATTCTTTAGCAACAAGCAGTTATGATATGCTCAAAGCCTCAAAGTTTTATATTGAAGAAAATCATATTGCAACCAATGATAAGCTTTTTATTGCTGGCTATTCTGATGGAGGGTTTGCCGCCATTGCTCTTCAACAAATGATTGAAGAAATAGGTGACTTTAGCTTGACTAAAACGTATGCTGCGAAAGGGATATACAATAAAATTATTTTTACAGAATCTTTGTTAAATGTTAAAGACAAGGGACTAATGATTGGACATTATTTATGGATGATCAATTCTTATAATAATCTCTATGAGACATTAAATAGACCATGGAATTATTATCTAAATGAACCCTATGCAGGCAGATTAGCATCCATTCAGCACCTAAACTCTCCTATCGATAAAAAGCTAGTCACTGATGATGTAAACGCATTGTTTAGCGCTACTTTTATTGAAGGAATATTAAATAAAACAGATACAGCTTTTTTAAAAGCCTTGGATGACAATAATGTTGACAATTGGAGACCTAATAACCCAATTGCCCTTTATCTTTCAAAAAATGATAGACCATTTGAGGTTATTCATTCAAATAGAATGTTCAATTCCATCAAAAGTCATGGTGGTAATATAACAATGGAAGATGTTCAAATAGAAAATGAAGAAGCGATGGCTTTACCATTCTATTTGGCTGTACTGCATGACATTCTTGAAAAGCAGAATTTGGAGTAAGTAGGTATTAATTAGAAAAATAATTATTTAGTGCTTTTTTTATACGTTCCTCAATAGAGTCAGTATCTGCCTGCACGAAATCTTCCCCAATAATTTTTTCATAGAGTTCTATATAGCGCCTTGAAACGGTTTCAACAAAATTATCCTCCATTGGAGGTAGAGTTTGGCCAGTTAATCCTTGAAATCCATTTTTTATTAGCCATTGGCGTACAAATTCTTTGGATAGTTGTTTTTGAGGAAGACGCTGTTTTTGAAGAGAAGTGTAGGTCTCTTGATAGAAATAGCGAGAAGAGTCTGGCGTATGAATTTCATCTATTAGTAAAATTTCACCAGCATTACTTTTTCCAAATTCATATTTTGTATCCACCAATATCAGGCCCTGTTGCGCTGCCATTGATGTTCCCCTTTGAAACAGTTTTCTTGTATATTCTTCTAGTTGAATATATTCTTTTTCTGAAACAATACCCTGTTCAATAATTTCTTCTCTAGAAATGTCCTCATCGTGTCCCTCTTCAGCCTTAGTGGCAGGGGTTATAATTGGATTTGGAAATTTTTGATTTTCTATCATTCCCTCGGGCAAAGGAATTCCACACAACATTCTTTTTCCAATCTTATATTCTCTTGCGGCATGACCGGTAAGATAACCTCGAATGACCATTTCAATTTTATAAGGCTCACAACGCACTCCAATAGACACATTAGGGTCGGGAGAAGCCACTAACCAGTTAGGCACTATATCAGCAGTAGCTTTCAACATATGGATTGCAATTTGATTTAAAATTTGCCCTTTGTGAGGTATTCCTTTTGGCAAGACCACATCAAAAGCTGATATTCTATCAGTGGCAACCATCACTAACTGGTCGTTGTCTAAATGGTAAACTTCTCTAACTTTTCCCTTATATTTTGAATGCTGCCCCGGTAAATTTAAATCTGTTTTAAGTAATGTATTCATCTTTAATTTTCGTGTTCAATACGCTTGTAAGCATCGATCACCTTCTTCACTAATGGGTGACGGATAACGTCTTTGTCATCTAAATAAACAATACTAATACCTGGTGTGTTTTTTAAAACAAGTATGGCTTCTTTTAATCCAGAAATAACCCTTCTTGGTAAATCTATTTGACCTGGATCTCCAGTGAGCATAAACTTAGCATTTTTTCCCATTCGGGTTAAAAACATTTTCATTTGTGCATGGGTAGTATTTTGGGCTTCATCAAGAATTACAAATGCATTGTCTAGTGTACGACCACGCATAAAGGCCAGAGGGGCGATTTGAATAGTCCCTTTTTCTAAGTGTTGCATTAGTTTCTCGTGGGGTATCATATCTCTCAACGCATCATAGAGGGGCTGCATATAGGGATCTAACTTTTCTTTTAAATCGCCTGGAAGAAATCCTAAATTTTCACCTGCTTCAACCGCTGGTCTGGTCAATATTATACGGCTCACGCGTTTTTCCTTCAATGCCTTCACTGCTAGAGCCACGCCAGTATATGTTTTTCCTGTTCCTGCAGGTCCTATAGCAAAAACCATATCATTTTTATTGACAGATTCAATCAATCGCTTTTGATTGATTGTTTTGGCTCGAATGATTTTACCCCCTACTCCATGCAGTATTTGTGCTTCAGAGGCATCTTCGGGCAAAAAAGGTTCGTTAGGGTTAAATTGTAATATGCGTTCAATCACTTCGTCAGAGAGAGCATTATACTTGGCAAAATGCATCAGTAACATATTCGATTTAGATTCAAAATCTTCAATCAATTCTGGTTCTCCATAGGCTTTCAAAGTGCTCCCTCGAGCTACTATTTTTAATTTAGGATAATATGAGCGTATTTTTTCTAAAAAGCGGTTTTGAATGCCAAAAAATTCTTGGGGGTTTACTTCCGTGAGTTCAATTTTTATTTCGTTCAAGCGTAAGTCCGTTAAATAATTTATTTTTGTTTAGTATCTGAGTTCACAATAAAAATAAATATTTTTTTTACGAGAAAGCAAACTGTTGCACTTCCTTTATGAACATTGTCACACTAACCACCGATTTTGGACTGAAAGACTTTTCTGTGGGCGTAACAAAAGCGGCGCTAATGCAATTGATAAAAGATGTTCAGATTGTTGATATCTCACACCAAATTAGCCCTTTCAATTTAGCAGAAGCTGCCTATTTGTTAAAGAATAGCTTTAGTGCTTTTCCAAAGGGAAGTGTTCATATTGTAGGAATTGAGTCTGAAAGAACCCCTGAAAATCAGCACCTCGCAATCGAATTTAAAGGTCATTTTTTTATTGGTGCTAACAATGGTATTTTATCTCTATTGATGGAAGAACAGAAAGCCGATAAAATGGTAGAAATTAATATTCATAATAATTTAATGAGTACGTTTCCTGTATTGGATACATTTGTTCAAATAGCTGCTCATTTATTACAAGAAGGCAAATTAGAAATTGTAGGAAATAGGATTGATAAAATCAAAGAGCTAAAAAATATCAAACCTGTGATTGATCCAGATAAAAAACAAATCATGGGAAGTGTAATATATATTGACAATTATGGAAATATAATTACCAACATAACCAAAAAACTTTTTGAATCCATTGGAAAGACAAGGCCTTTCACCATTTATGCTCGAACCGTTAAATTCAGAAAAATATATGCTTCTTATGGCGATGCCATTGACTGGGGCTTACCCAAGGAAAAACGGCAGGAAGATGGTAAAAAAATTGCTTTATTTAATAGTGCTGGACACTTAGAATTAGCCATTTATAAAAGCAATCCTACCACAGTTGGAGGTGCTCAAAGCCTCTTTGGTCTCTCCTACAGAGATACTGTAACTATTGAATTCGAATAGAATGAGAAGCATTTTTTTTAAAGAGATTCGATTTTATTTTAATAGTCTCACTGGCTATTTAATTCTCTGTGCCTATTTCATTATAAACGCTTTAGTTTTATGGTTCTTAGACACTAGCAATAATGTATTCAATACACAAATTGGAGTTTTAGATAGTTTCTTTATTGGATCTGCATGGTTATTCATGTTCCTTATTCCAGCCCTCTGTATGGGAAGTTTTTCTGAGGAAATGAAAAGCGGAACGATAGAAATTCTACTTACTAAGCCCGTTACGATTTTTGAACTTGTATTAGCCAAATGGATGGCTGCTATGGTTTTAATTCTTTTGGTTCTCATCCCAACAATCTTAAATGGCTATGTCGTTGCAAACCTTCTACCAGAAGGGAATTACTTGGACTTAGGTAGATTTGTTAGCGGTTATATAGGCCTTTTTTTTCTTGCCCTTGTTTATAGCAGCATAACGCTTTCTTTTTCATCTATTTTTAAAAATCAAGTCACTGTTTTTATTTGCTCATTAATATGTTGCTTCGCACACTATTACATATGGGGGCAACTAGCCTATCTGACTGCAAATAATTGGCTCTATAAACAACTACTATTCATAGGAATGGAAAACCATTTAGTTAATCTCAGCAGCGGCCTGATTAAGTTTAACGATTTAATTTACTTTCTAATTCATATTATTTTATTGTTTTTGATTATACAACTTAATATAAAGCGTCGATTAGAAGTATGAAGAAAATATATAATATAGTGGGTGGAATCACCATCACTCTTTTGCTTCTTTTAGCTGCGCAAGGCATCAATGGATCAATCGATCTTACGAAAGATCAGAGACACAAACTTTCAGAGAATACAATATCAAAGTTAAAGTCCTTAGACCAACCTCTACGAATTGACGTTTTTTTAACTGGTGATTTACCTGCTCAATATCAACACTTTAGAGTATCCATTGAAAGTTTATTAAATAATTTTGAACGCTACACGGATCAATTGTATATCAGTTTCATTAACCCTTTTGAAGAAGGAACAGCAGATTCTGTTATTGAAGAAATGCAATCCTATGGACTTCCCCCAACGTTTGTAGCTGAAAGTAATTTAAGCACCAACAAAGAAACAGTACTTTTCCCATGGGCTATACTGAATCATGGAGAACAGACTGTCCGAGTTTCACTGCTTAAAAAAAACCTAGGAGATACACCAGAAAAAATATTATTGCAATCACTGCAACAACTCGAGTTTCAATTTATGGATGGAATCGAACAAATTACACTAACAGAAAAGAAAAATATTGCCTTTTTAACTTCTAATAAAACTTCTAAAAATATTGTTTTGGCAGATTTGATTCAAAGTCTGCAATCGTATTATGATGTTGCTTCCTTCGATTTTAATGCAGATGGTATCGATAGAGTAAAAACACTTCAAAATCTAAATCGATTCGTTTTACTCTTAATTTCTAATCCTAAAAAATCTTTTTCAACCGATGAAAAATACATCTTAGACCAATATCAGCTTCAAGGGGGAGCAATTCTTTGGTTGATAGACCCTCTTAAAATGGACGAAAGTTTGCTGATGAACAGCGAAGAGGGAGCCCCACTTGAGCAAAACCAACTTGGCTTAGAAGACTATTTTTTCAATCAGGGCATACGCATACAAAACGGTCTATTGAAAGATTTATATTGCGCTCCTATTATATTGGCTCGTGGTGAAGAAAACAATACTCAATACCTACCCTACCCATGGCCTTATTATCCACTAATTAAGACTAATACAAACGCTGCAATTGGTAAAGATTTAGGAAATGTTTGGTTGCGCTATTCAAGCCCTATAGACACTCTAAGAAACAATCTAAAAAAAACTGTTTTATTAAAATCATCAAACTTTACGCAAACCAGAACCCCCCCTGCAATTATTTCTCTAAATGAAGTAAAAGATGAAATTAAACCCTCGCAATATAATGAGCAAGAAAAAATTGTTGGCGTTTTAAATGAAGGACAATTTGAGTCTTTGTTTAAAAATAGAATTAAACCCTTTACTATTGCAAACCCAATTGAAAAAGCAAAATCAAAAATGCTACTCATTTCAGATGGTAATTTTATTGAAAACCAAGTTGATAAGGGTGGTCCTTTAACGTTGGGATTTGATAAATGGTCCTCCAATTTTTATGATAATAAGGCATTTATAACAAATAGTATTCATTATTTATCTGGTTTGGATAACCTTGTTGAATTAAGAAATAAAAATTTTGAAATGCAGTTTTTAGATCCGGTTAAGGTAGAGCAAGAAAGTACGTATTGGAAAATCTTTATTCTACTTGTCCCTATATTTTTTTTAGTAACAGTTAGACTTTTTAATCACTTCATCCTAAATAAACACAAGAGCTATTGACTGTTAATAAGTTTCTTTCCAAAATCAATGCATTTAAAATATATTTGAACAAAGAGAATTCATGAAGTTTATCGTTTCTAGCGCCGCTTTGCTAAAAGAGTTACAGATGTTGGGAGGTATTTTGAATAACACAAATACCCTCCCCATTTTAGACAATTTTCTATTTGAAATCAATAAAAATGTTTTAACACTCACAGCCTCTGATCTTGAAACTACTTTTTCAACTAAGCTGACCATAGAATCAGAAGACACAGGGACAATTGCCCTACCCGCAAAAATTTTGCTAGATACCCTGAAAACGTTTCCTGAACAACCCCTAACCCTTATTCAAACAGATAGAAATACGGTTGAGATTATAGCTAATAATGGAAAATATGCAGTGGCCTATGTAGATGGAAGTGAATTTCCACAAGCTGCTGTAGTTCCAGATCCAAAAAATACTGTAATAGAAGGGGGACAACTGGCAGATGCCATCAACAGTACTCTATTTGCCAGTGGAAATGATGATTTAAGGCCTGTAATGAGTGGAGTCTTTTTTCAGTTTTCTTCTGAATCACTCACCTTTGTTGCGACTGATGCCCACAAACTTGTAAAATATACCCGAACTGATTTGAAGGCTGTCGATACCGCAGAATTTATCATGCCTAAAAAACCACTTCAGTTGTTAAAAAATATATTAGCATCTTCGGGTGAGGAGGTTACCATTGAATATAACGATTCTAACGCTCAATTTCGTTTTAATAATTCGGTGTTAACCTGTCGTCTTATTGATGGTAAATATCCTAATTATGAAGCTGTCATTCCAAAGGAAAATCCCAACCAAATGTTAATTGATCGTATAGCCTTTTTAAACTCTGTTAAGCGTGTTAGCATTTTTTCCAATAAAACTACCCATCAAATAAGACTTAAAATAGCCGGATCGGCTTTACAAGTTTCAGCAGAAGATTATGACTACAGCAATAGTGCCGAGGAACAGTTGCATTGCGATTATCAAGGTGATGATATCCAAATTGGTTTCAATTCACGTTTTTTAATTGAAATGCTCAATAATTTAATTTCTGATCAGATCAAACTCTCATTATCGCTTCCAAACAGAGCAGGTCTAATCACACCAATGGACAATGTTGATGAAGGTGAAAATATAACAATGTTGGTGATGCCCGTAATGCTTAATAATCAATAGAACGTCTACTGAATTAAGCTGTAATAGACTCCGATATTCTTTTATAAGTTCCGTTTTGTAACTTTTCCCTTATGTCTGAAAATGCCTTTAGAGTAATTTCGACGTCTTCTAAAGAGTGAGAAGCTGTAGGGATAAGCCTTAGTAATATTAACCCTTTAGGGATGACTGGATAGACGACAATAGAACAAAAAATTCCATGGTTTTCACGAAGGTCTTTTACTAGTGCCATCGCTTCTGGAATACTTCCTTTCAAGTAAACAGGAGTCACACAACTCTGGGTAGTTCCAAGATCAAACCCTCGGTCTTTTAACCCATTTTGAAGTGCATCCACATTTTCCCATAACTTGGCTTTAAACTCTGGCCTTGTTCTAAGCAGCTCCAACCGTTTTAAAGCTCCTTTCACTAACTGCATTTGTAATGATTTTGCAAACATCTGCGAGCGCATATTATACTTCAAAAAGTCAATGATTTCTTGATCTGCAGCTATAAATGCACCAGTAGAGGCCATGGATTTTGCAAAAGTGGCAAAGTAAACATCTATATCATCTTGAACGTTTTGCTCGAAACCTGCACCTTTTCCGTGATCACCTAAGGTTCCAAAACCGTGGGCATCGTCAACCAAAAACCTAAAATTATATTTTTTCTTAAGGGCAGCAATTTCTTTAAGTCGACCTTGTTCACCACGCATTCCAAAAACACCTTCAGAAATAACAAGAATACCTCCTCCAGTTTGATCAGCTACCTTTGAAGCCCGCTGTAAATTCTTTTCTAAACTTTCAATATTATTGTGTTTGTAAGTAAAACGCTTTCCCATGTGCAATCTTACTCCGTCTATAATACAAGCGTGTGCGTCAACATCATACACGATAACATCATTTTTAGATACCAATGTGTCTATAGTAGACAATATGCCTTGATAGCCAAAGTTGAGAACGTAGGCGGCATCTTTTGAGACGAAAGCAGCAAGCTCGTTTTCTAATTGTTCGTGCAATTCGGTGTGGCCAGACATCATTCTAGCACCCATCGGATAAGCAGCACCATACTCCGCAGCAGCTTCTTTATCAACTTGACGAACTTCAGGGTGGTTGGCTAGCCCTAGATAGTCGTTTACACTCCAAGTAATTACCTCTTTACCCTTGAAGTGCATTCTATTGCTTATAGGGCCTTCTAGTTTTGGAAAAACAAAGTAACCCTCAGCCTGATCTGCCCATTTTCCGAGCGGTCCTTTGTTCTGTATAATTTTATCAAATAAATCCTGCATCATTTTGAATCTCCTGTTTTGATATATTCAATTTTTTGAGTTGAGCTATGACTTGCATCAAAAAACCCTTGATCGGCCATCCAATGCTCACTGTAAATTTTACTCATATAACGAGAACCATGGTCAGGGAAAATAATGACTACTTGGTCCTTTTTCTTAAAATATTTTTCTTCAGCCAATTGATGAATTGCTTGCATCGCAGCTCCTGAAGTATAACCCACAAACATGCCTTCTAATTTTGTTGTGTTCCTTGCAGCATGAGCACTTTCTTCATCTGTAACTTTCACAAAGAAATCGATGAGTTCAAATAAAGTAGCGGTGGGAATTAAATTTTTCCCTAAACCTTCTATTCTGTAAGGATAGATTTCATTTGGATCTAGTTCTTGTGTTTCATGGTATTTTTTTAATACAGAACCATAGGCATCTACTCCAATTATTTTGATGTCTGGGTTTTGTTCCTTCAAATATTTAGCACATCCCGATATGGTCCCCCCAGTGCCACTACAGGCAACCAGATGAGTGATATTTCCGTTGGTTTGTTTCCATATCTCAGGTCCTGTCGAACGATAATGAGCCTCAACATTCAAATCGTTAAAATATTGGTTAATATAAACTGACTCATTTATCTCTTCCTTTAATCTTTTTGCCACTTGGTAGTATGATCTAGGATCATCGGCAGCCACATTAGCTGGGCACACATGTACAAGGGCTCCCATCGAACGAAGCATATTTATTTTGTCTACAGAAGATTTAGAGCTGACTGCCAAAATACAGTTGTATCCCTTAACAAGTGATACCATAGCAAGACTAAAACCTGTGTTACCAGAAGTCGTTTCTATGATGGTTGAGTTTGGATTTAAAAGGCCTTTTTCTTCTGCTGCCTCAATTATGTGTAAAGCTATTCTGTCTTTATTTGAATGTCCCGGATTAAAAGCTTCAAACTTGGAGTAAAAATTACCTTTATAGTTTTTTACACTCTTATTGAGTTTTATTAGGGGTGTGTTACCTATCAATTCTAATATACTCTGATAGGAGTTCACATCATCTTTCATACCTTCAATTTTGATGTCTTGGTTTGACAAATTTAATCAAATTATTTTAGTTTAATTTACCCTCAAAGTTTAACAAAAAAATAAATGTTTTTGCTGTTTCTTTCAGCGCGTCAAATCGCCCAGAGTTTCCGCTGTGTCCAGCCACCATGTTGGTGTCTAGAAACAAAACATTTTGATCTGTTTTTAGGTCTCGCAATTTTGCCACCCACTTTGCAGGTTCCCAATATTGAACTTGAGAGTCGTGCAAGCCAGCTGTAACATATATATTGGGATAATCTTGAGCTTTTACATTATCATATGGAGAATAGGATTTGATATAATTATAGTACTCCAATTCATTGGGATTGCCCCACTCGTCATATTCAAAAGTTGTAAGCGGTATACTTGCATCCAACATGGTAGTAACCACATCAACAAAAGGCACAGCAGCGACAACACTTTTATACAATTCTGGAGCTTCATTGACAATTACTCCCATTAATAGCCCTCCAGCCGACCCCCCATAAGCATGAAGATGAGAAGCGCTTGTATAATTATTGTCAATTAAATATTTAGAAACATCAATAAAATCATCAAATGTATTTTTCTTTTTCAATAATTTTCCTTCTTCATACCATTGTCTTCCCATATATTCTCCACCTCTGATATGCGCTATTGCATAAATAAACCCTCGATTGAGAAGACTGAGCCTTGTGGATGAAAAATTAGGATCTATTGTTGACCCATAAGACCCATAAGCATATTGTAAAAGTGGGGTGTTTGAATTGGGCTCAGTATCTTTATGATAAACAAGCGAAACGGGAATTTTTACTCCATCTCTAGCGGTAGCCCACAGCCGCTTTTCTACATAATTTTTAGAATCAAAAGTTCGATCTATAACGGGTTGGCGCTTTAGTGTGTCTTGTGTCTGTGCTTCGATGTCAAACTCATTTATGCTTCTTGGAAGTATCAATGAGCTATGTCCATATCGATACTTCGTAGAGTCAAAATTAGGATTATAAGCACCATAGAGTGAGTAGGTCTCTCCATCAATGGGAATATAATAATCTGAGGTGCCATCCCATTTAATAATATGTAACTTTGTGAGACCTTCAGATCGCTCTGTGAGCACATAGTAGTCTTTAAAAATTTCAATATCTTCTAATAAAACATCTTCTCGGTGAGGGATAATGACTTCCCAATTGGTTTGATCTGATGTTTCAATGGGAACTTTAACTAACTCAAAATTGTCAGCACCATTTTGGTTGGTGAGTATATAAAATTCATCCTTATAATGGTTGACATAGTATTCTAATTTTCTTATTCTTTCTTGAACTAATTTAAACTCTGATTGAGGTTCATTAGCCTTGATGTATTGATATTCTGAAGTGAGTGTACTATGTGAACTGATAAAAATATAGGCTTTAGATTTAGAAGCACTTACATAGGTAGAAAAAGTTTCATCCTTCTCAAAATAGACCAAATAGTTTTCCTGATTTGGGGTCAAAATATTATGTCTATAGATGGCCTCCGAACGAAGCGTATTCGGGTTTTTATGTACATAAAACAGGTGTTCACTGTCAGATGCCCACGTGCTGCCTCCAGTTGTATTCTCAATTTTAGTTTCTAACCTTTGTTGTGTAACAAGATTTTTTACAAAAAGCGTATATTTTCTCCTTGATTGCGTGTCAACACCATAAGCTACTTTGGTGTTGTCAGGACTCACATTAAGACCCACTAAACTAAAATACTTATGATTTTTAGCCATACTATTACAATCAAACAATATTTCTTCAGCTGCGGTCAAGGAGTCTTTTTTTCTTGTATAAATGGGGTATTGTTTGTTTTTTTCAAATCGAGTGATATACCAATAGCCATTGAAGAAATATGGAACTGAACTATCGTCTTCCTTAATACGAGCTTTCAATTCTTCGAATAAATCATCTTTAAATTCTTCTTGCTCTGCTGTCATTTTTTGATAATAGTCATTTTCCCTCTCCAAATAATCAATCACCTCCGGATTATCCCTATCCTTTAACCAATAATAGGGGTCTAACCGAATATCATCGTGTATTTTATGTTGGTAGATTGTCTTATCTGCTTTTGGGGGCAAAATTGAATTATCATATACCATAGGGGTGGTTTTATTACACGAATTTGCAATTATCAAAGAGAAGCACAAAACAAAAAGTAAATAGTTTTTTCGTGGTTTCATACTTAATGAAATTCTTGAAGGACATTTAAAAAATAGTGATGCTGCTTATCTGAATAATCACGATGTGTCACCAATCGCATATTCCCATTACCTAATGTGAGTAACCTGATGTTTTTAGTCGCCATTTGGTGGATAAAACGATCTGAACTCCAATCGCTTGTTAAATAAAAAATGACAATATTTGAATGCACAGGAACCACTTTTTCAACAAACGAACATTTTTTTAGTTCTTCACCAATTTCTTTGGCTTTTCTGTGGTCTTCCTTCAAATCAGTCAAATGATTATCAAGTGCATAGAGCGCCGCAGCGGCAAGGTATCCTGCTTGGCGCATTCCTCCTCCTAACACCTTTCTAACGCGTAAGGCTTTATTAATCAATTCTTCTGAGCCTAAAAGAACGGATCCAACTGGACAACCCAATCCCTTACTAAAGCAAACAGAGATTGTGTCAAATTGTTTGCCATAGTCTGCTGCAGTCTGTTCTGTTTCTGCTAAAGCATTCCACAATCGGGCGCCATCTAGGTGCAGCTTAAGTTGGTAGTTGTCACATAAAGCTCTAATTTTTTTAATTTCATTAAAATCATAATAGGCTCCACCGCCTTTGTTTGTAGTGTTTTCGAGACATACTAAACTAGTCTTCGGGCTGTGATAAAAATCAGATGAATTAATTGCTGGTTCAATTTGACTTGCTGTTAGTCTTCCTTGATCACCCTCTAAAAGCTTGCAAGATACTCCTGAATTGAAACTGATTCCGCCTCCTTCATAATTGTATATGTGCGCATAGTGATCACAGATCAATTGTTCTCCAGGTTGAGTGTGAATTTTAATTGCGGTTTGATTGGCCATTGTTCCAGAAGGAAAGAGTAATGCACCCCCCATTCCAAACAAATCTGCTAGCCTTTTTTCGAGTAAATTTACAGTAGGGTCTTCTTTAAAAACATCGTCTCCAACGGGTGCTTTTTGCATGGCTTCCAACATGGCAGGACTAGGTTGGGTGATTGTGTCACTGATAAGATTTACCTCCACGGACAATTAAATTTAGCTTAAATATAAGTCAAAATTAAAAATTGCTTAGAGATGCAACAAATAATTTTCAAATGCCCAAAATGATTATTTGTGTTTCAATTTAGAATTGTATTTTTATAAAATATGATAAATACAGAACAATATAAAGGACTAATTGAGCGCCTTGGTGCGTTAAGGAGGTATCTTTGACATTGAAGGCAAAAAAATTGAACTTCAAAATAAGGAAGAAAAAATAGCAGATCCGAATTTTTGGGATAACCCTAAGCAGGCTGAAGCTTTCATGAAACTTTTTCGAGAGGAAAAAAAGTGGGTTACAGACTTTGAAAACCTAAGACAACACTTGGAGGACCTTGAAGTTCTCATGGAATTTGAAAAAGCAGGTGAAATTGAAAGTGCTGAAGTAAGTTCTCATTATACTGCGTTAGTTGAAGACTTTGAAGGACTTGAATTCAGAAATATGCTCTCTGATGAAGGAGATAATTTGAGTGCTGTTCTTCAAATCACAGCGGGTGCAGGTGGAACAGAGAGCTGTGATTGGGCTTCCATGCTAATGCGCATGTATTTGATGTGGTCTGACAAAAAAGGGTTTAAAGTTCGAGAACTCAATAATCAAGCTGGAGAAGTAGCGGGGATCAAAACTGTCACTATTGAAATTGATGGGACTTATGCCTTTGGATGGCTGAAGGGGGAAAATGGAGTACATCGACTGGTTCGAATTTCACCTTTTGACAGCAATGCCAAAAGGCATACTTCTTTTGCTTCTGTTTATGTCTATCCGCTTGTAGATGATAGTATCGAAATTGTTCTCAACCCAGCAGAAATAAGCTTCGAAACTATGCGGTCTAGCGGTGCTGGAGGGCAAAGTGTAAATAAGATAGAAACAGCAGTTCGGCTTAGACACCAACCTACTGGAATTATAATAGAGAATTCTGAAACAAGATCTCAACTAGAGAATAAAAACAAAGCCCTACAACTGCTGAAATCTCAACTCTATGAGATCGAATTACAAAAAAAATTAAGCGCCAGAAACGAAATTGAGGCTGCAAAAAAGAAAATTGAATGGGGATCTCAAATTAGAAATTATGTCATGCATCCTTACAAACTTGTAAAAGATGTTCGTAGTCAAGAAGAAACGGCTGATGTTGAAGGTGTTATGAATGGTGGCCTTGACCCTTTTTTGAAAGCTTATTTAATGACTATGGGACAACAAAATAAAACAGAATGAAACAACCAAAAAACATCATCTTTGACCTTGGAGGTGTCCTAGTGGACTGGAATCCAGAATATGTCTATTTAGATATTTTTAAAGGAGACCAAAAAAAAATGAAATGGTTTTTTGATGAAATATGCACCTTTGATTGGAATGAGAACCAAGATGCTGGATATCCTCTCGCCCAAGCTACAGAAGAAAGGGTAGCTCTATTTCCTCAATATGAAGATTGGATTCGAGCCTATTATGGTAGATGGGAAGAAATGCTTAGGGGTGCTATTCACGAGACCGTTGCATTATTGAAATTATTAATTGATGACCCTAGATATCATGTATATGCACTTACAAATTGGAGTGGAGAAACCTTCCCTATTGCCTTAAAAAGATTTGAGTTTTTGCATTGGTTTGAGGGAATTATAGTGTCTGGAGATGAAAAAACCAGAAAGCCATTCACAGAAATCTATGAATTGACTCTAAATCGTTTTAATCTAAACCCTGAAGAAAGTTTTTTTATCGATGATAATTTAAGAAATATCGAAGCTGCAAAAGCACTCGGAATTCAAACGCACCACTTTAAAAACCCAAAAGCTCTTGAACTTGATCTCAAGCAACGTGCGATACTATAAAATTTTTCGTGTGTAATCGAGTTAAAAGGGGACACCTTCATTTTGGTCTTCCTCATTGGATCCAAAAGCGTCATCTGGACTAGGAAGACTGCTGTTTGGAATATTATTTTCGTTGGGATTCATTTTAGACTGAAATTCTACAGGAGCGTCAAATTGATCAAGTTCTTCAAATTTCCCTAAGTGGGCAATGAATTTCAACTTAACATTTTCAAGACTTCCATTACGGTGTTTTGCCATGATGAATTCTGCTTGACCTTCGGCAGGGCTTCTTGACTCATCATCCCACTCATCAATCCCATAATATTCTGGTCTATAAATGAACGAAACAATGTCTGCATCTTGTTCAATAGCACCTGACTCTCTCAAATCTGAAAGGATAGGTCGTTTGGTTCCACCCCTAGTTTCAACGGCTCTAGAAAGCTGAGATAAAGCAATAACGGGAACATCTAATTCTTTCGCTAATGCCTTTAGATTTCTCGAGATTGTTGATATTTCTTGTTCCCTATTGCCAGCCTTATTGTTGATTCCTGTGGTCATGAGTTGTAAATAATCAATAATGATCAATTTTATCCCGTGTTGTGAAGCTAATCGACGTGCTTTAGCTCGAAGATCAAAAATGGAAAGTGAAGGGGTGTCATCTATAAATAGAGGTGCTTTTTCAAGATCAGAAACTTTCACATTGAGTTGTTGCCACTCATGACTTGCCAATTTACCTGTTCGGAGTTTTTCAGAAGAAAGACCCGTCTCTGATGAGATCAAACGTGTGATAAGTTGTACGGAAGACATTTCTAAAGAAAAGAAAGCCACAGGAACATCTTTACCAACCGCTATATTTCTTGCCATAGAAAGAGTTAAAGCCGTTTTCCCCATACCAGGGCGAGCTGCTATAATTATTAAATCACTGGGTTGCCAGCCAGAGGTAACTTTATCTAACTTTTCAAAGCCAGAGCTGACTCCACTTAGCCCCTCTCTTTTTGATATTTCTTCTATTCTCTTTTTTGCTTCAATGACCAAATTTTGAGCAGATTCAGAAGATTTTTTTATGTTTCCTTGGGTTACATCGTATATTTTAGATTCAGCCTCATCTAATAAATCAAAAACATCTGTTGATTCTTTATAGGCGTTTTCAATAATTTCATTTGATATTTTGATCAAACTTCTTTGGATATATTTCTGCAAAATAATACGAGCATGGAATTCTATATGAGCAGAAGAAGCCACTTTTTGTGATAACTGAACTAAATAAAATTGCCCTCCAACGGCTTCTAATTTATTGTTCTTTCTCAATGCACTCGAAACCGTTAAAAGATCAATGGGCTCAGAAGTTTCAAATAGGTGATAAATAGATTCGAAAATATACTGATGAGCCGTTTTGTAAAAGGCATCAGGCTGCAAAATATCAATAACAGTATCAACCCCTTTTTTATCAATCAACATAGCGCCCAATACAGCTTCTTCTAAGTCTAGTGCCTGTGGTGGAATTTTTCCTTGTTGTAAACTAATTACAGAATTAGAGCTGCTAAGTTGAACGTTTCGTGTTTGTTTTTCCATGAATCAAAAGTAAGGAGTTTATAAGGAGCTATATCACAAAAAAACTAAAGGTTATTGAACGATTAATTAAAAAACCCTGTTTATAAAAATAAATAATTGTTAATAAAGGGGTGATTATCCTTCAAAAGTTCCCATCGCGATAAATTTTTCGCGTCGAGTGTGTATTAGTTGCTCTGGAGGTATGTTTTTAAGTTCTTTAAAAGCAGTTAAAAGTTCTTTTTTTACTGATTGAAAAGTTTTGGGTCGATCATAATGAGCACCCCCCAATGGTTCTTTGATTATTTTATCAATCAATTTAAGACCCAACATATCAGAAGGAGTCAATTTTAGTGCTTCAGCGGCTGATTCTTTGTGTTCCCAACTTCGCCATAAAATGGAAGAACACGATTCTGGAGAAATAACAGAATACCAAGTGTTTTCTAACATAAAAACTTTGTCTCCTACTCCAATGCCCAAGGCGCCACCAGAGGCACCCTCGCCAATAATAATAGAAATGATCGGTACTTTAAGGGACATCATCTCATAGATGTTTCTTGCTATTGCCTCTCCTTGGCCACGCTCTTCTGCTTCAAGTCCAGGGAAGGCTCCAGGAGTATCAATAAATGTAACAATTGGAATATTAAATTTTTCTGCAGACTTCATCAGTCGAAGTGCTTTTCGATAGCCTTCTGGGTTGGCCATCCCAAAATTTCTGTATTGCCGTGTTTTTGTGTTGTATCCTTTCTGTGTGCCAATAAACATAAAGGTTTGTTTCTCTATTTTACCAAGACCACCAATCATGGCCTT
This sequence comes from Flavobacteriaceae bacterium, assembly GCA_016779985.1. Classification (GTDB taxonomy): domain Bacteria; phylum Bacteroidota; class Bacteroidia; order Flavobacteriales; family Flavobacteriaceae; genus JADHMP01. The sequence goes on from JADHMP010000011.1 coordinate 54,296, forward strand.
GTCATCTCGAACATTACGATCACCGTGTAATTCCAAAAAGGTATCCTCAGCAAGGGCACAGAAATAATCTAAAGTATAAGGACGTGAGGGATGTCTAGAAAGTTGAACCCGCTGCCAAGCAGTTAAGTTGGTGTAAATTTGTTTTTTAGTTTTTTCGAGTTTGTCATCTATTAAACGACACGTCTCACTCACATCTACTTCACTATCATTTCCAATTTTCTTGCACTTTTCAAGTTGATCGTGCAATTCTTTAATTGGCAATTCAAAATCTAGATACTCCATAGATTGAAATAGGTCTTAGCAAATGTAAAAATTCTTTGAATATGGAGTTTATTTATGAGGATTGTTTTCTCATTTTAAAAATCCCATTGGCTATAATGGCCAACATGACTACAAAAAAACCAATATAAAAATAGATACTCAAAAAAGCTGCTTCACCAAAAATGGCCAGATCTAATAAAATGCCATAAACCGGTTCTAGATTGATAATCATCATAATAGTAAAAGGAGTCAATTTCCGCATCACTATAAAGGTTGCATTCATGGCATAGGAGGTGCAAATAATACTTAGCAACAAAAGCCAAAAAATATCAGTCGTAGAAGGAATTGCTTTTTCAAGAGACTCAGGGTGGACAAGAATCAAGTAGAATAAAAGGGCAATAAAACCAATGAGCAATTCATAGAAAGTGAGTGTTATTGTAGAGACTTGGTGAACCATTTTACTGTTCACCACACTAAAAAGGGCACTCAAGACCGCTGCGATCAATGCCACTACAATACCATTTAATGATTCTATTTCAGCCCAAAAAATGATTAAAATGCCCGCTGCTGCTAGTGTCCCAAAAAACAATTCATAAAAAAGCCATTTTTTTTTAAAATAAAGGGGCTCTATAATTGCAACAAAAAAAGCACAGGTAGCTAGCATAGAAAGGGTGAGTGAAACGCCAGCGACTTTAATGGCATGAAAAAAGGCAATCCAATGGACACCAATCAAAATGCCTGAAAAAATAATTTTTGTGGTGAGCTTTTTTGGTAATTTAAAATTGTCTCTTTTAAATAACAAACAATAAATACCTAGAGCAAGAGCCGCAATTCCCATTCTCCAAACAACTAATGGCAATGCTTCTAATTGAATTAAAACGCCTAGAATTGAAGTAAAGCCAAAAAGGAAAACAAGAAAGTGAAAATAGAGTAGACTTTTAGTTCTATCGTTTTGCATAACGGAGTAAAAAAAGTGCTAAAATTCCAAATAGAAAAAGGGGAAGCCATGCAGCAAGAAAGGGAGGAAACGTTGATTTATTTACCATCACACTAAAAATCTTATCAAAGAAAATATAAATAAAACCTAGCAATATTCCGAAGGCTAGATTTAATCCCATACCTCCCCTTCTTTTAAATGAGGCAACAGCAACAGCAATGAGTGTTAATACGAATGCTGACACTGGTAAGCTCCACCGTTTATGACGGACAAGCAGATGATTGTTGATTAGGTTTGACCCTCGTTCACGTTCTTTTTTGATAAAAGCATTTAATTCGCCAAAATTTAAAGTTTCAGCGATATACTTTACAGGGGCTAGATCTTCAATATTGAAATCGAAAACGGTGTCCTTGATTGCCCCACTGGATAGTCTTTCCTGATCACCCTCAAAACTTCTCATTTGATATCCAGAAAGTCTATAAACACTGTCCTTATCCATCCAACGTATGCTTCGGGCAGAAATTTTAAAGTCTAATTCGTTTTCCGTAAAGTGTTCTAGAGTGAAGTTGTTTGCTCTTTTTCGAATGGGGTCATAATTACTTACAAAAATGAATTCTTGATCATTGATTTGTTGAAAAACTTCTGAGGTGTTGCGTTCTTCTTTTTTTACTAAATACTTATACCTAAACTCATTAAAACCTAAGTTTGATTTTGGTACAACATACATTCCCCCTAAAAAGGCTAAAATAGCTACAAAACTGGCGGCCACTAAAAAGGGGCTTAAATAGCGTTGAAAAGAAATACCTGAACTTAACACAGCTATCACTTCAGTATTGTTGGCCAGTTTGGAGGTAAACCAAATAACAGCAAGAAATAAAAAGATAGGAAACAGCAAATAGGCAAAATACCAAGTAAAGTCTATGTAATAATCTAAGATAACATTAAAAGGAACTTCTTTTTCTTTGAATTTATCAATCTTTTCAGCCACATCAACCATAATACCAATGGGAATGAAAAGAGCAATCATGACCAAAAATGTGTTTAAATAGCGAAAGATGATATAGCGGTCAATAATTTTGAATCCCTTCATAAACGATTTTGCATTTGCTTAACCATTTGCTCTTTCCAAGAGGAAAATGTATTGGCTAAGATATGTTTTCTAGCTTCTCTAACCAACCATAGATAGAAGCCCAAATTGTGTAAGGTTGCGATTTGCTTTCCTAACATTTCGTTCACTGTAAACAGATGCCTTAAATACGCTTTAGAATAGTCGATATCAACAAAAGAATTGGGAAATGAATCTAAGGTTGAGAAATCCTTCTCCCACTTTTTATTTTTAATATTTAGTACTCCTTTGGAGGTAAAGAGCATCCCATTGCGGGCATTTCTTGTGGGCAATACACAATCAAACATATCAACACCTAATGCAATATTTTCAAGGATATTGATGGGTGTTCCAACCCCCATTAGATAACGTGGTTTATCTTCAGGTAATATTGCACAGACAACATCTGTCATGGCATACATCTCCTCTGCAGGCTCTCCCACAGAGAGCCCACCGATGGCATTCCCTGGAGCTTCTGCTAACGCTATATATTCAGCACTTTGCTTTCTAAGCTCTTTATAGGTACTGCCTTGAACAATTGGAAATAAAGTTTGTTCGTAGTTGTAAGTTAAAGGAAGTTCTTTATGAGCATTAAAGCATCGATCAAGCCAACGATGAGTGCGTTCCATTGATGTTTTTGCATAATTAAAATCGCATGGGTATGGAGTGCACTCATCAAAGGCCATAATGATATCTGCCCCGATTTTACGTTGAATTTCTATTGCTCGCTCTGGAGTAAAAAAATGATAGGATCCATCAATGTGCGATTTAAATTTCACCCCTTCTTCTTTAATTTTTCTATTGGCAGACAAGGAGTAGACTTGATACCCTCCTGAATCTGTCAAAATTGGAAGATCCCAATTCATGAATGCATGAAGGCCTCCAGCTTCTTCTAAAATTTCTGTTCCAGGTCTGAGGTAAAGATGATACGTATTACCTAGAATAATATCTGGTTTCACATCCTCTTTCAACTCCTTTTGATGAACACCCTTTACTGTTCCGGCTGTTCCAACGGGCATAAATATTGGAGTTTCTATTTTCCCATGTGAGGTTTCAATAATCCCAGCACGAGCTTTAGAAGATGAATCTGTGGCTAAAAAATTGAATTTCATCTGTAGCAAAGATACACCTATAGCAGAAAAATTGGGTCGTTAACAAAGGATGTTTATAATTAAGATAAAATTTGATTATTAAATGCAAAGACTTCCTTTGATAACGACTAGGTAAAGTTTATTTTTGGCACCAAATAAAATATAATGACAGACAAAACGAACTTAGACGAAATGGTTTCTCAGGTTAGGAGAGATATTTTGCGTATGGTGCATAAAGTCAATTCCGGACATCCTGGCGGTTCTTTAGGCTGTACGGAGTTTTTTGTAGCCCTCTTTGGTGCCATTCTTGACTATAAACTTCCATTTCAAATGGATGGTAAAGACGAAGATTTATTTTTTCTCTCAAATGGTCATATTTCGCCAGTATTTTACAGCGTTCTAGCTCGCAATAATTTTTTTCCAGTAGAGGAATTAAATACTTTTAGACTCATAAATTCCAGATTACAAGGACACCCAGCAACACATGAAGGACTTCCTGGAATTAGAGTTGCTTCTGGCTCTTTAGGACAAGGATTATCTGTTGCACTAGGAGCTGCCCAAGCCAAAAAATTAAACCAAGATTCTAAAATGGTATTTGTATTGACTGGTGATGGTGAATTGCAAGAAGGTCAAAATTGGGAAGCAATCATGTATTCTGCTGCAAAAAAGATAGATAATATAATAGTTACCGTAGATTTAAATGGAAAACAAATAGACGGAGCCACAAATGAAGTATTGCCTCTAGGTGATGTTGCTCAAAAATTTAACGCTTTTGGATGGGAGGTTATTTTACTCGAGGAAGGAAATAACATAGAAAAAATCATTGAAACATTATCCTTGGCTAAAACGTTGGCAAACAAAGGTAAACCTATTGTTATTTTAATGAAAACAGAAATGGGAAATGGCGTAGATTTTATGATGCATACCCACGCTTGGCATGGCAAAGCTCCCAATGATGAACAACTTGAATTAGCATTGTCTCAAAATCCAGAAACTTTAGGCGATTATTAAAAACTATAGCTATGACAGAATATATAGATCAAGGAAAAAACGATACACGCTCTGGATTTGGTGCCGGTTTGGCAGAATTAGGTAAAACCAATCCCAATGTAGTGGCCCTTTGTGCCGATTTAGTTGGCTCACTTAAGATGCAAGAGTTTATTGATGAAAACCCAGACCGCTTCTTTCAAGTTGGAATTGCTGAGGCAAATATGATGGGTATGGCTGCTGGTTTAACCATCGGCGGAAAAATTCCTTTTACTGGAACTTTTGCAAACTTTTCAACAGGCCGCGTTTATGATCAAATTAGACAATCTATTGCCTACTCGCACAAAAATGTAAAAATTTGTGCTTCTCATGCAGGAATAACACTAGGTGAAGACGGAGCCACGCACCAAATATTAGAAGATATTGGGATGATGAAAATGCTACCAGGAATGACAGTGATTAATCCTTGTGACTTCAATCAAACCAAGAATGCTACTCTTGCTATTGCGGCGCATTATGGCCCTGTCTATTTGCGATTTGGAAGGCCTAAAGTAGCCAATTTTACTCCTCTGAATCAACCCTTTGAAATTGGAAAAGGGCTTTTACTAAAACCCGGTAGTGATGTGACTATAATTGCCACTGGGCATCTCGTTTGGGAGGCTCTACAAGCGGCAGAGGTTCTTTCCAGTCAAAGTATAAATGCAGAAGTGATCAACATTCATACTATCAAACCTTTAGATAGATCTATGATTATAGAATCTGTGACAAAAACAAAATGTGTGGTTACGGCAGAAGAACACAATGTTTTTGGTGGTTTGGGTGAAAGTGTTGCAGGATTGCTTGCTCAAGAACTGCCCAGTCCCCAAGAATATGTTGCCATGCAAGATAGTTTCGGAGAATCAGGTACCCCTGCGCAGTTAATGAATAAATATGGACTAAATTCTGAGGCGATAGTTGACAAAACAAAAAAAGTGCTTCTCAGAAAATAATTTTACCCTTTTTTACGTTTTTATTGTATGAAACACCTAATTATCCTACTTGCATGCTTTACGGTTAGCCCTCTTTTTTCTCAATTTGAATGGGGTGCTAAATTTGGAGCCTCTTTTCCGTCTGAAACAGATTTATTGAAACTAGTTCGTGAAACGGATCAATTAACCAAGTTAGAAAATAGTGTCACAGGTTGGCAAGTTGGTTTTTATGGAAAAATAGAACTTAGTTCTATTTATTTAAGACCTGAACTTCAATATACCACTACCCGACTAAAATTTGAAGATTTTGAGTATACCAAAGGAAATTTGGAAATGCCCATTTCTGTTGGGTTTGAGTTTCTTTCCATCTTGAGTGTTTTTGCTGGGCCTTCTCTTCAATATCAAATTAGAGATACTATCGAGTCTGTTGTTTTTGTAAAAGAAATTGAAAATAAAACTACGCTGGGTTTCCATTTTGGAACGAGAGTGCAAATAGGCCCCATCGGTGTGGGACTGAGATATGAAAGAGCATTTAGCGGCAAAGAAATTGAAGTAATCAACAATAATGTCAATTTACCTTTCGGTAGTTTTGATAATCGGCCCAAACAATTGTTAATTGACTTGTCCTACCGATTTTAATCATTATCTAAATAGTCTGGAACTCCATCTTCATCTGAGTCATCGGGTATTCCATCATTGTCACTATCATATTCATTTTTGGTCAAAATACCATCAAAATCATGGTCTGATTCATTCATTGTATATAAGGAAACTTTAAATACTAAGGGAGAATATGCTGGAATACTTCCTTGTGCAGAGGAAAAATAGCCCATCCCTGAGGGAATAAAAAAAACACCTTGACCAAAATCTTTATAGTTGACAGTATTGTCAGTATTAATACTATAGGTTCCTGCCTTCAGTTCCGTCATCCCTTCTCTAAAACCCCTTATAGATCGCAAAAGGTCAAACCATATAGGAGTTTGAATTTGATCAAATACAGTTCCATTTAGCAAAGAACCTTCATAGACTACAAAGGTTGAGTCAACTGCAGCTGGTTGTGCCCCAGAGCCTTCTCTGGTAACTAAGTAATACAATGTATGCGGAACATCATTGCCCTCGATTGTCCTTATATCAATCTGACGTTTTTCTACTAAATCAATCAATGGTGTTTTCTCTTGATTGTCTGCTCTAATGGAATCAATTTCAATAGGAGTGGAAAAGGGAAGACTATTTTCTTGAAAAACTTCGTAGTTGTAGGTATGGGTGCGAAGATAGTCTATTATAGCATTGTCATCGGCAATGGCTTGCTCACCTACGTCTCGTGGAGGCTCACGTTCTAGCTGTTCTTCCTTTTTGCATGACGCTATGACTATAAATAAGAACAATATCAGGGCTTTCTTCCTCATAGATTAGAACTATTAATTTATCGCGCAAGATACAATTTTCCTTTATTTTTGTGGCTGAATATTAAAGGTAAATCCCTATGCGAATTGACCAATTTTTATGGTATGTTAGAATTTTTAAATCCCGAAATATTGCATCAAATTCTTGTAAAAAAGGAGTTGTAAAAATTAACAGTCAAGCAGCAAAACCGTCAAAAGAACCGTATGTGGGAGACATTATTAGTGTTCGAAAAAATCAGATTTGGTATACCTTCACAATAATTGACTTTCCAAAAAGTAGAGTCAGTGCAAAATGGGTGTCCCTCTATGCTCAAGAAAAGACCAGTGCAGATGCATTTGAAGTTCAAAACATGCAACGGTTGGCCACAGACGGAAAAAGAGAAAAAGGAACAGGGCGGCCGACTAAAAAGGAACGAAGGAAAATTGATGAAATCCAAAGTGGAGACACGAAAGAAGAGTGAAAAATTTATGCATACATTTGAGTAAAACGAAAACATAAATGTCTGACCAAAAAAATAAAATCTTAGATGGAGCCAAAATCGAAGCTGTGATAAAGCGATTAGCCTTTCAAATATATGAGAGTAATGCAGCCAATGAAAGTGTCGTTATTGCTGGTATTTTTAAAAATGGTGCGCTTCTTGCACAGCAGCTTAGCGATCAACTCAGAGAAATTAGTAACCTTGAAGTGATTCAAGTAGATATCAAAATGGATAAAAAAGACCCTAAACATACAATTGAAACCAATTTACCTATTGAAAATTTTGCCAACAAGTCAATTGTTGTTGTTGACGATGTGTTGAATACGGGTAGCACTCTGATTCATGCAGTACATTATTTTTTAAAAATCCCCGTAGAACAGCTTCAAACCGCCGTAATGGTGAACAGAAATCATAAAAAATACCCCATTAAAGCAGATTTCAAAGGAATCTCATTATCTACCACATTGAAAGAACATATACATGTTGAAATGCAGGGTAAAGAAACTGGAGTTTATTTAACCTAATAAAGAACACACCTCAGTAACAATTTCATCTACACTTTTCAAGTCTGTGTCAACTTTGGTTTCAGCTTGTTCATAATAAAAGTTTCTTTCAAAAAGATGTTTTCCAATAAATTCAGCAAGGGATTCTTTTGTTTTTAAGTGAGCTATCATTGGTCGATGTAGGCGTTCTTTCCATAGTCGATCTACTAAAGTGTTTAATTCAGATCTGAGATAGATCGTTTTAATTTTTGGTTGTTTTTTAAATTGATCCATGGTGTTAAAATAACAAGGAGTTCCTCCTCCAAGGGCAACAACAACATTACCCTTATTTTGAATTATGTTAAGAAGATTGTTATGTTCAAGTTTTCTAAATTTAAGCTCCCCTCCTTCTTTAAAAATAGTTTTAATACTTTGATTTTCATGCTTCTCAATATAGTCATCTAAATCAATAAATTCAATATCTAAATGCTTGGCTAATACATCACCGATGAGTGATTTTCCACAGCCCATATATCCTAGAAGAACAATCAAATGAGTAAAAATTTGAAAGATTAAACAAATATCAAATTTATAAGAAATGGCAGTGAAAAAAAGAAATATTGATAATATATTTGCAGCCTCAAAAGATTTGGTAGCTCAGTTGGTAGAGCATCTCCCTTTTAAGGAGAGGGTCCTGGGTTCGAGCCCCAGCCAAATCACTCCGACTTGGTAGCTCAGTTGGTAGAGCATCTCCCTTTTAAGGAGAGGGTCCTGGGTTCGAGCCCCAGCCAAGTCACATTTTGCGCACGTGGCGGAATTGGTAGACGCGCTAGGTTGAGGGCCTAGTGGGAGTTTATCCTGTGGAAGTTCGAATCTTCTCGTGCGCACTTCATTAGTATTTTTTTTTTACTATCTTTGTTTAAGTTTTTTTAAGATGATATAGACATATGAAGAGGATAAAAAGTACATTTTCTATTAAAAACCTAGAAAATATTACTGGGATTAAAGCCCACACACTACGAATTTGGGAAAAAAGATACAATTTACTCCAACCAGAAAGAACTGACACAAATATTAGGCGATATAGTCTAGAAAGTCTTAAGAAACTTCTCAACATAACCCTACTCTACAATCAAGGTTTTAAAATTTCTAAAATTGCACAACTAGACGAAAATGAAATTCCAATCTTAGTTCGTGATATTGCACTAAAATCATCCTCAGAACAAGTTTCAATCAACGCTCTCAAATTGGCAATGGTCAATTTTGATACAGTTATGTTTGATATCACTTTTGATGAATTAATCAAGCAACATGATTTTGGGTTTATTTTTATAAATATTTTTATGCCATTGATGCGTGAATTGGGAATCCTTTGGCAAACAGGGGCAATTTCACCCTCCCATGAACATTTTATTACCAATTTGGTAAAACAAAAAATCCATTCACAGACAGAATTATCACAACGTACTCAAACTGCCCAACAAAATGATAAAATTTTTGTTTTATATCTACCAGAAAATGAAATACACGAGCTTGGAATTTTATTTTTAAACTATCATATTCTTTCCAAAGGCTATAAAACAATATTTTTAGGACAATCATTACCCACTGAGAGTCTCGAAACTCTTTTCACTTTTAGTACCGAACTCAATTTTGTTACCTACCTTACTGTAGAGCCAAATAAAAATGAGATAATGGACTATTTAAACGACTTTCACAAGCGTATTTTAAGTGATACCAATTCAAAGCTATTGATTTTTGGTCCCATGCAAGTTGAGATCGATTTAGGAAAAATGCCAGAAAAAATAGAGCTATTCCGTTCAATAGATGCTTTCAATGTTCGCTACTTCCAGGAAAATATATTTGTTTAGATTTCGCAGTTTTTGTTTAAGTTTACAAAGTTGTATTAATACTAAATTATATTTTTGTAAAAAAAGCTATGAAATCGCTGTTCGATGAGGTAAGTCAACAATGCAGTAAATCTGTTACGCAGAGTTACAGTACCTCCTTTTCACTAGCCACTAGAATGCTGGCACCCTCAATAAGAAGTCACATTTACAATATTTATGGTTTTGTGCGCTTTGCTGATGAAATAGTTGACAGTTTTCATAATTATCCCAAAACCTTGCTGTTAGATCGATTTGAAGAAGACCTTTACCTCTCTATTGAGCATAAAATTAGTCTCAATCCGATATTAAATTCATTTCAGCATACTGTTCATAAATTCGATATCGATATTAATTTAATAGAAGCCTTTCTGAAAAGTATGCGCTGGGATTTGAATAAGCAAAATTACGACACCGTAGATGATTATAATCAATATATCTATGGATCAGCAGATGTTGTTGGGTTGATGTGCTTAAAGGTTTTTGTCAATGGGAGTAATGATAAATACGAGACGTTAAAACCAGCCGCTATGGCTTTAGGGTCAGCATTTCAAAAAGTGAATTTTTTAAGAGATTTGAAAGCCGATTTGGAAAATTTAGAACGTTCTTATTTTCCCAATGTAGATTTTACCAAATTTGATGAAGCCTCAAAACATAATATCATTGAAGAGATTGAAGATGATTTTCGTAGAGCGTATGATGGCATTTTTAAGTTACCCCACGAAGCAAAATTTGGAGTTTATACAGCCTATAAATATTATACAGTACTTTTGAAAAAGTTAAAAAACACTCCCTCAATGCAAATAACCAATGTAAGAGTTCGGGTTCCCAACTATAAAAAAGTAGGGGTTTTGGCACAATCATATATTAAATTTAGATTTAACCTTCTCTAATCTGATGGCAGTTTTTCTCTGGGTTTTGATTTTTTTGTTAACCTTTTGCTTAATGGAGTTTATGGCGTGGTTTTCTCATAAATATATTATGCATGGTTTCCTGTGGATATTGCATAAAGACCATCACAAAAAAGACCATAAATCGTGGTTTGAAAGAAATGATTTGTTTTTCATTTTTTATGCTGTAATCAGTACTGGTTTTGTGATGCTTTGGGGAGAAGGATACCTTTGGGCAGGACTTCCGATAGGGGTTGGTATTTTTGTTTATGGAGTAACCTACTTTATTGTCCATGACATTTTTATTCATCAAAGATTTAAAATTCTTCGAAATATTGATAATCGCTATGCTCGTGGCATTAGAAGAGCCCACAAAATGCATCACAAAAATATCTACAAAACCGAGGGTGAATGCTATGGAATGTTGTTGGTACCTTTAAAGTATTTTAAATAAATTAGTTTTTTAGCCAATTGTTTTCAAAAGCGCAACTGCGTTTGTCTTTGTTGACGTTGACATAAGTATCTTCAATTTTTTCCTTCATCCACTCAGTAATGGCTTTGAGCTGCTTTTCTTTAAGGGCTAAATCTTTAATCTTAGGATAATCTTTACTATACTCTGCAATATGTTCGTCAAACCTATTGCTGACCATCAAGATTTTGTATTTAGATAAACCTGACTGTTCTTCTTCTAATAGGGGTGCTGAAATTTCTAAATCTTTTAGATTTCTTATTTGACTATACAAAACTGGGTCTAAATTTGTGAGTTCAAATTTTGTGTCTCCGGTAGCTGGATTAATCAAAACCCCGCCATTGAAACGGGTTTCTTTTTCGTCAGAAAACTGGTAGGCTGCGTCTTTAAAAGATATTTCGTCATTCATTATTCTTACACGGAGACTATCCAACTTTTTTTTCGATTCTTGCAACTGAAAAACTTCTATTTTAGGGGTCAATAAAATATGTCTCACATCAATTTCCTGCCCCCTTATTTTATCTAGCTGAATAATATGCCATCCAAAATCGGTTTTAAAAGGTTCTGAAATTTCTCCTTCTTGAAGAGCAAAAGCAATATCTCTAAATTCTTTCACCATTCTTGGCTTCTTTCTATGTAAAGTGTATTTTCCTCCGTTAGCTCTGGAACCTGGATCTTGTGAGTATAAAATAGCTTTTGATGCAAAACTTAATCCGCGCTCCAATACATCTTCTCTAAAAAGTTTTAGTTGATTGATAATTCGATCTCTTTCTTTTTTTGTTACCTCTGGCTCGACAACAATTTGTGAAATTTCGAGTTCAGTCCCAAACACAGGCCTCTCTAAAGCTGGAATGGCGTCAAAAAATTGTCGCACTTCTTCAGGGGTAATTTCAACTCCCTCAACAATTTTATTTTGCATCAAACTAGAAAGCTGTTGCACTTTATTTATTTCAAATATTTCTTGACGTAAAGTGGCTTCATCATCTTTATTATAATATTCCAATACTTTTTCTAGACTGCCTAGTTGTTGCGTAAAGTTGTCAATAACTTGATCCACTCTATTATATATTTCGCTTTCATTGATTTCTAAACTGTCTTGTACGGCATGGTGCGCATAGAGCTTATCTTCCATTAATTTTCCAAGAAGTTGGCATTGGGTAACCTCTTTTGTTGAAAACCCTTGCGACTCCATTTCGATCAACATTTTGTCTATATCAGAATCTAATATGACATAGTCTCCCACAACGGCAGAAACCCCATCTATTTTAATTCGATTTGCTGTACTCTGTCTTCCTTGAGCATTAATATGGGATAATGATAAAATAAAAACAATACACAATAAGGGGAAATGTCTAGTAGGTCTCATATTTTTTAGTTTGAATAGCATCTTGTAAAAGTTCTTTTTCAAATTTTTTAATAAAATTTTGCTTTCGTTGATTTTTAATAATGTTTTCAATGGTTGATTTTACGCGATCCATAGGAGCTGTATCTCCACTATCTTTGAAATCATTAAACCTAAACAAATATAGGTCTAATGCCTCATCCACTTCAAAATTAACACCCTTTTTTAAGTATAATTTAAGATTTTCGTTGTCAAGAAAAGGCAGTTTTTCCATAAGTATTCTTTTGTTGATCCATAAACTATCATTAAAGCTATGACGTGTAAATTGAAACGATAATGAGTCTAAAAAAGCTATATCTTCTGTCTTGTATTCCTTAAAACGACGCTTTATTGCATTGATTTGAACATTGTCAAAAGGCACTACCAAATAGCGAATTTGATAGAAAGGCTGATTGAGAATGAATAAATTCTTTTCCTTAGCATAAAAGGAGTCAATTTCTCGTTGGACAATTAATGTATCAAGGTTTGCATTTAGTACCTTCTTTTGATAGGCAGCATTAAACAAATCATATTCATAGTTTTGTATCAGCTTTCTTAAAAGTGCTTCGTCTGATGCTGACAGATTCAACTTAGCTTGATCAAAGAGGATACGCTTGAGCGCCCAGTTATTGATGAAAGAGTTAACTTTTTGAACACTATCAAGGGGGGTGTAGTTTTCACCAAGAAAGTCAGCCAATTCTGAACGATACAAATATTGATCCGCTACTCTGGCCACAACGTCTTCCTGTACAGATAAATTCTGACAACTTTCAAAAATCAAAACAAATACAATTATCCAAATGAGTGGAAATCTTAAGTTGTCATTTTGGGTTAGATTACTTGTTAACATTATTGGTTTTTATCTTAATAAGCTATTTAACTAGTTGCTAAACAATTATTTAATTTTTGATAATTTTGTTAATATCTATTATTTATCGTAATTTTGAACAAAATAATTGTTTGAAACATACACTATTATTTTTTATTACGTTTTTTCTACTTTCCCTTCCTTTCAAAGGGCAAACCTCCTTCCCCCTCAAAACAGCTTTAAATTTACAAACAGAATTTCAACTTTATCTAGAAGCTGGCACCCTGTATATAAAGGGTTTAGAAGGCTCAGGGAAAATTCAAATTTACTCAATCATTGGAAATTTAATACACCATCTTGATATACAACAGTTCAAAAACCTTCAGTTGCCTGTGCAGTTGGAAGAAAAGCAAATGTATATCATTAGAATTGAATCTTTAGCATTTCAAAAAACCATAAAAATTGTGAACTCCTGATTTATCTACTGTAGTTTGGAGCTTCTTTAATTATACTTACTGTGTGAGGATGGCTTTCTTTTAATCCAGCCGCTGTTATACTCACAAAACGACCCGTATTCTTTAGCGTCGCAATATCTTTAGCACCACAATAGCCCATTCCAGCGCGCAACCCCCCTACAAATTGATGGACACTTTCTTCCAAATTTCCTTTGAAAGGAACTCGCCCCACTATGCCTTCTGGCACAAGTTTGCTTATATCAGCTTCTACATCTTGAAAATAACGATCTTTACTCCCACTACGCATAGCTTCAACGGACCCCATGCCTCGGTATGTTTTGTATTTTCTACCTTCATAAATGATGGTCTCACCTGGCGATTCTTTGGTGCCAGCCAACAAAGACCCTAACATAACCGAATCTGCACCAGCAGCAATTGCTTTAGGAATATCACCAGTATATTTTACGCCTCCATCAGCTATAATAGGGACTTGAGCTTCTTTAGCCATTTTATAAACTTCCATTAAGGCAGAAAGTTGAGGAAATCCAACTCCTGCAATAACTCTTGTGGTGCAAATAGAACCTGGGCCAATTCCTACTTTGACTGCATCTGCACCAAGATCTATCAAATATTTAGCTGCTTCAGCAGTGGCAATATTACCCACAATAAAATCAAGTGTTGGAAAACTTTCCTTTAATTCTTTAAACACACTAGCCACTCCTTTAGAATGACCGTGTGCCGTATCTATTACAACGGCATCAACCCCAGCTTCATATAATCTTTTCACACGCTCAAAAGCATCTTCTGTAACTCCGATCGCGGCGGCTACAAGCAACCTTCCGAAACTATCTTTATTTGCATTTGGTTTTTTAGAATGCTTAGAAATATCTCTAAATGTGATCAAACCAACCAATATATTATTAGGATTTACTACAGGTAATTTTTCAATTTTATGCTTTTGCAAAATGGCTTCTGCATCTTGAAGAGATGTCCCTTCTTCAACGGTAATTAAATTTTCAGAAGTCATGACTTCTTTGATTGATCGGTCATCTTTATTTTCAAAACGCAGATCACGATTAGTAACGATTCCAACCAGTTTTTTAGCTTCATCAACAATTGGGATTCCTCCAATTTTATATTTGCTCATTGCTTGCTCAGCTTCACTAATCGTTGTTGTGTGAGGCAATGTAACTGGATCTAGAATCATGCCTGACTCAGAACGCTTCACCATTCTCACTTTGTTCGACTGTTCTTCGATAGACATGTTTTTATGGATCACCCCTATGCCCCCCTCTCGAGCTATTGCAATGGCCATTCGACTTTCTGTTACGGTATCCATCGCTGCAGAAACAATAGGAACATTTAATCCAATATTTCTACTGAATTTAGATTGAATATCAACCTCTCGAGGTAACACATCTGAATAGTTTGGAACTAGCAATACATCTTCATATGTAAGCCCCTGACCGAAAAATTTAGTGGAATCCATTGGCAATTAATTAACGATTAATTGCGTACAAATATAGGAAGAAAAACAGTGCTCTTTCTATTTCCTAATCTATTTAACAAGACAGCCTAGATAAAATGTATCTTATAGAAAAATTCTATGGGAGTGATTGTATGCTGACTCAAAAGCAAGAGTCGATAAATCGTGTGCGCAGTTTTGAGCAGAAAAATAGGAAATTAGCCTTTCTGTTGGCATATTGCCAACCAATTCGTTCTGAGCCATTGGACAGCCTCCCCACCCCTTTATTGTTCCATCAAAACGTTTGCAACCTGCTAAAAAAGCAGTGTTAACCTTTTCATACCAAGAGTCTTTTGTGGTATGAAAGTGAGCCCCAAATTCAATAGTGCTATAAGATTCACATAAATAGTAAAATAGCGCTTCAATTGCCTCTAATTTTGCCATTCCAATGGTATCAGAAAGTGAAATGATTTTTATACCAAAAGAGTTCATTTTGGTCACCCATGATTCCATTATCTCAATACTCCATGGGTCACCATAGGGATTTCCAAAGCCCATGGAAAGATAGACAACTATCGTTTTATCGTGTTTGTCTGCTATTTCAATTATTTTTTGCAATTCAACAACTGATTCTTCAATTGTCTTGTTGGTATTTCTGATTTGAAAATTCTCTGATATTGAAAAGGGGTAGCCTAAATAGGTTATTTTTTCGTGAGAACTGGCTTCTTTTGCTCCTCTTGCATTGGCAATTATGGCTAAAAGCTTGGTTTTTGTTTCACTAAGGTCAAGCTGGTCAACCACTGCTGCTGCGTCTGACATCTGTGGAATAGCCTTTGGAGAAACAAAACTTACACAATCTAGTGTATCGAAACCTACTTTTAAGAGCGCTTGATAATAAGAGACTTTATCTGCAGTTGGCACCCGCTTATTCATTCCTTGAAGTGCATCTCTTGGACATTCAATGATTTTAACTTTCTCCTTCAAAGTAATAATTTATGATAAAAGTAAGATTACGACTATAAATAGCAAAAGCAAGGCTTGTATTTTATTCCAATACAATTGTTTTTTTGGAGTTACAAATGACCGCCCAAATCGTTCAGAAAAGAAGGCTACAATAAAAAAAACCAGGAGCGCTTGAAGCATAAAAAGGAGTCCTAAAAGTAGAAATTGATAGGTTATTGACCATGTGTCATGAAAACGGAAAGCAGGAAAAAATCCCAAAAAAAACAAACTTACTTTAGGGTTTGTCAAATTCATAATAAATCCTGTGGCAAAGTCCTTTTTGAACTCTTTTTTTTCAAAAGTATTGACATCTTTTGATTGCTTTTGTCGCCACAATAAATAAGCAAGATAGGTTAAATATAAGGCTCCAATACCTTTTATTATGACAAAGACCGCAGGAAAACGTTCTAAAACGTAGCCAAGCCCAAAGGCTACACTAAGGGTGTGTATAATTAATCCGGTGACTAAACCCGTGGCTGTTGTAAACCCTTTTCGCCATCCAGAAGTAACACTTTGAGTGAGCACATAGAGCATATCGGGTCCTGGTGCCAAAGTAAACCCCACTGCTGTGAGTATGAAGGCTGATAAAATATCAAAATGTAACATTGAATTTTAACTTATTATCAATAAAAAATAAATCAATTCCTTTTTGGATTCAATAAATGCTAATTTTTATAATTTAAAAATTAATTTGAACTGTATGCGTTTTTGGCGTTTGAATTTTTATAAATTGTAATCAAAAAAATATGTTCTTCAAATCCCCACAATTTAACTTCATTTTATTCTCGTTTCTTTTTACCTTTTTTTTCACGAGGGCCCAAAACGATCCCGAAAAATTTGCTGAAAGTATCACAGAACAAGAATTAAAAGAACTACTCTATGTTTATGCCTCAGATTATTTTGATGGAAGAGAGACAGGAACTAAGGGTCAAAAAATTGCTGTAGACTTTCTAAGATCCTTCTACCAAACCCATAAAATAGCTCCTGTAAAGGGAACTCAAAATTATTTTCAGCCTTTTGAATTAACCTTGAAAAAAGAATTAGTAAGCACAGAAAATGTATTAGCTATCATCTCAGGTTCTGAAAAACCAGAGGAGTATATTATCCTTTCCTCTCATTTAGATCATATTGGAAACCACAATGGGAAAATCAATAATGGTGCAGATGATGATGGGTCTGGAAATGTTGCTCTTTTAGAAATTGCAGAAGCCTTCCAATTGGCATCTGAAGCTGGTCAAAGGCCCAAAAGATCAATTGTGTTTTTACATGTGAGTGGAGAAGAGAAAGGATTATTAGGCTCCGAATACTATGTTGAACATCCGCTTTTACCCCTTGATAATGCTGTAGCAAACCTTAATGTCGATATGGTTGGTCGATTAGATCCGAAACGAAAAGATAAAGATCCGAAGTATATTTATTTAATAGGAAGTGATAGACTCAGTCAAGATTTACATCTTGTCTCTGAGGCGATCAATAAAAAATACACCCAATTAAAAATTGATTACAAATACAATGAGAAAAATGATCCTAATCGATTTTATTTTAGAAGTGATCATTACAATTTTGCAAAAAAAAATATTCCTATCATATTCTATTTTAATGGTACACATGCTGATTATCACAAGCCTACAGACACAGCAGACAAAATTAATTATGACATATTAGCTTTGAGAACAAAACTGATTTTTTATACTGCATGGGAGCTTGCAAACAGAAAAGAGAGGATTCGGCTGAATCGTCTAAACTGATTAATTTTTAATCTCGATTAATGAAATCAAAACTATTCTATTTTTTTCTGTTTGCTTGTATCACTCAAATGAGTGCTCAGCAAATTGAGGGTCAAGATTCTCTGTCACAAGAGGACTATATTAAAAAAGTAAAACGATTTTCGATTGGAGCAAAATTAGGTATTCCAAATTTAGGTGGTGGAACACTAGAAATCGTATTACCACTATTACAAAACCATATTGCGCCTTATGTTGATTATAGTGATTTTCGAATCACGATTCAAGACACAAAATCTTCTATCACCTATACCGAATTTGGGACAAATATTTATACAAATGACAAGGGGAGTGGTTTTTTTGTGGGTTTAGGTAGTTCCAAATTAGATGCAGACATTGAATTCGAAAATTTAAATTATTCAGAAAATGGCCAAAGTTATACCGCCTCCGGGAATGCTACTCTTGCATTAAACACTTTTAATGTTAAAGTAGGACTCAAAAGCGGTGGAAAGTTCTTTTTCCGCTTTGAAGTAGGTTATGGCTTTGGAAATGTTCCAGAAGATATCTCCTTCCAATCAACTTATAACGGCATCACAGAACAGTTTACAGAAGATATTCCTGAAATACCTGGTCTTGGACAAAATGGACTCTTAATCAGTAATATTGGCTTAGGGTTTGCTTTTTAAATGGATAAAATAAATTAAGTATTACATAGCGTCAATAGTTTAAAGCGCTCTATTTTTGGGTTTTTTGTTTGGGATTCTACCTTGGTTCCCCATTCCATCAAAATCGTTAGAATCTGGAGAAAGATAATTGTCATTATCATCATTTTTGTTCTGTTTTCGAATGATAGATAGCAAAAAATAAACATAGATGATAAATATGATTAGCCCAACAATAAACATGATTCGATTATTCATTGTCCTGTATTTTTATCATCGTTTCGTCTTTGTCTAATTGCGATAGCAAAGGCTAGTATGGTTACAGGCCATAAGCCAACATAAATACCCTCAAGTTGGTTTCCTGTAAACCACAAATAAACAGAGTATAAAAAGCTAAAAAAAGCCAGAAAAATGGGATAATATTTTTCAAAAAAACTCATAGCATATTTTTGTAAAAAAGTGAAATATACAAAAAAACCAATGGTCAGCAATTGAGTTTGTGTAACTATCCAAAAAAGGAAAAGCCCTTTTAAAATATTAAGAAGGTTAATAGTTTAATCAGAAGTTCAAATGAATGCATTTTATCATTTGAAATATTCATTTGTTTTTGAGACCAACCAAATAACTCACAACTCATGAGTTTTTGTATGCCTCCATAGCCCTCTCATAGAGCCTAGCAACACCTTTTGTCGTCTATTTTACCAACGCTAGTTCTAAATTCATAACCAAAGCCTGTTCTTACTTCGTGCTTGTCAAATTCTGTTTTCCATGTGGTGAAATCGCTGCATGATACCTTAATTAGCACATCTTTAAAGTGCAGCCACCATTGGATGACTCTTTACCGTCTATTCCTCTTGCTCTTCAAAGGGCCTACGCGGTTCAAAATCGCCAAGTTCTTTGTTCCATGCAAAATCTGTTTCGGCTTCTTTTTTGTGGGGATCGTATTTAACGTCGAGATATCTAAATCGATCTACATCAGGCATTTTGACTTGGACAATAAAAGTATGATAATGATATTTTTTAAAGGGACTAACAAATGTAGAATAGGAATCCCAAATGATATTTCTAATAATTTCTACTTGTGGAAATTCAGATTCAATTTTAAATTTGATTACTTTATTGATTTCTTTCTCATTTAGGGGCGTTATTTCGCCCGCATCATTTTCTTCAAAACCACTATGTTGTTCAATAAAATCATTAATTTCTGGCATTTGTTCACTCTGGCTCCAAAGGAAAGGTTGCACCAAAAGTAGAAGTACAGTTAACACTTTGTTCATAATATAGTTTTTCCAAATATATAAAATGTTTCTAATGATATGTGGAAACATTTAAGATCACATTTGTGTAAATAATATCAGCTAAAATAGAATTGCCTACCATTGCAGTATCAAGTACTATTAAAAAACCCTCTAAAAGAGGGTTTTTTATAAAACTGTTCTTTAAAAGTCCATTAAACGAACATAAAGTAAGGTATTTACAAGTTTTCTGTAAGGTGACACCTTAGCCGAAAATTCAGTAAACATTGGATCAGACAACATTTGTTTAGTCATTGTAAGTGCTGTTTTTACGTCAGGAAAGCCCATCCATACAAAATGAGAAAACGCTTCTGTTTTTCCAATAATTGGGAAGCCAATACCGTATGAATTTTCTGTATAATTCATCTTTTTACCCATTTTTTGCGAGAAGCTGATGAATTCTTTGGCGTAAGCCCCTGGATTGCTTACATCCAATTGGTATATCATAAAAGCTTGATCATTTGACCAATCATTTTTGTACCAAATTGGGGTATTTAAAGCTTGAGTTACATTTTCAGTAAATTTCGCGAGCTTATCACCAAATAATTGTGCATCAACAGACAAGGCCCATGAAGACATGAAATCTGCTAGAGCTGCTTCATCTGGAAAACAAAATTGGACAACATGGGTAGCTTTGCTAGTCCCATTAAACTGAATGCCTATAAGTGATTTTGTTCCTTTGATGCCTTTTCCCCATCCCGTTTCCATCATTCCTTTTAAGGTAGAAACAACCATATCTGGTTCTTTAGCTTCAAATTCATAAAACGCACAATATTGTGCATTGACTGTTAATGTGGTGATAAATAGTAGAAATAAAATACTTTTTTTCATTTGAATAAGTTTATGATTAATACTTTCAAAAGTACAAATAAAGTTAGCTAGACTGTCGCTAATAAAGAGATTTTTGCATTATTAATTAGGGATTATCCATCTATTATTTTCAACATCTACCCTCCCCATCATTTTTTCAACAACCACTCGATCCACAATATGTTGCCCTTTTAGCGCCATGTTTTCAAACGTATCAATACCGTTATTGGCGAAATTTCTTCGTGTACGATGAATATTAAATTTTGAGGATAGTTGTTTATCAAAGGCTTTTTCCACTCCATCTTTTCCAAGCATAAATCCTAGTAGACCTCCCCAAGTAGCTGTGGGATTATCTGAATCCCAACCTGAAAGAGCTCCAATTTGAATTGTTTTTTTAATATCTCCTTCTCCATAAAGTAAACTGACAATACTTGCTCCAAAATTGATCCCGGCAGCAAAGCATCCGTTACACGATTTGTCAGTTGTCGCCCAATGGTAACCATCTTCCTGTCTAATTTGATATTTCTCATGCAAGGCATCACGTGTTTCTTCCCAAGGAACTTTCTGATTGAATTTTTCTAAGACAAAATCAAACATTTTTGCTGAATATGTAGTGTCAGGAAGATGCCTACGTGCTTTTTTAGCCATCCATTCAATTTTTTCTTTTCTAGTGGTATGATCAGTTTCTGTAGAAGCCAAAGCATACATGATGATATTAAATTCTGATATCAGAGCAGCATTTTCCCTTGCTGTGGTCCTGACAGGAAGATGCCCTAAAGACAGAGCCACCTCTGGTTTTGTCGGAGCAAAAAAACCAAAAATTTCAGTGGTGAGTTGAGCGTCAATCATTTCATAATGAGGATTCAGTTCAGGATCACTTGTCATGGGTGGTACCACTCCTTCATGCATAAGATCAAGAGCTTTTTGATTTGAGACCCATAGAAAATTATTTTCCTCTTTGTAGATATGCTTTAACCAAGCATCTCGAATTTGATTGCCCGATACATCTAATGTTGGACTGCCATGAAGAAGTTCTTGATAGATATATTCTATATCGGTGTCATCGTCTGCACCCCATATGCTGTCTTTCATCGCAAACACAAAAGTAATAGTATCAGAAATATCCTTGGATCCCCAGATATTAGGTTGATCTGGTTTACCCCAATCTTTACGGGTGTAAAACCCACCTCCTTTTCCTTCTATAGGAAGTCCAATTTTATCCATTTCAGTAATGAGTCCAGTCCAGTTGGCTATGCATTGACCCAACCAAAACCCTTCCATTTGAGTGAGATAGGCTTGCCTATCAATGGTATATGTGTTTTCGTCGGAGTCTGTGCATCCTATCACTAATGCAAAAAAAATACACAGACCAAATCCATATAATAGTTTCATAATTCGTTTGTTTTTATTTAAGCTTTACGAGCATTAAATGTACAAAAAAACCGTTTTAACAGATCAAGAGAACTAAACTGACTTATATTGAAAACCAATCATGTGTTCCAAATTGATTGCGTTGGATTGTTTTACCTGTTTCTAAATAGTATTTAAAACCGCGAGTAACATGATTTAGGTATTTTTTTAATCGGGGCAAAATGTTGATAAACATAAAAAGAGTTAAAAAAGGTGAGGAAAATTTTGAGGATTTATAGGGGGTTATTTTGATAGTTAATTGTGTTTTATTATCGAGGGGTTTTAGACTCCATTCTACTTTTGATTTTTTTCCTTCTTTTTTACCGATATATAATTTAAATCCATTCCCTTCCTCCCAAGCATAAAAATGCCTCTCATAGACTAAGCCATTGATATATTTTAACTCATCTATTTTTTGTTTTGAATCCCAATTAATAGCTCTATTTGATTGACAAAAAGGATGAAAGTGTTCTAGGTGTGATGGGTTTGACAATACTGCCCATGTTTGTTCAATAGGACTATCGATAACTATTTTTGATTGGGTGGATAAAGAACTTAATTCATTCATTTCCTCTAAATTATTTGACAGTAGTTTAACTATAAAATTTGTATCAAAGTGGTTTACAGAAAATAAGATGTTGAAAATAGATATGGTAAATATCAACCTATCTTACTCTTCATTTATTCTGTAATTTATTTAGTCTTCGGAACATCTAAAGTTGAGATTTGCTCTTTCTTTCTAAGACAAAAATAATACTACAAGACAATAACATCAGAAAAGCAGGAAGGGACTTTATGAGTTGGTCACCAATTGAAAAATGAAAATAAAGTGCTCCCGTCATTAACACCGAAATAATAAGCAAAGAAGGAAAAACAAGCTTCTTAAAAAAAATTCCAAAAAAGAGCATTAAAGCTGCCAAAACTTTAAGTGCACCTACAACATATACTGTATTCTCGCTAAGCCCATAGGCGGCAAATTCTGAAATCATATTGTCAGCCCCACCACCACGATACATAGTTTGCTTATCGAATCTAAAGAGCCAAACATTTACAATTGTTATAGAAACAAACCCTTTTAAAATAATGATTATACTTTTTTTCATGGGTGTTGTTTTCTGTTAAAATATTATTTATTAAAGGTACTATTTTCGATTTACAATTTCAAGTTAATCCCTCTTAAGAAATTTAGAAGTAAATATCTAACAAAAAAAAACTGAATTTAATAGCTTAAACTATTCTTAATTAAAAATTGATTACTTAAGGTCTATAAAATCGTGTGAAACATTAATTTTATTGAAATAAGGTATCGTTTCTTCTTCCAAATTGATCGATAAAATAGTTATATTACCCAACTAAATATTTTTTCTATGAAAATCATAAACGCTTATAAATATCTCTTTTCTCTCTTTACTCTGAGCCTAGTCTTATCATGTGGGCAGGGAGTTGAAATGACCAAACCAGAAAGGTGGTCTGAAGAAAAAATAAACAAATGGTATGGAGATCAACCTTGGCTAGTGGGTACAAATTTTATCACTAGCTCTTCTATCAATCAACTTGAGTTTTGGCAAGAAGACACCTTTGATCCAGCACTCATCGAAAAAGAATTAAAATTATCTGCTAGCCTCGGAATGAACACACATCGTGTTTTTCTTCACGATTTGTTATGGCATCAAGATTCTTTAGGGTTTATGGACAGAATTGATCATTTTCTAAGTATTGGTGAAAGGTATGGCATAAAAACAATGTTGGTTTTTTTTGATGATGTGTGGCATCCCAAACCTCAGTTGGGCAAACAACCTGAACCAATACCACACATACATAATTCAGGCTGGGTCCAATCTCCAGGAGTCGAAATATTAACAGATACCTTAATGCACCATTCTTTGGCCCCCTATGTGAAAGGAATTGTAAATATGTTTAAGTATGATTCTAGAATTTTATGTTGGGATTTATACAACGAACCCGGTCAATACAATGGAGCACCACGCGTATCTAAACAAAGGGTCATAGAAATTTATAAAAATATTGGTATAACTCTTACAGAAAATGAGCTTCCAAAATATTATAGACATGCAATGGAGCCTGAAAATCCTGAAAAAAGGATGTTCACCCTTGCCCTAATTAAAAAGGTCTTTGGTTGGGTTCGAGAAATCAATCCATCACAACCAATAACAGCTGGCATTTATGAAACCAGTATTCCAGATTGGGGTGATTTTGAAAACCTCCCAGAGTTAGAACAATTCATTATCAATAACTCTGATATTATTTCTTATCATGACTATGGTAATAAAAAAGGAGGTGAACAAAGAATAAATGAATTAAAAAAATACAATCGCCCGTTGTTCTGCACTGAGTATATAGCAAGAGAATACAACAATACATTTGAAGAATTATTGCCACTATTTAAACAAAATAAGATTGGAGCATTTAATTGGGGATTTGTTTCAGGAAAAACCAATACTATTTATCCATGGAAAAGTTGGGATTCTACTTATACGGGCCCACCGAAAAAATGGCATCATGATTTATTTTACACTAATGGAGAACCTTTTTCTGTTGATGAAATTGAGTTTATAAAAAATACGATTTCTTTAGCTAATGAATGATATTTTAAGTTTATATCTCTATTGTTTCGGTACCCATTATGTAGGATTTTACGTTGCCGTGGTATTTTAATTTTTATAAGGCCAAAAGAAGTTTGGTTGGTATGTAACAATTGAACGTAGAGTAATAAATATTGAGCGTATTATTCTTATTCTTTAAATTGAACTTGACATTTTAGCGGCCTTCATTTAAAGAATCATTTTTTCTTATTTCACTATCACTAAAAAGAATTTTATCCTAAAATATCAACTATTAATATCTGTAGTTTTATGATGTATATGTTTTAGCTGTGTGGGGATGAAGGAATGTTGTTGGATAAATGCTTGAAAAGAAAACTTCATTAAATAATCCCCACTTTTTTGATAAAACCTATTTTAAGTTGTCTTACCTCTAAAAATCTTTTTTCAGTTTGTTATAATGTGTCAGTAAACATTTCCTGTGCTTTTAAGAGAGATTTAGAATTTTTGAATTTAGCAAAATGTGTACTTACTACCTAAAAATGAATTATTTATAGAAACATGAAATAAACATGGTATTTACTTAGCCTTTTGCTATCTTAGTTATCTTTTCATTTTACAACTTAACAAAGTGCCTTTTTTTTCTCATGGTATTGAAAAAATAGATACATAACATTCATTACTTTCAAAATAGAACTTTACCAAAAACATTAAACTACCTATTTGCTACGATTTAACGGAATTTAAATTTTGCATAAAAAAACTGGCTGAGAGAGGATTATTCTATTAATATTGTCTCATGCAGAAACTATTCTTTTTGATTTTAGCTCCTTTATTATCCTTCGGCCAATTTGAGTCAATTTCATTTACAGGTATTATTCAGACAGCCGACTC
>JADHMP010000018.1:0-19804 GCA_016779985.1 Flavobacteriaceae bacterium
ATTCCAAAATATCAATGGAGAAGATTTTTATATGCTTGAGTGGACATTTTATCCAGATGATCCAACGGCTAATGTACAAACGATCATGTCGTTAAGCACAAATGTGAATTTTGCTCCCTATCCTGGCCGTTATGAATTGATGATAATAGATAGTAATGGGTGTGAAATAGTTGATGATAACGGAGATCCAACACCTATTGAATTTACATTTACAAAGTCTTTAAATCAACTTGAGGTAATTGGAACTGGTGGCGTTACAGGTAATGACCTATCTACCCCAGTGAGTTGCGGAGCCAACACTTCCGATGGAGAAATTAACATCAACGTGGTGAATCAAGATCCAAGTCAACCCCCACCCTCATATGCCCCTATCATTTGGGAACGGCAGTCGTCAAGTCAAGTGATTTTTGAACAACGACTGCTCTTTGAGGGAGTATCAGCCGGAGATAGTTTGGAAGTCTATTCGATTCAATTGAATGATCAGGTCTTCACTTATACCACTTCTCAAGATGATGAGCCAAAGGCCACTGTGGTGAGCGAATTAACAAGAGAGATAGACAAGAGTAATCTTTATGAAGCCTTTGTTGATCCCGCGGGCAATCAGTTTGAAATCATTATTAGGACAGAGTCCTTAGCCAATTTAGACCTTGAAATTGTTACCCAAAACACACGCCTTGCCATGATAAATTCTTCCTCAGGATTAGCAGGATGGATTCCACTAGATGGCACCAATGGTAATCCAAACTATACAGGTTATCTCAATTTAACTGGGTTAGAAGAAGGAATCTATCGATACACCATTAGCCCATTTGATGTGAGTCAATGTACCAATAACTCTCAAAATCAATCCATTCAAAGGGTTATACGAGTTGATAATGAAAGTGTTCTTGAGATTCGTGAAGGACCAATAGTGGACGATTATTTATGTAACGGAAAACCAGGCACTATGTTTATCGACGTATTTGATGGCAACACTGGTCCGTTGAATTTTAAATACAATGGTTCTGATGTGACCCATGAACAAGTTGGTAACGGTCAATACATCATCAATATTGATGCCCCTGTAGAATCAGCATCATTAGAAATTATTAATACTATTGATTGTAGTATTTCCAGACAAATAAATATTGGTAATGGCACACCGCTATTTGATTTTACTTCAACGAATTTCCAACAGACAGAAGCTTTCCTTGCCAGAGAGGATATCACATTTAGTGATCTTTCTGAAGGTGAATATGACACCTTTGAATTTATCTTTGGAGATGGAACCCAAAGTGAACTTTTAGAGCGTAACAGTCCACAACCTATTATTCATGAATACGCTATTTCTGGAACTTATTTCCCAACCCTTCGAATTTATAATGATCTAGGTTGTTTAGAAGAGTTGTCTAAGAAAATAAAAGTTGGTAAAGGCTATAGCATTTTAACACCTAACGTGTTTACTCCAAATGGAGATGAGGTCAATGACACCTTCCGTCCAGTATTTAATGGATTGAAAGAAATTACATTGAGAGTATATGACGCACAAGGCGGTCTGGTTTATGAAGAGGTTGGAGCTGAAGGAAATGATCCAAGTCAAAATGGAATTTCACTTAGAGGATGGGAAGGACCTCCAGAATCACTCGTTACCCCATACTATATTTTTACCGTTACAGCAGTGACTTTTGATGACGAACCCGTATTTAGAGACGGTACCTTTATATTATTGCAATGATAAAAAAGACTATAATTACAGCATTGATAGTGCTAGCTTTTTCTTTTGGAAAGGCGCAAGAAGATATTATCATTAGTCATTCTCGTTTTATGCAAAAGGTAAATCCAAGTGCTTATGGAATGAATAATATCAACAAAACAGGAGTGCTTTATAATACGGCGAACTTAGTGTATAACAACACTATTGAAAGTAAATACTTTTTCGGTGCCATTTCATTTGACCAAAACAACTTTAGTATAGGCTTTGATATTTATTCATTAACAATGGATAATACTGGGTTAGTGAATACTAAACCCTCTTTAAATTACATTTATAAAGTGCAATTAGACAATGAATTGTATTTTCTGCCTTCAATTACCTTAGGAGTCGGAAATTCAAGAGTAGATAGAAATAAATTAATTTATGAAGATCAGTTGTCTTTGGTGTCGGGGTATTTGCAAACTGAATCAAATGATCCCTTATCGAGTCAAATAGGTAATTCCAATTATATGGATTTAGGAGCTTCTCTTTTAGTTCATTCAAATGACTTTCTTATCGGATTTAGTTTAAAACACCTCAATCAACCCAATATATCATTCAATAAAGAAAATTATGATGTAAAACTACCCATCAGAATGGCTGTGCAAGGGGCTTATGAATTTGATATTAACCCTTTTGACCGTTCTATTTTACCCAGGTATTCAACAATAATGTCATTTGTAAATATTTCAAAAATGGGCGAGTTTATTGATGTTTATGTCTCTCAAGAAGCTCAATTTGGAGAGTTCTCTGTGGGAGTGAATCAACAATTCAAGAAAACAGATAGTTTTGGTTTTACAAATGTTGGACTTTCGGTAGCGTTAGCCTATGAAAATTTTGAATTTGGGGCGCTCTATAATTTTCCTTTCCAAAACCCAACTAATATAAATGTCTATTCACCTAGTACTATTGAGTTATTTCTGACCTTTGATTTTAGCCCTTATTTAAGAAATAAACGCGGTGATTATCGTAGAATTAGCATTGATAATTATTATTAGAAACAATACCGATTTGCAGCAATCACGTCATCAGCTATGGTTGTCTTGAGTACAAAGCTATTGGGCAACTCTGAATAAGCTAATTTTTCTTCTACTACTTTATTTAGTTTTTTTTGTTTTTCATCCTGATAAAGAGCTGCTAAAATCTTTTTTGATTCATTGCGGATACAATCAGTTGCATGAATAATTTGTAACTGTGCCATTGCTATCACAGCTGTTTTTTTTATCTCTTTATTAGATTTGATTTTGAGTGTTCTTAACAGGGTAGATTCTCCCATATAAATTTCAATCAATATAGATGACAAGGCAAGAAGAAGCTGTTGTTGGTTTTCTAGCTCTTTATCATAAATTTGCATAGCATTACCGAGCAATGTCAAAAATACTGCTTTAGCGTTTTTAATTAGATCAAGTTCTTGTGATAATAACTCTCCCTGATAGAAGCCTTCCGTCGTATTTCCCATATAAGCCGCAGCTCGCATCATGGCTTCCATAAGAGGTAAATGGCCTTTTAGTCCCTTTTTCATTAGCATCCCCACAGCAAGCATGCTATTGATTTCGTTAGTCCCCTCATAGATTCTGCCAATGCGAGCATCACGCCAAGCAGATTCTATTGGGGTGTCAGCAGAAAATCCCATTCCTCCTAAAATTTGAATACCGTCATCCGCACATTGTTGAACTGCTTCTGAGCACGACACTTTTATAATTGAACTTTCGATAGCAAATTCTTCAAATGCTTTCAGTTCTGCTTCATGAAGCGGCATACCCTGAGATTCATTATGGTGTATTGCCTGATCTATATTGTGAGCTGCCCTATAGCAAGCAGATTCGCCAGCATAACAAGCAGTTGCCATGCGGGCAATTTTTTCTTTGATTGCCCCAAATTGTGCAATCGGTGTTTTGAATTGAACACGATCATTTGCATATTGTACTGCAAAGGATAAAGTTCTCCTTTGAGCCTCTAAACAAGCAACGCCTAACTTAATTCGACCCACATTCAAAGCATTTATGGCAATTTTAAAACCCTCTCCGCGTTTGGCTAACATGTCCTTCACGGGTACTTTTGTTTCATTGAAAAATACCTGACGAGTTGAGGAGGAATGAATTCCTAGTTTGTGTTCCTCTTCGCCAAGTGTGATACCATTTTCAGGATCATTAGGCACTATGAATCCTGTAATGTTTTTGTCATCTTCAATTCTAGCAAATACAGTAAATACATCTGCATAACCAGCATTTGAAATCCACATTTTTTGCCCAGTAATTTTATAATGTGAGCCATCCTCAGAAAGTACTGCTTTGGTTTTTCCTGAATTAGCATCAGATCCTGCTCCTGGCTCTGTCAAGCAATACGCTCCAATCCATTCACCGCTGGCTAGTTTAGGGACATAATATTTTTTGTGCTCCTCAGTACCATACAATAAAATGGGCAAGGTACCAATGCCAGTGTGAGCACCAAAGGCTGTAGAAAATGATCCAGTAGCGCCTGAAATATAGTCACAAACTAACATGCTTGAAACAAAATCCATTCCAAGCCCTCCGTACATTTCAGGAATTCCAATAGATAAAAATCCAAACTCACCAGCTTGCTTCATCAAAGCTTCTGTAAAAGCGTAGTCTTTTTTTTCAAATCTAGCTTTTTGAGGCCAAATTTCTCGATCTACAAAATCAATTACTGATTCTTTCATCATTTGTTGTTCCTCAGAGAAATCTTCAGGGCAGAAAATATCTTGGGGGTCAGTCGTGTTGAGGATAAAGGTTCCTCCTTGGTTGGTGCTGATTGCTTTTGTTTCCATGATTATTTATTTACCTAAGGGATTAATAATATTTAAATTCTTGAGCTGTTTTAATAATGTGTCGTGACACTTCAAAAAAAGTTTCAATTTTTGAGGGTGCAATATTTTCACGAAGCAGTTGATCAAACTTTAGTACTACTGCTTTAGAATCTTCTCTTTTTTGCACTCCAAAAGGAGTAAGATGAATGAGTACACTTCTACCATCCTCTGGATTGGGTGTTCTATGAATTAATTCTCTTGTTTCCATAGTTTTTAAAAGCCTTGATAAGCTTGTGCTTTCCATACCCATTTTTGGTCCCAAGGCTGTAGAAGGTGTTCCTTCTGGGGCAATGCTCAATAAGGCAAAACCCATTGCCATTGTAGAGTTAAATTTTTGTGCCTCTTTATTATACATTTTACTAACCGTTTGCCAAGCAGCTCGAAGGGTAGCGTCTAAAGTTTCATGCTTCATATATTCAAAAATAAGAAAATTATATTATGCGTGCATAATAAAAACAAAAAAGTACGGTATTTTAATATAAAATTTTTTAAGCGTATAGATTAGCAATGAGTTGCTTATATTTTTCAGCAATCACTTTTCTTTTTAGCTTCATTGTTGGTGTAAGATGTCCTGAATTAACAGTCCATTCATCTGGAGTTAAGGCAAAAGCTTTGATTTGTTCCCATTTTGCAAACCTTTGGTTATGTTCCTCTATTTCTTTGTCTATAGCAGCTAACAATTTTTCATTTTTGATTAATTCCTGCTTAGAACTATTGGAATCTATACCCTCTTCTTTTTGCCAGGCTTCAAGAAATTGAAAATTAGGTTGAATGATTGCAGCAGCCATTTTTTGACCCTCTCCTACAACCATAATTTGCTCAATAAACAAAGACTGTTTCATTTGATTTTCAACCACCTGTGGAGCTATATATTTTCCTCCAGATGTTTTAAACATTTCTTTTTTTCTATCAGTAATTTTCAAAAAACCATCGGTATCTATTTCACCAATATCTCCAGTGTGGAAAAAGTCTCCGCTCATCACTTCTTTAGTGAGTTCAGGTTGTTTGTAGTAGCCTAACATCACGTTGGGTCCTTTACAAAGAATTTCACCATCATCAGCTATCTTTACTTCAACCCCCTCAATAATTTTGCCTACCGTTCCCATCTTGAGGTTTTTATTTCTCATATCACCAACTGAAATGATTGGTGAGGTTTCGGTCAGACCATAGCCTTCCACCAAAGTCATTTCTGCAGCTGTAAAAATCTTTGCAAGCCTAACTTGCAAAGCAGCACTTCCTGAAACTATGATTTCTAAATTTCCTCCTAAGGCTTCCTTCCATTTAGACAATATTAGTTTTCTGGCAATTTTTAATTTGAATTCATACCAAAAACCATTTTGCTGATAGGGTTCATATTGCAAACCAATGTTTACTGCCCAATAAAATAATTTTTGTTTAATTCCAGATAACTCTTCTCCCTTAGCATAGATTTTATCGTACACTTTTTCAAGCAATCGTGGAACAGCAGCCATTGTGTTTGGCTTTACTTCTTTAATATTATCACCAATAGTTTCAAGGGATTCCGCAAAATAAATTGAAATACTATTATGTATATAGATGTAGAGTAAAACTCGCTCAAAGACATGGCATAAAGGCAAAAAGCTGAGCGCTTTTGATTTTGTAGGAATTAATGGAAGTCTTTTCGAGCCTGAAATAACATTTGACACAATATTATGGTGGCTTAACATGACTCCTTTTGGGGTGCCCGTAGTTCCGGAGGTATAAATTATTGTTGCTAAGTCAGTGGGCTTAACCTTTTCTGCAACAGCCATCACTTCTTCTTCGTTGTTTATAGAGGCGCCTAATTCAAGCAATTCACTCCAATGAGCGCAATCCTTCAGTATATCATAGCTGTATATTTTTTTCAAGTTGGGTACTTGATCTTGAATTGATTTTATTTTATCAAATACTTCTTGGTCTGAAACAAAACAATATTTACTTTCAGAATGTTTCAATATATATTCATAGTCGGTGGCAGAAATGGTAGGATAGATGGGAACATTTATTGCTCCAACTCTTAATATTCCACAATCGGTTACACACCACTCCGTTCTATTGTTGGAAGAAATCATCGCAATTTTATCATCAGGTTTCACCCCAAGTTCTAAAAGGGCCTTACTGATTGCAATTGTTTTGTCATAAAAAGAAGAGGTTGATTCTCGTTCCCAAATACCATTATATTTCGTTGCAAAAGCACTTTCCAAAGGTTGGTTTTCAAGTTTGAAAGCAATGAAATCAAATAATCGAGTTGGTGTCATGTTTGTTTTATTTTATGCAAAATAGCAAATTTTAAAAACAAATACTTAATGCTTACTCGCTAACCAAGAAAAAGCACTTTCAAAAGCAAGCATCCAAGGGCTTACCTCATCATTTTGATCTGATGGATAATGTGCCCAATTCCATGGAAAAGTAGAACGTTCTAGGTGTGGCATCATAACCAAATGGCGACCATCTTTAGAAGTCAACATGGCGGCATTATAATGCGAGCCGTTGGGATTAGCAGGATAAGAAGAGTGATGATATTTTGCAGGTATATAATATTCACTCTCTTTATAGGGGAAAACAAATTTTCCCTCCCCATGAGCTGCCCAAATTCCAAGGGTGGTTCCGACTAAGTTTTTTAGCATAATTGCTGGAGAATCGTTTATAGTTACAGCAGTAAATTGACATTCAAATTTTTTGGAATTGTTGTGATTCATTGTAGGTTTTTCTTCATCTTCAGGAGTAAGTAATCCTAGGCTAATAAACAATTGACAGCCATTACAAACCCCAAGAGAAAGCGTATCCTTTCTTTTGAAAAAAGCTTCCAAACTAGTCCTCGCCTTTTCATTAAACTTAAATGATCCAGCCCAACCTTTGGCTGAACCGAGTACATCTGAGTTTGAAAAACCACCAACAGCGGCTAAAAAATGAAAATCCTCTAAGTCTGTCCGCCCTGTTATTAGGTCTGTCATATGGACATCAACCACTTCAAAGCCGGCTAAATGCAGTGCATTGGACATTTCTCTTTCAGAGTTGCTTCCTTGTTCTCGAATAACCGCTGCTTTAATCTTTGGATGCTTAACTGCCGAGGCTAGTCGTCCTGTAAAAGAAGATGGAAATTTAAATTTCAAGGGTTGTTTAGCATAGTTTTGCAATCGTTGTTGGGCTAAATCACCATTTGTTTGTTGAGCATCTAAAAGAGTAGAAGTTGAATACCAAAAGTCTCTATGTTTAGGAATGTCAAATAGGTAGTTTCCGTTCGAAGTGGAAACGTTCATGGTTTTCCCATGAGTTACATCTCCGATTTTCAAACAATTGATTCCATTCCTTTTTGCCAGCTCATCCAAAGCCATTTTTGATTGAATAATAAGTCCTGAATTTTCTGTAAAAAATAAATGAACATCATCCAGACAATCAATAACTCTTAGATCAAGAGTTAAGGATATATTTGGATTTGGGAAAGCCATTTCCAATAAAGTCACTAGCATTCCTCCAGAAGAAATGTCATGACCCGCAGTAATTTCTTTTTCTTTAATTAGGTTTTGGATGAATTCAAAAACCTTTTTAAAGTAAATAGGGTCGTTAATTCCAGCTGCTTTATTTCCAATTTTACTTTGTGTTTGGGCAAAAGCAGTTCCCCCAATAACTAGACCTTCCCTAGATAGATCAATATAAAATAGTGCGCCTCCGTCCTGGTCTATTGCGGGAGTAATTATTTTTCTAATGTCTGAGCACACCCCCGCAGCTGAAATAATAACAGTACCAGGAGCAATGACAGTGGTGTCAGTATATTGCTGTTTCATTGAGAGAGAATCTTTTCCAGTTGGAATATTGATTCCCAAGGCGATAGCAAAATCGGAGCAGGCTTCAACGGCTTGATAAAGTCGTGCATCTTCTCCTGGATTGTTGCACGGCCACATCCAATTGGCTGAAAGACTCACAGAGGCTAGACCGTCTTCAAGGGGGGCCCAAATCAAATTGGTTAAACTTTCTGCAATTGCTAACTGACTTCCTTTTCCAGCATCAATAAGTGCCACAATAGGAGCATGCCCTAAAGCGGTTGCAATTCCCTTATGACTTTTAAAGTCTAAGGCAATTACCCCACAATTACTCAGGGGTAATTGTAAACTGCCTACGGTTTGTTGTTGGGCTACTCTTCCAGTAACGCAACGGTCTACTTTATTGGTGAGCCAGTCTTTACATGCAACAGACTCAATTTGAAGCACTTTCTCTAAATAATTGCTTATTTGATTCAGATCATAGTCAATGGGACTAAATTCAATCGAATAGGTCTTATCTGACATTATCGTTGTGGGGGCGCTACCAAAAAAAGCATCTAAACTTAAATCGATTGGTTTGAGATTTTTTTTGTTGTCAACGATTGTAAATTGTTGATCATCTCTCACTGTGCCTACAACATATAATGGTGCTCTTTCACGAGCAGCAATTTTTTCAATCAGAGGAAGGTCTTCTGGGGCAATGATGAGTCCCATTCGTTCTTGTGACTCATTTCCAATTATTTCTTTGGCTGATAAGGTAGGATCTCCTATCGGAAGATTTTCTAATGAAATTGTACCACCGTTTTCTTCAACCAATTCTGAAAAACAATTGAGGTGTCCACCGGCTCCATGGTCGTGGATGGACACAATGGGGTTGTTGCCTGTTTCAACTAAGGCTCTTATCGTGTTAGCCACCCGTTTCTGCATTTCAGGGTTAGACCGCTGAACAGCATTGAGTTCAATGGTATTTTCAAATGAACCAGTGTTGGCAGAAGATACAGCTGCTCCTCCCATTCCAATGCGATAGTTATCTCCCCCTAAGAGAACAATTAAATCATCTTTTTTAGGCTTTTTCTTCAAGGCTTGATCTTTTATTCCTGCTCCCACGCCTCCTGCTAACATAATTACTTTATCATAGCCCAATTGCATTTTTTGTTCTTGATGTTCAAATGTCAATAAGGAACCATTGATAAGGGGTTGACCAAATTTATTGCCAAAATCAGAGGCTCCATTAGAGGCCTTAATCAGAAGATCTTTTGGAGTTTGATAGAGCCAAGGGCGTTTAGGAAAGCTATCTTCCCATGGATTATTTTTAGCAAGCCTCGAATAGGGAGTCATATAAACAGCTGTTCCTGCATAGGGTAGAGAGCCTTGCCCCCCTGCTAAACGATCTCTTATTTCTCCTCCAGATCCTGTGGCCGCCCCATTGAAGGGCTCTACTGTAGTAGGAAAATTGTGTGTTTCGGCTTTTAAGGAAATGATGCTATCCACCTCTTTTTCTTCATAAGCACTGGCTTCAGTTGGTGTAGAGGGAGCAAACTGTTTTATTTTAGGCCCATCCATAAACGCCACATTGTCTTTATAGGCAGAGACAATACTATTTGGATTGAGTTTGGCTGTTTTTTTAATCAATTGAAATAAACTGCTTTCCTTTTCTTTTCCGTCTATAATAAATTTTCCATTAAAAATTTTGTGTCTACAATGCTCTGAGTTTACCTGAGAAAATCCAAATACCTCTGAATCGGTCAGGGGTCTGTCTAAAGCTTTAGACAATGAATGTAAATAGTCTATTTCTTCTTGATTCAAAGCAAGTCCTTCTTCTTGATTATAAGCTTCAATATCTTGAATAGCTCTAATATCTTCAGGAACAATTGCTGACTCAAACACCGTTTGATTGAGTTCTTCATAAATGGAGAGCAACATAGGATCAAAGGAAGCAACACTCCGTTTTGCTCGAAATTCTTCTATGCGAACGATGCCCAAAATGCCCATATTTTGAGTGATTTCAACTGCATTTGTCGACCAAGGACTAATCATGCTCGCGTGGGGGCCTAAATAAATACCAGAAAGGGTTGACGAATTGATGAAAGGCGCTCCATCAAAAAGCCAATTCAGTTTTTTATAGTCGATTGATGAAAACGAGGATTTACTTTGAACAACATAAATCTTAGATTTTACGTCACCAAAAAAATGAATCATGGAATTAGGAATGATTAAAACACAAAAATAAATTTTTCAATCCACAAATCATGAGGTTAAATGTATCTCAATGTGGTAAGTTATCTTCTGTTTATCCACAAGGGTTTAAAACAGTTGTGATGTAAAAGTAAAGAGAAAAAATCAAGAATTTCTTTTTCTTTTTAAGCAAGCCATATAAAAACCGTCAAACCCAGTTTGGTGAGACAAAAGAGAATTTTCTTTTTCAAGGTCAAAGTTTTGCCCCATGGGTGAGGTGAGAAAGGAGCTTATTTGATCTTGATTTTCTTCCTTCAAAATAGAACAAGTCACATAGACTAATTTTCCCATAGGTTTTGTAAAAAGGGCACTATTTTGTAATAGTTCTGATTGTTGATCTTGAAACTGACTCAGAGCAGTTTCTGAAAGTTGCCATTTGATTTCAGGCCTTCTTCTAATTGTTCCAGTTCCGCTGCAAGGAGCATCAACAAGCACAACATCAAAACTTTGGTGTTTGTTTTCTGAAAGGGATTGATTTTGAACAGTTTTGATGATTTGCACACCATTTCTTTTAGCCCTTATCTTTAGTTGATCAAGTTTTTTTATTCTTAAATCAGTGGCAATTAAAGTGCCTTTGTTTAGCATACAAGTGGCCAAATGAAGTGCTTTTCCTCCTGAACCAGCACAAATATCTAACACTTTTTGACCTGGCAACACTTTTGAAAAGGAGGCTACTCTTTGGGAATTGGCATCTTGAATTTCAAAATACCCCTTTTTATAAAGAGAAAAAGTCTGGAGATTTATATGTTTTTCTAACACCAAGGCATCTGGATAACCATCAACCAATTGAGCGATAATTTCATACTGCTCAAAAAGGGTTTCTTTTAATTTTTCAGGCGTAATTTTTAATCGATTTACACGGAGAACTAATAATGCAGCATTGTTCAATGCTTCCATCTCCTTATGCCACAACTTTTGTCCTAGTGCCTTTTCCCCTAAACGATTAATCCACGCAGGAAAACTTTCTTTTAAAGCAGGGTGGAGTTGCGTCTCCAAACGAGCAAGGGTTCGTTTTGTATTAATCAAAGTGAACTCCTCCCAAGTGGGCAGAATGGTGTTATTTACCACACACCAAACCCCAATAAGTTCCCAGTAATAGGTTGTGTTTTCATCTGAGATTTCTCCAGCGTAACTATAAAGTGCTTTACACCGTAATATATCGAAGAATATTCTCCCCACAAGCTTTCTGTCTCTTGACCCCCACTGTCGGTTCATTTTAAAAAGTTGTGGTAAAACAATTCTGGCCGGTTGTTTTTGTTCTAAAGTTCGTTCAAGACCTAAAACGATACCTGAAGCAATGTTCTTGTAGATTTTCATCAGCAACGCATAGCCTGCCTAATTTGAGTTTTTCCTTTCTTCACTTTTGTCCCCTTTTTTTCTTCGGTGATACATTTCTTTTGAGAACTGATCAGAAGCGGTGAGTATTTCCAATACTTTCTTTGAGGGAAGTTTGTTAAGCAAAGCTTTATTTCGGTTAATTATAGCCTGAACTTTTTCATTTTCGAGTTGGTCAAGCCTTTCAATTTTTGCTTTAATTTCTTCAGAAGTAAGTGAAGAACAATTTTCTTTTAAATGGCTTTTTATCGCTTTCTTTTTTCTGTAGATTATCTTATAGAGAGTATCCTCAGAAGCTCCAAAAATTTCCCAAAATAGGGTTTCTTCTTCTGGACTTAGTGAGCTGTTTTCAACTATATAGGTCATTTTATGGGCTTTGATTCTTTCAAAACTCCGACCCCTAGCTTGAGCTGATAGGGTGACTGACAGTAAAAAAATAAAAATGAATAAAGGATTAATCAGTAAGGTTTTCATAAGCAATAGTTTCGTTAAAATCTAAGATATAATCTAGATAATCTAGATCAACTTCTTCAAGGTTTTCAAAAGCAGTTGATGAAAAGTTGGAATCCATTGTTGTGGCTAAATCATAGGAGTTCATTTCTTCAAAAATAACCCATTCAATTTCCTCCTCAAGGGTATTCAATGTTGAGGTGTATTGTATCCAATATACACTCAAAATAAAAAAAATGAAAAGTGCTGCAAATGCATAAAAACTTATTTTTTTCACCCCTTTTTTATCCTTCATTGTTTTTTGAAATACTTCTTTTTCAAGTGTATCAAAATAATCTTCAGGAACTTCAAAGGGCGAAAGGGGTTTGTCAAGGGTGCTTTTAAAAAGGGAAACCTCCATGTCGTTAAAATAATTGGGCGGAACCTTGAAGGGATTTTTTTTATTGATTTTCATCACTGATATATTTTTTAATTTTTTGAGTAGCGTGGTGATAAGAGGCTTTTAATGCCCCAACGGAGGTATTCAATATTTCAGATAAGGTTTCATACTTCATTTCGTCAAAATATTTCATATTAAAAACGAGACGTTGTTTTTCAGGAAGCCTTGCAATGGCTTTTTGTAAAAGTAAATCTGCCTTGTCACCATCAAAATATGAATCAGCAACCAATCCGGCAGCTTTAGCCTCAATCCAACTTCCATTAGTCAATCCCAATTTAGAGGCTTTTTTTTGAATGAAACTCAATGATTCATTAGTAGCAATTCGATACATCCAAGTATAAATAGAACTTTGTCCTTTAAATTTATTGAGATTCAAATAAACTTTAATAAAACTATTTTGAACCACATCATTGGCATCTTCGTGATCGATCACAATTTTTCTAATGTGCCAATACAACCTTTCTTTGTAAAGAGAAACTAGTTTTTTGAAGGCAACCTCTTTAGTTTCCTTATTTTGTAAAGAGCTTATAAACTGTGATTGTTCAGTCTCCAATTTTTTTTATTTTTTGACCTTCATTTAATGAAAAGGTTTAATTCGAGCCTTAAGATTGAAGACTTACCAGTTTTTTATAACCTAAATTATTTTTCATCAACTCTGCATGATTTCCTAATTCAATCAATTTTCCTTCTTCAATAACTGCAATGGATGTAGCTTTTTTGATAGTAGAAAGGCGATGAGCAATAATGAGTACAGAGCGTTGATCCATTAATTTCTCGAGGGCTTGCTGCACCAATTGTTCTGAGGCAGAGTCAAGTGCAGCAGTTGCTTCATCTAGAATCAATATCTGAGGATCTTTAATGAGTGCACGAGCAATTGTAAGACGTTGTTTTTGACCTCCAGACAATTTATTTCCGTTTTCTCCGATTAGTGTTTCATACCCTTTTGGAAGCTTCGTTATAAATTCGTGAGCGTGAGCCGCTTTGGCAGCTTCAATAAGATCTTTTTTGGTAGCCTTTGGATTGCCCAACAATAAATTATTCGCCACGGTGTCATTAAATAAAATAACTTCTTGTGTCACTACACTTATAAGGTCATAGAGAGATGATTTTTTGATATTTTGTAGTGGAACACCATCAATGGAAATGCTTCCAGTATCCACATCATAAAACCTACACAATAGATTGGCAATAGTCGTTTTTCCAGCACCTGAAGACCCAACAAGAGCAAGAGAAGTACCTTTTTCAAGACGAAAAGAAAGGGTGTCTAATACCTTTTCTTTTTCATAACTAAACGACACCTGATCAAATTGAATAGCAGTTTTAAATTGCTTTTTAATTTTTGCATCTGGTGCTTCTTGTACTGAATTTTCTGCGGTGAGAA
Organism: Flavobacteriaceae bacterium; assembly: GCA_016779985.1. Taxonomy (GTDB): domain Bacteria; phylum Bacteroidota; class Bacteroidia; order Flavobacteriales; family Flavobacteriaceae; genus JADHMP01. Next base: position 14,161 of record JADHMP010000018.1, read on the forward strand.
TAGCTAAAATACGTTGGGCTGCAGCATTCCCTTTTTGAATGCTGTATCCCGCTTTACTGATGGATTTAGCGGGAGTAAGAATATTATAGGCCAATCCCATATAAACGATAAATTCTGGTCCTGTTAAACTGTTTTCTAAAAGCACCATTCGACCACCAAACCACAAGAGAACGCCAATCACACAAATGCCAAGAAACTCACTGGCAGGTGAGGCCAAATTAACCCTATTAAGCAACCGATTAGAAAGGGTAAAAAAGCGCTGAGTGGTCATTTCAAATTTGTTTTTAAAGAGTTCACCAGCGGAGAAAGTTTTAATAATTTTTTGACCATTCACTGTTTCTTCTATAGCATTTAAGAATTGAGCTTGTTCTTCTTGCACCCTTAGGGCATGTTTTTTAAGTTTTTTCCCCAATAGCGATATTATTATTCCTGATATTGGAATAAAAAGCAGCACAAAAAAAGTCAACTTCACACTAAAAGAGAGCATAAACCCTAGGGTAAATAGAATGGTGAGTGGCTCTCTGACTAAAAGTTCCAACACAGCTAAAAATGATGTTTGAATTTCTGTCACATCAGAGGTCATTCTGGCCATTAAATCACCTTTTCGTTTTTCAGAAAAATAACCAATAGGCAATTCAATGATTTTTTTATAGAGGGCATTGCGTAAATCACGAAGGATACCATTTCTGAAATAAGTGATGAAAAACAACGCAAAATAGTTGGAGAGGTTTTTTAAAAAAAACAATACCAAAACAAGCCCAATAACTAACAAAAGTGTTTTTTCAATGTTTTCAGCTAACAAGTTATTGAGATGGTAGTTCATATTTCCCTTCAAAAAGGATTCTAATGACGCTATACCCTTATAATCAGGTTTTTGGATAATGGGCTCAGTGGTTTTAAATAATACATTGAGCATGGGAATAAGAGACACAAATGACAGTGCACTAAACAGTGCATATAGAATATTGAATACTATATTTAGCAGAGCAAATCCTCGATAAGCCCAACCAAAACGCATGATTTTTCTAAAATCACGCATCATAATCATTAAAACTTTTCATTAGACTTTCTGTCTTTTTGTGAAGAGCTATCTTTTGCTGTTCAAAAGAAACATTTTCTAGATAGGGTGTATTGACACTAAAATAAAATTTAATTTTAGGTTCGGTACCACTTGGGCGAAGTGCAATTCGTGACTGATCTTCCAAATTGAATATCAGCACATCGGCTTTAGGTAGAGACAGAGTCTCTTTACTCTGCGTTTTGATCTCAAGTTTTTCTTTTCTTAAATAATCTTCTATGGAGACTAGGTCTATACCAGCAATTTTATTTGGGGGATTGTTTCTATAAAAAGCCATCATCTTGGCAATAGCCTGAGTGCCTGATTTCCCTTCTTTGGTTAGAGAAAATAATCGCTCATAATAGAATCCATATTTTTGATAGCATGCTAAGAGCAACTGCCAAAAACTTTTTCCCTCTTCTTTAGCTACCAGCCCTATTTCACAGGCTAACAGTGAAGCGGAAATAGCATCTTTATCACGGACTTGAGTACCCACCAAATAGCCAAAGCTCTCTTCACCTCCTCCAATAAACTTCAGTTCAGGATGCTCATTTATGAGTGCTGCAATCCATTTAAACCCAGTCAGACAGCTTTTATATTGTATGCCATAATAGGCAGCAATTTTTTCAATTAATGGACTGGATACAATAGTACTCGCGATAAACTGTTTATCATGAAGAGTATTTTCTTTTTTATGTTTCTGAAGAAGAAATTCTGTCAAGACTGCCATGGTTTGATTACCGTTAAGCAATTGCCAATTTCCATCTTGGTCGGGAACGGCAACACCGAAACGATCAGCGTCAGGGTCGGTACCGATAACCATATCGGCATTATTTTTTTTTGCCATTTCTAAGGCTTCAGCAAGGGCCTCGGGTTCTTCAGGGTTTGGTGATTCTACCGTTGGAAAATTTCCATCAGGTTTGGCCTGAGTTTCAACAAGACTAACGTGTTGATAATTGGCTTTTAATAATACCTTAGGCAACGCCATTATCGCTGTGCCGTGAAGCGGGGTGAATACTAGGTGAAATTTTTTATTTTGCTTGGTGCTAAAGTTTGCTGATTCTAAAACACTTTGATGATACGCAGCATCTACTTCACGATCAATGTAAGTAAGCAGTTTTTTTTGTCCCTCAAATCGAATGTCTTCAAAACGGGTGCTATTAATATGATCTATAATCTGCCCCTCCTCAGGCGGGACTAGCTGCCCTCCGTCTTTTGAATACACTTTATATCCATTATACTTTGGTGGATTATGAGAGGCTGTTAACACTATACCACAATTTGCCTTCAGATGGCGTACAGCAAAGGAAAGTTCAGGTGTTGGACGTAAATCAGAAAAGAGATAGCATTGAATGTGGTTTGCAGTAAACACATCAGCAACTGTTTTTGCTAGAGTTTTGCTGTTGTTTCGACAATCATGAGCAACTACGGCACTGATGGGTTCATTAGGGTATTTTTTTTTTAGGTAATAACACAGTCCTTGTGTGCTTTTACCTAAGGTATAGGCATTTATTCTGTTGGTACCCACACCCATGATACCTCGCATCCCACCAGTTCCAAAGGAAAGATCTTTATAAAAGGCATCCTCAAGAAGGGTCTTGTCTTTGTGCAATTCTCTAACCGCGTCTTGAGTAGTTTTATCAAATGGGGCTTGAAGCCATTGCTCAATTTTTCTTTCAATCATAAGAGTTGGTTTTTTTGCTAATAATATATCTTGGAGTCTTATTATTTTGTCTTAAGATTAACTCTCCTAAAAATCCTGCGATAAACAACTGGCTTCCTAAAACGACACATATTAATGCAATGTAAAATTCAGGTCGCTGAGTGATCAATCTGCCTGTCGTGGCTAAAAAAAGTTTATCAATACCCAAATAGAGTGTAAACAAAAAGCCACCTAAAAGCATCAGAGTGCCCCAAAGACCAAAAAAATGCATGGGTCTTTTTCCGAAGGCATTTAAAAACCAAAGGGTAATTAGATCTAGAAATCCCTTAAAAAAGCGTTCAGAACCAAATTTAGTTTTACCGAATTGACGTGCTTGATGTTGCACTACTTGTTCACCAATTTTTGAAAACCCTTGTTGAGCAGCCAAAACAGGAATATAACGATGCATATCACCTTGTAAATCAATACTTTTCACTACACTGCTTCGATAGAGTTTAATGCCACAATTGAAGTCATGCAGTGGAATTTTAGATACTTTACGAGCAGCCCAATTGAAAATTTTAGAAGGTATATTTTTAGATAAAACTGCATCATGGCGCACTTTTTTCCATCCTGAGATGAGGTCTAATTGTTCTTCTGTCAAACGATCCATCATTTTTTGTATTTCTTCAGGAGAATCTTGTAGATCAGCATCTAAAGTAGCAACGTAGTTGCCTTGTGCCGCACTAAACCCTGCATGTAAAGCTTGGGATTTTCCATAATTTCGAGTAAAGGAAATCCCTTTTACTTCAGGATGTGCTTCGGCTAACTCAGAAATTATATTCCACGAATTATCTGTACTACCATCATCGATATAAAGAACTTCATATTCATACGTTTCTTGTTCCAAGGCTTTAATAATCCACTCGTGAAGTAGAGGGAGTGATTCGGCTTCATTGAGCAATGGAATAACTATAGAGAGCGTCATGATGTTATGAGTCTAGTACAAAACTAAGCATTTTGCCCGCTTGGCTATTGAATTTTTAAATATTTAAACCCAAAAAAGGACTGGTATTAATAAAAAATTGGACACAAATTAATCGACTTTATTTTTTGCACATTAACACTATAAGTGATCAATAATTAATACTTTAATCTAGCTGGGAAAAACATGTAGGATTTTTCTTAAACTTTAAGATTTGCAGGTACCCCATTTTAAAAACCGAAAATTACATCAAATTTACCATTCGGTTTAATTTAATATCCTTTTATGACTTCTTCTCTAATTTCAATTACATTCGTTGCTAAAAATCATCTACTCCAAAATATAAATGTCTCTAGAAACCTATGTATCGTTCTTTAAAACCCAGTTGAAAAAAAAATCAGTGTTGCATATCATGTTTTGTATCCAATTCTGATAAAGGTTATTAATGGTTAACGATTTTTTACTATTAGTTACCCAATCTAGGAAATTATAATTATGGCTGATAGCAAATACAGTCTTTCACCTCAAATTCTGTCACTTCAGCATCCTAAGATTAGTTTCCTAGAGACAAAACTATCTGATAGACAAAATAAAAAATCTTCAATACTATGGAGTGAACACCTTAAACCAACTAAAATAATACAATCGAAAGAAACACTATAGCTAAAAAATGTTCAAAATTCTGAAAGATGAATGAGTACTAACACCTACTATTAAATTAAAATAAGCTCCTATTATAAACCCCATGAAAATTATAACTATTTATCACTATATTTCCCGACTTCTTTTACTTTTTCTCTTTTTATTTACTGGATTATACACTTATGGACAGGTAAAAATTGGAGAAAATAAAACAAAAATCTCTCCCTATGCACTACTCGAATTAGAAAGTAAAGATAAAGCTTTACTGGTACCAAGAATGACCACTGCAGAAAGGGATGAGGCATTCAGTCAAGAAAGTCCAGAAGGACTAGTTATTTTCAATACAGACATAGGGATGATTCAATATTTTTTTCAAGATATTGATCCACTTACTGGTAAAAAATTGAACATTAAAAGATGGAATTCAACTGGAGAAGAAGTGCACACCTCTTTTCCTGTTACCCCAAGATCAGGGACTCTTTTTTATAACGAAGACAGCAACATATTATTTGCCTGGAACGACAATGATAAACTATGGATGCCAGTCAATGCCAATATTAGAAGTAGTATTACTGAAATTGGTGTCTCAGACCCAAGCATAGACATGGAATTTGAAGCTTTTCCTCCTTCAGAAAATGGAAAAGAAAGCCTAAAGGAGGTTTTGATGGGAAGCGGACCACCAACTACTACGATTATGAAAGACAACCCCTCGGTTATGCTTTATGCTGATAGTGATAGAGGGTCGCTTTACATGGCTTTAGACACTGATAATGACGGTACTCCAGATAAATGGAAAAAAATTATTGTTAAAAGTGATCCAAAACCGGTTGACCCCCCTTCTGATGACCAAACCATTGCAGCTAGATTAAACGGATTAGTATTAGAATTATTACCTGAAAACACAACAATTAGCACTACTGTAGATTTAAGTTCCTTAGTGACTCAAAGTACAGATGATCAAAGTATTACAGCTACACTAAGCGATACTATTTTGAAATTGACCCCAGAGAATAGCAATACCACTGAGGTGGATTTGGGCGTATTTACTAATACTGATAATCAAAAACTTTCACTTACACTCCTACCGAATACAACAACTCAAACTCTTTTGCAAATTGAAAACGGAGGCTCAGTCACCTTACAAGCTTCAGGGAATTTAAGTTTTAGAGAACCTAGAGCAAACGTAATAGAATTTACGGTATCGAGTACTGTATCTACCCTTGGCGACAGTGATGGAGACACAACGGTAGAAGTAGAACAGGGCATAGACGACGACACGATACGATTGATTGCAGCGGGTGAAGAAGTCACCCAGGTG
>JADHMP010000012.1:0-73702 GCA_016779985.1 Flavobacteriaceae bacterium
CTTCGTTGTTGTATACAGGTTGATAGTCTCCTACTGATATATTACCTAATCCATATCTAACTTCTTTATAAGTCATATCAGTATTAGTATCAAGCAACATATGTACATGTAGATTATTCCAATCTCCTTTATCTCTTTCAGAAACAAAGAATACTTTGTCAACCTTATATGATCTACTAAATAGTTTGTCAACCCAATCTCTTACTGTTTTGGTATGTATCTTATATGGGGTTCTACATGTTATAAAGTAGTTCCAATCAAAGTTCTGGATAAATCTTGCGTATTCATTATGTATTTTCATAGTGCTTTGGTTTATATAATAGCAGGGATTAAGGCATCCACATAAATTTTAGTATAAAACGCCTCTATCTCTTGATTTTACTGACATCAAAGCTAAATCAAAAATGAATACAGTTTTTTAGGTAAACAGAAATATTGGGGACACATATAGGGACAAATAAAAAAGGCGAAAACAATAAAATAACTGTTAACGCCTTTATTTGTTGGTGGTCCCACCTGGGCTCGAACCAGGGACCAACTGATTATGAGTCAGCTACTCTAACCAACTGAGCTATAGGACCTTTTTAATGCTACAAATATAGACAAACACTTAATAATTACAAGCTATCCTTTTTACCTCAAAAAATAAAGAGATACTGTTTAAACCCTATAAGCTAAGTTCTACTTTGATGAGCTCCTCTAATTTTTCGATTCGAACAATAGCCTCTTCATAAAACTTTATGTTGGCATATATAATTCTTTTCATATCGAACACATAATTTTTAAACCGAAAATCGTCTAAAGCTGAGGTGAGTACATTTGGGTTGAATCGGTAGGGCGCAAAATAAAAATTATTTTTTTTCTCTCTTGAAATCTCTGGCATTGATTCTATAGGATAATGTAACATCATGTAGTCTGAAAACTTGTAAAATAAATTAACATACATATCACCTATTCGATCTAAGACCCCATAGGCGTTTTCATAATAATAATTAAGTTCTGAGGAAAGAGACTTGTTTTCTACATACTCTAGTGCTCCGGTCGAAATGAGAGACTTAAAATTTGGGTTTTGCCCTCCAAAATCCCATGTCAAGAGCAGACTGTTTATTCCTTCTTGTGATATTATACCATTTTGAATGTTTTGAGCAAATTGCACCCTTTGATATAAAAAGTCTAACGTCATTAAGAAGAACGCTTTATCAGTCTTAAGGTCATTTTGGACTCCTGCTAAAGTTTCGTTTTTGAGTTGCTCTTTTTCGAAATCATTCAGCTTTTCTTGAATGTAAAAGGATATCATAATCGAAAAAACTATAGCTAATACATCAAATAGAGTCGATTTAATTTTTTTTTGTTTCATGGCCTTAATGGTTTTCCCTATTGCTGGTGTTATGCTATTTATTTTTTCACCCTTTTTTACATAATTGTTTATCTATCATTCTCTCTTTTCATTCCAAAAACCAAACAACAGAAGAAACCCCGTTCCTACCACTGCAAAAACGACAGCAGATAAAAAAGAATAAAGAAAGTTAAACGTGTTGTCATCCACCAACTGAAATAATGCTGAATCCTTGTAGGGATCATTAAAAAGCGTTAAATAAAATGCCATCAAATAAAAGACCAATCCAACTCCTAGAAAAATACGTTTCACCATTTTTGAAAAATTTTATTTAAAGATATAAATTCTCCTTTTGATTTGACCCTCAAAAAGCCAGATGCTCCAAAGGCCAATGTCTTAAGCATCGAAAAGGACAAGCGAGTCATATAAATGTTTTTATATTTGCTAAAAAAAGTGAAGAAGAAAAAGCCCGATAACGTGGCTTGGGACGAAGAAAAACAAGCCTATATTTCCAAATGGTTACCCTATGCAAGTTCATTGAGTGGTCCTATAATTGAGGTGCCCAACGTAGATCACTTCAAGAAAAAGGGGGTTGAATCTGTTTCAAAACACTTTCAAGCTGAATTGCAAGAGCTCAAAGATAAAATAGAGTCTTTTGTTTCTTTAGCTGCAGACACCCAAAAAGTTTATAATGCGCACTTTAAATTTGAACCTATAGTGGGTGAAACATACCACCTCTACCAAGGTAAAGAGAACGTCTTTTTATCTCTTGTCACACCAAAAGAATGGTCCATACCTCATCTGGGGAGTTATCGTCTTAATCCAGAATATAAATGGGTTCGTGTTTCTTGGCCTCCTTCTGCTCAATAATTGGATCTTAGTTAGTGCTCCTCAAATAATCCTTATTTTTACTAGATGGAAGAAACCCTAAACGAGCGACAAAAAAAAATAAACAATCTGCTTCAACAAGAAATTGCTAGCTTACTTCAAAAAGCAATTAGACAGGCAGATACTTCAAATTTTATGGTGTCCATTTCTAAAGTTCGTGTGGCGGTAGACCTTTCTAAAGCTAAAGTGTTTGTGAGTTTTTTTCCCACCAAAAATTCTAAAGAGCAGCTAAAGTATCTTCAAGAAAACACAGCGCAACTTCGGCACGATTTATCTCAAATCTTAAGGCATGACCTGAGACGAGTGCCAGAATTAGTTTTTTATTTAGATGATTCTCTCGACTACATAGAAGGAATAGAAAGGGCCTTATCTGAAGGAGAAAACCCGATTCAAAAACCCGATTCTCTTTCAAAAAGGCAAAAAAAATGAATGCCACATTTAAAATTGCACTGCGCTATTTTTTTTCAAAAAGCAAACAAACCGTTATCAATCGCATCAATAGTTTTGCCCTTGCCCTTGTCATTTTGGCTTCAGTGGCTTTATTTATTGTCCTTAGTGCTTTTGATGGTTTAAAGGATTTCGGCATTTCCTTTACAAATAATTTTTATCCTGATTTTGTCATAAAACCCAAACAGGGTAAAACACTTACGTTAGACTCTTTACAATATAAAAAATTAGCCGCTTTAGAGCTGATTGAAAATTTTGCTCCAGAAATAGAAGAAAAAGTATTTTTAAGCTATCAAGAAAAAAACCATGTGGCCTACTTAAAAGGGGTCACTTCCAATTATGTTGAAGTCTTGCCCATAAAAAAGGCTATTTATTTGGGCAATTGGCTGGAGGAGGGTCCTCAAATTGTTGCTGGTTTTGGTATTGCCAGCACACTTGGTTTGGGTGTAAATGATTTTGATGCTTTTCTAGAACTCATTGTGCCAAAAAAACAAAACAAAGCCCTGCTCAATCAAGATCCTTTCAAAAGAAAAAATGCCTTCGTTGTTGGGCTTTATCAGGTTTCTGAAGAACTGGATCAACAGTATGTGTTTTCTAATGCTTCTTTTGCTCAAGACCTTTTGGGTTATGCTCCCAATACTTTTTCTCAAATTGCTTTAAAGGTCAATTCTAATGTGGTCAAGCAAGAACTCCTACAGTTGCTTCAACCCATGTTTACTCAAACCATCAGTGTTGTTTCTAGAAAAGATCAGAATGCAGCATTATACAGGATGTTGAACCTAGAACATTTAGCCATTTATTTCATTTTTACTCTTGTCATGATTATTGCTCTTTTCAATGTTATTGGTGCACTTATAATGATGATTTTAGACAAAGAAAAACAACTTAGAATACTTTTTGCAATGGGGTTTTCACCTTCAACCCTTAGGAATGTTTTTTTTACTCTAGGCCTTCTAATCTGTGGAGTAGGTGGGTTTTTAGGGTTGGTTACAGCTAGTATTCTTGTTTTGGTTCAAGACTTTTATCCTTTTCTATATGTCCCTGGCACCAGTCTGCCCTATCCTGTTGAATACCGTTTTGAAAATCTTCTAATTGTATGGTTCACACTCATGGGCTTAGGAACCCTTAGTGCAGCATGGGCTTGCAGAGGAGTGGTTAAAAAGGTTCAAAATGTTGCTCCTGCAGCGTGAGTTTCTTCTAGAGTTTCTACCTCTTTAAAAACAGCAAAGACATCGTCCGAATGATTGGCGGTCACCATTGCTGTTCTATGTGCTTTAAAATTTGGAATTCCTTTAAAATAATTGCTGTAGTGGCGCCTTGTTTCAAGTACTCCAAGGGTTTCTCCTTTCCAAGCGATGGCCATTTCTAAATGACGCCTAGCCGTTTCTACACGCTGGTTTATTGATGCTGGTGCTATGTGATTCCCTGTTTTTAAAAACTGTTTGACCGCTTTAAAAAACCACGGATTACCAATACTCCCTCGCCCAATCATCGCTCCGTCTAACCCAAAAGAGTCCCGCATTTCCTTGGCTTTTTCGGGGCTGTCAACATCGCCATTACCAAAAATGGGAATATGCATTCTAGGGTTATTTTTTACCTCGGCAATAGGGTGCCAATTGGCTTCTCCCTTATACATTTGTGCTCGGGTTCGACCGTGAATGGATAAAGCGGCACACCCAACGTCTTGTAATCGTTCAGCCACTTCAACAATTTTGATAGAATCATAATCCCAGCCCAAGCGGGTTTTGACCGTTACAGGGAGTTGGGTGTGTTTTACCATGGCTTCAGTAAGTTTGACCATCAAAGGTATGTCCTTAAGGATTCCTGCTCCAGCTCCTTTGCAAACCACTTTTTTAACAGGGCAACCAAAATTGATGTCAATAATATCAGGGTTGGAGGCTTCAACAATTTCAACCGATTGCAACATCGCATCAAGATTAGCGCCAAAAATTTGAATTCCAACAGGGCGTTCCTTTTCATAAATGTCTAGTTTCTGAACGCTCTTTGCAGCATCTCTAATTAAACCTTCGCTTGAGATAAACTCCGTATAAACTACGTCTGCCCCTTGCTCTTTGCAAAGTGCTCTAAAGGGAGGGTCACTAACATCTTCCATCGGTGCGAGAAGCAGCGGAAATTCTGGTAGAACTATGTTTCCAATTTTTGGCAAACCAACTTTTTTCGCAAAAATAAGCAAAAGTTAGGCCACGGTTGCTTTTTTGCTCTATTTCATGTGTTTCGTTTTGAAGTCAATTCGTTCATTTACGTCATCTCCTCACGCTTTCCCACTAAATGGTGGATATTCATCTGTCATATTAGTGAGGTAAAGTTTTACTCTATATTCCCAACGGATATTTTCAACTAAAAAAGCGTGCCAGTGGGCTGGATATTCTGCGGTAAATAAGACAACCCAAAAGGCCAAAAAAGACAGTATTGCCCCCCAAAGAGTTCTAAAAAAAAGAATAAAGAAATGGGGTAAAACAACATATATCGTTCCAAATAATAATCGCACTATTGTTAACTTCCTGCTTATTCTTTCCGGATAGTCAATGACTAGCGTAGTATAATTATCTTGAGCTCTTAACCCAAAAGTGGGATAGCCATCTGATAAATTCAGCAGCCGAGCATATAGCCGAAGCTGCCATCGCATTAGTTGCGCTTGATAGTCAAACATTTTGAGAGGATACTTCCCTGTAAAGAGAATGACCCAAAAAGCAATAAAAGATAAAATATTGCTCCAAAGAGACAGAAATAGTAGAAGAAAGGCGTGGGGTGTAACAATATAGAAAACTCCAAAAAAGGTGCGTAATAGAAGCTCTGAACGTGCGTAGCGCTCCTGTCGAACGATGTTCAAATTCATAATTAAGTAGGTTAAAGTTAGACTTGTTTAGAAGATAAAACAATTCGTTTTTAAATCGCTGAAAAAGCAATAATTTATTTTAGTTCAATTCCGCTGTTTTGGATGTTCTTTATAAATTCCTTATCCCAATACGCTTGAACTTCTCCTTTTTTTAGATAGTAGATTCTGGGCGGTGAACTCCCAATAAGTTCAAAAAATGTTTTGTCGTCAATAAATGCATAGGGAAAAGTACTTTGGGTCTGCCCCTCAAATTCAGCAACTGTTTTGGACCCCTCTTTGAAATAAAGAGCATAGAGTGGTATTTTTTTTTTCTTTTCCCGTTCCCAATTGGCTAGTTTAGAAGCGGCCTCTTGGCAATGTTCACAATCTAGGTTAAAAATGCCTACTAATTTATCTCCCGCTGTGAGGTCAACACGTCCCACTTTTTCAAAATGACTATACTCGTTGAAAACGAAGGAATCATAATCTTGGATAGGTAATTGAACCCATGGAATCACCAAAAAAAAGAAAGAAAGTATCATAACGGTCTTTGGTGCTCTTTTTTGAAACCTACTTTTCTTATATAAAATAGCAGCCATAAGTAGTAGAATCAAATTTTTTGCTACAGACTCTAGGGGAGAAAGAGCAATTAATTCACCAAAACAACCGCAGTTTTCAGTGTCCCCAAGGCTAACCATATACAATAAATGCAAAGTGAAAATGACAATCATAAGCATGGCAATACTCAACAGTATTCTTCTATAAAAGGGCAATAGTAAACTTAAGCCTAAAGCTAATTCAAGGCCAATTATGAAACGGGCTAGATATGCAGCAAAAATGCGAGTATCAGCGAGGTTTTGATCCATCAATGTGATTTCAAAATACCCCGGGCTAATCCATTTGGTGTAAGCAGAAAAAAGGAAGGTAAACGCGAAAAATATACCTAAGATTTGGATAAATCGAAACATATTCAAATATAGCTTTTTTAATAAAATAGAAAACGAGCGCAAATAGCTATATTTGTCAAATCTTAGAACGCTGGTGCTGTATGAAACACATTCGAAACTTTTGTATTATTGCCCACATTGATCATGGTAAAAGTACACTGGCTGATCGTTTACTTGATTTTACAGGTACAATCACAGAACGTGAAAAACAAAATCAGCTTTTGGATGACATGGAACTAGAACGTGAAAGGGGCATCACAATTAAATCTCATGCCATTCAGATGGACTATACGAAAGAGGGCCAGACCTATATTTTAAATCTGATTGATACCCCTGGACATGTTGATTTTTCTTATGAAGTTTCTCGTTCTATTGCCGCTTGTGAAGGTGCGCTTCTTGTTGTTGATGCTGCCCAAAGTATTCAGGCACAAACCATTTCAAACCTTTATTTAGCTCTTGAAAATGATTTAGAAATCATTCCTGTTCTGAATAAAGTTGATTTACCCTCAGCTAATGTTGAAGAAGTAACCGACGATATTGTAGACCTTTTGGGGTGTAGCAAAGAAGAGGTTATCCCTGCTTCTGCTAAGACTGGGCTGGGAATCGATGCCATTTTAGACGCCATTTTAAAAAAAGTGCCTTCTCCAAAAGGAGATCCTGATGCCCCACTACAAGCCCTAATTTTTGACTCTGTATACAACCCTTTTAGGGGAGTAGAAACTTATTTTAGAATCCTCAATGGGCGTTTGTCAAAGGGACAAAAAATACAATTCATGGCAACAGGCAAAACCTATTTTGCTGATGAAATTGGGACTCTAAAACTCGCTCAACAACCTAAAACATTAATTGAAGCAGGAGATGTTGGCTATCTCATTACTGGAATTAAAGAAGCCAAAGAGGTTAAAGTTGGAGATACAATCACACTGGCTGAAAATCCAACCAAAGAGGCTATTGCTGGCTTTGAAGAGGTAAAGCCAATGGTTTTTGCTGGCATTTATCCTGTTGACACTGAGGACTTTGAAGAACTCCGTTCCAGTATGGAAAAACTACAACTAAACGATGCTTCTTTGGTTTTTACGCCCGAAAGTTCTGCTGCACTTGGATTTGGTTTTCGTTGTGGCTTTCTAGGGATGCTGCATCTTGAAATTATACAGGAACGCCTGGAGCGAGAATTCAATATGACTGTCATCACCACTGTTCCCAATGTGTCTTATCATGCCTACACTAAAAAGAATCCAGAAACGACTCTATTAGTAAACAATCCCTCCGATTTACCTGATCCTTCTGTTTTGGATCGAGTAGAAGAGCCCTATATCAAAGCTTCTATTATCACCAAAGCTGACTTTGTTGGTAACGTGATGACTCTTTGCATTGAAAAAAGAGGGCAGATTACCAATCAAACCTATCTTACTCCAGAACGGGTTGAGTTAAGTTTTGATCTCCCACTGGCTGAAATTGTTTTTGATTTTTATGATCGTCTAAAAACAGTCAGTAAGGGCTATGCTTCTTTTGACTATTCGCCCATCGGGTTGCGCTCCTCAAAATTAGTTAAAGTGGATATTTTACTTAATGGTAACCAAGTGGATGCGCTCTCAGCTCTTATTCATGCTGACAGTGCGTACAGCATAGGAAAAAAAATGTGTGAGAAACTCAGACAACTTATTCCTAGACAGCAGTTTGACATTCCCATTCAAGCTGCCATAGGGGCTAAAATCATATCCCGTGAGACTATAAAAGCCTTGCGGAAAGACGTTACTGCCAAATGCTATGGCGGTGACATCACAAGAAAGCGGAAACTTTTAGAAAAACAGAAAAAGGGGAAAAAGAAGATGCGTCAAGTGGGTAGCGTAGAGATTCCTCAACAAGCGTTCATGGCAGTGCTGAAACTGAACGATTAAGCTTATCTTTCATTTTAGGGAGGTTTCTTTTTTACCACTTACTTATTTAAATAAGATATCATTAGTTGAAAATATTTCGTAAAGTGTCTCTAAATTGAGCATCAAAAAATTGATGTTATAAAACATCTTTGTCTTGTTAAATAAACTATATTGGGTTAAAACAATTTTTGAACTCCTGTAAAAGAAAATGAAATCAGAGCCAAAAACAGGAATTAAAGGATTAATTGAAAATTTTCAGAGTGATCTGATTGCGGCAATTAGTGTTTCCCTTATTGCTTTGCCACTTTCTTTAGGGATTGCTCTAGCTGCTGGAGCGCCTGCCATGGCGGGTATTCTTTCGGCTGTTGTGGGTGGGGTGGTCACCACTTTCTTTAGAGGTGGGCATATTTCGATAAACGGCCCAGCAAAAGGTGTAATTGCAGTAGTACTCCTAGGCATAACGATAATGGACGATGGTTCAGGACAAGCTTTTAATTATGTCCTCGCTGCTATTGTTGTTTCAGGGGCAATCCAAACACTATTCGGAATTCTGAAGCTGGGGCGCTATGCAGATATCTTCCACTCTTCTGTTATCCTTGGTATTTTAGCTGCTATAGGAATCATCATTTTTGCAAAACAAATTCACGTTGCGTTAGGAACTCACTCTGAGAGTGCTAATATTATTCAAAATCTTATCGACGCATTCCTTTTTATTCCCCAAGCAAATCCCTTTGTTGTCTTGATTTCTCTCACAGGATTGATCGTTTTACTTTTTCACCCTAAGGTTTCTTTTCGGTTTTTTCAATTTTTTCCTGCGCCCATTTGGGTAATTGTTCTTTCAATTCCATTTGTGTATTCCTTTAATTTCTTTGATACCCATACAATCCGTTTTTTAGGAAATGCATACGAGGTGGGACCACAACTTTTATTGGAGATTCCCGATAACATACTAGACTCAATTATGTTGCCAAATTTCTCTATGATCAACACCTTAGAATTTTGGACAACTGTATTTTCCTTGTTGATAATTACCAGCATTGAGTCCCTTGCGATTGCTAAAGCAGTCGATAAAATTGACCCTTACAGGCGTAAAACTGATTTAAATAAAGATTTAAGGGGAATAGGTATAAGTACTGTGGCTGCGGGTTTTATTGGGGGTCTGCCCATTATTGCTGTGATTATCCGAAGCACAGTAAACATCCACAATGGTGGAAAGACGAAATGGTCAAATTTATACCAAGGCTTATTGCTTTTGGTGCTTATTTTGCTGTTAGAGCCCTTGATGAGGCAAGTCCCTCTTAGTGCCTTTGCGATACTACTTGTTTTTACAGGGTTCAAACTAGCTTCTCCAGCTGTTTTTAAGCAGGTTTATAGCCACGGTCCCGAACAAATTGTCTTCTTTGTTTTTACTATGGTTTTCACGCTTTATACCAACTTACTAGTAGGATTACTTGGTGGCTTATCAATTGTATTGGCAACCCATATGTTGTTGGCAAAAGTGCCAATAAGTCAATTTTTTAAGATGATCTATAAATCAGGTTCTCAGCTGAAACAACTGTCTGAAAATCGGTTTGAACTCAAAATTAATGGAATTGCAAATTTTTTAAGTATCCCAATCCTCGACAAATTAATAAAAAAGATCCCTGATGGGGCAGCAGTGAAAATAGACTTGTCAAATACCAAGTTGGTTGGAATTACTTTTATGGACTATATCGTTGATTTCTTAAAAATTCAAAGAAAATTGGGGGGGCAGGTTGTTCTTGAGGGACTTGGCTCGCACGTTTCATATTCAACCTACAATAGAGCATTGAAAATTTCACTGCAAAATTCTGCTTACAAACTTTCTCCTAGACAAACCAGACTGAAAAATCTCGCCCTAGAAAATGAGTATTTTTTTAAACCCGAAACCGATTGGAATACGAACTATCTGAAAGAGTTTCATTTTTTTGAAATTCGACCCATTGAACTTAAATCAAATTGTCTAAAAGGCTCATTTGATGCATCTGGGGTCTCTTGGGAAATTTCCGATGTAACTTTTAACGAAGGAGAAGCTTTTTCTGCAGAGACGTTTAATATTACTTTAATTGTTCTCAAGTTGAATAAAAAAATTCCAGTATTTACAATGGAAAAAGAAGGCTTGTTTGAAAAAATCTTCGATCGCGTTATGGCGCTAACCGGCTATAAAGATATTGACTTTAAAATGTACCCTGATTTTTCTAAAAAGTTTCTAATAACCGGAAAAAATGAGCCTGAAATACGCTCTTTCTTTTCCAAAGAAATAATCAGCTTTTTTGAAAAAAATCAAATTTACCACATAGAGAGCAACGGAGAAGCCATCATGATATTTGATAAAATCAAATTGGCAAGGACTGACGAAACTATTTCTTTAATTAACTACAGCAATAAACTAGCAGAACTATTAATTAAAGGCAACTAACCCTTATCTCCATTTCTTATTTTGTAAATTAGAGATGTAAATATTTCCTTATGAAAAAGCTTTTAGTATTAACCTTTAGTTGCTATATAATGAATAGTTCCGCTCAGCAAACCGTTGGCTTAGTGGAGTTTCTAGACCCAAAAATGGAAGTGTTTTTTGATAAAAACGCAAAGATCGAAGTCTTGGCGAAGGGTTTTTCCTGGGCAGAGGGACCTGTTTGGGTTTCCAAATTGAATGGGGTCGTTTTTACCGATGTTCCTAATAACAAAGCTTATTTATGGACTGAAAAAGAAGGCTTGTCACTTTTTTTAAGCCCCAGTGGTATGACGAACCACGCCCCTCACAGTACTGATGAAGGAGCTAATGGTTTAACGCTTGACAATGAAGGAAACTTAATTCTCTGCCAACACGGTAATCGAGCGGTTTCTAAATTAAAAAACTGGAGCTTTGATGTACCAGAATACGAAATTCTCGTCGATCATTTTGAAGAAAAGTGGTTGAACAGCCCTAATGACCTCGCAATTAATCAAGCGGATGAAATTTTTTTTACAGATCCTCCCTACGGACTAAAAGATCAAGATAAGGATGCAATAAAAGAGTTAGATTTTAATGGTATTTACAAATGGTCAAAGAGCAAGGGGCTTGTACTGCTAGATAAATCTCTTAGTCGACCTAATGGCATTGCTTTATCTAATGATGAAAAAACGGTTTATATTGGAAATTCAGACTCCAAAAACAGTATAATTGCTGCCTTTGATTTGGAATCTGGGGAGCTAAAAAATAAAAGGACGTTTTTTGATGGAAGTATTTTAGCTCAAACTCGCCGTGGGCTTTTTGACGGATTAAAAGTTCATTCGTCTGGTGCGGTCTTTGCAACAGGTCCTGGAGGCGTTCTGGTGCTTGATGCAAATGGCAAGCATCTGGGAACTGTAATGCCTGGAAAAAGTACAGCAAACTGTGGCTTTGACGCCGAAGAACACTACCTTTATCTTACGTCCACCGATATACTTGCTAGAATAAAACTTAAATAAGATGGAGCTACACCCTATAGAAGCTGGTAATTTCAAGCTGGACGGTGGAGCCATGTTTGGTGTTGTCCCTAAAACACTTTGGGAGCGCACCAACCCTTCTGATGCTAAAAATCGAATTGAAATGGCGTCGCGTTGCTTGCTCGTTGAAGAGGGAAAACAACTTATTCTTATCGATACTGGAATGGGCAACAAACAGGGAGATTCTTTTTTTCGTCATTATGGATTATGGGGCGACTACTCTCTTATTTCATCTCTTGCTCGGGCTGGCTTTCATCCTGACGACATCACTGATGTTTTTTTTACCCATTTGCACTTTGACCATTGCGGAGGTGCTATAAATAAAGACGGTTCAGGAACATTGGTTCCTGCTTTTAAAAACGCTCGCTATTGGGTACATCAAAAACATTGGGAATGGGCCATTTCACCAAATGCTAGAGAAAAGGCTTCCTTTTTGACTGAAAATCTCAACCCTATCGAAACAACTGGACAGCTAAACTTTATACAGGACGAAGAAAGGCACATCAAAGAGACCCCTTTTCCTTTTGAGATACTCCTTATGAATGGCCATACTGAAAAGCAAATGCTGCCGGTCTTTAAGTACAAAGGGCAAAAAATCGTATACGCCGCCGATCTTATACCAACCGTTGGTCACATTCCTATTCCCTACATTATGGGCTATGATACTAGGCCATTAGAAACTCTTAAAGAGAAAGATTGGTTTATGAAACTAGCGATGGAAGAAAACTACATGCTGCTTCTAGAACATGACCCTTACAACGAATTGATTTCTTTAAAAGAAACAGAAAAGGGTGTTCGTTTGGATCAAAGTTTTACATTTGAACACTTTTTTTAAGAAGATGAATAAAATTTTAGCAATTAGTCTAGCCTTTTTTCTAGTTGGATGCGGATCTATTCGATTTGTTGGTGAGCCATTGGGCGTTAACCCCTCGTTAAAGACCAAAACAGTGCCTCTTACAGAGGATCAAAAAAAACAATGGCATCTTCTCGATTTGGAGAAAGATTCTATTCCAGGAACAAGTGTTTTAAGAGCTTACAAGCAATTATTACAGAACAAATCTGGAGAGCGAATTATCGTTGCGATTATTGATTCAGGCGTTGACACCTCCCACTCTTGTTTAGAAGATGTGGTATGGGTAAACGAAGATGAAATTGAAAATAATGGAATTGACGATGACAAAAACGGTTTTGTAGATGATCGGCATGGCTGGAATTTCTTAGGTAGCTCGGATAAGGAAAACATGGAATATGTGCGCCTAATGAAGATCACTGACCCCTCCACAGAAGAGTTCAACGTGTATGCTTCCTTTCTTAACGAAGATAAGAGTAATGTTAGCAGTGAGCTACCTCAAATTAGTGCGCTACTTGAAAGAATCAAGAATGCAGACAGCGTCTTGTCTACGTCTTTAGGAACGAAGGACTATTCTCTTCAACAAGCGAAAGACATAAGCCCTAAAAGCCCTGCAATTATTGACGCCATTCGGATGAAGGAGTTTTTGATAAAAGCAAACATCATGGTTGCTGATGTTGAAGAATATTTAGACTACCTAGAAACGCGCATGAATTTCCATTTTAACATTGACTTTGAGGGGCGTTTGGTTGTTGGTGACAATCCCAATGACCTAGAAGATAGGCTTTATGGAAACGCCAATGTAGTAGGCCCTTCACTTAAAAGTGCAGAACACGGCACTCATGTAGCTGGTATTATTGCTGGGGTATGTGGTCAAAAAAGCGTTTTTCAAGGGGTGGCTCAAAATTTAGAGCTAATGATAATAAGAGCTGTCCCTGACGGAGATGAGTATGATAAGGATGTGGCCTTAGCCATCAGATATGCCGTGGATAACGGTGCACGTGTGATTAATACCAGTTTTGGAAAGGATTTTTCACCCCACCAAGAATGGGTTTTTGATGCACTTCGTTATGCTGAATCTAAAGATGTGTTAGTAGTCAATGCGGCTGGGAATGATAATAAAAACATAGACTTTGGTGCGTCTCCCTCCTATCCTACTGACCAAATAGAAGGTGTGGAGTTTATCAACAACTTCTTGACGGTAGGCGCCACAGATTCTGTCTATAGCTCAAATCAAGTTGCCTCTTTTTCAAACTTTGGTGCCTCAGCGGTTGACATTTTTGCACCAGGCTCAAAAATATACTCTACTGTTCCTGGAGAGGACTATAAGTATTTGAGTGGTACTTCTATGGCTGCTCCAAATGTGGCTGGAATTGCTGCCGTATTGCGCTCTTTTTTTCCTTCATTTTCTGCCGCCACGATAAAAAAAATAATTCTAGATTCTGGTGTCCCCCTATTCCAAGAAGTCATCCAGCCTGAAAATAAGCTTTTGGTCTCGCCAAATGATCTCTCTAAGACGGGCAAAATGGCCAATCTTTATAATGCGTTACTCCTTGCCTCCAAAACCAAAAAAAAATGAAAAAACCCTTTATCTCCTTATCGTTCTTAATGACTCTAAATATAGCCGTCTGCCAAACCTACTGGCAACAAGAGGTGGACTATAAAATGGTTGTGGACATGGATGTTGAATCTCATCAATATGAGGGTATTCAATCTCTTGTTTATAACAACCATTCGCCAGACACTTTAAAAAGTGTTTATTTTCATTTGTTTTACAATGCCTTTCAACCCGATAGCGAAATGGCAATACGATTAAAAAATGGAAAAGATCCTAACACCCGTTTTCAGGTTAATTTTGACACCTTACAGCCACAAAACCAAGGGTATTTAAAGGTTACTAATCTAAAACAAGATGGTGTCAATTTAGTTCCCAAAACAGCAGGAACAATTTTAGAAGTGCCATTGGCCAAACCGCTACTGCCTAATCAGTCTACTGAATTCACACTGGCGTTTTCAGGTCAAGTACCCTCCATGATTCGCCGTGCTGGAAAAAACTCAAAAGATGGTGTTGCCTTGTCAATGGCCCAATGGTTTCCTAAAATGGCAGAATATGACTTTGATGGGTGGAATGCTGAGCCCTATTTAGGAAGAGAGTTCCATGGGGTTTGGGGAAATTTTGATGTGACGATCACAATTGACAAGAACTATACCGTTGCAGCAAGTGGTTACTTACAAAATAAAGAAGAAGTAGGACACGGATTTGCAGATATTAAAAAAGCAAAAGCAAAGCGAGGAAAGCTGACCTGGCATTTTGTGGCACCAAAGGTTCATGATTTTACATGGGCTGCAGATCCAGACTATATTCATGATATCTACCCAGGACCCAATGGAGTAGATCTTCATTTTTTTTATAAGGATAATCCTGAAATTATTGAAAATTGGAAAAAATTACAACCAATAACAGCCTCATTAATGCAGTTTTATAATAATACTATTGGACCATATCCTTACGAGCAGTATAGCGTTGTGCATGGTGGTGATGGCGGAATGGAGTATGCGATGCTCACTTTAATTACTGGTGGTCGTTCTTATGTGGGTCTTGTTGGGGTCACGGCACACGAGCTTGCCCATTCTTGGTTTCAACACGTACTAGCTACAAATGAAATGAAACACGAATGGATGGATGAAGGATTTACTTCCTTTATTAGTGCTTATGCTGAGGCAGCTGTATTAGAGAAACAAGACGATTTTCCTATTGAAAGTTCATATATGCGTTATTTTGCGCTTGCCCGCTCTGGAAATGAACAGCCTCAAATGACAAACGCAAATCGATATAGTTATAATTATGCTTATGAAAGAACTGCTTATTCTAAAGGGGCTGTTTTTTTAGCGCAATTAGGATATGTCATAGGCCAAGAAAATTTGTCAAAAACTTTGCGAGAATATTATAGAGAGTTCAAATTTAAGCACCCCCGCCCTAATGATTTTAGAAGGGTTGCAGAACGTGTTTCTGGCATTCAGTTAAAGTGGTATTTGACCGACTGGACACAAACAACTAATACTATAGACTATGGTATTCAAAGTGTGGTTGAAACTGATGAAGATCAAACGGAAATTACATTGAGACGTTTACAAGAGATGCCCATGCCCGTTGATCTTTTAGTGAACCTTAAAAATGGTCAGCAAAAGTTATATTACATCCCCTTAACGATCATGCGAGGGCAGAAAGAAAATCCGTACAATATGCCCTGGACACAATTGGAAGACTGGTCATGGGCAAACCCCGAATATCGCTTTTTGATTGATCTTCCAAAAGAAGATATTCTTTCTGTTGTTATTGACCCAACCTTCTTTCTTGCTGATATCAATCGGGAGAACAACTTATATTTGCAAGAAGAAAGAGAAACATCATCAAAAGCCGAAAAATAAAAGAAAAGTTTGTTATAGACTCATTGTTTAGCGAGGGGACGCGTGTTCGTGGGGGTCAGTTAACTATAATTTATAAGCGAGGTTTATGTGATTCTTTGATATGGGGAATTAGTGTGCCAAAAAAAAAGGTGCCTAAAGCAACACGACGAAATAGAATCAAAAGGCAAATGAGAGCGGCTATTGATCATTATCTTATTGATCATCCTACTTTATTAGATAGACCAATCGCGATCTTTATTATCTACAATCACGATGATTTTATCGTTTTTGATGACTTGAAAACAATTCTAAATAGGCTTTTTGGTCATGTTTTTTATTCGAAAGAATAATACATCGCGCAGTGAGGAATATTGTCTTCTAGATAGTCTTCTCCTCTATATTCAAAACCTAAGCTTGAATAAAAAGACTCTAGGTGTTTTTGTGCGGATATTTTTATTGGAGAGCCATTAAATTTTTGTTGGCTGAATTTGAGAGCCTTTACCATCACGTTTTTTCCATAGTCTCTATTTCTTTCTTTGGCTTCTACAACAACTCTACCTATTGAAACATACCCGTTTTTTGGTGGAATGATTCTTGCGTAAGCGCAAATATTTTCCTCTTTTGTTTTTCCAATAAGGTGGTATGCGTTCTGGTCTTGGTTATCAATGTCTTGGTAAACACAGTTTTGCTCTACAATAAACACAGCCGCTCTTAGCCTCAGAAGCGCATATAAATCCGTTGTTGTGAGCCTATCAAAAGGGGCAATTTTCCACTCCATCTTTTTGTAAAAAAAATCAGCAAATTTTATCGATACGTCTCTGGTGTCTCCCGCCTTCAAAAGGTGTCTTTAAAAATGACTCAACAATGTCGAGGAGATTTTCCTCCGTTATAAATCTAGAAGGTATGCATAGAATATTTGCATTATTGTGTGCTCTTGCCAAATTGGCTAACTCTTTATTCCAACATAGTGCTGCTCTAACTTCTTTGTATTTATTTGCTGTAATGGCCACGCCGTTTCCACTACCACATAGAAGGATGCCAATTTCTCCGTTTCCTTCAACTATGTCTTTTGCTACAGGATGAACAAAGTCTGGATAATCAACACTTGTTGCCGTGTCTGTTCCATAATTTTTTATGTTATGGCCCTCTTTGTTTAAATATTCTACTAGCACGTTTTTACGAATATAACCAGCATGGTCATTTCCTATGCTTATTTTCATAATTCCATTTTAAGCAAAAGTAATAAACACATATGGTTAATTTGTTTATTTGTTAATTGACTTGAAAACTATTTGTTAATAATTAGGTACAATATTTTTTGTTTTGCTTTTTCTTTCTCTTGATTATAAAAATTTATTGGAAAGTGGTTTCTTTTTTTCCTTATTTATTAGATAATTATGGGTAGTTTTTGTTGCCCTTATAAACACAGAATGGATTGATTTTTCAAACAATTTATTCTCTTTTTGAATAGTTAACCAATGTTAATTACTTCTCTAATCTATTTGTTTTTAGAATATTGTAATGTTGAATTTAGCTCATTAAGTATTAATAATAATTATACGATCTAATAAAAAAAGAAATGTATGCCTTTTTTTACCGCTCTTAACACACAATCATATACATAGGATATTAATTAAAAAAAAGTAAAGTATGATTAATTGTAAACTAATGTTGAAAACCTCATTTTAAAAAGCAGATGGTGTAACTTTGTTTCCTATTTAAAGATAAATGTCGAAAAGAAAACACACACAATTACGTGTAGAAAAGAAAATACAAGAGATTTTCCTAAGCCGTCCCACACAAAAACTTAATTATAAACAGATAGCAAGCTTTTTAAACGTTACTGATACTAAGGGAAGAAATGAAATCATACGTTCTTTAGGAAGATTGAGTAATAAAAAGGTAATTAAAAATGAATCAAGAGGATTATACCAATTGCTGCAGAGAGCACAAAAAACAGCAGAGGCAAAATTTATTTTACTTCCAAATAGCAAAGGGTCTGTATATCTAGATGAAGAGGAAATATATATAAAAATAAACAAAAAAAATTTCGGTCTTGCGTTACATGGGGATACTGTAGAAATAAGTTATGAGAGAAATAGAAGAAAAGAGGAATGGGAAGGACGGATTTTACGTGTTTTAGAAAGAAATAAAAGGGAATACGTTGGCATTCTAGAGAAACACAAAGATTTTGCGTTTGTCTTAACCAGAAACATTAGAATGCATACCGATTTTTTTATACCAAAAACTAATGCAAAGAAATATAAAGATGGCGAAAAGGTTGTTGTTGTATTTGATAATTGGCAGCAAGGAGAAGACAGCCCAACCGGAAAAATTGTGAAAACCCTAGGTATACCTGGGGAACAAGAAACAGAAATACATGCCATTCTCCACGAGTATGGTCTTCCTTATAGCTTTACACCAGGTGTAGAAAAGGAGGCGGAGGAAATAGAAACGACTATTAAAAGGGATGAAATTAAAAAAAGAAGAGATTTCAGAAGAAAAATTACATTTACTATCGATCCAGTCACTGCTAAAGATTTTGATGATGCCCTTTCTTTCGAAATTTTATCCAATGGATCCTATGAAATAGGAATTCATATAGCGGATGTATCACATTATGTACGACCAGGATCCTCTTTGGAAGAAGAAGCTTACAACCGAGCCACCTCAGTTTATCTTGTTGATCGTGTCATTCCTATGTTGCCAGAAAAACTATCCAACGGGGTGTGCTCTCTCAGGCCAAAAGAAGAAAAGCTAACAATGAGTGCCGTATTTGAGATTACACCATCAGGAAAAATAGTTTCTAAATGGTTTGGTAAAACTGTCATCTTATCAAACCATCGTTTCTCCTACGAAGAGGTTCAAGATTTATTAGAAAGTAATTCACCTGTAGTCTCACAAGAAACATCTCTAAAAAAGGTTGCATACACAATTAATTCAGAAATGTTTGAAGCTCTAAATACTTTAGACAGTCTTGCCCAAAAAATTAGAAAGAAACGATTTGAGAACGGAGCACTCTCTTTCGATCGACAAGAGGTCAATTTTACTCTTGATAATGATAATCAACCCGTAGGAGTCCATTTTAAAGTGTCTAAAAGAGCTCATCAGTTGGTCGAAGAATTTATGCTCCTTGCCAATAGAAATGTAGCAGAAATGATAGGAAAAAGAAAAGAAAAGTTACCTTTTGTTTATCGCATTCACGATGAACCAGACCCAGATAAATTAGATTCATTGAGAGAATTCGTTCAGCGTTTTGGATATACTTTTAACGTAGAAAAAAAGAATATTGCTAAAAGCATAAATTCTCTATTGACGAAAAGCTCTGGAAAGAAAGAACAACACATAATAGATACGCTAGCCTTAAGAGCAATGAGCAAAGCAATATACACGACACAAAACATTGGCCATTACGGTCTGGCGTTCTCTCATTATACTCATTTTACCTCACCGATTAGAAGATATTCAGATGTTTTAGTGCATCGATTATTAATACAATACCAAAATGAACCGAAGCAGGGTACAGCACAAGATTTAGAAGCTGCATGCGAACATGCATCAAATAGAGAACAACTTGCCACAAAAGCAGAACGAGATTCTATTAAATATATGCAAGTTGTCTATATGCAAAACCAGATTGGAAAAACGTATGATGGAGTGATATCAGGCGTTACAGAAAGAGGGATTTTTGTTGAATTAAACGAAAATAAGTGCGAAGGAATGATTCGCGTTGTGGATATTGAAGGAGATTATTTTGTTTTTCTAGAAAAAGATTTTGCTTTGGTGGGGCAACGGACAAAAAAAGTTTTTGAATTGGGAGATCCAATAACGATTAGAGTTAAAAAAGCAGACGTAATCAAAAGACACCTTGATTTTGTTCTTGCATAAAGCGTATCTTTGTAACGAAAAAAGCTTTAATTATAAATGAAATTCTATATTGCTTTTCTTTGGTTTATTCTTTTCTCTTTCACAGGAATCGCGCAAGAAAAAAGAATAGTCATTGTTTCCCCTTTTTCTGCCCTCAAAATATTTTCTGGAATGGAAGTTCAACTAATTCCCTCAGAGGAGAACAAAGTAATCGTTTATGGGGACTATCAGCAAAGCGTTATCGTTCAACAAAAAGGATCAACCCTAAAAATCAAGCAATCTATTACATCTTTAATTACGAAAGAGTTTTCATTTGTAGAAATCTATTTTAGCCAACCAGTTAATCATATAACGGTCAACCAACGAAGTAAAATAACAGCAAATCAACCATTAGAACAAGAAGAAATTTCACTAAAAGTAAGAGAGGGATCAAAGGTTACCCTTGAAATAGATTCTGAGAGAATTAAAAGTAACGTAGCCACAGGGGGAAGACTAACCCTAGAAGGCACAACGAAAACCTTAGACTTAAAAATCAACTCAGGCGGTAGTTGCGAAGCAGAAAAATTAAAAGCAGAAAGCGTTGTTACCCACGTTGTTGCGGGCGGTGTGGCTTATGTAAATGCGAAAGACCAACTAGACGCTAAGGTAACAGGTGGAGGCATTGTGCGCGTCTTTAGTAAACCACGGAAACAAATCACACAAACCACACTCGGAGGAAAGATTATAGTGAACGACTAAAAAAACCCGAATAAACGGGTTTTTAAGAGAGGCATCGAGCGGATTCGAACCGCTGTAAAAGCTTTTGCAGAGCTCCGCCTAGCCACTCGGCCACGATGCCATGGAGCACAAAAATAGCAAATTTAATAGCAAAGTAGTTTATTTAGCGCTTTAGTTCTAATTGAACAGCTACTTCGTCTACATTGCCCCCTATGGGTGGATTTTTCTTAACCACTTTTACTTTTACCGTTTCAACACTCAGATGTTCCTCAAGTATAGAGGTTCCAATACGGTGAGCTACATTTTCTAGAAGGTATGCCCTTTTCTTCATCTCTCTTTTTACGATAGCATGAAGAGCAACATAATCAACAGTGTCGCGTAAATTATCGGAATTTGAAGATAGAGAAAGGTTTGTATCTACCTCAATATCAACAATATAGTCACTTCCTATACGGCTTTCCTCATCCATACAGCCATGAAAGGCATACAGACGAATCGAATTCAAAAAAATCTTTCCCATTGCAAATTTTAGCAAATATAGAAAGTCTTGTGGGATGAACTCGATAACAACGAAATCAATATCTTTGCCTACATAAATTAAGCGATGGAGAAGTCCTTAAACTTTATTGAACAAGTCATAAATGAAGATCTAAATAAAGACTATTCACCCTCTTCCCTTCGTTTTCGTTTCCCTCCCGAACCGAATGGCTTTCTACACATTGGTCATGTGAAAGCCATATGCTTAAATTTCAATTTAGGAGAACAATATAACGCCCCTGTAAATCTGCGTTTCGACGACACCAACCCAGCAAAAGAAGAAACGGAATATGTCGAAGCGATAAAAAAAGACATCCTGTGGTTGGGCTATCAATGGACAATAGAATGCTATGCATCAGATTATTTTGACCAGTTATATGAGTGGGCACACGACCTTATAGATAAAGGGCTGGCATACATAGACTCTCAAACATCGGAGGAAATCGCCTCCCAAAAAGGAACCCCAACACAAGCTGGAAAAGAAAGTCCGTATAGAAAGCGAACTATAGTTGAAAATAAGGCTCTTTTTACAGACATGAAAGAGGGGAAGTTTAAAGAAGGAGCCCACGTGTTAAGGGCAAAAATTGATATGTCCTCACCCAACATGCTACTTCGAGATCCTATAATGTATCGTATCCTTTTTAAAGAACATCACAGAACAGGAAAAAACTGGTGTATTTATCCGATGTATGACTGGACACATGGAGAGTCAGATTACATAGAACAAATATCACACTCTCTTTGTACCTTAGAGTTTAAACCTCACCGAGACCTATATGATTGGTTTTTACAAGCGCTACAACCTCATGCACTTCCTCTTGTCCCTAAACAACGTGAATTTGCACGGCTCAATTTATCCTATACAGTAACTAGCAAAAGAAAACTCGCCAGTCTTATCGAAAAAGGGCTTGTCAGCGGATGGGATGACCCTAGAATGCCAACTATATCGGGTCTGCGAAGAAGAGGATATACACCAGCAGCTCTGCGTAAGTTTGTTGAGGTGGCTGGTGTTTCAAAACGAGAGAACGTTATTGATCTCTCGCTATTAGAATTTTGTGTGAGAGAAGATTTGAATCAAAACGCACCAAGAGTAAATGCCATACTCAATCCAGTTTCACTTGTTATTACAAATTATCCTGAGGATCAAACGGAGACACTCTTTGGAGAAATAAATCCAGAAAAACCAGATCTAGGAACAAGAGAAATACCCTTTTCTAAGAGATTATATATTGAACGGGAAGATTTTAAAGAAGAGGCTAACAGAAAGTTCTTCCGCCTCACAATAGGAAAAGAAGTTCGTTTAAAAAATGCTTATATAATCAAGGGAGAACACGTAGAAAAAGACGATGCAGGAAACATTACTACAATTTACTGTACATATGATCCAGAAAGCAAAAGCGGGAGTGGAACTGAAGCAAGCCAGCGTAAGGTAAAGGGAACATTACACTGGTTGAGTCAAGCACAAGCGTTGCCTGTCAAGGTAAATCTTTATGACCGCCTTTTCAAAGTTCCAGCTCCAGACCAAGACAAAGAGATTTCTTTTTTAGAGCATATCAACCCAGACTCGTATAAGCAAATTGACGCCTTTGTAGAACCAAGTGTCAAAGGAGCTAAGCCAGGAAGTTTATATCAATTCCAACGTATGGGCTATTTTGCGGTAGACCAAGACAGCCGCCCAGAGGAGTTGTTATTCAACAAAACCGTTGGCCTACGAGACACGTGGGCAAAGCAACAGACGACTCAGTAATTTATTGTTTTTGGGCGTCGTCTCCTCCTTTATTTTTTAATCTTTGATTTTCAGCTTTCATTGCCTCACCAATTTGATTGCTGGCTGTAAAAGAAGCTACCATATTATTGAGCATGTCACTTCCTGCTTGAGGAGAATTGGGCAATAAGATTAGGTTACTATTGGTCTCTTCACCAATGGACTGCAATGTGTCATAGTGTTGAGTTACCACGATAAGGGCTGACGCCTCTTGAGAGTTTATTCCTACATTATTTAAAACATCAACAGAGTCTTCTAATCCTCGAGCAATTTCCCGTCTTTGATCAGCAATTCCCTGCCCTTGTAGCCGTTTGCTTTCAGCTTCGGCTTTCGCTTTTTCTACAATAAAAATACGTTCAGCATCACCTTCGTATTGAGCAGCCACTTTTTTTCGTTCAGCAGCATTAATCTGATTCATAGCTGATTTGACTTCAGCATCAGGATCAATATCAGTAACTAAAGCTTTAATAATATCATAGCCATAATTAGTCATAGCATCATTAAGCTCCCCTTTGACCGCATTAGCTATTTCATCTTTCTTTTCAAAAACATCATCTAATTTCATTTTAGGAACAACAGCTCTCACAACATCAAAAACATAAGATGTAATTTGATCTTGAGGGAAATCTAACTTATAAAAGGCATCATAAACCTTGTCGTAAACAACCTTATATTGAACAGATACCTTCAACTTAACGAATACATCGTCCTTCGTTTTAGTCTCTACAATCACATCCAATTGCATTATACGTAAAGTAATTCTTCCAGAAATCCGATCAATAAAAGGAATTTTTATGTGTAAACCAGACTGCCTAATGGCGAGAAAGCGACCAAAACGCTCAATTATTGCTGCAGTCTGTTGCTTGACAATAAAGAGTCCAGAAATAATTAAAAGGAAACCAAAAACGAATAAGGAAATAATCAAATAATTCATGAATCTAAATTTAGGTTAACAAAAAAACTTGTGGCAGAAACCAATCTATCTAAAGTTACGTCTTTTCCAAGGATTTCCATAATTGAAAATAAATCAGGGCCAGATAAACTTCCGACCAACGAAAGGCGTAATGTTTGCATAACTGATCCGATGGCCACATTCTCAGATTTTGCCCAATCAAATAGCTCACCCTTCAGATTAGCAAAAGGTTTTTGCTCGAGCAGAACCTTTGATTTTTCTAAAATGGCAATAGGATTTTTCTTCAGTATTTTCCGTGCTATTTTTCCATCAATAGAAGGGTTTTTTATGAATACCTCAATTTGAGCCCCGATGTCACTCAGCAAATCTATTCGTGAAGCAATCAATGACACAATTTTTATTTTATTTTCCCAGCTGAAAGATTTTAATGGTCTAAAATAAGAGGTAAACTGATTGAGAAGGTCTTCTGGTGCATAGCTACTTAAATGTTGCTGATTAATCCATTTTGCTTTAGTGTAGTCAAAGCGGGCACCCCCTTTCTGAATACCCTCTATATGAAACTCTTCAATGAGTTGATTCATTTTATAAATCTCCTGCCCAGACGTATTATTCCACCCTAGAAGGGCCAGATAGTTTGTCATAGCTTCTGGAAGAAACCCTAACTCTCTGAAGCCAATATTTTCTTTGTTCCAACTTATTGGAAAAACGGGAATACCAAGCTTATCACCATCCCTTTTGGAGAGTTTCCCTTTTCCGCTAGGTTTTAAAATAAGGGGCAAATGAATAAAGGTCGGAGATTTCCACCCAAAAGCAGTGTATAGCAAATCATGAAAGGGTAAAGAGGGTAACCACTCTTCTCCACGAATTACAGTCGAAATTTCCATTAGATGATCATCAATAACATTGGCAAAATGATACGTAGGAAACCCATCTTTTTTCATCAAAATTTTATCATCAATAGTATTTGAATTTACTCGTATAGTACCCCTGACATTGTCAGAGACAACTACTTCATGGTTAGGTTGGACTAAGAGGCGAATCACAAAGGGTTTTTCAGCAAGAGCTTTGTCAACTTCTTGTGACGTCATGGTGAGGCTATTTTTTAACCGTAATCTATTCTGCGCACTGTAGAGAAAAGCACCCCCTTTACTAGTGCCCTCCTCTCGAAGTTTTTGGAGATCTTCATCACTATCAAAGGCATAATAAGCTTTTCCCTCCCCCACTAATTGTTCTACATGTTTTTGATAAAGATCCTTTCTTCCGCTTTGATTATAAGGGCCGAAGGGGCCTTCCTTTCTACCCCCTTCATCAGGTTCGATACCCGCCCAAGTTAAAGCCTCCACGATATAGTCTTCACTGCCTTTGACTAAACGTTTTTGATCGGTATCCTCAATTCTCAAAATAAAATCACCGTCATGTTTTTTCGCATATAAATAATTATATAGAGCTGTGCGTAATCCCCCTATATGTAGAGGACCTGTGGGGCTAGGTGCAAAACGGACACGTATTTTCATTATTTTTTTTTGCAAAGATAGCTGCTTTTCATTGTGGGCGTCAGTATTTTATAGAATCTCTATATTTGCAAAAAAAAGCGAAGGTGATTGAATATCTTAGTTTACCCTCTGGTTTGAGAGCGTCTGCTTTAACAGCAACCATCACAAATATTGTTATCAAAAGGGGATCTGACATTGTGCACTTATCGTTCAATTTTGTGTCAGGCGACGCACTCTTAGAATTGAACAAGAGACATTTAGCGCATGAGTACGAAACAGATATCCTAACTTTTGATTATGGGACTCCCAATAAAATAGAAGCGGAAGTTTTTATTTCTACCAAAGCGACTGAAGAAGCCCCCATTAGATTTTCAGAAACCACTGAAAATGAGTCAATTAGGCTAATTGCACATGGTCTTTACCATTGTCTAGGGTATACCGATAAAACAGAAGAAGAAAAAGTACAGATGCGCATTTTGGAAAATGAGTTTATAGCAAGGTTCCACGTGAAACAGAAAAAGTATGTTTGATCAAGCCTATGATGTCTTGGTAGTAGGAGCGGGTCATGCTGGATGCGAGGCAGCGGCAGCAGCAGCAAACCTAGGGTCTAAAACGCTACTAATAACTATGAATTTGCAAACGATAGGTCAAATGTCATGCAACCCTGCAATGGGTGGAATAGCTAAAGGACAGATCGTTCGCGAAATAGATGCTCTAGGGGGTTATAGTGGAATCGTTTCCGATTACAGTGCCATACAATTCAAAATGTTGAACCTTTCAAAGGGTCCGGCCATGTGGAGCCCTCGCACCCAAAATGATCGACAACTTTTCTCTCAATCATGGCGTCAACTTTTAGAGCAAACGGAAAAGCTTGACTTCTACCAAGAAATGGTAGTAGATTTGATTACTAATAAAGAACAAGTTGTTGGAGTGGTGACCAGCCTAGGAATAAAGATATATGCTAAATCCATTATATTAACGAACGGAACTTTCTTAAATGGTCTTATCCATATTGGCGAAAAAAATTTCGGCGGCGGACGCGCCGGAGAAAAAGCAGCACACGGGTTGACCCAAACCCTTGTCAACCTTGGCTTTGAAACCGGAAGGATGAAAACAGGAACCCCACCTAGGGTTGATGCCCGTTCCTTAGATTACTCCCTGATGGAAGAACAACCTGGAGATCTAAAGCCACAAAAGTTCTCTTACAGTACCTTAACGAAACCATTAGAGAAGCAAAAAAGTTGTCATATTACCTATACCAGCGAAGAAGTACATGATCTGTTGCGTGAAGGTTTCGATCGCTCACCAATGTTTAATGGGCGAATTCAAAGTACAGGCCCCCGTTATTGTCCCTCTATAGAGGACAAGATCAACAGGTTTTCAGAAAAAAACCGCCATCAGATTTTTGTAGAACCTGAAGGATGGAATACAGTGGAAGTGTATGTGAACGGGTTCTCTACTTCTTTACCAGAGGACATACAATACAATGCACTCAAAAAAGTAAAAGGCTTCGAAAAGGTTAAATTTTTTAGGCCAGGGTATGCCATTGAATATGATTATTTCCCACCCACTCAATTAAAACACAGTCTGGAAACAAAATTAATTAAAGGCCTGTTTTTCGCTGGACAGATCAATGGCACTACAGGCTATGAAGAAGCTGCGGCACAAGGGATAATGGCTGGGATTAATGCTCATATGTCAATTAGCGAAAAAAAGCCATTGGTGTTAGCACGTAATGAGGCATACATTGGTGTTTTGATCGATGATTTAATTATAAAAGGCACTGAGGAACCTTACAGAATGTTTACATCAAGAGCAGAATACAGGACGCTCCTAAGACAAGACAACGCAGATGAAAGACTAACGCCACTGGCTCATAAGTTAGGTTTAGCAGATGACGAACGGCTTGAGACCGTATATAAAAAGAGAAAGGAAACAGAAAAAGCGACCGCCTTTCTATCCACTCAAAGTTTCGCTCTAGAGACAGCTAACAAACTGTTGGAGAGGAAGCAAAGCGCATTGGTAAAACAAACAGATAAATATGCGAAGCTCCTTTCTCGTCCTCAAATTTCTAGAACAGACCTTTTGGAGTTTCCTGTAGTTCAAAAATTTTTGGATCAAGAAAAAATTTCAACAATTGCCTATGAACAAGCTGAAATTGAAATAAAATACGCTGGCTATATCGCCAAAGAACAAAAAAATGCAGACCGTTTGCAAAAATTGGAGCATGTAAAGATCCCCACCGGCTTTAATTATGAGCAATTAAAGTCTTTATCACATGAGGCGCTTGAAAAACTGAATGCAGCTCGACCTGAAACCCTCGCCCAAGCGGCACGGATTAGCGGAATCAAGCCCAGTGATATTAGTGTTATACTTGTAGCAATTTCAAAATAATAACGTTTCACGTGAAACAATGAAGAGAAAAAAAGACAAACTCCTTTTAGTAGGAAAGGACTACCTAGTTTCTCAAAAACCCTTTAAAATCTATTGGGACAGTCAACAAAAACTAGGGTGGACCGATATTGATCCTGCTTCAACCATGGACTCTTATTATGCCTCAGAAGCCTATGATTCTCATAAAGTGAAGCAAAAAACATTGCGTGATTGGGTCTATAAAACAGTTCAACAATGGATGTTCCGCTATAAGTGGAGAAAAATAATTCAAAAAAGCAAGAGGACGATCTCTACTCATTTAGATTACGGAGGTGGTGTTGGAGGCTTTTCAACCTTTACCCAAAAAAAAGGAATTACAACAACTATTGTTGAGAATAGCTCTGGCGCGTTAACTCAATTAAAAAAAGAAGGACATCATGCCTATGGTAGTCTAGAAGAGATAGAATCAGACGAAAAGTTTGACTTAATTACACTCTGGCATGTTCTTGAACACCTTCCTAATCCCAAAGAGACCATAAAGAAACTTAAGGACAGATTGAATGCTAAAGGATTGTTAGTACTAGCGGTGCCCAACTTAAACTCATTTGATGCTAACCACTATCAAGAATATTGGGCAGGCTATGACTTACCACGCCATCTATGGCATTTCTCAAACAAGGGTTTGCAAAAAATAACTGAAAACGTTGGGTTTTCATTACTCTCTAAACACCCTCTTTTTTTTGATTCTTTTTATGTATCAATGCTCTCACAACAACACAAAACAGGAAAAACTCAGATTTTAAAAGCGATTTATATAGGCCTTATTTCAAACTTGAAAGCAATCAAAAAGGGAAACTATTCGTCTAGCTTTTTTGTGTTTTCTAAATCCGATTCCTTCTTAATGTGAATTAAACGAGTAAGTTGAAGACACAAATCAGTAAAGACCATCTTTGCGCTAGCATTTCTTTCTAAATAATGGTGGGTCTCTTCAAAAAGCAACACCATTTTTTTTATATTGAGATGATGCACAAAGGGGGCAAGTTTATTTATATTAAAGTCCGTTTGTGATTGGAAAGAGGTGAGCTCACTCAAGTTATAGTTTAATAAAAAGGCATCTCTAATCACATTAATGCTATACAGTATGAAGCCCTTTTGTTTTTCTTTTTCCAATGCGACCATACTTTCTACCCATGTCATTAAATCTAAAACAACCCCTTTATTATTCTTTGCTGAAAAGGAAGCCCTTAATAAACTGACCAACAAACTTTCAAAAGGATTTTGGTTCGATTCTTCAACCATTCGGTAGAGCTTGTTTAAACTGCCGCCCAGCGAACCGACCTTTTCCAATAATGAATCCTCCCAACGGTTTCTTTTTATAAAATCTTTTAAAGTCTCATCAGAAAGGGGCGGAACCGAATGGGTTTGACAACGAGACACAAGGGTAGGGAGTAATTTAGCTTCTTTACTGATCAACATAAAAAAGGTGTTTTTGGGAGGCTCTTCTAAAATTTTTAAGAATTTATTTGCCGCTTCAATACCAATGCATTCTACTCCCCAAACCACACAAACCTTAGCGCCACCCATGAACGACTTTAAATTCATTTTGTGTTGCATTGACGCAATATCTTTGACTCTTATCTGTGCTTTTTTGTTTCCAGATTGGAGCCATTCGACCCAATCTACGGTTAGTCCATAGAGGTTGTTTTCTACAAAAGAATACCAGTTTGGTAAAAGTCTTTCAATAGTATCGGCCGAATTCTTTTCTTGAATTATGGTAGGAAAAACATAATGTAGATCAGGGTGTTTTGCAAGTTGTGCCAGTTTTTTTCCTTGTTTGACAGAGGCATAGAGTTGCTGAGAATTATAAAGAAGTAAAATTGCTTGATAAAGGGCAAGAGCAAATCCGCCAAACCCTTCGGTATCTATAAACAACTGAGCATGAGGAATACGGCTCTGATCAATAGCTCGCTTTAGTTGTGAAAGAAGCTGTTCTTGCCCTACAATTTCATCTTCTAGCATAATCAAAGATATGGTTTCTTAGTTGCATTTATAGACCAAAAGACCTATGAAAAACAACAAAAATGGTATTTTTACAAAAACAGGACAAATGGAGACACTAAGCACGAAAATACTTGAAAATGAGAGAGTTATAATTAGAGTAGACTTTAATGTTCCTCTAGATAAAGAAGGTAATGTATCAGATGCAACACGAATCATTGCAGCCAAACCAACAATTGACCTCATTCGATCAAAAGGCGCAAGTTGTGTTTTACTGTCGCATCTTGGAAGACCTAAAGGAGTAACACCCGCACTATCTCTAAAACAAATAGTATCAAAAGTTTCGGAGGTTTTAGCACTACCAGTTCAGTTTTGCAACAGTTGCATTGGATCCGAAGCAGAATCTGCAGCGGCTTCGCTTCAGCCAGGAGAAGTTTTGTTGATGGAAAACCTACGGTTTCATGATGAAGAGACAGCAGGAGATTTAGCCTTTTCAAAGGCCCTAGCACAACTGGGTACATTTTATGTTAATGACGCATTTGGTACAGCTCACAGGGCACATGCTTCAACCACAGTAATGGCTCAATTCTTCAATGGAAAGAAATGTTTTGGTAAACTTTTGGAACAAGAAATCAAGGCCATTAAAAAGGTGATGGAAACAGGAGAAAAACCAGTTCTTGCCATATTAGGGGGAGCAAAAGTTTCCTCAAAAATCACCATTATTGAAAGTATGATGGATAAAATTGACCATTTAATAATCGGAGGAGGAATGGTTTACACTTTTATAAAGGCCCAAGGGGGGAAAATCGGAAATTCTATTTGCGAAGATGACTATCAATCTGTTGCTCTTGAGATATTAGAAAAAGCCAAAGCTAAAGGAGTTCAAATTCATCTTCCCGTAGACGTGGTTTGTGGGGACGCATTCAGCAATGATGCTACTCAAAGGATAGCAGCTGTAGAAAATATTGAGAATGGATGGGAAGGAATGGATGCTGGACCAAAATCAATAGCACATTTTACAGCAGTAGTGCAGCGCTGTAAAACCATATTATGGAATGGCCCTTTGGGCGTATTTGAATTTTCGAACTTTGCTTTAGGCACCATCGCACTGGGTGAGGCTATAGCGTCTCAGACAGCCAAAGGAGCCTTTTCTTTGGTCGGCGGTGGCGATTCTGTTTCCGCAGTAAAACAATTTGGTTTAGAAGCCAAAATGAGCTATGTTAGTACTGGTGGCGGAGCGATGTTAGAAAGTCTTGAGGGAAAAACACTCCCAGGCATTGCAGCTCTTCTTGATTAGTGGACATGAACCCGATATTGCCATGATAAAGAAAAGTCTCTTGTTAATTGTTTTCCTAGTAATAGGATGCAACAATCCGTCTTCTAAAACCCAAAAAGTAATTCCTAATTCTAGCGGAAACATCAACACCATATCAGTTGTTATGCCGGAGAAAGCATGGCGTGGAACATTGGGAAATAAAGTGCGAGACCTGTTTCAAACACCTTATGAAGGACTGCCTTTTGATGAACCCCAATTCTCGTTGAAATATTTAAATCCAAAAGTATTTTCAGGCTTTGCTAGACAAAGTCGAAATATTCTTTGGTTTGTCAAAGACAGTTTGAGTCAATTTCAAATGCTACAAGACGCCTTTGCACGCCCACAGATAGTAGCACTTTTTAAAGGAAATGATGATGATGAACAGGCCTTTTATCTAGAAGAGAACACAAACTTGATCAAACAATCTATAACAGAAAATGAAAGAATTGAAAAACTACGGCGTATTTCAAAAGCTCCAACAACAGAGACTAACTTAAAAAAACGGTTTGGGATTTCTCTCCGTTATCCTACAGCTTACAAGACAGTTAAGGATACGACTAATTTTATTTGGATTCAAAAACCAACAACAACAGGACATCTTAACGTGATTGTGTACACCCTTCCACTGAATACGATTCAAAAGCCCATTGATAAGGCCATTCTCAAAACCCGTGATTCTATAGGTAAAAAATATGTCCCAGGACGTTTGCCAAACAGCTATATGATCACAGAACGCGCTTACCTACCGTATTTTTATAAAACGAGACTGGATAACAAAGAGGCCCTTCTAACCAAAGGAACGTGGGAAGTTTTCAATGATTTTATGGCAGGCCCTTTCGTCAACTATATGGTAAAAGATGAACCCCTAAACAGATGGATAGTCGTTGAAGGGTTTACATTTGCTCCCTCTAAAAGCAAGAGAGACTATATGTTTGAGTTGAACACCATTTTAAGTACTCTGGAAGTACTTTAGCTTTTTTTTGAAGAAGACTCTTCTACCTGAGTTTTTTCGTCGTCGTCTTTTGTTGCATTTTTAAACTCTTTGATACCACTACCGAGCCCTCGCATTAGCTCTGGAATTTTTCTTCCACCAAAAAGTAATAATACAACGGCAATGATCAAAATAATTTGAGGTCCACCAATCATTCCTAAAAAAGTATTTGCCAATAACATATTACTAAGTATTTAAAACAAATGTACTGAAATATTTATATCACTCACCATAAAAAAACACTTCCTAAAAAAAACAAGATTTGGTATTGTTTATCTTTGTGTCACTTATGGTAATAAAAGACAACAAAAAAAAGAAACTGATTAAGAAGTTGATGAACCCGTATCGGCTTGTTGTAGTCAACGAGGAGACTTTCGAAGAACAGTTTCAAATTGGACTTTCGAGGTTAAATTTAATCGTTTTTTTAGTTTTAACATTTACCATTCTTAGCCTAAGCGTTTTTTTTGTCGTCTCTTATACACCACTCAAAGAATACATTCCTGGCTACGATTCCTCCGAAATTCGAAAGAAAGCAGTTGAAAATCTATTTTTGGCGGATTCATTAATTTCCATTTATAAAAAAAATGAACAATATTTAAATATTGTAAGGGGTGTGCTGAGTGATAATCTAGTCTTTAAGGAAGATCCGAATCCGAACTTTTCAGAAAACAACCTCACAACAAAGCAGAACGCTACTCGAAATAATATCACCCCTGCTGATTCAGTACTGCGTGATTTAGTCTCTAGGGAAGATAAGTTCAATGTGGTCAACAACACCCGGCTAGCCGAAGAACTTTTTTTAATTGTCCCTGCCAAAGGGATCGTTTCCCAAGCCTATGACCAAAACAACAAACATTTTGCAGTAGATATAGCTCTTGAAGAAGGAACTCCTATCAAATCTGTTGCTAATGGGACAATAGTTTTCGCTGAATATACAGCCCAAACGGGCTATGTCATTATGGTGGAACATGACCTAGGGATGCTCTCCGTTTACAAACACAATTCAATATTAAATAAAGAACAGGGAGACATAGTCGCTGCGGGAGAAGTTATTGCTCAGGCAGGAAATACAGGGGAATATTCAACAGGGTGGCATCTTCATTTTGAATTGTGGATTGATGGGTATTCACTGAATCCGGAATTGTTTTTTGATTTTGAGAAATAGCATGAAAGAATTTGCTGCTAGAGTTTTTGCTGCTTGGAGTCATAAGATCAATCAAAAATGGATCAATAATCCCGTAGCAGCACAAAGGAAGACTTTTAACTATCTTATCAAAAAAGCAAAAAATACCCAATTCGGTAAAGATCACGCCTTTCACCAAATCAAAAACTACACAGACTTTACTCAACAGGTACCCATTTCAGACTATGAGGGTTTGCGTGCTTATATCGAGAAAATAAGAGCAGGTAAATCGGATGTTTTATGGCCTGGCTTACCCCTTTATTTTGCAAAGACAAGCGGAACGACTTCAGGGATTAAGTATATACCAATCAGCAAAGAGTCCATGCCCACTCATATACGAGCTGCTAGAGATGCGATCTTAAATTATATCTATCATTCGAAAAAGGCCGCCTTTGTAAGTGGCAAGCAAATCTTTCTGCAGGGGAGCCCTGTATTAAAAAAAGAAAACGGAATTGATATTGGCCGCCTTTCTGGAATTGTTGCTCATTATGTGCCGGGCTATTTACAAAAAGAGAGAATGCCTTCATGGGAGACTAATTGCATCGAAGACTGGGAGACTAAAGTTCAAATGATTATTGAAGAAACGCTGAAGGAAAAAATGACAGTAATTGCTGGAATTCCTTCTTGGGTCCAAATGTATTTCGAACAAATTGTCCAACAAACCAATAATACAGTTGGCAAACAGTTCCCAAATTTTAGTTTGTTTATCTATGGGGGTGTCAATTATGAACCCTATCGGCCCATATTTAAAAAACTAATTGGACGGTCAGTAGATAGCATAGAATTATTTCCCGCTTCAGAGGGATTTTTTGCCTACCAAGACCAACAAGATGACAAGGGATTGCTTTTGTTGTTAAATAATGGCATCTTTTATGAGTTTATTGAAGCAAGCTCTTTTGATGACAAGAATCCTATCCGATATAGTCTAGAACAAATTAAATTAGGCGTCAACTACGTTATGCTTATTTCGACTAGTGCAGGCTTGTGGGGTTATAATTTGGGGGATACAGTTATGTTTACTTCGTTATATCCCTTTCGTTTAAAAGTCACAGGAAGGATTAAACATTTTATTTCTGCTTTTGGAGAACACGTAATCGGCTCAGAAATTGAACAATCACTAAACATTGCTATGGATAAAATAAACGACTCCGTAAGCGTCAGAGAATTTACTGTGGCTCCACAAATTAGTCCATTAGAGGGGTTACCCTACCATGAATGGTTTATAGAATTTGAAAAAGCCCCTGAAGATATAAATCAATTTTCGTCCCTCATTGATGATGCAATGCAAGCGCATAATATTTATTATAAAGACCTAATCACTGGAAAAATATTACGCCCATTGGTGATTACGATCGTTGCTAAAGAAGGCTTTATAAGCTATATGAAGGCAATTGGAAAATTAGGAGGACAAAACAAAGTAGCACGTGTGTCAAATGACAGAAAAATAGCAGACGCATTATCTAAATTTACTGTTGTGAAATGAAAAAAAAGAATATTGTTTCTTTGGTTTATTCTCTCGAAAACACTTTTGTAAAAAAGGACATTGACTACCTAAACACCATCACAAAGAAACTTTATTTACATTCTTCCAGACCGCATAAAGACCCTTTTCGATTTTTGTGGAATCGAGTCAGTGAACTTTTTTTTAGTCTTTTTTATGTTTCTAGATCCAAAATCATTTTTTGTTGGTTTAATGATTATCATGCGTTTTTTCCTCTTTTGATAGCTAGCCTCTTTTCCAAAAAAAGTGTTCTTATTGTTGGCGGCTATGATGCTGTGGCAGATCAAACACTCAAATACGGTCTTTTTTACCGTACAAATTGGCGTCAAAAACTGGCTAAAATAAATTATCATATGGCCCGATGCATTTGGGTTGTAGATGAAACACTTGCCTTTGGATGCCCCAATGCAAAAAGCCAAGAGAGGATCTTATCTGGGATAAAAACATTTTTACCTAAACTGAGCACACCGATAAAAATTGTTCCTACGGGATATGACCCCATATTTTGGAAAGCAACAAAAGAGAAAACACCAAAAACAATTTTGACTGTTGCCAATGTCCCAGATTTAAGGACTTATCAAAGAAAGGGGATAGACCTCTTTATGAAATTAGCTAAGGCACTGCCAGACTATAAATTTACACTGGCAGGAATTGACTTTAAATTACAAAAGCATGATACATTACCTCAAAACGTTACTCTTTTAGGTACACAAGACGCAAAACAATTGCGGGAAATTTACAGTGCACACACCTACTATTTTCAGGGGTCTAGGGTGGAAGGGTTACCCAATGTGCTTTGTGAAGCAATGCTTTGTGAATGTATAGCTATAGGGCGTAATGTTTTTGGGATGCCAAAAGCTATAGGTGACACAGGATTTCTCTTTAACCCTCATGAGCAATGGAATAAG
This sequence comes from Flavobacteriaceae bacterium, assembly GCA_016779985.1. Taxonomy (GTDB): domain Bacteria; phylum Bacteroidota; class Bacteroidia; order Flavobacteriales; family Flavobacteriaceae; genus JADHMP01. Next base: position 35,637 of record JADHMP010000012.1, read on the forward strand.
ATGATTCATTTTATAACCCAAGATAAACCAGAATTGGGCAAAAAAGGGAGAGCCAGAGTCCAGAAACAGTTTCACCAAAAGAGGCGTTATGACACTCTGCTTGAAACAATAAATAAAGAGTAAATGAAGCCCGCTGTTTTAGATTATCCAAAATCAGATAATTTGGGGGATTACGTCCAAACCATAGCAGCAAAAATGATGCTTAGTGAAGACCCTATCTCCATAGATCGTGAAAAATTGAATAGCTATTCAGGAACACCCGCTTGTTTAATAATGAATGGATGGTTTATGGAAAACCCAAAAAACTGGCCTCCTTCCACACAGATAACCCCTTTATTTGTTTCCTTTCATATTAACCCTACGGTAGCCAAACAGATGACCAGCCCTTCCTCCATTGCTTATATGAAAAGGCACGAACCTATTGGGTGCAGAGACCTATACACCACTGAACTTTTAATTAGCAAGGGGATTAAAGCATATTTTTCGGGTTGTTTGACTTTAACTCTAAACCGAGAAAATTTTTTAAAAAACACCAACCAACCAAAATCAATATTAGTAATTAGTGTTTTAGAACGATTGAAACCTAAAAGAGTAAAGTGGAAAAACAATGGTAATTTGGTCCTTTTGGGTTCACAATGGCTAAAATATCCCTTTAAAAATGTAAAATATAAAAGGGCTATGAGAAGAGTAGATCGGTTTTTAGTGACCCAACCCGAAACTGTTATCAAACGATCACAAATTATTTCGAATCCGAATATTCCTCCCGCTCAAAAAGAAACTCTAGCGATGGAGCAATTACAAGCCATTGCATCTGCAAAACTTGTGATTACTTCAAGAATCCACTCAGCATTACCTGCTATAGCAATGGGTATTCCTGTGCTCTTTCTTTCAGATGGACTTTCACACATCAATCAAAGTAGTAGACTAAAAGGGATGGAGTCTTTTTTGAGAATGGAAAAAACAAAGGGATTAAAAAACCTCAAGCTGGAATATATTCCAAAACCTAAAATTGGGAAAGAGATTGTTGCTACTTTAGAAAAAGCAGTACGCACAAGATTTCAATAACATATAAATCAATGCTGCTTAGAATTAGTCTTTATCTTTGAAAAAATCTAATTATGAATGTTTTAATCATTGGTAGTGGAGGAAGAGAGCATACCTTTTGTTGGAAACTGGCTCAAAGCGAGGTTTGCGACCACCTCTTTGTGGCCCCTGGTAATGCAGGGACAAGTCGCCTAGCAACAAACTTACCCATTGCAGTAAATGACTTTAAGAAGCTAAAAAAAGAAGTTCTTTTTCACAATATAAACCTTGTTGTTGTTGGCCCCGAGGATCCTCTCGTAAATGGCATCCATGATTTCTTCTTAAACGATCCAGACTTAGCGCATGTTGCTGTGGTTGGCCCACAAAAGCAAGCTGCTCAATTGGAAGGGAGTAAGGATTTTGCTAAGGAGTTTATGATACGACATGGTATCCCAACAGCAAAATATGCTACGTTTACCCCAAAAACACTAGCCGAAGGCTATGCTTATCTAGAAAATCAAATACCACCCTATGTGCTTAAAGCAGATGGGTTAGCAGCGGGAAAAGGAGTATTAATTATTGAGGATTTACAAGAAGCCAAAAAGGAGTTAAAAAAAATGCTGATAGAGGGTTCTTTTGGAGAGGCTTCAAAACAAGTTGTCATAGAAGAGTTTTTAGACGGCATTGAACTATCGTGCTTTATTTTAACAGACGGGGATGGTCATTTGGTTCTGCCAATGGCTAAAGACTATAAAAGAATTGGAGAAGGAGATCAAGGACCAAATACTGGTGGGATGGGAGCAGTTTCCCCTGTCTCTTTTGTTACACCAGTGTTCGAAAAAAAAATTAAAGATAAAATTATTGAGCCCACTTTAGAAGGCTTCAAAAAGGACAACATACCCTATCAAGGGTTCCTATTCATTGGCTTAATTAAAGTGGGAGAGGAACCAAAAGTAATTGAATATAATGTCCGGATGGGAGACCCTGAAACCCAAGTAGTTCTTCCGCTATTATTAAACGATTTAGGAGTCCTATTAAGCGCCGTAGCCAACAAAACCCTAAAAGAAGAAAAAATTGACATTGCAAAAAAAGCGGCTGTTACAGTTGTTGCCGTTTCAGGAGGGTACCCAGCGGATTATGAAAAAGGAAAAGTCATTGAAGGTCTTTACACAGATAGTAAAGAGAATATTATATTTCAAGCGGGCACAAAATTAGAACAAGAAAAAGTGCAAACAAGTGGGGGACGTGTGTTAGCAGTCACCTCTTTTGGAAGAAACCACAGAGAGGCAGCTAAAGCGTCATACACTCAATTAAACAAAATTAGTTTTGAAGGGATGTATTTTCGAAAAGATATAGGGAATGACCTATAAAAAAGAATGAGCAGAAGGATCTTTATCCTCTTCTCCCTTTTTGTCAAAAAGATTTAATTGTTTGATCCAATAAAGCATGGCAGCAAAACCAACAAGTAAAAAGGTCCAATTGATTACATTGGCAACCGTCCAATTGTTCAATTCAATTTGTCTTAGAAGTTCAAATGGCATAAATAAGATTTCCTCAAACAACCAAGCAATTCCTTCGAAAAAAGCTTTCATAATTCAATTTCTTTAGAATTCAAAATTACTACAATCAAAAAATGTTTGCAAACCAATTTAGGAAAATAACTCCCTTTTCACTTCTTCTAGGGGGATTTCTAAATGCAATTGTCTTGTTCTCGATTTTCTCTATGGAAAACAGAGAAATACCGTTTTCAAGTGTTTTCTTGACCCCTTTATTATTATGGGTTGTCTGTATGCTGTTTTGTTATGAACTGATATGGCTTGAATCCAAAAGGATAGTATTTTATTTTAAAGGATTCCATTTTGTAACTCTTAGCACGGCTTTATTGGTCTATCCATTTGAAACAATAGCGATTGACTTAGTGATTCAAGTGGGTTTATTCTTTTTGATTTTTGATGGATTAGTGCAGACCCCAAAAAGAGACGAAGAAGATCTGAAAAGAATGTTTAATATAAGCGTTTTAGTCACTTTACTATCAATATACAATACGGCACAAATAATTTTTTTCTTACCTCTTTTATTCTTTTTTTCAGCAAATAGATTGACCAAATTTAAAATGATTCTTGCCTTATTGCTCCCAATAGTATTAATCCCCCTTTTTTTCTATTCAATTCTAATTTATTGGAATCTTGAGACAATGATTCCTTTTCTAAATTGGCAATACGACCCTTGGGATTTCGAGAATAGCTCTATAAAAGATTATGGCTGGCTACTATTAATTTTGGTAGGTCTATTCATTCACAGTAAAGTCAGCTTTTCAAAAAAACAAAAAGCGATTGTTCGAATTAATTTTGGCTTAGCCATTTGGTTAGTGAGCTCTTTAATTTTTAGCTTTATTTACACCAATGCTTCATATGGCCGATGGGAGTGGACCATTTTTCCAATTGTCTTAATGATGAGTAACATTTTTAAGAATATTGACTCAAACCGTACTGTAAATCTTCTCCTAGGGTCTATTTTTACGGTAGGAGTCTTAATCAGAATTTTTGTATTATGAAAATAGAAGAAATAACTAAGTTAAGCCAAAAAGCAATAACCATTTTTGAGGAAGCGGTGACAAAATATCATTATTTAGACACCACAGAACAGCTGTTAAATAATCCCTACGAAAAGGGAAGTATGGAAGCATTGTTGTATAAAAAAAATTGGATTGATACAGTTCAATGGCATTATGAGGATTTAATAAGAGACCCAAAGATTGATCCCAAAGACGGGATGCATTTAAAGCGAAAGATAGATGCTTCAAATCAAGCCAGAACAGACTTAGTAGAAGAGCTAGATCAATATTTTTTCAGTCTTTTTGAAAAAGTTAACCCTCTTGAAGGAGCGTCACACAACACAGAGAGTCCTGCTTGGGCAATTGACCGCCTCTCCATTTTGGTTTTAAAGATTTATCATATGCAAGAGCAAATCATGAGAACAGATGTCACCAAATCTCATGTTGACCAATGCCAAGCAAAAAATCAAATTCTTTTAGCCCAGCAAGAAGACTTATCCAATGCGATTGATCAATTACTTCTTGATCTTAGTGCTGGAAAAAAATTTATGAAAGTTTACAAACAAATGAAGATGTATAATGATGAAAATCTGAATCCAGTACTTTATGACTCAGATAAAACGAAAAAAAATTGAGTCAGCAGGAACATATTTTAGTGTTGCGTCTTTCAGCCCTAGGTGACGTTGCCATGCTAGTACCTGTTCTCCGCGAGGTGTTAAAAACGTATCCTGATGTCAAAATAACTCTTTTAAGCCGAGCAAAAATGCAGCCGCTTTTTGAGGAGTTCAATGCAGTAGAGTTCTTTCCTTTTGATCCAAAGAAACACAAAGGACTTGTGGGGCTTTGGAAACTGTTCTTTGCATTAAAAAAGCAGCACATTATGGCAGTAGCCGATCTGCATTATGTATTGAGATCTCGTGTCTTGAGCTTGTTTTTTATCTGTTTTGGGATCAAGGTAAAACACTTAAATAAAAATAGAAGAGGAAGAAGAGAGTTAATCAATACTGAAAAAAAAGACATAAAACCATTAGGATCAGTTCATAATTTCTATGCCCAAGTATTTAATAATTTAGGTTATCCTATTGACCTAAGTCAGCATCAGTTTCCAAAACGACTGGCTAAAAAATCAAAGGCAATAATTGAAGGTTTTAAAGTTGAAAAAAGAAAATGGATAGGTATTGCTCCGTTTGCAGCGCATCTGGGAAAACGTTATCCATTGGATTTAATGCAGAAGGTAGTTTCTTATCTCCAGCAAGAGCATGACGTTTTTTTATTGGGAGGAGGGATTGAAGAAGAAAAACAATTAATGCTGTGGGCAGCAGCTTATAAAAACGCACATTCTATAACCAATCTTTCTTTTAATAGGCAACTTAAACTGATCGCCCATCTAGACGCAATGCTTTCCATGGATTCAGCGAACGGACATATTGCGGCCAATTACAATATACCTGTAATCACTCTTTGGGGGATGACACACCCCTATGCTGGATTTAAACCGTTTAATCAACCAGATGAAAATCAGATAACTCTAAACCGTAATCGATATCCTAAAATACCCACTTCAATTTATGGAAATAAAATTCCTCAAGGATATGAAGAGGCTTTTAGAAGTATTGCTCCAAAAGAAATAATTGAGAAAGTGCTCTGGGTACTTACTTCAAAAGAGACTTAAACATCGTCATAGTCAACTGTAATTTGATCGCTTTGAGGCAGTGCTTGGCAGGTGAGGATCAACCCTTCTTCAACTTCACTATCTGTGAGAATTTGATTTGTTTGCATTGTTGCCTTACCGGTTTTTATACGAGCAATACAGCTACTGCAAACACCACCTTGACACGAATAGGGCACGTCTAGTTTTGCATTTAGTGCTGCATCTAGAAGAGTTACATTTTGTTTTGAAGAAATGGTCTTAGATACATAGTCTACCGTTACAGTAAGGGCCACATCTTCAGAGGTTGCACTAACACTATTTTCAGATGTGGAGAAGAATAATTCAGAAAAAATCTTGTCAGAGGCTATTCCATTGGATTCCAGAGCGACAGTAACGGCGTCAATCATACCTTCAGGGCCGCACAAATAAAAAGAGGAAATATCCTCACTAAATTGTTTTTGATAATATTGAACGATAGCCTTATCAATTCTTCCAAATAAAGCCTCTTCGACGTTGGCCTGACTGAAAACCCAAACAATCTTTAACTGAGAAGAAAATTTTTGTTGTAAGGCCAGAAGTTCCTCATAAAACATAGTTTGTTTGGGACTTTTATTGCCATAAACTAAATTAAATTGATTCTCTGGATCGGCATTCAAATGGGTTTTTAGAATAGACATTATTGGTGTAATTCCACTGCCTGCCGCAAAAGCGGCAATTGCACTCGGGGAGGATTGAGGGTCATAAATAAATCTACCCTCAGGGGTGTTGATTTTTAAAGATTGGCCTACTTTTAGTGAAGAAAATGCATAGTTTGAGAAAACGCCATTGACCACTTTTTTGATTCCTACTTGCAAACGGTTTTCATAAGGTGCTGCACAAAGAGAATAAGAACGGCGTGTTTTTTCCCCACCAATAACACTTTCAACAGTAATGTATTGACCCGCTTTAAATTCGAAATCGGTCTTCAGTTCTTCGGGAACATCCAGTGAGACTAATACAGCTTCTTCTGTGTTTTTTTCAATGCTGCCCACAACAAGATCATGCATATTTGACATAGCTTTTTGAAGCAAAGGTATTAAAGTTACAGAATTAAAAAATCTGGGGCGCTAAAGAAATTGCCTACGATATACTAAATTCATGGTTTGTAAGTTTATATGTTAAACAGCTCTGCATGTTAAGAAGGCACCAGTTTAAAAATCTGATTATAGTAGGATTGATGTGCTCTGCATGTTCCACTTCTAAAGATGGCTTTTTTCGAAGGGAATATCACACGCTAACAACAAAATACAATGTGTTATTTAATGGCAAAGAAGCATTTGAGGTGGGCAGTCAAATCTTGAAGCAAGCTCATGAGGATAATTTTTTTGAACTACTTCCAGTAGAGCCAATTAGTCTTTTGGGAGAGGATGTCAATTCTCCAACCATTGTTCCTGGATTTACAAGAGCGGAAGAAAAAGCGGTAAAATCCATCCAAAAGCACTCAATGAATATAAAAGGGAAGCAACGCAATAGAAAGATTGATGAAGCATATTTACTGTTAGGAAAGGCGCGCTATTTTGACCGTCGATTTTTCCCCGCTTTGGAAGCCTTTAATTTCTTATTAGAAAGCGAAGCAGATTATAAAACTTTTATCGAAGGACGAGTTTGGAGAGAGCGAACCAATATTAGGTTAAACAACAACGCACTAGCTATTCAAAACTTGAGAAGTCTAGCTCTAGATTTGCCTTCAAAAAATAAGTTTTATGCTCTCGCCAATGCCACTGTGGGAGAAGCATATCTAAATTTAAAGGAAATAGATTCGGCTCTTTATTATATCAAAAGAGCAGCTCTCTCTGATAGGCAAAAAAAACAACGTGCTCGCTATCTTTTTTTAGTTGCTCAACTTTTTGAAGAGAAAAGCATTTTAGATTCCGCACAATGGGCATATTCTGAAGTGATTGATTTAAAACGGAAAGCCCCCAGAAATTTATTTGTCAATGCAAAAATTAGGAGCGAGCTTTATTCTAAGGATTCAACGGAGGTGGTAGACAACCTATTAAAAATGTTGGATAATTATGAAAATGAAGCCTATCTACATTCTATTTATAGAGGCTTGGGGCAATATCATATAAAAAGGGGTATGCATTCTATGGCGATTAATTATTACAATGAATCATTACGGTCACCTCAAATTGATACTTACACCAAAATTGCCAATTATTCAGATTTGGCCGATTATATGTTTGATGAAGGAGCCTATGTTGCAGCAGGTGCTTATTTGGACAGCATTATCCCGCTCTACGATCAAAAAAGCCTACAGGCTAAAAGACTCGTTAGAAGAAGAGATAACCTTTCAGAAGTGTTATTGTTTGAATCTCAAAAAAAACAAACGGATAGCCTTTTGAGGTTGGTAGCCCTTTCAGAACAAGAACAAATCGTTTATTTTGATTCGCTCTTAGAACAAAAAAAGAAAGAGCAATTGAGAGCAGCTCAAAAGCAAACACAATCTTCAAAAACGGGGTTTCTAAAAAGAGAAAAACAAGCCTTTTATTTTTATAACCCTAATTTAGTAATACAAGGTAAGCAAGACTTCTTGGCCCGATGGGGAACCCGCCCCAATGTGGATAATTGGAGGACTGCCACAGATTTAAAGACAGTTCTTATTGAAACTCAAACTGAAGGAGAAGAACAGCAAGTAAATCCAATCGAAATCATCACCCCTGAGGCAATGGCCGCAAAAGTTCCTAAAAGTGAGGCCCTCATAGATAGTGTTAGAAAAGTCAACAGAAATGCGTATCTCCAATTGGGCTTGATTTATAAAGAAAAATTTGATGAAATTAAAATGGCGAATCAACATTTACAAACTTTTCTAAAGCGAAAACCAGAAGACTTAAAGCGCCAAGAAGCACTATACCATTTGTTTAAATTAAATGAGAAAGTGGACCAAGAGAATGCGAATGCATATAAAGAACAACTCACCCTAAATTATCCAGAATCACCCTACGCAAAATTTTTATTAGACCCAGAAAATTATGACGAAAGTGAGCTTCAAACACCAGAACGGCTATATGAAAAGGTCTATGCACTTTTTGAAGCGCAACAATTTACAGAACTACTTGAGTCCATTGCAATCATGGAGGTTATGTTGAGCGGTTCATCAGCAGCGCCTAGAGTAGCTTTGCTAAAAGCCAACACCATTGGTCGTCTTCAAGGCATAGAAGCATGGAAAAAAGAACTAGAAGAAGTGGCCAATGTTTATGGCACTCTTGAGGTTGGCGAACATGCCAAAAGGCTATTGGCAGAAATAAAGGCAACACAAAACCTTAGTGATAGAGGGCCTATTTATAAAAACTATAAGTGGATTTTCCCTTTTCAAAACAAGCAAAAAGGTCAAATCCAACTTCTCGAAAAGACGCTCAAGGATGCGTTACAAGAAAGCCCAAAAAAATGGTCTGTGAGTATAGACACTTATGACGAAATCACTACATTTATCGTTGTTCATGGTATCCTCGACCCCAATGAGATTGAAGACTGGCTTGACTCGACAGATGAGAAAACAGTTACCCTAAGGGAAAGAAATTATTTTGTAGCTTTGAGTGCAACCTATCGAGACTACCAAAAAAACAAAACCTGGAAAAACAATCTATGATGAAAACACATGAAGTGAATAGTGTCTACAGCCGCATTGAAAAGTCAACTAGTATTAAAGGGAATCTCAAAACGAATTCGGATATTCGAATCGATGGTACAATGGATGGAAATATTGAAACAAAAGGCAAAATTATTGTAGGCAAAGGAGCTTCCGTAAAAGGCAATATTCTTTGTATGTATGCAGAAATTGAAGGGAAATTCAAGGGGAAAATCAATGCACAAGAAACACTGAGCCTCAAATCAGAAAGCGAGGTGTCTGGAGAAGTAACCATTGGGAAACTTATTGTAGCCTCTGGGGCCACGTTCAATGCAACCTGCACGATGGTAAACAATTCAGACAAAATAAAATCTTTATACGACAGTAGTGAAAAAACAGCCTAATCGCTGGTTGATTTTTTCCGGTCTTGTCTTTCAGATCGCCATAATCATGTTCCTTTTTATTGAGTTGGGACAATGGCTTGACGGAAAACACAATGAAGACCAAAACACCTTTACTCTTCTCTCTGTTTGTCTTGCTATGTGTTTTATTTTATATCTCATAATAAAACAAACTAAAAACATAAAGTGAATTCTGCTCGGTTAATCTTTCCTTATTTGTTCCCTCTTTTTATTGTCATGCTGGCAGCTTTTTTTGGCCATTATTATTTTGGTGAAGTGGCATTGACCCTTTTATTCATTCTTTATTCCCTCAACTTCATTTTAGCTGCTTTTCCTATTGTTGGCCTTTTTAGGGCTATTTTTATTCAGAAGAAAGGAGCTTTGTCTATTTATTTGTTGAGTATTTTGTTTAAAGTCGTGATGCTCGTTTTTTTCATTTTTGCAAAAAGACAAAATGATTTAAGCTTTTCTGAACTCAGCAAAACCACTTTTATGATTCCTTTTTTCCTTGCTTTAGTAATGGAAATTTTTGCTTTTGCACGTTTTAACACCCAAGCACTGAAAATAGAAAAAGAAAAGAGGTAGAAAGATTCAAAATGGAAAGAAAACAACCATAAAATAAATAAATAAAAAAGGGTAAAAACAATTTCTTAATTTCTACTAATACACTACATTTGCAGCGCTTATAAAAAAGTTTAGAATACCATTTTTATGGCAATTAGGCACATTAAACTTATTTTATTTTTAGTCTTTCTATCACTGAATGTTACTGCTGGCTTAGCAGAGACAAAAGAAGAAAGTAAGGGAGATTTAAAGTCAGATATCAGAGCCTACATCATGCACCACCTTTTAGATTCGCATGATTTCAATTTATTAAGTTATACCGATGAAGCTTCAGGAAAGAAAGTTCATATAGGATTTCCACTCCCAGTAATTCTTTGGGACGACGGCCTAAAGATATTTTCATCTTCTGCTTTTCATCATGGCGAAACGGTTGCCCAAGTGGGAGACCAATACTACGCTCTTGAGCATGGCAAAATATACAAGACTGATGCTGAAGGAACAATTGCTTATGACGAAAACCAGCATGCCACCAATGAAACGCCATTAGATTTTTCGATTACAAAAAGCGTAGTGAGTATTATCGTCACAGCACTATTAATGTTTTTCCTTTTTAAAGGCCTAGCAAGCTCCTACAGAAAAAACGGTCTTGTTGCGCAGGGGATAGGGCGCTTCTTTGAACCTATAGTACTTTATGTTCGAGATGAAATAGCAATTCCTAACATAGGAGAAAAACATTATAAAAAATACATGAGCTATTTATTAACGCTTTTTTTCTTTATTTGGTTTTTGAATCTTTTTGGACTCACACCGTTAGGAATAAATGTTACCGGAAACATTGCCATAACTTTTTGCTTAGCACTGATCACCTTTGTCATCACTAACGTCACAGCAAAAAAAGAGTATTGGAAGCACATTTTTTGGATGCCAGGCGTCCCCACCATAATGAAATTTGCATTGGCTCCAATAGAATTATTGGGCGTTTTTATTAAACCCTTTTCACTAATGATTCGGCTTTATGCAAATATTTCAGCCGGACATATTGTGCTAATGAGTTTAGTAGCTCTAATATTCATTTTTAAAAATTGGATTGGATCTAGCCTTTCGTTTGTGTTGGCTTTTTCAATCTCAATCATAGAAATTTTAGTGGCTTTGTTGCAAGCCTACATATTTACAGTTTTGTCAGCGTTGTATTTTGGCTTTGCTGTAGAAGAACACGATCATGAAGATCATTAAAACGAATGTTTAATTTTAACTAAATACAAATATGGAAATTCCAGTAATGATAGGAGCAGGTTTAGTAGTAATTGGTGTTGGCATCGGTATCGGAAATATCGGTAGAGGTGCTATGGAAGCCATTGGTCGTCAACCTGATGCCTATGGAAAAATTCAAACAGCGATGTTAATTGCTGCAGCACTTGTTGAGGGAATTGGATTTGCTGCTCTATTTGCGGTATCATAACCCTTTTCTTATTCTTATAGATAAGAACAAATTAACTTTTTAAGACGCATTAACCATGGAAAAATTAATTAGTGAGTTTTCATTTGGGTTGTTTTTTTGGCAACTACTCATTTTTGTGGGGCTGATATTTCTTCTCAAAAAGTATGCGTGGAAACCCATCTTAGACGCAGTCAATGAAAGGGAAACGTCAATTAAAGATGCTTTGCATGCTGCCGATGCAGCACGAAAGGAAATCGAAGCATTGAAAGAAGACAATCAAAAGGTATTCAAAGAAGCACGTGCTGAGCGAGAAGCTATGCTGAAAGAGGCTCGCAAGGCCAGTACTGAAATGATTGACCAAGCTAAAAAAGAGGCTAACCTTGAGGCAGAAAAGATTCTTACGCAAGCTCAAGAGGCCATCGAAAATGAGAAACGTGCAGCAATTAATGTGCTTAAAAATCAAGTAGCCAACCTAGCAATGGATATTGCTGAGAAAGTGGTTGAGAAAGAATTGGATGATAAAGACCAACAATTAAAATTAGTTGGGCAACTCCTGAAAGAGGCTAACCTAAAATAAGCTTATGAAAATGAGTCGTGCTGCTTATCGATATGCCAAGGCTGCCCTAAAATTTGCCTCAAAGGAATCAGAGGCTCTGGGTGATGACATGGATCAAGCACTTGCTCTTTTGGAAGCTTATGAAGATGTAGCATCATTTCTTGAAAATCCACTCCTCCCTGCAAAAGCAAAAAAAGAAACGCTCATTAAACTAATCCCTCAACACACAAAAGCGTTTGCGCAATTGTTGGAGGTCTTGGCATCGAATAATAGGCTTTCTATTTTAGAGGCAGTTGCAAGACAATACAAAAAGTGGAACGAATTACAACAAGGACAGCTTTCAGCAACCGTTGTCACCGCTATACCCTTGACACCTGTATTAAAAGCGGAAGTGTTAGAAAAAGCAAAAAGCATTACTTCAAAGAAAATCCAATTGCAAAACCAAGTAGAACCCTCCATAATGGGAGGGTTTATTTTAACCCTTGGAGATATGCAATATGATGCAAGTGTAGCTCATAAATTAAAAGGCATAAAAACCGCCTTATTGGCAAAACAATAGAGATAAATAAGATAGAATCATGGCAGATGTAAATCCAGCTGAAGTTTCAGCAATAATAAAACAACAATTAGAAGGCTATTCCAGCGCCACTGCACTAGATGAAGTGGGAACGGTTTTAGAAGTAGGAGACGGAATAGCGCGAGTTTATGGATTAACGAATGTTCAATACGGAGAATTAGTCGTCTTTGATGAAGGCTTAGAAGGCATGGTGTTAAATCTAGCAGAAGATCATGTTGGGGTAGTGCTCTTAGGGCCCTCTAAAGGAATAAAAGAAGGAGATACCGTAAAAAGAACCCAACGTATTGCTTCAATCAATGTTGGAGAGGGTATCGTTGGCCGAGTTGTGAACACCCTAGGAACGCCAATTGATGGCAAGGGCCCATTGGAAGGAGAAAAATTTGAGATGCCCTTGGAGCGAAAGGCTCCAGGAGTCGTTTTCAGGCAGCCTGTTAATGAGCCCCTCCAAACAGGGATTAAATCAGTTGACGCAATGATTCCAATTGGCAGAGGGCAGAGAGAGCTTGTGATTGGCGATCGGCAAACGGGAAAAACAACAGTATGCATTGACACCATCTTAAATCAAAAAGAATTTTTTGATGCAGGTGAACCCGTATATTGTGTCTATGTTGCTATTGGTCAAAAAGCCTCAACAGTAGCAGCCATTGCAAAAACATTAGAAGACAAAGGAGCCTTGGCCTATACTACTATTGTTGCTGCAAATGCAGCAGATCCTGCTCCAATGCAAGTCTATGCTCCTTTTGCAGGAGCAGCTATTGGAGAATACTTTAGAGACACAGGTAGGCCAGCACTTATAATTTATGATGATTTATCAAAACAAGCTGTGGCTTATCGTGAAGTTTCTTTGTTATTGAGAAGACCACCAGGAAGAGAAGCCTATCCAGGTGATGTTTTCTACCTGCATTCTAGATTGCTAGAGCGAGCAGCCAAAGTGATTGCTGATGACACTATCGCCAAAGGCATGAACGACCTGCCTCCCTCTCTTAAAAGCAAGGTAAAAGGAGGCGGATCCCTAACAGCTCTTCCAATAATTGAGACTCAAGCTGGAGACGTTTCAGCCTATATACCAACGAACGTAATTTCTATTACTGACGGACAGATATTTTTAGAGGCAGACCTCTTTAACTCGGGCGTCCGACCTGCTATTAATGTGGGAATATCCGTTTCTCGTGTAGGAGGATCTGCGCAAATAAAATCAATGAAGAAGGTCGCAGGCACCTTGAAATTAGACCAAGCTCAATTTAGGGAATTAGAAGCTTTTGCTAAATTTGGTTCTGATCTAGACGCAGCCACTCTCAATGTGATTGAGAAAGGAAGGCGAAATGTAGAAATTTTAAAGCAATCACAAAATGATCCGTTCACAGTGGAAAATCAAGTGGCCATTATTTATGCAGGCTCAAAAAACCTTTTGCGCGCTGTGCCCGTAAATGAAGTCAAAAATTTTGAAAGACAATACTTACAGACATTGCAAAAAAAACATCCTGAAACATTGCAGGGGTTGAAAGCAGGCAAACTAACGGACGATATAATTGACGCGCTTAACACTGTGGCGCAAGAAACGGCAGCGCAGTTTAAATAGAAATGGCAAACCTAAAAGAAATACGCAATAGAATCGCGTCTGTATCTTCAACGATGCAGATCACTAGTGCAATGAAAATGGTTTCAGCAGCCAAATTAAAAAAGGCTCAAGATGCAATTACTGCCATGCGCCCTTATGCAGAAAAGCTTACGGGACTCATTCAAAACCTCAGCAGTGCAGATAATGGAGATCAAAAGAACCCCTATACTCAGACTCGGCCAATTCGGAAAGTACTTCTAATTGCAATTACCTCCAACCGTGGCTTATGCGGGGCGTTTAATACGAATATTATTAAAAACACTTTGAGTCAAGCTAAAAACGAGTATGCCGAAGCAACCGTTGAGGTAATTACTATAGGAAAAAAGGGAGGAGATATATTAACAAAAAGGCTAGATGTGAAAGCGCAGCATAATGAACTTTTGGACAGTGCGGCCTATGCAGAAACCTCAGTTTTAGCTCAACAAATTATGGATGATTTTGCTGAGGGACAATATGATAAAGTCGTGTTACTTTATAATCAATTTAAAAATGCAGCAACCCAATTAGTCAATATTGAAAACTATTTACCTATTGTTTATCAAGAAACAGCTGAAGCTCAAACAGGGGATTATATTTATGAGCCCAATCAACAAGAAATAGTATCAGAACTACTCCCAAAGTCTCTAAAAATACAACTGTTCAAGGCACTCAAAGATTCTTTGGCAGGGGAACATGGCGCTCGGATGACAGCCATGCATAAAGCAACCGATAACGCAACTGAATTAAGAGACCAACTTAAACTTACTTACAACAAAGCAAGACAAGCCGCTATTACTAACGAAATTCTTGAGATTGTTGGTGGTGCCGAGGCACTCAAAGGCTAGTAATTCCTAATTTCTTCCAAATCGGCTACTTTTTCGTTAATAATTGCAGGATAACTCTTTACTAATTTTTCTATAAGGGCATTTCATTTTGTATTTTTAAAACTAAAATCTATTCAGAAAATGATTCAGGTAGCTATAAAGAACAGCAGTACCAATGAAATCCCTACCTATGGCAGTGCCCAAGCTGCAGGAATGGATTTACGTGCGGATCTCTCTGAGGAAATCACTATAGCTCCATTTGAAAGAAAAATTATACCCACTGGATTATCAATTGCCCTACCTGAGGGATATGAGGCTCAAGTAAGGCCCCGAAGTGGCCTAGCTGCCAAGCATGGAATTACGGTGTTAAATGCCCCTGGTACAGTAGATGCTGACTATAGAGGAGACATAGGAGTGATTCTTATAAACCTTTCAAACACTAACTTTTCCATTGAACCAGGTATGCGAATCGCACAGCTAGTGATAGCTCAATACGCTACAATTTCCTGGGAGCAAGTAGAGGTTCTTTCAGATTCAGAAAGAGGGATAAGAGGCTTTGGGAGTACAGGAGCAAAATGATAAATTAATGAAGTTGAAAAAAAGTATCTATTACGGATTTTTGCTGTTGCTCTTTCTTGTTTTAGAGTCTTGCAAGTCTACCAAATTATTTCCTGCTGACACACCCAAAAAAAATGTTGATTTTGCTACTCTGACAAGCCAATTACAACGCGTTCAACCAAGCATATCAAATTTAACAGCGAGGATAAAGGCACAATACAATGATGGAAAAAGAAAGCAACAAATCATTGTTCAACTTCGAATGGCTTCTCAAAAAAAGATTTGGATGAGTGCCACAATGCTCGTCCCGATTGCCAAGCTACTGATAGAACAGGATCAAGTTTCGTTTTATGAAAAATTTCAAAAGACCTACTTCCAAGGAGATTTTAATTTGATTAATGCCCCTCTAGGGACCCGATTAAACCTCGAACAACTAGAACAACTTTTTTTAGCCAAACCTCTAGTGCCTTTATCGAAGGGAGATTGGAAATTAATTTCCCATCCTGAGGACTATGTGCTTGTTTCAAAAGTTAAAAAAAGCCCGATTTCCATCACCTTATTTTTTGACAGCAGTACCTTTCTGCTAAAAGAGCAACGTGTACTTATTCCTGGAACAGCAAATACATTAAGTATAAAATATGAAAACCACACACGCGTTAACGATCAATATTTTCCTCAAAAAATAGTAATCTCCTTTTTTGACGGTAAACAACTTCAACAACTCGATTTAGAATTCTCAAGAATCACATTGCCCAAAGAGTTAACCTTTCCGTTTGCGATTCCAAAAGGCTACAAAGAATTAGAATTATGAGAATTGGGCTGCCAACATTGTGGCTTTTTATTTTACTTTCTTTTTCTGCCTCAGCCCAAAGACCAAATAATGAGCAACAGCAAAAGCTAGAAGCTCAAAAACTTCGCTTACAAAAAGAGATTAAACAAATCAATCAATTGCTTTTTAAAAACAGAAAGCAGAAAAAGTCAGTTTTGAGTGAAGTAGAAGATATTGATGTAAAATTACAACTACGTGAAGAACTAATTAAAGTTAACAATCAACAAGCAAATGTTATTAATCGAAGAGTACGCATCAACGAAAAGGAAATAGCAGATCAACGAAAAGAATTAGAAAATCTGAAAAAAGATTATGCCCGAATGATTTTAGAATCATATGAAAGTAAATCACTTCAAAGCAGGCTGCTTTTTTTGTTTTCATCGGAGAGCTTTTTACAAGCTTTTAAGCGGATTCAATACCTGAAGCAATATGCTATATTTAGAAGAAAACAAGGGCTTTCTATTGCAAAAAAGACGCAGCTACTACAGGAACTAAATAAAACTTTATTAGTACAAAAAGACAAATTAGAGGCTATAGTTTCAGAGAATAAAAAGGAACAAGAAATACTCTTAAATGATCAACAACAGCAACAACGCTTGATAAAATCTTTACGGCGAACGGAGCGAAATCTAGCGGCTCAAATCAATAAAAAACAGGCACAAGCAAAAGCGATTGATAAAGAAATCGATCGGTTAATTAGAGAAGCAATTGCAGCCGCGAATGAAACAGCTGGAAGCAAAAATAGAAGTAGTTTTGAGCTGACCCCTGAAGCTAAATTGATTGCCGCCAATTTTGAATCAAACAAAGGACGCTTACCGTGGCCATTAGAAGAAGGAGTGGTAGTACAGGGTTTTGGAAGACATCCACACCCAGTTGTCAAAACGACAATTGTTCAAAGTAACGGTGTCACTATTGCTACAAAGGCAAACGCTCCTGTACGTTCAGTTTTTGAGGGCGAAGTGATGTCGATTGTCACCTTTAAAGGAAGTAACCCTTTTGTATTAATACGTCATGGAAACTACATAACTGCTTATAAAGATTTAGGTAAAGTGTATGTGAAAAAAGGAGATAAGGTTTTAGCCAAACAAGAAATAGGAGCTGTTTTTACGAATCCCCAAACGGGAAAATCTCAACTTCAGTTTAGTATTTTCAAAAACAACGCACCACAAAATCCTAAAAGTTGGGTTTATAGGATGTGATGTATTATTCTTCCAAATACCAAACTTCTTCTTCCTGCGCATTTTTAACAAAAGAAAGCAAATTGTATGCTTTGCGTTTTGAAGTAAAACGGCCAAAAGCAACTCTATATAGCCCGTCAGGGCTTTCTTTAGCGAGTTCCGCATCATATCCGTTTGCTCTCAGTTGAGCAATCAAATTGTTTGCATTGTCAAGAGACCGAAAAGAACCCGCAATGACACTGTAGTATTTTTCATCTGAAAACACAACATCATCATTAGATAGGGGAGCCCTTCCTGTAGCTTCTGCAGCAACAGATACAGCCCCCAAGGTGCCTAAATCAAAAGTTGCTTCTTGAACATTTTTTTTGATTTTTTCCTGTGCCAACTCTTGTTGCTTTATTTTTTCATGAGTTACATAATTTTGCCCGAAATAATAAGCGCCAGCGATCAAAACGGCGGCCACAACACCTACCAAGGCATAACGCATTTTGGGGCTTTTGTTTTCATTTGTTAGATTTTCATCGTTTCCATCGGGCTCGAACATTAAATCATCATTGTTTGAATTTTCCATAATTGAAATAATTTTAGGGGTTTCTGATTGAATAGAAATAAATAAAGGGCTTCTTTGGAAGTTTGGTAATCCAAATGCCTGAGTGTTGAAATTTATTTTACCCAAAGGTAAAAAGTGCCATTTTTTATCAGGGCTAAGTTGCATTTCACCCACACCAGGAAAACGCAAAACTTGTGTTTGTATTCTTTTTTTCCACAGACTTGCTTCTTTTTCAATTTTACGAAGCGCCTGTTCATAACTAATAGCCTCTTTTTGTGCATAATAATGAGCTAAAATACCATCGTTGGTAGACAACAAACGATTGAATAGAATTTCTTTCCTAGGAGGGAAAAAAGCTCCGTCATTTGTTACTGTAGCATGATTAGTTCGTGTCAAAAAAGCCCCAAAATTGGGCACCGTGACACATTCGTGCTGGTATAAAAGTTCTTTGATATACTGATAAAGAAGCATACATCAAAAATACTAAATTTATGCCAACATAATTTCTTTTGAAAAAAGACTACTAGTATTTTTAGTATTTTAAATAAAATTTTGCCCCTTGAATGCTTTAGAAGCCTATTTGTTTTTACGATATCTTCCTGGAATAGGGCCAGTAAAAGAGCAAAAATTGCTCAGCCATTTTAAGACTCCATCAGCTATATTTGAGGCTTCAGAAAGTGATCTTTTGAAGATTGAGGGACTGGGAAGTATTCACACAAAAGCTATTCAAAATTGGAGAAAGTACAAACCTCAGGTTCAACAACAAATAGACCTCATTGCAAAGCACCAAATTTAAACCTTGTTTTGGGGTGCTGAAAACTATCCAGAGACATTAGCATTTTGCCCTGATGCACCAGCAGTATTATTTTATAGGGGTAATCTAGATGTAGCTAGAAAAAGAAAAATAATAAGTGTGGTTGGTACTCGATCTCATACGCGCTATGGCGAAGAGATGTGTAAAATGATTATACAAAATTTGGCCCCATACGATCCTATCATATGTTCTGGTTTTGCTTATGGCATTGATATTGTGGCTCACAAAGCTGCTTTAGCCAATGGCTTAAACACCATAGCTTGTTTAGCACACGGTTTTAATACACTATATCCCAAAGAACACAAAAAATATCAAAATCAGATTGAAAAGCAAGGCGCCTTTTTTTCAGACTGTTTGTTTGGAGAAACGATAGAAAAAGGAAGTTTTCCTCGTAGAAATAGAATCATAGCCGGGCTAGGACATTTAACTTTAGTTATTGAATCAGCCTCTAAGGGAGGTAGCATGAACACGGCAGATTTGGCCAATCAATATGGGAGGGAAATATTTGCGCTTCCAGGAAAGGTTTCTGATGCTAAAAGCAGGGGTTGCAATTTGCTTATAAAACAACAAAAAGCAACCTTATTCTTTGATATTGAACAACTTTTAGAGAGCCTTCAACTCCTTAAAGAATCAAAACCAAAAAAACCAACTCAAAGAAAGCTTTTTATTTCATTAACTGAAGAAGAGCAAAAAGTCTTTGCTGCATTTCAAGATGGCGAACGAAAGCATCTTGATTTGCTTGCTGCTGAGTTAAAATGGGAGATTGGCAAAGTGGCAAGTCTGTTAATGATTCTCGAGATGAAAGGTCTAATTTTAGCCCACCAAGGGAAATATTTTGAAGTGATTTAATACCCAATTTTGCTTCTGACTCTTAATAAGACCTCTTGGGCAACTGCTCTTGCTTTATCAGCACCTTTAACGAGTGCTATTTGCACCTCTTCAGGGTTTTGGACATAATAGTCGAAGGTTTTTCTTTCTTTCCTGAAATGAGTCAGGAGAAGTTCAAAAAGGGCTGTTTTTGCATGCCCATAGCCCATGCCGGCATTTTGATATCTAGCACGTAATGCTTTTGATTCATCCTCAGAGGCGATCAGTTGAAAGAGTTGAAAAACCGTACATGAATCGGGGTCTTTAGGATCCTCTAATGGGGTACTGTCCGTTTGAATTTGCATAATTTGTTTACGCAATTGCTTTTCAGGCAAAAAAATGTTAACAGTATTGTTTTTGGATTTACTCATTTTTTGACCGTCCGTCCCAGGAATATATTGTTTATTTTCCTGAATTTTAGCTTGAGGTAGCACAAAAGTGTCTCCCATTTGATGATTGAATCGAGCAGCTACATCACGAGTAATTTCTATATGTTGTAATTGATCTTTCCCTACAGGGACAACTTCAGCGTCGTAAAGTAAAATATCCGCAGCCATGAGCATCGGATAAGAAAACAACCCGGCATTGATATCAGATAATGAGTCAGACTTATCTTTAAAAGAATGTGCCAGTGTGAGGCGTTGATAGGGAAAAAAGCAATTCAAATACCAAGCAAGTTCAGTGACTTCACTCACATCACTCTGTCGATAGAAATGTGTTTTTTCAATATCTAAACCACAGGCTAGCCAGGCGGCTGCTGTGGAAAAAGTATTTTCTCTAAGGGTGTTCCCATTTTTGATTTGCGTCAAAGAATGCAAATCAGCGATAAACAAGAAAGAATCGTTTTCTTCAGCTTTCGACAGGGCAATGGCAGGCAAAACAGCCCCTAGTAAATTTCCTAAATGAGGGATTCCCGTTGATTGCACCCCAGTTAAAATTCTTGCCATTTAAACAAATTTTGACAAAGGTAAGATTCCTCAATTGGGAGTACAACTATTTCTTCACCTAAAGATTATCAAGTACTATTCAGGAATGCTTCTATTTAGTTTTCTACATTTGTTAAAATGGGAATCCAACTATTATTGAAGAGTACCAACTAATGAAAAAAACACTTCTTGTTTTATGGCGCATCTGGTTCTACTTGTTGACTGCCATTCCTGTTATCCTTTTATTTCCAATATTAGCAATAGCCCTATTTTTCCCCAATGGCTATTGGTTTTTATTTTGGATTGCTCGTAATATTTGGTCTCCTTTTGTGCTTTTAGGAACAGGTTTTTGGATTAAACGCACCAATAGTATTCCCGAGTTGAAATCTACCTCTATAATTATTGCCAATCATACAAGTTATATTGATATTTTTATCATGTTTAGACTTTTTAAAAAACCTTTTGTCTTTGTTGGAAAAAAGGAATTAGTCAAAATTCCAATTTTTGGTTATTTGTATAAACGTGCGGCTATAATGGTTAACCGATCTGATAAAAAAAGCCGTTTTGCGGTTTATGGGTTTGCAAACAAAGTGATCGCCAAAGGATATAGTATTTGTATTTTTCCAGAACAAGACTATGTGGATGAGTCAATTTTATTGAATCCTTTTAAAAGAGGGGCTTTTAAGATGGCGATTACAAATCAATTACCCATACTTCCACTTGTCTTTTATGATTGCAAGCGAAAATTTCCTTGGTACACTAGTTATGGTTATCCAGGGTCACTTCGTGTTAAAGCACTACCTAAAATAGAAGCAGAAATCCTAAAAGAGGAAGACCTAGAAAAACTTATGAAGGCGACTCATCAGAAAGTAAAAAAAGTATTATTAGAAGATGAAAAAAAGACAGCACTTCAAGCGATTGATTTGTGGCAAAAAATCAGCTCATCGGCCTAATATTTGCTACACTATAGCAAGAATCTGTCTCAAAATCGCGTAGTGCATTAATCATTTTAAAGACTTCAAATTCCGTATAGTTTTCTAAGCTTATGGGGGTAGAACTGATTTTTCCCTGAGCTAGCAATCGGGCACGAGCGGTGCCTTCCAGAAGCGGTTTATCTGGTGTAAACCAGCCCCCATTTTTCCTAAAAGCTATATTCCCATAAGAAGTATCTGTTAACAACCCATTTCTAACTATTAAGACATCATCAGCATCGCCTCGCTTTTGATATAATTCGCTTAGAAGGACTCTGTCTTCCCATTTTAATTCATAATTAATAGCATTATGTTCAACCAACTGAAGGTGAGCAATAGGGCTAAAAGCGTAGTTACTAAAACGCCATTCTCTTTGATTTTCATTATATGAAATGCGCAATTTAACCTTCCCTTTCTGATAAGCGTTAGGAATGTCAATGCCTTCTAAAAGGGGTTTTACAGGAGGCCTTTTAAAATAGGTTATGAAAGATTTAACATATCTCTTCTCGTGCCAAGAGGCGTGTTGCACTTGGCCATCTATGACACCTATTGACTCAAACAGTGGGAATGTAGATTTTTTTAAATAGTTCTTCATATTCATCTTCTAAGGTACTTAGGTGCGTAATGCCACCCCCACTTCTGTAATAATAAAATTGGTCCTGCTTTTCGATAAAACGAATATTCACAGCACTTTCTAGTTTACGCCCGTCAAAAAGACCAAACACACCTGTATAATACCCGCGAGGGTTCTGCTCAACTTCCTTAATCAGTGCTGTCGTTTTTAATTTTGGAGCCCCTGTAATAGATCCTGCAGGCAATAGTTTCATCAAAAGGTCACCTCCGTTCTCTTTCCAATTAGGTGGCAAAGTTCCTCTAATTTCTGAACTGGTTTGCAATAGTTTTCCTTGAGTTGTTGAAATGGTTTCAACATATCTAAACTGTTTTACCTGCACGTTTTTGGCAATTTGTGAAAGGTCATTTCGAATTAAGTCTACAATAGTATTGTGCTCCAATTGCTCCTTTTGATTTTCTCTTAGGCGTTCACTGGCATTAGGAATAGAGGCGTCTATGGTTCCCTTCATGGGGAAGGCTGCAATTTCATCCCCTTCAATTTTGATAAAGCACTCTGGAGAAAACAAAACAAATTGGTTTTTTAAGTAAAGTTTATAAGGAGCATTAACACCATAAAAGATATCTTCAAGACTGTTTTTTAGCTTTATTTCTGTGGGGAAGGTGAGATTAACCAAAAAAGAATCTCCGCGATAAATGCCTTTATATACTCTTTCAAATGCAGATTTATAGTTTTCAAAAGGGAGTCTTTTTTTTTCAAGATTACTTAAGCCCACCTTCGGAGGTTTTGGCACATTAGTTTCACCCTTAACATTGAAAAACAAACCATTATTTGCTGCTTCATCAAGAGTGTAGAGTAAAGGTTTCTTAAATTCATAGTCAATGAGAAAGACAAAGGGGACCTTTTGTGTTAACCAGTTTGAAAATTGCTGACGAAATGCTTGCAACGGTGCAGCGCTTTATTATGAAGAGAGAGACTTTAATGTTTCTCTAATTTTGACTTCTAATTCCTCCATGAGTTCTGGGTTATCAGCCAAGAGTTGTTTCACTGCATCCCTACCTTGACCTAGCTTGGTGTCGTTATAACTAAACCAAGAACCACTTTTTTTGATGATTTCATAATTCACACCTAAGTCAATTATTTCTCCTATTTTAGAAATGCCCTCACCAAACATAATGTCAAATTCAGTAGTTTTAAAAGGGGGAGCGACTTTATTTTTAACCACTTTAACCCTTGTTTTGTTACCAAGCACTTCTGCATCTGCCCCTTTAATTTGAGTAGAGCGTCGGATATCTAAACGAACAGAAGCATAAAACTTCAAGGCATTTCCACCAGTGGTAGTTTCAGGATTTCCAAACATGACTCCAATTTTCTCTCGCAATTGATTGATAAAAAAGACTGTACACTGCGTTTTGCTAATAGAACCGGTCAATTTCCGAAGGGCCTGAGACATCAATCGCGCGTGAAGCCCCATTTTGGAATCACCCATTTCACCCTCAATTTCACTCTTTGGGGTTAGTGCGGCAACAGAATCTATCACCACCAAATCAATAGCTCCTGAGCGTATTAAATTGTCAGTTATTTCGAGTGCTTGCTCACCATTATCGGGTTGTGAAATGATTAGTTCAGCCACATCAATACCTAATTTCTCAGCATAAAAACGATCAAAAGCATGCTCAGCATCAATAAAAGCGGCAATACCCCCTTGTTTTTGACATTGGGCAATCGCATGAAGCGTAAGTGTTGTTTTTCCTGAAGATTCTGGACCATAAATTTCAATGATTCGACCACGAGGATACCCACCTACCCCTAATGCAATGTCTAAACCAAGCGAACCCGAGGGGATGGCGTCAATTTCATCAACAATCGCTTCATCACCCAGTTTCATTACGGCTCCTTTTCCATACGTTTTGTCTAGCTTATCAAGGGTTAGTTGTAAAGCTTTTAATTTTCCTTTCTTTTCGTCTGCCATGATCTTAAAAATTGATTGCTACTAAAATACCAAATTCTCTCTATTCAACAGGGGTTCATTTAGGGGTTTATTAACAAGTTTTAGAAGTCAAATCAAGCTTAGATCATGAAAAGAAGTATATTACATTGTATTCATAAAAAATCTTAGCATGGGGAAAAAAGGAAAGGTCTTAACCCAAAGAAATATTAGGTTTATAGCACAGCAAAAAGTCTTTTTTGTTGCCACTGCAGCTAAAACAGGCACTATTAATCTTTCTCCAAAAGGGTTAGATTCGCTTCGAGTCCTAAATCCAAGTACTATTGTATGGTTAAACTTGACAGGGAGTGGAAATGAAACAGCGGCTCATCTAATGCAGACTCCTAGGATCACACTAATGATGTGTGCTTTTGAAGGCGCTCCTCAAATATTGCGGATCTATGGAAATGGTGCAACATACAACCCCTCCCATTCACTATTTCAAGAATATTATTCTTTATTTTCCCCCAACGTTGGGGCGAGACAAATTATCGAAATAAAAGTGGAGATGGTTCAAACCTCTTGCGGTTTTGGTGTTCCGCTAATGGACTTTAAAAACGAGCGAACAGCTTTAAACGATTGGTCAAATAAACTTGGAGCGTCTGAAATTGAGACATATCAAAAAAAGAAAAATGTGAGAAGTTTAGATGGCTTTAAAACAGATATCTCCGAGACCTCCTAACAAAAACTTAGTTCTGAAAAGGGCTAATTTCTTTTAAATACGCTATTTTTGACCTAGTCTCTTCAACTTAAACTATATAGCATGCAACTGTATAACAAATTAAGTGCAAAAGAGCGTGAGCACCTCCTAGAACAAGCTGGTGAAGAACGCCTCACCCTGTCCTTTTATCAATACGCAAAAATCAGAAACTCAACATTGTTTCGGGATTATCTATTTATTCATTGGGATGAACTCAATGTATTAGGAAGAATCTACATAGCCAATGAAGGCGTCAATGCTCAATTATCTGTCCCAGCACCAAATTTTGAAGCATTTAAGACACATCTCGATAGTATAGAATTCTTAAATAATGTAAGATTAAATATTGCTATTGAACAAAACAATAAATCTTTCTTAAAACTTAAAATCAAAGTACGCAACAAAATAGTTGCCGATGGACTAAATGACAGCAGTTTTGACGTCACGCAGAAAGGTCAACATCTTGACGCTGAAAAGTTTAATGCTCTTTTGGACGATCCAAACACAGTTTGTGTTGACATGCGGAATCATTATGAAAGTGAAATTGGCCATTTTGAAGGGGCTATTACACCCGATGTGGACACCTTTCGAGATTCTTTACCCAAAATAGAAAAAGATTTATCGAAATATAAAGAAGATAAAAATGTACTGATGTATTGCACTGGAGGCATTCGATGTGAAAAGGCCAGCGCTTATTTTAAGCACAAAGGATTTCAAAACGTTTTTCAATTGGAAGGGGGCATAATAGAATATACAAGACAAGTACGAGAAAAGGGATTGAAAAATAAATTCCTTGGAAAAAATTTTGTTTTTGATGAACGAAGAGCAGAAAAAATAACAGAAGACGTCATTGCGAGATGCCATCAATGTGGAGCACCTTGTGACACTCATGTCAATTGTGCTAATGAGGCGTGCCATCTGTTATTTATTCAATGCGAAAGCTGCCAAAAAAAGAGGGAGCAATGTTGCTCAGCAAAGTGTCAGGAAACGATTCATCTTCCTTTAGAAAAACAAAAACGCTTGCGAAAAGGGACCCATAACAGTAATAGAATTTTTAAAAAAGGGCGCTCTGATACACTTAAATTTAAACACTAATTTAAGAACAGACGAGACAGTGATTGTTCTAATTCCACGTATCTTTACCTTGATTTTATGTTATGAGCTGTAGTCAGTGCACATCGTCAAACGGAACGCCTAGAGGCTGCAAGAGTAATGGAACTTGCGGCACAGATTCATGCAATAAACTTACTGTTTTTGATTGGTTAGCCAATATGCAACTGCCTTCGGGGCATACTCCTCAGCCTTATGTGGAAGTACGATTTAAAAACAGCCGAAAGCAGTTTTGCCGGTATGAAGAGGGTTTAAGTCCCAGTGTGGGTAACATGGTAATAACTGAAGAAAACCATGGTTATGATGTGGGCATGGTAACCTTAGCCGGGCCTTTAGTTGCCTTGCAGATGAAAAGAAAAAAAAAATTAGCAAACCCTGATTCAATTGGAACTATTCTGAGACTGGCAAACGATCAAGAATTAGAAATATGGGAAACAGCCAGAAAAAGAGAAGCAGCTGTACAAAAACAAGCACGCGAAATAGCACTTCGATTGGGATTGGAAATGAAGCTCTCTGATGTTGAATTTCAGGGAGATGGTAAAAAAGCAACTTTTTATTATACCGCAGAAAAAAGAGTAGACTTTAGGCAACTTATAAAAGATTTTGCACAAGCTTTTTCTATTCGTATAGAAATGCGACAAGTAGGATTACGTGAAGAGGCCTCAAGATTGGGTGGAATAGGTTCCTGTGGAAGAGAACTCTGTTGTTCAACATGGTTGACAGATTTTAGATCAGTTTCAACCGGGGCAGCACGTTATCAGCAACTTTCACTCAATCCAACTAAACTTGCGGGACAATGTGGCAAATTAAAATGCTGCCTCAATTACGAATTAGATGTATATCGGAAGTCACTTAAAAAATTTCCTAGAACCGAAACTAAATTACACACACAAAAAGGAGTTGCTGTGTTTCAAAAAATGGACATCTTTAAAGAACTACTGTGGTATAGCTATAAAGACGACTGGATGACTTGGCATAAATTAGCGTTAGAGGATGTTCTTGAAATTATAGAAAAAAACAAAGCAAAAATTACTGTAACTAGCCTAGAAGATTTTCAGAGAGAAAGTTACGAAGAAACTGACAAAGCCCTTTTTGAAAATACAGTAGGACAAGATAGTTTGACCCGTTTTGACTCTTCAAAAAAACAGAATAAAAGGAGCTCAAAAAGACGCTATAACAATAGGAGAAAAAGAAAAAATAATGTTTAAAAAACCATGGTTTCTTGTTTTTCTTTTTTTGAGCTGCGTTACCAGTCCTTATCCCTTAGAATATAAAACGATGGATGGCTATTGGTCAGCTTCACAAACACTTACTTTCACTCTTGAGGAAACCCTTTTAGAAGCACCACATAATCTGTATTTACATTTGCGAAACACAGATGACTATGCTTACAGCAATATCTTTTTAATAGCACAAATAAAAGATAGTACGCAAGTTTATGCCCTAGATACGTTAGAATATGCCATGGCCAATGTTGACGGAAGCTGGTTGGGAAAAGGTTTTGGTGAGGTTAAAGAAAGTGTGTTGTGGTGGAAAGAAAATCTTACGCTAGAGGCAAAGGGTCCCCTAACAGTTGAGGTTCAACACGCCATGAGAAATTTCAGAAAGGAAGATGGCGTTGCCCAATTAGAAGGCATAGTAGGAGTAGGTTTGGGTATTGTTCTTCAAACTCAAGAATAACAAATGGCCAAAAAAAGAAAAAATAAAAGAAAGCAAACAAAGAGGCCATTCAGAAGGTGGTTGCTCTTCTTTTGGGCCTTTTTTTTAAGTGTAATTTTAAGTATAATTGTGATATTTTTGGGAGCTGCCAAAGGGCTATTTGGTCCTATGCCAGATCTACAACAACTAGAAAACCCCAAAACAAACTTGGCCACACAGATTATCGCTTCGGATGGACTTGTTTTAGGGAAATTCTTCTACAATGAAAACAGAACACCTATTGCCTATGAGACCCTTCCTAAACCCTTAGTAGAGGCACTGATTGCTACAGAAGACGAACGTTTTTATGAACACTCAGGCATCGATTTCAAGGGAACCCTTAGGGCTTTTGCTTATTTAGGTTCACGGGGGGGGGCAAGCACTATTTCACAGCAGTTAGCACGTCAACTTTTTGTGGGGGCACACGCGAGCAACACTTTTTATAGACTGGTTCAAAAGGTAAAGGAGTGGGTTCTAGCAGTGCGCTTAGAAAGCCGATACACCAAAAAAGAAATCTTAACAATGTATCTTAACATTTATGATTTCAATTATCAAGCGGATGGTATCGAATCTGCTGCAAGAATTTATTTTAATAAAAAACCATATGAACTAAACATTCAAGAATGTGCAACACTGGTGGGCATGTTGAAAAACTCCTCTCTATACAATCCTATTCGTCGAGCCGAACTAACCAAAAGAAGAAGAAATATTGTTTTTCAGCAGATGTATCGCAACAATCTGTTTGATTTACAGGCGTTGGACTCTCTAAAACAACTGCCTCTTGAAATTGATTATACTCCTCAATCTCACCGAGAGGGATTGGCAACTTATTTCAGAGCCTATCTTCAAGAATTTATGAATCGATGGTTAAGAGAAAACCCAAAACCAGACGGGACTAAATATGATTTGTTTCGTGATGGGTTAAAAATTTATACCACCGTAGATTCCCGTTTTCAAGACTTAGCTGAACAAGCAATGAATGACCACATGAAAAACTTACAAATGGAGTTTTTTAGACAAAATACAGTAAAATTGAACCCTACTGCTCCATTTTTAGACTTGAGAGAAGGAGAAATTGACACGCTACTTAAAAGAGCTGCTTATCGATCAGAACGGTGGAGAAAATGGAGCAATAGAGGAGTAGATGAAGAATTGATTTTAAAAAGTTTCTATGATGAGGTTCCGATGACTGTTTTTAGCTGGAAAGGAGAAATTGACACCATTATGACTCCAATGGATTCTATCCGTTATTACAAACACTTTTTGAGGAGCTCTTTAATGTCAATGGAACCACAAACAGGGCACGTTAAAGCTTGGGTAGGGGGTTTCAATTATAAACATTTTCAATATGATCAAGTAAAACAAGGGCGTAGACAAATTGGCTCTACTTTTAAACCCTTTTTATATGCTACAGCTATAGACCAATTGAAGTTATCACCTTGTGATCAATTGCCCGATGCTCTTTTTTGTATTGAGGCAATGAAGCATGGCAACACCAATGCGTGGTGTCCCAAAAACTCAGGAGATCGATATGGTAGAATAAGAACCTTAAAAAATGCTTTAGCAAATTCGGTAAATACTGTGAGCGCACGTTTGATGGATCAAGTAGGCCCACTACCTGTGATCTCACTGACGCGTAAAATGGGAATAACCTCTAGAATTCCTCCGGTACCATCAATAGCCTTGGGGACACCAGACATCAGTTTGTTTGAAATGGTAGGTGCCTACAGCACTTTTGTCAACAAAGGAATTTATGTAAAACCGGTGATTATCACGCGAATTGAAGATAAAAACGGTTTGGTTCTTTTTGAGGTTGTACCTGAAACAACTGATGTTTTAAGTGAAGAGGTGGCTTATGTTGCGCTCAACTTGATGGAGGGAGTAACGCAACATGGCTCAGGAGCACGACTTAGGCATAGTGGATTTGATGAAAATAATCCAATATACAAGCAGGTTGTAACAGGATATCCATTCAGTTTTGAAAATGCCATAGCAGGCAAAACAGGAACCACACAAAACCAGAGTGATGGATGGTTTATGGGAATGGTTCCCAACTTGGCCACAGGTGTTTGGGTGGGAGGTGAAGACCGCTCCATTCATTTTAAGGATATTGGTTATGGACAAGGGGCTACCATGGCCCTTCCCATATGGGCAAACTATATGAAAGGACTATATAATAGCCCAGAATTAGGCGTTTCTCAAGACCCTTTTTCTGAACCAGGAGTAATAACCATCCGATTAGATTGTGAATCGATTGAAAAGCAACAACTCCTAAATACAGATACGCAAGAAGAAGATTTAGATTCTTTTGGGTTTTAATTCAAATAGCCCGTTTGATCTGAAGCATACCATTCGGCAAAAGCAGTAGCAGTTTCTCTTAATTTAAGATGGTGAAGCGCCAAGTTATTGGGGAGCTGTTTTATTAATATATTGGCAAAGTCAATAATCATCATCTCACAGGTAGGCTGATAGGCAACTCTATAAATCTTATGCCCTTGAGCCTCCATTGTATCAGCCAATTCTTTATGTGGAGAGTTGCAATTTAGAACGGTAGCATGATCCAAAGGGTTTACAATTTCCCTTTTAACAACCTTCTTGAGATCACTAAAATCGATGAGCATGCCAAATTTTACATTAGCTCTATCATCAATGGGTGTGCCTAAAACGGTTACATCCAATTCGTAACTATGGCCATGTACATTTTTGCAAAGACCATCATAGCCATACAATGCATGACCTGTTTCAAATTTGAACTGTTTTGTTATGCGTATTTTATCGCTCATTTTTTAAAGTATGACTTTAATTTAGATTGAGTGGTTTCTTGCCGGGCTAGTTTTCCAGTTATAGCAGCATTTTCAAAGAGTTCTATTTGCCAATTTGCGGTGTTTTTCCAATGCCAAGCACGAAGTGTTTTTACCGCTTCAATTGGATAGGCCGCAAACTCATTCGCTCTTTCTTGCACTTTTTCATCTAAAGCATCAAAATCTTGAGCTATTTCAGCATACAAGCCTTTTTGCATAGACCAATTGGCATTGCGCCATTGTGTGGCAGCGAGTGATAGTTCTTCAAAAGCGGTAGCTCCAATTTTTCGGGTCACAGCAGGGGCAATGACAAAGGGCCCAATACCTATGGAGAGCTCAGACAGTTTAACAGCAGCATTTTGATGGGCAATCACATAGTCGCACCCTGCAACAATACCTAAGCCACCTCCCACCACTTTACCTTGTATGCGACCAATAATTAATTTTTTCATTTGTTGCATACGAATTAAAATATGAGCAAAACCTGAAAAAAAGTGGGTCGCTTCTTCATCAGATGATAAGGTTGATAGTTCCTTTAGTGAGGCCCCTGCACAAAATGTTTTTTGACCCTGACTTTGGATAACAATAACCCGAACAGAGTCGTCTCGATTCAACTGTTCTAAAGTATCAGCAATTTCTGTCATCATAGCACGTGATAAAGCATTGCTGAGAGCAGTATTATTTATCTGAAGGGTGCCAATTTGATTATTGATAGATAAAGACACTGCATTTTCCATAGGCATAAAAATAAACAAACTCAGGGGTCTTTAGAAACTTTTCTTATTCTTGTGACAAGAAATTAAATTAATTTGCCCCTAGGAAGAATAGGACTTACTATTTTTGTAAAAATTTAGTCATGCAAAACATACTTGTCCCCATTGGCATCTCACCTCACGCCCAAAAAACTTTTGAGTATGCCATGGCGTTATCTGAGCGTCTTGAGTTAAATATATTTGTTGTAGATGCCTACCCAATGCAAATAAAACCGAATCAAATTTCTAATATAAAAGCTCGTTTAGAGGAGGAAAATCAATCTCGTATACAACAAATGATAAAAAAGTTGAAATCTTCAAAGAAGGAGGTAAAAGTTGTAAAGAGTAATGCAGATTTGTTAGGAACAATAAAAAAATTGGATCAAAGAATAGGGTTAGATTTAATTGTGGTTCCTCCCTACAGTAATGATATAGATGAGACTATATTTTTAGGATCTACCGCGGGGAGTATTATAAAAAAAACAGATATACCCGTTTGGGTGGCCCCTATTGGTAAAGCATTTGAGCCTCCTAAAAACATGTTGTTAGCCTTTAAGTCAGGAGAAATTAAAAGTACTCAAATATTGGCACCACTATTAAAAATTCAAGATACGTTCAAGACGTTATTAAATTTATTATTGGTCAAAGTACCTGGTTTTTCAAAGCAGAATCATGCGCTAGATGACACTATTTTATCTCGCTCAGAGAAATTGAGGTATTCAGAAAATGCAACAGTGTATCAAGGTGTTTTAGAGTATTTTCAATCTGTTAATCCAGATCTACTCGTTGTTTTTAAAAGAGAACGTGGATTTTTTGAAAAACTCTGGGAATCTAATGTTGTTTACAAAAAAGACTTTTATTGTACTATCCCCCTTTTGGTGCTAAAAAATAAAACCTAAAATCAGGTTTTTGATGTGTCGTTTATTACTATTTGTATTTACTACACTATTTACAGCAAACTGTTTGGGCCAGTCTTACCTTGCAGTAGATGTGGATAATGACCTC
The DNA here is from genome assembly GCA_016779985.1 of Flavobacteriaceae bacterium. Classification (GTDB taxonomy): domain Bacteria; phylum Bacteroidota; class Bacteroidia; order Flavobacteriales; family Flavobacteriaceae; genus JADHMP01. The sequence goes on from JADHMP010000012.1 coordinate 67,746, forward strand.
TATTTTGGGACAGATCGTTATTATAGCAGTGGTATTTTTTTAGAATATGGAAAGCGATTAGACACGACATCAATAGACAGCCTAGGACCTATAAGGACAGAGCACTGGACCTTAGGTCAAGAGATTACAACACCCCATTTGCGTTTGACAGAAAGAATTGAAAAAATTGATTATCCCTATAACGGATGGTTGTATTTGGGGTATGCACAGGAGCATTTTAAAAATCCTAAAAAGGGACAAGGTTTTGGGCTTCAATTAGGAGTTACTGGGGCAAATGTAAGTCTGGCTAAACCCGTTCAGAACACCTATCACAAAATTATTTTAGGATTGCCTCCGCTAAGTTGGCTAGCTACACAAGCGCAAACAGTTCATGCTAATTTGTTTATGACTTATTATAGAGGTTTCTCCAGCGGTAGAAATCTCGATTGGGTCTTCTATGGTAAAGCTCAAGTAGGAACATTTCAAACTACTGCACGCGCACGGTTTGGGTTGCAATGGAGTACTTTTGAAGGGCTTCCTTTTTTTGGAAATCGACTGGAAATTTTATCGGAAGGTCTAGCCTTGTATTTCGGTATGCAGGGTGAATATAGAGGACACGATTATGCCGTTGAGGGGAGCTTGTTTAAAAATAATGCCGCTTTAGATGTAGAAGCAGTCCCCCTAAAACAAGAGTGGGAGTTTGGTTTGATCTATCATTTCAAACAGTGGCGTTTTCTGACTCTTTTTAACAATGCCTCTAAGGATGTAAAAACACAACGTTTTTCTAGACACAATTATTTAAATATTACAATAACTAGACTATTTTAGTAGAAATTGTAATTATGAAACCTCTAGCCCTATTCCTTATCCTCTTTTTTTTAAACCTATCATGTGTCACTATCAAAGTTTACGAAACCCCAGAAACAGGGTACCAGGCAGAAGAACAACACGAGATAATACGATCAGGAGAATTTATTGATTTTGGAAACCATAAAGCGGAGGTGTTTTATTTTGGAAAAGAAAAGAGTCCCCAGGGGGTGTGGCCTCTAAAGTATAAAAAGAAGGGTGATACATTAGCCCCTATCACCTCAGACATGAATAAAGAAATGCTGCTTATTTTGGACGGCCAAGTAATGCCTAAAGGTTTTTCTTTAGAGGTTCTAAAACCATCACAAATAGAGCGTATCACGGTGCTTAAAGACAGTATTGCCAGTGCAAAATATGGGCACCCAGCTCAACAGGGTGTCATTGAAATCTTGCTAAAGAAAAAGGAATAAATTTTTTCAGTAAGTTGGTTTCGATTGGAATAGTGGATAATTAAGACCCAAGACCCATCCAGTATAACTATTGGTCTGGATAGCAAAAAGGGGTTCATTTTTTTTAGTGAACCGAAATTGAACTTCTAGGCTAAATTTTTTCCAAATAGTATAATCTACACTTGCACAAAAACCAAAACTATTTTTTAAGATTCCAGAAGGAATATTTTCAATTAGAACCGGTTTTTTTGGTGGTGTTCTGGAGGCTCCTTTTTGATATAAATTATATTGTAAACTCAGCCCAAGATGTACTCTTTTATAGGGAAAAAGTCTTATTCCCAAAGGAACGCTGAAATAGGTTAATCGATCTAAATGGATTGTGTTTTGTGTTTCATAAGTGTAGTTTTTTGGAATATAATCAAAGCCAGAAATAAGGGCAAGAGACTTAGCCGGTCTATACATTACTCTGATTTGAGCCAAATAGTTTAACCTGGGTGACAATACTTTATTTTCTGGTATCCAATACGTTGTACTGCCGATTAGATCAACTTCCCAAGGGGAGTAGGCACTCCCTAGATCTGGTCCTTGTCGATATTGTTCAATCAGCAAATATCCATCTTGTGCAAAAAGAGCTGCACTTCCAATGGGAAAAAACAATAGTAGTAGAAATAGGGGAATTTTTTTTTTCACTGTTTTTTTAATTCAATCAGAGATCATTAATGTAACCAAAAATTATAAGATGGCCCTCAAGATTAGTTATCTTTAAGAAAACAAGAAAATCATGAATAAATTTTTTATAATTTTTGTTTTGGGCTGCCATATAGGTCTTTCCTATGCTCAAATACCAGTATCAAAAAACCCACCAGAAGACTATGATTCTTTCCCTTTTGGACATATCACAACAGGGCAAGAAAAGCAAGAAATGTTAAATGTAATTGACCAATTCATGATTGCGGTCAACACTAAATCTAAGAAGCTTTTTGATCAAATTTTATACAAGGGAATTCAGAGAATTGTTACACAAGTAGATGCAATAAAGACAAGTACTACAATATATGACAACGATAAGCGTCTTCAAAACTTGGCGAGTAAACCTGAACAATATAAGGAGCGCTATTGGGATGCCTTGATTGTTTCTGATGGGAACATTGCTTCTGTTTGGGCGCCCTATGATTTTTATCTCAACGATAAATTTTCACATTGTGGAGTTGACTTATTTTACCTCGTGAAGGAAGAAGGCACATGGAAAATAGCGCATTTTGGGTATACCATTGTGAAAGATTGTAAAAAGGAAAATTAAAAAAAGAAAAAGTGGATGTAAAAAGAGGCTTACCACAAATCATATTCAGACAAAACGAATAAAAACCGAACTTCATTCGCCTCAATTATCCACTTTTTCTTAGCAATTTTTATATTGTAAATATAGAGGTCTATAAAGTCGAATTATACCCATTTGAATATGAAGAACTTATGCTACTATAACAGTTTCTAATACATCAAAAACACACAAGCCCCAAAGAAGTGTTTCTACCGACTAGCATATTTTGTTGATAAGAATGAACGCGATAGCCTTTAATAGAATGAAGGAAAAATATGTTTAGCTTTTTCTATTTAAGTCGATTATCAAGGCTACAAAAGTGATAATGATACAAATCGTTGTAAAAACACCTACGAAAGAAGGATTCATGTTAGTTAGTTTTTTTAATTACTATTTGTTGTGTTGAGGGTTCTTATTGCCACCAATCATAAACATATAAATTTTGATTGTATTTCCACCATTTTTTGGCAAATTCCATGTGTAAATCGGATGGTATGTAAACGGAATCTCTATCGTATTCATTTTTAAAGATTACATGAAGTATTTGCGTGTTTTTTGTAGAAAATATAGTATCACCAATGCTAACTGCATTATTTCCAAAAGAAAATGCTCCAGCATAAACATCAATTTTACCAAGGGTATTGTAGGCACTTTCAATTATGGAATCTAAAGGGGACCCTTCCTTCCACTGAAAGGCAACAAGGTGATGTAATTTTTTAGTGGGAGCATCATCATTTTTAGCTGATTGATCTGCTTCCAAATTACATCCAAATGTTAAGTAAATAAGTGCAACAAAGAGAATTGGTTTCATATTTAATTGTTATTATGCCACTAAATTAAATCTTTAATAACGGGACTTTATTTTATCTACAGGTCTCAAAAGCCTGAAAGCACCATAGAGTTCTTTATATCCATAGCCATTTAATTTTAATCTAATTTTAATTTTATATCGGTCTTGATTGAGTGTTTTCCATGAGACTTCCAAAATATCTAAAGGGTTGACATCACCCAGACGATCTGTTGGGAAATTTCTATTTTCTAGCTTGGGTACAGAATTTACAATCAATTGTATTTTATTTTTCTTCGCTTCTAAAATTTTGATGGTTTTATCTAAAAAAGCAATCAATCCTATTTTATTCATCGCATTAGAAGACCCTTTGAGTGAGTATTTAATGGTTTTATCGATACTACAAACATCTAAAAATTTGGCATATAAAATATTTTTCTGTTTGATAAGTTTTGCAAAGGTTTTTAGAGGATCAAGACCATCTACATCGTCAAACAAAATTTCAAGAGAATCATCTCCTTGTTCTTTCACATTGAAAGACAAGCTGCCATTATATCCATCAAATCTAAACTCCATAGTTTCTATGCTACATTCATCAAGTTTTAATTGCTTTATGAAGAAGTTTACTTTTCCATTTTTTGTTTTTTCAATGGCAAAGGTTGAGCTGTTGTCAAAGTCTTTGACAAATATTTTTTCATTTGAATTGGCACTCTCTTGATATTCCCACTGAGCATGAATGATTTGAATAGAGAACAGAATAAGGCAGAGGGCTTTTAGGTAGAGTCTCATGATAAATATAGTTTATGGAAATAAAGATACAACGAACAGAATAATCTTAGGGTATGGTTAAAAAAATAAACCCTCCCCAGGGAGGGTTTTAGAGGATAATTAATATTTAGACCTTAATCAAAAAAATAGGCTACAAATTCTGGAGGCGTTTGTCCTGCCATTCTTTGTGATGCAATAGCTTTTGATTTGTGATGCGCTTGATGTTCATAGGCTTTAGTAATTGCTCTAACCCTTGGCATTTTAACTCTCCCAAAGAGTTCAATGATATCTTTGTTTTTAGAGACATCATATTCATCTAGACTTTTCAACACCCAATTGTAGCCGTCATCCACAGTTGACAATAATTCTGCTTTCGTTTGGATGGCTTTCATATCTATTTTTGGAGCCTCAATGCTTAGTGCGGTAGAAATCATATTGTAGTTAGCACCTACGATATGTTTTATGTCTTCGGAGAAACTCCGCGCTTCTTCATTTGATTTAAAATCTAACTTCACTTCTGGCATGCTATCAACAAGAGCAAGTGTATGTTTTTTTGATCTTGTCCAATCCATCTTATAAAATTCCATTTGTTCTTTTTCAAAGGTATAATCTGGTTTTTGACTTGTTTTGGTTTCACTACAGGCAATAAGGCTAGTTAAAGTAAAAAGGAAAATAATTTTTTTCATATTTAATTAAGTTTTGAGGTTAATATACAAAGAAATAGTTCATACTACTTATAGTAAAGCATAGTCTTCAAAAAGTTCCCTAGTATATCAGAAATTAACTGACCACAGAAGTATTGTGCTTAATTACAGTTGAAATTTCGGTAATTTCTGTGGCAACGCCTCCAGATCTTTCGGCATGTTCTTTTATCAACTCTTCGTTTTCAGCATTGTAGACACAAAACACATTGTCTCCAGCAACATAACTTGTTTCTTGCTGAATCATTTTGCCCTCATTTCGCATCTCTTCTAGCACATCTTCTGAAGCCTTGCCACCTTTATTCATTTCATGTTTAGGAATTGAAGATGCGCCCTGCATAGCTCTTCTAATAAGATATTTTTTCATTTTGAGTTATTTATGGTTAATTCAATTACAATATAGAAAGATTCTGTTTTGATTCATATTTATAGGATTAAAAACTTGACCTGTTGACCTTATTTATTTTGAATTAATCTAATTACGTATTAGTGTAGTCTCTTGTTTACTATAATGATTTAAAATATTTTAGTTCAAAATTTAACGAAAAATGGAAAAATTAAAAATCAGCAACAGTTGTGTTAATTGTGAAAACCTTGATGAAACACTAAAAACGTGTGGAATTCATAAGGTTGAAGTGAGTGAAAAATATACTTGCGACGAATTTGAAACGACAATATAAAGACTGTTTAAGTACCCACTAACTTTGCCATAGTTAAATAGGGTACAAATCAATCTATATCCTTGGCAAAGGATACAGCGTTTCTTATTTGAATGACCCTACCTCTTAATTGTTCAATACTGAATCTTTATGGCGGTTGTAACATTAATGGTATTGTTCTTTGATTAAAACAAAGGATGCAAGACCTAAATTTCTTTTTGTTTGTCCCCACTTTTATTCACCTAAATAGGTCAAATTAAACGACTGTCCTATTGGTCAATTATCAGATTTAAAACAAGATTTTTTTGTTGAAACAGTCGCTTAATAATCGTGGTACAATTAAGCTATTAAGAGCTCAGACTCTTTATATGGCTAACCCAAGAAGAGGTTTTTTGTTGAAAAAGAACAGAGTGTATAAATACGATAAAAGTGTATATTTGGGAGTTTTTGGTAGAGAGGCAACAGCGAGTAACATTCTAAGAGGGCTGT
>JADHMP010000003.1:0-212933 GCA_016779985.1 Flavobacteriaceae bacterium
GGGCTTCGATTGTTTGTTAGGTCTTGTGTAGTGTAGCGGTTAGGCTAGCTCCTCCTCTTGGGCTCGAACCAAGGACCCTCTGATTAACAGTCAGATGCTCTAACCAACTGAGCTAAGGAGGAAAGTTTAAGTGCGCAAATATAAATGTTTTATCACATTAAACAAACGAAAAAATTGAAGCTTAAATACTTTATTTACTTCTAAAACTACTTTAGTATTTCTATGAACTTTTGGACATAGCCATTTTATTTAAATTTAATCTAAATAAACTTGTGCAAATAAATATCCTTCAATATATTTGGCTTTTATTATTTATAATTGATCTAAATAAGTGAAAAATTGGTCTATAATTGCAATCCTATTTATGACCACCTTCAGTGCCATTTTTGCACAACAGCAAGGTGAGATTGTAAACAAACTAGACACCATACAACAGCTGGATGAAGTAATTTTAAAAGCGAATACTATTTTAGGAAACAAATATGTGGCACGAAATAGAACAGGGGCTTCTTATTTTTTATCGACAGAAGATTTAGAAAAATTTGGATATGTTGATATCAACCGAGCCCTGAGGAGTGTGCCTGGTGTCACCCTATATGAAGAAGACGGCTTTGGCTTGCGCCCCAACATTTCACTGCGTGGCACTTCTCCCCAAAGAAGTTCAAAAATCACACTTATGGAAGATGGTGTACTCATAGCCCCAGCTCCCTACAGTGCGCCAGCAGCCTATTATTTTCCGTCCATTGCTCGTATGGAAGCCGTTGAAATTCTTAAAGGGAGTAGTCAAATACAGTATGGCCCTTTTACAACAGGAGGGGCCATCAATATGGTCTCAACTGCCATTCCAGATAGCACAAAAATTCTTATACGGTCTCGATTTGGTAGTTTCAATACAGGGCAAGTGTATGCTTCTGCCGGTCAGTCTTCGGAACAAATAGGTTATCTAATAGAATATCAAAACAGCAAATCCAATGGGTTCAAACAATTGAACAATCAAGCCAACACAGGGTTTGATATCACAGATTTTATGGGTAAAATTAAACTCTCTACTCGCCAAGAAGCAAAAATTAATCAATATCTAGAGTTTAAATATCATTACTATGATGAGACCTCAAATGAAACGTATTTAGGGATTACCAAAAAAGAGTTTAGCGTAAACCCCTATGATCGGTATGCGGCATCACAAGAAGATCAAATGAATGCAGACCAGCAACAATTTATGCTCACCCATGTGATCGATTTTTCTGAGCAGCTAAAGATCATTACAAATGCCTATCATAATACATTTTCAAGAAATTGGTATAAACTCGATGATGTTATTTTTGATGGAGAGAAAAAAAGTTTAGCCGCCGTATTAGAAGATCCAATACCCTATTCCAATCACTTGCAAATTTTGAAAGGTGAAGTTGCTACTGGGGCAGATGCCTTAATGGTCAAAGCCAATAATAGAATTTATAACGCCAGAGGGATGCAAACAAAAATTGATTACCACTGGTATGATGCAAAAGGTTCTTTTCATGATATTGAATTAGGCGGGCGTGTGCATTATGACGATGAAGACCGCTTTCAATGGGAAGATGGCTACAGTATCATCAATGGCGATATGGCTATGAGTTCTATAGGGCCTCGAGGAGCCCAAGGCAATAGAATCTCCAGTGCCAATGCGGTTGCTGCTTATCTACTTTACAAATACAAAATAAAGGGCCTTACCCTTACTCCTGGTATTCGTTATGAGCATATTGCACTTTCTCGTAAAGACTATGGTAAGGCAGATCCTAATCGACTGGGCAGTGCAATGACTACAAGAGAAAATACTGTAGATGTTCTAATCCCAGGCATAGGTTTTAATTATAATTTCTTAAAAAATCTTTCCCTTTTTGGGGGGGTGCACAAAGGGTTTTCTCCCCCTGGCAATAAAACTGGAGAGAAAGCAGAAGAGAGCATCAACTATGAGCTGGGATCACGATTTTTAAAAGGGCGACTACGGGGAGAATTGATAGGCTATTTCAATAACTATTCAAATCTTTTAGGTTCCGATTTAGCCGCGTCTGGAGGCACCGGTTCTTTAGATCAATTTAATGCAGGGGCGGTTGATGTGAGTGGAGTAGAATTGCTACTAAATTATGAGCTAACCTCTCCTAATGCTAAAGTCCAGATGCCTATATCTGCTGCTTATACGCTCACTAACGCCATTTTCAAAAATGACTTTGGAAGCACCCAAGGCATTTGGGGAACAGTGAGCAATGGAGATCGTGTGCCCTATATTCCTCAACATCAGTTTAATTTGACAGCGAGTGTAATTCATCCTCGTTATCAGTTTAACTTTAATGTACGCTATAATGGGGCTTTTGCCACTCAAGCTGCCAATAATGGATTTGTAGATCCGCAAGCAATTGATTCTAATTTGGTGGTTGATCTATCAGGAAAATACCCAATAACCCCTAAGGTTAATTTGACAGCCAATGTGATTAATCTTTTTGACAATGTGTATGCTGCCTCAAGAGTTCCTGCAGGCTTTCGTCCTGGCCATCCCTTTGGTGTGTATGCTGGTATTGAACTGGAACTATAGCTCTTTTTGATTTCAGATTTATTTTGGATTGATCTATCAATAGCTATTTTAATTGTAAGCACTTTGATCAAACAGTTCAATACTCCAAAACGATTGTAGTGTGCATAGTGAAAGCAGGGACTTTCAATTTTAACAAACCCTCCTTAACTTCAAATTCAAGTTCTTCTCCACTTGGTATTTGATACACTTTTTGAATGGGTCTGTCTAGTCTAAACTCAAGATCAACCTTGCTTATTTCTACAAAATCTTCAATCACTTCAACATTGTTAGCACGAAGTAGCGGAGGTGAATAGAGCAAATGAACAACAAACCGGTTTTGTTTTTTTTGATGCAATAAACTGACCTTTCCAGCACTAGGTAAGTGGTTCACTTGCACAACAGGTTGGTAGTTAAGATAGTTTATGGCATTCTCAAAAAGTTGTCTATGTATTCGCATCCCATGATTATAATAAAGTTGATCTATCTGATGGGCAAAAAAGATAGTGTTTTTATGATATACAATAGCTGGATAGTCAGAGTTAGTGGTTTTGTAGGGTGTTTCTCGATGACTCGAATAAGAAGCATACGTACGATTAAAATAAGGCTCTCTTATCATGGCTAATGGTTTTCCAGAAGTCACTTTGGTTCGAATACCGGATTCATAATTAACAAAAGGAGTGTTCACTACTTCGTCATTTAAAACTTCATCAATAACAGTAAAATCAAAATCAAAAGGAGAATGAGCAACAAAACGGGTTCCCACGTCAAGGGCAAATTTTTCTGTTCCCTTTAACATACCGCCCTTTTCAAAAATAATTAGTTTTCCTCCCTTTTTATTCCATTCTTGAAGCGCTTGAGCCTCTTCGGTATTGAGCGTTTTCTGACTAGGCAGCACGACCAAGTCCAGGTCTTTTAAATTGTTTAGGTCAGCTACCACAAAATCTCGATGCAGCTGTAAAAGCATTTTCACAATACCATAATCAGAGCTCGGGATGAGGCTTAACCACACACCTAAATTTGAATAGGGTTTACCTCCAGGGCCATAGTCTTCAATTTTTTCGACATAAGAATAGGCTTCACCAATATTTTTGTAGGTTTCCATATCCATCTTTCCTTCGGGGTGTAATTGGTCTCCAAAATTACACGATGCCCCAAAGGAGATCATAGTTGCAGCTTCAAATTTGATGGCGTCAGCATGCTTAAATCCTCCAAATTCACCCCATGCCTTATGAAACTTTCCGCTCATTGCCACCACTGGTGTGTTTTTTCCTAAATGAAATTTTGCTTCGAGAGGGAGTTTGTCATACCCACCCCATGTGGTAGGTAAATCTTCTAGTTCAGCATGGGTATTTTCTTCATAGAGCGCCTGTTCGAAAATAGCTTTTTTGGTGAGGTGGGTGGCTTGATTAAAAAAGACAGTGGCCTCTGGATGGTAAGAATACACCAATTTTCTCAATTCATTCATGTGGGCTTTTAGTGCCAGTGCATAACTTTTTTCAACTGCTTTGATGTCTTTAATATCAATTCCTTCAGCCTCCATACGGAATTTTGAATGGGCAGAAAAACTAGAGGGCTTGATGTGGTAGATGTCAAACCAAAAACCATCTAAGTCTTTATAGCGTTGACAAATTTCTTCTACATTTTTTAATATATATGAATGGTAGGCCCCACCAGGCGTTGGATCTAAGCATTTCCAACTATAATGCCCCCGCCGATCGTCTGGCTTCGCCTCAGGGTCAATGTTGATAGATAACATTTTACCTGCGGCATCTCGCATAACCCATTCAGGGTGCTGTTCTGCGTCTAATACACTCCAACCCACTGTGAAATAGAAAGGCGCTTTGACACCAATTTCGTGGCAGGCTTCAAGTTGTGCACCCAAAAGATCAAAATCTAAATGCGGATGCATCGTTCCTACTTTTGTGGGATAATAGCTATACCCGTGATGCCCTTTACTAAAAATATTAATTTGATTTATGTTGCCTTCTAAAAGGGCAGATTGAAATTGTTTCTTGTCAAATTGAGCACCGATATTCGGAATCTGCTCTGAGGTATGAAAGTCTAAATGTACTTGACGTGTGGGTAGCGTTTCTTCAATTTTTCGTTGTTGCTGTGCGATCAATTGAGTGGCAGCTAAAAGCAAAAAAAATACATCTGTTATTTTCATAATTTTAAATTTAGTTTGAAAAGCCTCTTAGCGCTCTATCTTTTATTGCAAGCGCTCGAAGCCGATTGATTGTTTCTGGACTCACGTTGTCTATCCATGCCGGAATTGGATCAACATTCCAATCAGCTGCTGTCATATCTACAACATCATTATAGTAAAGCAGCCCTTGTTGTAATTCTTTTTGAAGTTCTATTTGTTTTGATTGGTAGGAAGGTAAGTCATATAAATTTGTGGTTTCCCAAGGGTCGTTCTTTAAATCAAACAACTGACCCGTCTTTTCTCCTTTCACTAAATACTCAATCAGTTTATAATCTTCTTTCCGAATGGCTCGCTGTGAATTTTTATAAGCAAAAACTAAACTAGATCTTTCGATTTTCTCTTGACTCATTAGGGTATTAAACAAACTAACACCTACAACTGTTTTTGGGGTTTCAGTGGTTGTTAAGTCACACAAGGTTGGATAGAGATCGAGTGTGTAGACTAATTCTTCATTTGATATGCCTTGAGGAATACCGGGCCCTTCAAAAATTAAAGGAACCTTGATGCTGTGTTCATATAAATTTTGTTTACCCATTAGACCATGTTGTCCAACGGCAAGACCATTGTCAGAACTAAAAATTATGATAGTGTTGTCACGTAGTCCCTTTTCTTCTAATGCATTTATAATCCTGCCGATTTGTTCGTCCATATGAGTTATCATAGCATAATAGGCAAGAATATTAGCTTTGACTTCGTCAACAGTTCTAGGATAACCGGCCAACCACTCATCACGTATGTCCATTTCGCCATTGTCAAAAGGATGTTTCATAGCAAAATTGGGTGGCACTTCAATCTCTTTTTTCACATAAAGATCTTCATACTTTTTTGGCATGTTTCTCGGATCATGGGGAGCCGTAAATGATACTTGAAGATAAAAGGGATTCGATGCTCTATAGTTTTTGATAAACTCAATGGCAGCATTAGAAAAAAGAACGGAAGAATGTGTTGAGTCTATTTTGATTGCTGAAAGTTTTTTGGAGCTTTCAAGTTCTTTTGTGGGGACTTGATAATGATCACACATACCTCCAAAAAAAAGTTTCGATCCTTCTTTAAATCCTTTTAGAAAAGCAGGTTCCCCATTGTGCCATTTGCCGGTGTGAAATGTGGTATAGTTATTCATAGAAAGTGCTTCTGGTAAAAGTAAGTCTGGCATTTCTATATTACTTCCAGCATAGGGTGTAATATCAAAAACACTTCTGCCTGTAATCAACATGGCTCTGCTGGGGGCACAAACTGCTCCATTCATTGCACCCATAATGTAGGTGTTTTTGAAGGTTGTCCCTCTTGCAACTAGTGCATCTAAATTTGGAGTTATTATTTCTGTATTCCCCAAGGCATGAATACCATCATATCTTTGATCATCTGCTAAGATGAAAACTATGTTTGGCCTTTTATCTATGGGTGGATTTTTTTTTGGGGTTGCACAACCAATGAAGAGCAGAAAGAGTGTAAGTTGAGGTTTTTTTAAGAAGAAAAAACTAGGGTTGAGAAAATTGATGTTCATCGCCTTACTTTATACAAATTCATTTAGTTTTTTGATCAGCCCATTTTTCATGATTTTGGATAGGGGTCAATAGTTTGAATTAGACCATTTTCTAAATAGGTGATTTCAGCAACTTTAATTGATCTAAGGTGGGTTACACCCTTGGATAAAGAAGAATCGTGATAAAATAAATAGGATTTTTGCTCCATCTTACAAATAGAATGGTGGCTAGTCCAACCCACAACAGGATTCATCACGCGACCTTTATATACAAAGGGACCATAGGGATTATCTCCAATGGCGTAACAAATAAAATGGGTGTCACCAGTTGAATAAGAAAAATAATAGTTACCGTTGTGTTTATGAAGCCATGCAGCTTCAAAAAATCTTCGATCATTATCTCCTGCTAAAAGCAATTCTCCGTTTTCATCAACAATTTGGATTTCTTTTGGTTTTTCATCAAATTCCAAAAGATCAGGACGTAATTTTGCAACAAAAGGGAGTAATGCAGCTTCCTTGTCTTTTGGAAGAAAAGCAGTGGGACTTTCGGGTTGCTCTGCATTGAATTTACCTTTTCGCCAGCGCTGTAATTGTCCTCCCCAAAGTCCTCCAAAATACATATAATAGCTTCCGTCATCATCTTTAAATACTGCAGGGTCTATTGAAAAACTATTTTTTATGGCATTGGGTTGTGGAATAAACGGACCTATAGGTGAGGAGCTTGTCGCAACACCAATTCGAAAGATACCGTCATAATCTTTAGCAGGGAAAAATAAATAAAAGGTTCCTTCTTTTTCATTTGCGTCGGGAGCCCACATTTGCTTTTCTGCCCAGGGCACTTGATCTACATGAAGAGCTATACCATGATCAACTACTTCACTATCGATGTTATCCATAGAGAACACATGATAATCTTCCATTGCAAAATGGCTTCCTAGATCATCAAACGCTTCTCCCGCATCTATATCGTGGGAGGGATAGATATATATTTTATTATTAAAAACATGAGCTGAGGGGTCAGCAGTATAGATGTGATTTACTAAAGGCTTGGATAAAGCCTTCTTATTTAATTCATCAAAATCTATATGGTCTATATTGTCTTCAGGCATTTTATTGAGCTCTTCTTTGTTCTAATTCGGTTTCAATTTGAATTTCCATGCGCTTGTTGATGGCATAGAAGAATAATAAGCCAGATCCAATCAAAAAAGGAATCGATGGAAATATACTAACAAGCATTCTAGTCCCCTCAATTGCGCTTTCGGGTTGAACAATCATATCACTTGCTATTCCAGCAGCATCAGCCGCTTCTTTAGTGATATAGCCATAGGCACCAAGAATCCAAGTGAGTAGTGCACTACCAATTGAAAGACCCCCTTTAAGACCAACCATCATAGCAGAAAAAACAATAGCGGTGGCACGCCGGTTATTTTTCCATTCTGAATAGTCTGCCACATCAGCAATCATTGCCCAAAGAATAGGGATTGTTATTCCATAGAAAAAACCGTGGGCAACCTGTGCTGCAAACATCCATTCTACAGACTCAGCGCTAAAAAAATAAAAAATAAGAATAAAGAGTGTTGAGAGAAAAAGGAATAAATTGAAAACGTCTCTTTTGCCATATTTATCAGCTAGATTTTTAGATAATCCAATACCAAAAATCATAAAAATGATTCCACCCGCATTAAACAAACCAAATCCAGCTGAAAGGGGATCTGTTCCAAAAAAATTGATTCCAATTCCAGATAGAAAATTTAAAATAGGACTGATAAAACTAGTAAGACTTTCTTTGTCGACATAATTCTTAAAGTAATAGACATAAGAGCCCCCCTTCATGGCTAGCGTAATAAAAAGCAATGTGGTTAATATCAACATGATGATCCAAGGTCTACTTTTAAATAAATCAGATAGATCTTCTCTCAGACTAGATTTTTGATCGGGTTTGGGTATAATTCTTTCTTTGGTAGTAACAAATGTGATGAGCAGCATAACTGTTCCAATGATAGCCAGCCATGTCATAACGATTTCAATACCCACAGCTTTATCTCCACCGCCAGCACTTTCAATAATGGGAAGCATAAATACTTGCACAAAAAATTGAGCAAACATTACAGCAACAAATCGATAAGATGACAAGCTGTTTCTTTCTCCCATGTCACCAGTGATCACTCCGCTTAAGGCCGAGTAGGGGAGGTTGTTTGCAGCATAAAGGAGCAATAATAAAGTGTAGGTTACAGAAGCATAAATAAGTTTTCCTTTGTAACCAAAATCGGGGGTGCTAAACGCTAAAAGAGCAATCACACCAAGGGGAACCGAAGTGTATAATATCCAAGGGCGAAACTTTCCCCATTTGGACGATGTCCTATCACTTAATGCTCCAATTATTGGATTAAACCCAAATGCTGCAATAAGTCCAACTACTAAAATGATGGCAGAGGCGTCACTAGTATCAAGCCCATAAATATCAGTGTAGAAAAAAGCGAGATAGGTGACTAACGTTTGGAAAACTAAATTAGCAGCTAAGTCTCCTAAACTGTATCCAATTTTTTCTTTTACCGATAGAGTTTGTGAAGAAGAATTCATAGTATGTAAAAAATTAGATTTAATGGAGAGAATCGATTTTTAATATTCTTTTGTAGGCTTTTTTTGGCTGATAGTTTCTATCAAATAAAAGCGGATAGTTTGTGCGCCCCCTTATAGGAAAATTATTTAGCCATGAGTGCTTATCAGTTAATCCCCAAAATGTAACTCGGCTGATTTTGTCTTTGTGTTTCAAAAACAGTTTAAATATATTTTCATATCGATCGGCCAATTTTATTTGTATATCTTCTGGTAGTTCGACTGGATATGGATTCATGGTTGGATCACCCTCAAGTTTTTTAAAATCCTGTTCCACTCCAGCACCCACTAATTCCCACGGATTGGGCAAGGGTGATACATCTAGTTCTGTAAACATCACTTTCACGCCAAGGTTGTGATAGGCTATAATAGATTTTTCAATTTCTTCAAGTGAAGGACTGTTGAGTTGCCAATGGGCTTGAATTCCAACAGCGTCAATTTTGGTGCCACTTTCTTGCAAGTCTTTTATAAGCCTAAGAGCTCCTTCTCTCTTTTTGGGGTTACATAAATTGTAATCATTATAGGTCAATTCAGCTTGTGAATCCGATTGATGTGCTATTTGAAATGCTTGCTTTATATAATTCTTTCCTACTACCTTATAAAAAAGGGAGGCTCTTAAAGAACCGTCTTCATTGAGAGCCTCATTGACTACGTCCCACGAATGGATTCGGCTTTTATACCTTCCCACCACTGTTTTAATATGTGATTTGATGTAGCCTGCCATGGTTGCGCTGTCTTTGACTTCATTCATAAATGGCGCAATTTGAGAATGCCAAACTAAGGTATGTCCTACAATGTGCATATCATTTTTTTCTCCCAAGGCTACATACTTATCGGCGATATCAAAATAAAATGAATTTGGTTTTGGATGAATATACATCCACTTCAGATTATTCTCGTTGGTAATAGAGTTAAATTCATTTTTTAATAACTCATTGGCAATTACCTCTTTTTCTTCTATTTGATCCTCATTTAATGCAGCTCCAATAAAAAATGCATTGTTAAATTTTTCTTTAAGAGTTAATGCCTCATCCTTTACATTATTAGTTTTATTAAGACCATCGCCACAGGAGGTCATTGAAATAACTACTATGAGCAGCAGCGAAAAAGTATTATTGGAACCCATATTAAAAGTGTTTGTATGTGGTGTTTAATTAGCCTGTATTGCTTGATTTAATCAAAAGGATTCTCATTAACCATGTCGCGCATCGCTTTGAGTTTTTGACTGTATTTCTCTACTACCATTTTGTTTTCTGATTCTTTTGAAATGTCGATGTTTTGTTTGCCATCCACATCGAGATCATAGAGCATATTGCCCAGATACTTATCTCCTTCAAAAAACTCAGTGTATGAATAGTTTTGATCAACTACAGCTTCACCTTGTTTATAACGAGTGTAAATTTCATCTTTGAGCATTATGGAGGGGTTTTCTAAGACGGGAATTAAACTTTTGCCTTGAATATAATCAGGTGCTTTTATACCCGTAATTTCGCATAGCGTTGGATAGACATCCACTAATTCCGTAAAAGATTCTGTAGTCTTATTTTTGGCAAATTTTGGTGAAGAAATAATAAACGGAATTTTGATGGCTTCTTGAAAAGTACTGTGCTTACACCAAAAGCCGTGTTCTCCTAAAAAATAGCCATGGTCGCTCCACAAAATGATTGTTGTGTTTTCTCTGATCCCCATTTCATCCAAACTTTGAATCAATTCACCTACTAGTGCATCCATATAGGTAACACTTGCATAATAACCGTGAATTAAATCACGAGAAAGTTCATCACTAAGTTGGCCTTGAGCCGGTATTCCTAAATAATTTTTTCTCAGCTCAGCAGAATTGTGTTGAGCCTCAATAGCAATATTGGGAGAGTTTTTTGGTTGATAAGGATTATCAACTAACTCAATGGCATCGTGATCATACATGTCCCAATATTTTTTGGGTTGGATAAAAGGAAGATGAGGAGAAACATAACCTACCGCCATGAAAAAGGGTTTATTTTGTTCGGTCAAACTCTTCATCTTAGCAATGGCCTTTTTAGTGATTTTCCCGTCATTATAGGCATAATCATCCACTTCTGGATATTCAAGAACAGGTGTTTTTTTACCATATTCACCTCTTTCAGCATTATTGATTATCTCAATTGATTTAGGGTCTTGAAAAACATGGGGTCTCCCTTTTTCTACTTCAGACCAATGTTCACTAAAATCATCTTCATGATGATAAATCTTTCCATATCCAATTGTTTCATATCCATTTTCTTTAAAAATCTGATTTAAGGGAATGGCTGTAGGAGCATCAACAGAAGCCCGAGTTGAAAAATCATTAAACCTTTTTTGACTAGGGCGAACTCCTGTCATGATTGAAGACCTACTTGCTCCACAGACAGCAATATTCGTAAAGGCATTGTTAAATTGAACGCCTTCTCTGGCTAATTGATCTATATTGGGAGTAATCATTTTTGTTTCTCCATAGCTATTGATCTTAGGTCTTAAGTCATCAATGGCAATAAATAAAATATTTTGTTTTTGTTGATCTACGGAGGCTGTAGTTTTAGTATCTGATTTACAGCCTGTAATTAACAAGGCTATCAAAAATAGATAATGTAATTTATGTTTTAATATAGTCATTTTATTGTGTTTTCGTTAGAAGTTATTCGAGAGGCTTTAAAACCAATTCTTATTGCCCTTGCAGCAATTGATTGATTTTTAATTGTCTTGATCGGTTTGTGGTAGAGTCTCCACTTAGAAGACCCAATCTCATCATCCAATTGATATCCAATTGAAGCACCCACAGTATTACATTGAAGTTTTACACGGCCCTTTTCGTCTTTTTCAAAAAGCACTTCAGCCGTTTCAGGTTGCAAACGTTCTGGCCAAAACATTTCAATTAAGTCATGTTCAGGGACAAAGCCTTTATCTCCAATTTCGAGTTGCCAATGGGCTAGTGCCTTTCTCAAAATTGTCAATTTTGAAGCATACTTGGGGTCGTCTGCCACATTGTGCACCTCATAAGGGTCTGATTTTAAATCATATAGCTCTTCTCTGGGTTTGGTTTTCATAAAAATGTAGGAAGCATCGCCTGCCAACATTTTTTGACGGTCCAATTCAATTAGTTTTGCGTTCATGGTTATTTGTTCTCTATACTGATTGCGATATACTAAAGGCAGTTGCGGCATAAAGTTTTTGATATAAACAAAGCGACCATCTAAGACAGAACGCTGCATGTCTGTAACTTCATCAAATCGATCTGCTGTGCCAAAGGCATAATTTCTGGGAGCGTCTTCATAAGCACCAGCAAATGCCTTTCCATCCAAATGTGCAGGAGGCTTTATGTTGAGTAAAGACAATGTTGTTGGACCTAAATCCATGAGAGAAACAATGCGGTTGTCAACTTCACCTGCTCTTCTTTTGTCAGGATATCGAATAATCAGGGGAACATTGAGCCCGCTATTGCCAACGGCTCTTTTTTGACGCAATAAATTTCCTCCATGGTCACTCCAAAAAATGATAATTGTTTTATCTAACAAACCATCCTCTTCTAGTTGCTTTATGAGAAGTCCCATTTGCCTATCCATTTCTTCTATATTAGAATATTTTCTAGCAATGTCATTTCTCACTTCTGGAATATCTGCAAAATAATCGGGTATAATCACATCCTCAGGTTGCACAGTCAGAGGTTTGTCTTTGCGTTCCCAAATTCTGGATTCGTGAGTTACTAAGGTGTTCCATACATAAAAGAATGGTTTGCCCTTGGGCGCATCTTTATAGCTCACTTTGTCAGAAACTTCGTCCCATGCCGTAAAAGGAGCATTAAACTGATAATCACATTTATAATTATTAGCACAATAATAGCCTTCTTTGCGTAATTCTTCTGTGAAGGGTTTGACATGGGGAGGGGGAACAACCTCATATTCAACTACATTTCTACCCGTCTTATCTCGCACACCAATATAGGTTTTGTGCGTCACTTGCTCAGGCGTTTTAAAGTTATGATGATTTCCTGTTCTCATATTATGAGCTCCTAATCGTGCCGAATACATACCGGTAATTATTGAAAATCTGCTAGGAGCACATACGCCAGCCGTTGAGTAGGCGTGAGTGTATCTTACTCCTTCACTGGCTAGTTTATCTAAATGGGGGGTTTTTATGACCGAGTTTCCATAAGCCCCTAGAATCGGGCCCATGTCCTCACAGCTTATCCATACTACATTTAGAGGCTCTTCTTTCTTTTTTTGAGCGTTTATTGTGATGGGCATCCAATAAAAAATGAATGCAAATAATAGTAGTTTTTTCATGTTTGTTTTTTAGTTTATGATTGATCAGCGAAAAGAGACGCAAATTGGGGGAGTATTTTGCAACTCACAACTTTCACTAAAGTTTAAATTTAACAGATAAATATCATATAATACAGTCTTGAATACATTAAAATGATATTTTTCGGGACTCCCCCTGATAATCGAAAATTTCACAAGACATTACATTTTTTCCGATCATTAACTTTCTTGCGGATTGTGATAAAAAGGTATTGCCATAGGGGAGTAACTCTTTATAAAAACTCCCATCTCTTAAGCGCACAATTGCATAAGCGTCTTGAGCTTTTAGTTTTAGAGCATTGGTATTTTTATTGTGCTTTTCAAAAACAAGTAGCTCCTCTTTATTTTGACCAATGATTAATAATTCTTTTTGATTTTTATCCAAAAGCTGGATAACGCTTTTTGCATTTTTTGAGATCACAAGACCACTTTTGGACATGTCCACTTCAGTAAATTCTCCTTTGCCATTTCCCGCCAAAACACCCCCGTTGAAGGCATCTAATCTTCCAGTTCTAATTTCAGCGCCATAATCGTTTCCAACAGCCAATATATCCAAAGTACCATCACCATTAAAATCACCAGTCTGCATACCAAAAATGGGCGCTATTTGAAAACGTCTTGGCAAGGGTTTTAAAGAAAATTTACCCTCGCCTAAATTTTCCACATACATGCTTCTAATTTCCGTCACCTCTTTTATTTTAGTATCCGCATTAGGGAATAATCCGATTATTTGATCCAGTGTAGCCTTTCCAAAATCTTCATGTTTTTTATAGGCTTTTTTTACCTTAATTATTTGTTTTTCGATATCCGTTCTTGTGAAGAAGGGAAACTCTTTCTTCTCTCCTGATATTGACTTTCTCCACATAGAGGGAATTACGTCTATAGACCCATTTTTGTCGAAGTCACCATAATAAATTCTAAAGGGGTTTTCTTTTGAAGCATTTATTTGTGAGTTAAGACCAAGATTACCAGCAACAAAATCTAAATCACCATCTTGATCAAAATCACCAGCAGCCAAACTATTCCAAAATCCAGTATGTTGATTCAGACCGTTGTTCTCGTTCAGGTGAAATTTTCCTTCAATATTTTTGAATATTGTCAAAGGCATGAATTCTCCAGCAAGCATCAAATCGGTCCATCCATCGTTGTCAACATCAGCAAAAAGAGCATCACTTACCATACCAAGGTTATCAAAACCTGGCGCAACATCAGGGTTTGCTATAGAGAATTTTCCTGTGCCATCATTTTGGAGTAAATAACTACTTACAGACATTGGGTATTGGTGTGGGTATAGTCGACCTCCAACAAATAGGTCAAGGTCACCGTCTTTGTCAAAATCTGCAGCCCGAACGCATGATCCACTACTTTTAAAAGAAGGAAGGGCAAGTGTGTCTGCTGAAAATTGGCCATCCTGATTGCGATAAAAAACATCTTGATAGGAAGCCACATTTAACCCAAATTCATACCCCCCACGAACTACATACAAGTCATCATCTCCATCCATGTCTGCATCAAAAAACAGTACTCCTAATTCTTCACCTTCATTTTTTGCGTCTGGTTTTTTAATTAAGAGACTATCCTTAACAAAGCGACCGTTTTTTTGTTGGACGAAAAAATAGTTTTTATTGTAGTGAGAGCTACTTATATAAAAATCATCCAAACCATCAGAATTAACATCAGTAACAGCCATTCCAGGCCCAAATTCTGAAAGCTTATGGAGTAGCGTAGATTGAATATCAAAATCAACAAAATCATAGTCGTCATGAGCAAATTCTATCCCTTTTTCAGTATTTACTTTTTTAAAGAGCTTATCCCTAGTTGGATAAGGATTAAGCAAGTTGGTGTCCTCCTTGGCATTTTTGACATCAAAAATGAGGGTATTATTGGCTTTGACTTGGGTCATTGTTTCCTTCTTACGGGATGGCCAACGGATGACTATACTGTCAATAATTGAATTCTTTCCTAGACCAAAATGAATTTCTTGTGGCATGGATGATAAATACCCTCTGTAGGGGGAGTTTTGGTAAGATTGAACGGTGCCATTTTGATAAATTGTTGCCTGAGCTCCAATACCATTTATGTTTTTATCTGTTCCCTTGAAACCAATTTTTATCCAATGATTCAAATTATTTTTTTCTCCAATGGACTGATTTTTATAGATAAAAGCAGGGTCATTAATATTATTGACTACATAATCTAAATCGCCATCATTATCTAAGTCTGCAAATGCGGCACCATTAGAAAACGAAGGCATCTCAATCCCCCAATCATCCGTAACATCCTCATAAAGGGGTAGACCCTCAACAATCGAATTTCTAAAAGCATAATTTTTTAGCTTTACAGAGGGTATAATTTGAAGAAGAAATTCTTTGGTTGCATAGTAACCAACCTCAGTATTGTAGTCAATAAAGTCTCTGTCTGTAACATCTTTAGGAAATCCATTTGTAATAATTATATCGCGGTCTGAATCGTTATCAAAATCTGCAATAAGTGGGGCCCAACTCCAATCTGTTGCACTAATTCCTGAAATGAAGGCTATTTCACTAAATTGAAAATCATCACTGTCAGGTCTTTTCCCCATGTTTAGTTGCAGAGTGTTTCTAACAAATTGATAGTTATAGTCAAAGCGGTCGTTATTTAAATAATTATTATAATTATTCGGAGAGAGCATAGTTTTTCTCCTGTAATTATCTTCAGGCAGCATGTCCAAAGCGACAATTTCATCCTTTCCGTCATTATTTAAATCGACTACATCGTTTCCCATAGCAGAATATGAAGTGTGCTTAGTATACTTTTCAGCATTATCACTAAAAGTTCCGTCTTGGTTATTGATATATATGATATCATTAGATAAATAATCATTTGTGACATAAATATCTTTCCATCCATCTTGATTGATATCACAAATATTTATTCCTAGGCTAAACCCACCAATTTTTATTCCTGCCTCTAAGGAAATATCAGTAAACACGGGGTGCCCCTTTTCTTCGTCAAAATCATTTCTATAAAGTTTATCTGTTCGGACAGAAGACCCATCAGTAACTTTCTTTTTATACACATTTGGAATATGCCTTTCATCAGTAAGATTTACGGCTAAAAAAAGATCTAAATCACCATCATTATCAGCGTCAAAAAAAGCAGCATTAGTTGTGTGAGAGTCATCATCTAATCCATACGCCTTGGCCACTTCTTCAAAAATAGGTACACCCTCAGCGTTGGTTCCTTTGTTGAGATAGAGTAGGTTTTTTCTTTTTTCGGGTTCCTTAAGCATCGTAGCACAGGAATATATATCCAGCAAACCATCATTGTTGATATCCACAACGGCTACCCCCGAGCTCCATCGATTTTCTGCTTTTACATGTGCTATTTTGCTGACGTCAACAAATTTAAAATCACCCTTATTTAGGTATAGTGAATTGTCAACCATATTTCCTGTAAAATAAAGATCTTGCAAGCCATCGTTGTTAAAGTCACCAATGCCTATGCCTCCACCATTGTAGACAAACTCATTTTCTAAAATATTAAAGCCTTCCCTTTCAATTATATCATTTGAAAAGTAAACATTTGATTTTTTGGGTGAAATATTTTCAAACAAGGTTTTCTTTTTAGAACAACCAACAAGAAGCAGTATAATAATTAAAACTCTTTTTTTCATTTTGGCCCTTATTTTTGAAATTCATAAAATTTGAGATCACTGTTATTAATACCAATGACTATTCCTTCAACATCATTTTGGCGCAAATAAACAGCACCTCTCACTTCTCCCTCAATTTCTATTCCTGACACCTTTTTATCGACCACTTTAAAAGTGTTGTCTTTAGACCCAAATAATGTGAGTCCTTTGCTTGAATTTAGTCTGCCAACTTGGGGCTTTAGGCTCCAAAAATTCCCGCCGAGCCAAAGGTCAATAATTTGGTCACCATTGAAATCTTCGGCGACAATAGAATAAACAGGACTCAGTTGTGCTTCGTCTGGAAGGGTTTGAAACCGCCAATTCCCATTTTCGTTCCAAAAGATGCCTGTTCTTAATTCTTCGGCTTTAAAGAATGACGCATCAGAGCGTTGTTCTTTAGTAAATATCATTTCATATGTTTTTTGTGCAAATGCGTCATATGTGATATTTGTCTTTTTTAGCATAGTGACCTGACTCGTAATTTCATTTTTTGTTCCAAATGGATAAGCGACATGTTCTTGTGGAGGATACCAGTTGATGATAAATTCTGTTTTTCCATTTTGGTCAAAGTCTTTGACATACATTTCTAAGGGTTCATCGGGTGTGGCATTAAATGGCGAATTTTCTCCCCAATTGCCTGCGATCAGATCCAAATCGCCATCTTGGTCTAGGTCTTTTGCTGCCAATTTAGACCACCACCCTGTTGAATTTGGAGTTTTTCGGTTGGCTTTAAGTTGTCCCCCTTCATTTAAAAAAGTAATGAGCGACATCCATTCTCCAACTAACATTAACTCTGGATATCCATCTTGATTCAGATCATTCCAAACTCCAGAAGTGATCATGCCTGCTCGAGATAATTCGGGTGGGGTGCTATCGATAAATTGCCCTTCTCCAATATTCTGGAGTAGAAAACTTTTTGGAACAAGGCCATAATTTCCAGGGACATAAGAAGCCCCAATAAATAAATCCATATCTCCATCTTGATCATAATCAGCGGCAAGAATACAAGAAAAATTCCCATAAATTTTTGGAAGAAGAGATGAGGTTTTAATTACCCCTCCTTTTTTATCATTTACATATACTCTCAAACTGAAATGGTCACGTCCTTTCTGATACTCATTGCCCCCGCCACCAAGCACAATATCTTGATATCCATCTCCGTTGAGATCTACTATGGCTCCAGAGGTGGTCTCAAAAGACTTGTCTTTTTCAAAAACGATTTCCATTTTTTTAGAGGAGTTCCAACCCTTTCCATTTCCAACAAAATACCGATCAGTATCTCCTGCACTTCCACCGAGTAAAAAATCATCATTCCCATCGTTGTTTAGATCACCTTTAAGCACCAGGGGCCCTTCTGTAGAGAGCATTTTGTGCAAAAGAATTTCATGATCAAAATCATTATAAATATTTTCTTGGTGCTTTTTATTTCCTTTTAGACTAGCACTTTTTTCTTTAAACAAAGCGTTGACTTTAATTTTTTGCTGATTTACAACCGTTGGTGATTTGTCTTGTTCAACGGTCAAGGTTTGATTTAAGGCGATGTCTGTCAATATTTTTTGTGATTTGTCAGGCCAAATAATAGTCAATTTATCTAAAATGGAATCTTTTTCAAAGCCTAAGATAAAGCCACTTTCGACTGAACTTTGAAAACCGCGAGCAGTATAGTTTTGAGCCGATTGAATGAGGCCGTTGTTTTCCGCAATAATTTTTGTGCCTATTGCAAATGGATTTTTAGTCTTGCCTTTTAACTTTACTTTTAAGAATGAATTGTTTGAATTATTTCGATAAACAAAGGCTGGCATATTGACGTTATTCACAACCAAGTCAAGGTCTCCGTCGTTGTCTAAATCTCCATAGGCTGATCCATTTGAAAAACTAGGTTGGTCCAAACCTAGGGAGATGGAACTGTTTTCAAATTTAGGAAGTGTCGCTTTCTTTTGATTGATAAAAGCAAAATTAGCTTGAGGGTTTGAAGGGATATAGGTGACAAAGTCTCTCCAATCAAAACTCTTTTTTTCCATAATAATTTTTTTTATGGCTTCTTTATCATTTATAAAAGTTGCGAAATCTTGAAACATAATGTCTCTGTAAATACCGTTGCTTACAAAAATATCTTTCCAACCATCGTTATCCATGTCAAAGATCAGCGCGCCCCAACTCCAATCAGTGGCTGAAACTCCGGCAAGGTTTGCAGCTTCAGAAAACCTACCCTCACCATTGTTTATTTGTAAACTATTTTGCATGATTTGATAATGATACCCTTGTCTAAACTTGTAGTTTTCCAATCGATAAGGATCAAAAACGGTCATTGCCTTTAATCGATAATTATCTGCAGCAAGCATATCTGTAGTAAAAATGTCTATCGCACCATCGTTATTTAAATCAGCAATGTCAGAGCCCATACTAGACATAGAGCAGGTAGGCAAGCTAGAGTTAAGCACTTCTTTAAAAGTGCCATTTTTTTGATTGATATAATAATAGTCTCTTTCCCAAAAATCGTTACTTATATACATGTCAGGGTAGCCATCATTATTGGTATCACTCACAGAAATTCCCAAACCAAAACCATTATTACTAGAAAAAATACCTGCCTCTTGAGTCACGTCTGTAAAGACAGCCCCATCATTTCTTAGTAGTTTGTCACCTCCTTCTAAATCAACCACATTCCTGTTTGTTTTAAGGATATCAATCTTTTCAGGTTTTTTAAAAGAGTTATTCAGAATATAACAGTCTAAATCACCGTCTAAATCATAATCAAAAAAAGAAGCATGAGTTGAATAGCCTTGGTTATCGAGGTTCCATTTTTGCGCTTGTTCACTGAAGATGGGCACACCCTCTTTATCAACACCTTGGTTAATGTAGAGTTCATTTATTTTATTGTCCCCTTTCACTTCTCCAGAATTGCATACATAAATGTCAAGCCTACCGTCTCCATTAATATCAGCAAAGGCCACCCCCGTGCTCCAACCCTGAGCACCTTCTACTTTAGCTTTTTTTGACACCTCTATGAAAGACCAATCTCCTTGATTTAAATAAAGTTTGTTGGGCCCCATATTTGCGGTAAAATAGATATCAGCAAAACCATCTTGATTTAGATCACCAATAGCCACGCCACCACCATTATAATAGTTCCTATAATTAAGCACATTAAAATCGCTGCCGTCTTCAACCTCATTGACAAAGTCGATACCCGATTTTTTTGGGTTGACTATTGAAAATAATTTGTTGCTGGTTTTGTCACTGGCACACGACATAACCAAAAATAAAGTCATTATGAAACTAATCCGCTGCATCTACCTTTTTATACATTTCCAAAAGAAAAAGAGGTAATTTACAAGAAAATACCTCTTTTTTTTTAAAATCAAAAAATAAAAATCTTAGTACCCTGGATTTTGTTTTAGGGTTGATTCTCCATCAACTTTACTAAGTTCTATTTGCGCTTGAGGTAGCGGGTGTAAAGCATGCTTTGATTGGAAACCAGGAGAGGCTATCAAATAATCTCTTTTGGTTTTCTCAACAGGTAAATAATCATTATTGATTACTTGTTCTGCAATACCCCATCGAACAAGGTCAAACATTCTTTGGCCTTCAAGAGCAAGCTCTATTCTTCGTTCAAATCGCACAGCTGTTCTAGCAGTTTCTTGATCTGTCCAAGCTTCAGTATATGGCTTAACATCATATTTCGCCCAAGAAATAGACGGATCACTTAAATCTGTTGTGGCTACACCATCACTGTTGATGGCACAACCTGCAGCTCTTTCTCGAATCATGTTTACAAGCTCTCTGGCTCTTTCTAAAGACCCAACTTCAATTTCTGTTTCTGCTAACATCAATAGTACGTCAGCATATCTGATGATTGGGATGTTTAGTGGACTCAATTGTTTATTAGACCAACCTACGTTACTAATTTCGTTAGGCTCGTGAATAAATTTCTTTGGACTAAAAGGGCCTCCAAAAGGTCTGTTTCGAATCCAAGTGGGTTCGTGAATACCCCATGTTAAGAAAGGCACATTGTCTCGACCAACTGTCCAGTCTAGTCTAGGATCAACCACATCGTCTATGGTTACATCTGCATTATTATAAGATTTATCCAAGAAAGGTAGTCCTTTTGAATCAACCTTGTGAGCATTTACTAAGTTATGGCTAGGTTGGTGGAAACCACAACATCCGAAAGGGGAACCACCATGAGGGTGATTTAAACGGTCCGCAAACATTCCGTTTATACTCCCACCATCTCCATCATTGACTGAACCTTGGATGGTAAAGATCATACCAGTTCCATTTTCTCCACCAGTTGTAAAGATGTCATGAAAACAATCTTGAAGCTGAAAAACTCCACTATTCACAACGGCATCAAACTGAGTTTTGGCAGCAGCATATTCTTTATTGAATAAAAGAACTTTACCTAGTAATGATCTTGCAGATCCTTTAGTAGCTCTACCAACATTTGGTTGAACCTCTGGCAAATTATCAATTGCAAATTGAAGATCAGCTTTGATTTTTGGAAGAATGTCTTCAGTATTGTCCATTTTATAATCAGTTACTGTTTCATCAACAAAAGGAACATTTTTCCACATTTTCCAAGCATCGAAGTGGAAATGTGCTCTCAAGAACTTAGCTTCTCCTTCAATGGCTGCAGCACGTGCAACATTTTCACCGTTTTCAAGAGCATTATTCATAAGCTTTATGGTAGCATTTGCTCTCGCAACACCTTCATAACGAGACTTATAAATATTGTCATAATATTGATTACCGGCTTCCCATTCATAAATTTCAAGAATTTGTGTTTGCTGCTGGTCACCTGGATCAGAACCCTTATAGGCATCATCACTGAGAACACTTCCCCAAATCCAGTTACTACCGGCAGTGGGCCAGGCAGGAGCTAGTGCAGCATTGTTTCCATTCCATCCATCTAACATTGAATAAGTACCAATCAAAGAGGCTTCAACTCCAGCGTCATTGGCCAGCGTACCTTCATCGAGAGCGGCCTGAGCGGGTGCGTCAAGGAAATCTTCATTACACCCTACAATTATTGCGAATACGAATGTAAATGCAATAAGGCTAATTTTGTTTACTTTTTTCATTTTTAAAAATATTTAAATTAAAATTGAGCGTTTATTCCAAACATAAATTTTCGTTCAACAGGATAATTACCTAAGTCAAATCCATTCCATAAGTCTGCACTTCCGGTAGAACCATTATTGATCCCAAAGCTTGATGGCGCTGGGTCAAGGCCACTATAACTGGTGACAGTAAATAAATTATCTGCTTGAAAATATAATCTTAATCTTAGATTGCTAATGGTATCGATAGTATATCCTAATTGGATTGTTCTAGCTCTAAGATAGGATGCATCTTCTACATAGAAATCACTTGGGCGATTACTAAATATATCATTAATATCATTTATAGGATATAATGCATTTGGGTCCGGGTTTGAGGGAGTCCAAGAATCTGTGAGTCTGTTTTGTCTGACGTTTGTGTTGAAAAAGGCAAACACGTTAAACAAGTTTTCATAATTGAAAATCTCATTTCCTACTGACGCAAAGAAGAATGCACTAAAGTCCCATTTCTTGTAGTTAAAACCAAGATTGAACCCTAAGGTGAAATCAGGCTGAGCATTACCAATGTCTCCCTGATCATCATCATTTATTTGACCGTCACCGTTACGATCAACAAATTTAATTCTACCGGGAGCGGCACCAGATTGATTTGACGCGTCTGCTTCGGCTTGTGAATTAAAATAACCATCTGTTTGGTATCCATAGAATGAACCAACGGGCTGTCCCACTTCAGCTCTATTAACAATTCCGATTCTTGAATCAAATCCACCAGGGATGAAACTTGTTGCATCACCGTCAATTTCAGTGAGTTGGTTTCTGTAGGTGGAAAGATTAAAAGAAAGGTTATAACCAAAGTCTCCACTTACATAATCATCCCAAGAAACTTGTAAATCTATCCCTTTGTTTTCCATACCTGCGATATTAACAAATGCAGGAACTGCAACACCAGCTGCACCGGGAAGAGAAGCCTGATACAATAAGCCATCTACTTCACGTTGCCAAACATCTAAAACAATACCAAGTTTGTTATCTAACAATGTCGCATCAAAACCAATATTTGAAGATGTATTTTCTTCCCATCTCCCATCAGGATTTCCTCTGTTAACAAGAGCATAACCAGTTACGATAGAGTTTTGAGTTCCATTAATATCATAAAATGTTGAACCTGTTCCACCACCAAAGCGGTCAAAGGCATTACCAGCTGGAATGGCTTGATTACCTGTAATACCATAACCTGCTCTAATTTTAAGATCGTTAATCCAAGTGACTGAAGACATGAAACTTTCACTTGAAATTCTCCATCCTAAACTACCAGCGGGGAATGTACCATATCGGTAAGCTTCACCAAAATTGGAAGATCCATCACGTCTAACAGTTACACTTGCTATGTATTTATCGTCAAATGTATAATCACCTTTAGCAAAGAAAGAAGCTAAAGACGAAAAAGCACCCGTACTAGATATCGATCTTGTGTCTGGATCAGCTAGTGCCCCATTCAAATACCATGCATTAGGATCTTGAGTGACATACTGGGCAAAGCTTCCGTTGATGCTTCGACGAGTATTTTTTATTGCTTCATATCCAGCTAATACTTGAAATTCATGAGAATTTATTGTTTTATTATACTTTAATGTATTGGTCCACGTCCAGTTATAATTTCTATTCCAATTCTCGCTAAAACCATTGGTAAAGTTTGGTTGCGCCGTTTCAGGCTCAGGATATCTAAACGATTTACTCCAACCATGGCTAAAATCAACACCAAAGCTTGTTCTGGCTGTTAATCCTTCAATTATTTCAACTTCAGAGTAAAGATTCCCAAGAATTCTATATCCGTTAAACTCATTGTCTTTGTTTCGATACAATCTTGCGTATTCATTATTTCCCTGAACTCCGTTAGCACGAGCACCACCAAAATTACCTTGAATATCATATACAGGAATAATAGGGTTAGAAGCTGCAAGTCCATGCATTACTCCTTGCTCGTCTTGGTTTCCACCATTTACAGAATCGTTTCCACCCATCCTTTGAGATCGTGTGATGGTAATATTTTCACCAATTTTAACTTTTCCTAATGTAAAGTCTGAATTAGCTCTTAGCGAAAGTCTATTGAAGTTGTTAAAAACCATTGCTCCTTCTTGATCCAAGTATCCGGCAGACATATAAAACCTTCCGTTTTCAGTTCCACCAGAAACCCCAACATTGTGTTCGTGGGTTATACCTCCGTCGAAAACTTCTCCAAACCAGTCAGTACCATCCCAGTTGGCTTCCATAATCAAATAGTCAGGATAAGAATATTTAGATAAATCAGAAGTGTCACCAATACCCGACTGCCCATTTGGACTCAGATACCTTGGAAGAGTACCTTGGGGGTAGCTATATGGGTTTAGAGGACTAACTTCTAGACCACCATTTGCATATCTTTCTTTGATGAATTTCTGATAGTCGTATGGATCTTTGATCATGTAATCCATATTTCTTGAGGGCATACCGTGTGCAACATATGAGTCATATGTAATTTGAACACCTCCATCAACAGCTCCTTTTTTTGTAGTGACAATAATAACCCCATTGTTTGCTCTTGCTCCATAAATTGAAGCTGCAGCAGCATCTTTCAATACTTGAATATTTTGAATATCGTTTGGATTAAGAGAGGTCATAAAAGAATCTTGAACTGGAACTCCATCAATAATGTAGAGTGGGTCATTATTACCTAATGAACTTACACCTCTAATTCGAATGGTAGACCCTTCACCAGGTTCTCCAGATGAAGAAACTTGAACTCCAGTGGCTCGTCCTTCAAGTTTTTGAATAAAACTTGTCGCTTGAGTTTTGTTCATTTCATCAACTTCTATAATCGATACTGCACCAGTTATATCCTTTTTTCGTTGGGAAGAATATCCCGTTACAATAATTTCCTCTAGCGCCTCCGAAGACTCTTCAAGAGTAATATTAATGGTAGATAAATTTCCAACTTCAACAGTGACTGTTGAGAAGCCTAGGCTTGAAAATTCAAGCGATTGGCCTTCACTAGCAGAAATAGTGTAGTTTCCATCAAAATCTGATGTTGCCCCTGTTGTTGTTCCAACTATAATTATTGTAGCTCCGGGAATTGGACTCCCATCCTTATCAGTAATTGTTCCTGATATATCATTTTGAGCATAACTGTAGAGAGAAAACAAGGCAAAAACAGATAGCAACGAAATTAGTTTAAATTTTTTCATTGTGTTTTTAGTTTTAATTGTTTATGATATATTATAATTTAAATTCGCCCTAAAGTAGAGAATAAGTTTTAAAAACAAAAAAATATGTTAAAACAATGCTGAATTTATCGTAATTATAAAATTTTCTTGAACAAAATGCTAAATCCAACCATACTGTTTCAAAGTGATAAAAATCTAAATATCAGATAATAAAAGGGTAATATATGCCATGTAAATGTTGATTAATTTCGGTTTTTAAAATGTTAAAGAAATCAAAAAAAATAAAATACTATATTTAGAAACAGACATCAATTTTACTAGATGAAAAACAAAAAACTAAGAAGTGCAGAATGGTTTGGAGAAAACAATAAGATGGGTTTTGTGCATCGCTCCTGGATGCGCAACCAAGGACACCCAGATCATATGTTTGAGGGCAAACCTGTTATAGGTATTTGCAATACATGGTCAGATTTAACCCCCTGCAATGCCCATTTGAAATCGTTTGCTGAAATTGTGAAGCGGGGGGTCTATGAGGCAGGAGGCTTTCCACTAGAATTTCCAGTAATGTCATTGGGTGAAACCCTTATGAAACCCACCACAATGCTCTATCGCAATTTGGCTAGTATGGATACAGAAGAAAGCATAAGAGCCAATCCATTAGATGGAATTGTGCTTCTAACAGGTTGCGATAAAACTACCCCATCTACCATAATGGGAGCATGCAGCGTTGATTTGCCTACTCTTGTTGTGCCTGGTGGGCCTATGCTCAATGGTTATTGGAAAGGAAAAAAAGTAGGATCTGGAACTCTCACTTGGCAAATATCAGAAGCTTTAGTCAAAGGTGAAATTACTGCTGAAGAAATGCGAGAAGCAGAAACCTGTATGAGCAGAAGTGCAGGGCACTGCATGACTATGGGAACTGCTTCTTCAATGGCTTGCACTGTTGAAGCTTTAGGGCTCACATTGCCAAATGCTGCTGCAATTCCAGCTGTAGATTCTAGGAAAAAGGTTATGGCACATTTGGCAGGAAACCGCATAGTCGAAATGGTCAAAGAAGAGTTAACCCTTTCAAAAATACTCACCAGAGAAGCTTTTGAAAATGCTATAAAAATAAATGCAAGTATTGGAGGGTCAACCAATGTAGTTTTACATTTATTAGCTATTGCAAGAAGAATTGGTGTTTCTTTAAATTTAGAAGATTTTGATACATTAGCGAGCCGTTTACCTATGATTGTCAACTTGATGCCTGCTGGAAAATATCTTATGGAAGACCTTTTTTACGCTGGAGGGTTGAGTGCTGTTGTAAGCGCTATGAAAGTTCATTTGAATCCGGCTATTACGGTCAATGGAAAAACGCTCATTGAAAATGCTAAAGAGGCAACCAACACAAACAAAGAAGTGATAGGTGATCTTGAGCATCCTTTTATGAAAGAGGCAGGTATTGCCATTTTAAAAGGTAATTTGTGTGAGAAAGGGGCAGTTATTAAACCCTGCGCAGCTAGTCCCCATCTTATGAAACATAGAGGAAGGGCAGTTGTTTTTGAAAGTATTGAAGACTATCATGATCGTATCAATGACCCTAATTTAGATATAGATAAAGATTGTGTAATGGTATTAAAAGGGGTTGGACCTGTTGGTTACCCTGGGATGCCTGAAGTGGGCAACATGACACTCCCAAAAAAGCTTTTAGATCAAGGAGTGACAGATATGGTTCGAATTTCTGATGGCAGAATGAGTGGCACAGCGTATGGCACAGTAGTGTTGCATATAGCTCCTGAATCTTCTATTGGTGGAACTTTAACTCTAGTTCAAAATGGCGATATGATTCACCTTGATGTTGAAAATAGAAGTCTTCAACTTGAAGTTTCCGAAGCAGAATTAGTAGCGAGAAAAGAGAAATGGGAGCGCCCAAGTCTACAAGCAAAGAGAGGCTATGCAAAGCTTTACATTGAGCACGTCAATCAAGCAGATGAAGGATGTGATCTTGATTTTTTAAAGGGTGGATCAGGCGCACAAGTCAATCGTGATTTACATTAGCATATGATTCTTTCTTTCCTCACTCTTTTTATAGCCATAGTGTTGGTCATTTTTTTAACAAGCCGGCTCAATTGGCATCCCTTTTTAGTTCTTATTTTAGTTAGCATTGGCTTTGGACTAGCGTCAGGAATGTCAACCAATGATATTCTAACCACCTTACAGAAAGGTTTTGGTGATACACTTGGTTCCATAGGGATCATAATCGTTGTTGGACTTATAATTGGTACTTTTTTTGAAAAATCTGGAGGTGCTATTGTAGTAGCGAATTTCTTTGTCACTTTTTTTGGTAAAAAACGAGTACACACGGCAATTGCCTTTATGGGCTATTTGATATCAATTCCAGTTTATGCCGATTCGGGATTTGTAATCCTTACGCCTATAAATAAAGCCCTCACAAAACGAGTAGGAGTCTCTATGGCTGGCACAGCCGTTGCCTTAGGCATGGGGTTAACAGCCTCTCACACTATGGTACCCCCAACACCGGGACCTTTGGCAGCAGCAGCAATTATTGGTGCAGACTTAGGCTGGGTTATTGTATTTGGACTTGTAGCTAGTAGTATAGGTCTTCTTGTCTGCATTCAATTTTCAAAATATATGGGAAAAAAAATATGGATTGAATCAGATTCGATATCAAAAACAGAAGAAGCAGTAAGCCCAGAAGAACGACCCTCTCTATCAAGAACCATAATGCCCATTCTCACGCCGTTGCTTCTTATTGTCATTCGTGCAGTTGTAGAATATCCAGGGTTTCCTATGGAAGAAGGAGAGTTAAAAGCCATCATAACATTTATAGGGCACCCTATTGTAGCACTCCTAATTGGTATGTTTTTAGCCTTTCGAATTCCTAAATCAAAAGCGTCCAATAGATTATCTCAATCCGGCTGGCTTGGAGATGCCATTAAAGGATCTGCCACAATCATTTTGATCACTGCAGCGGGGGGCGCTTTTGGAAAAATTATTCAGGCCTCTGGATTTCATCACTCCATCGAACCCTTTATTAAAACATTGCCTTTGGGTTTAATGCTTCCTTTTTTAATAGCGGCGGTCATAAAAACAGCCCAGGGTTCTTCAACAGTGGCGTTGGTCACAGCTGCTTCAATTGTTTTTCCTATGTTAGATATTTTAGAATTGACCTCAACAATAGATAAGGCTTTGGTGGTGATTTCAATTGGGGCTGGCTCTACAGTCATATCCCACGCCAACGACAGTTTTTTTTGGATTTTAACTCAATTTTCTGGGATGACGGTACCACAAGGGTATCGTCTTCATTCATTGGCAACTTTAATTCTAGGTCTAACTGTTATCATCACCCTTCTACTTTTTAAGGGCCTTTTTGGATAATTTAGCGATGTCTTCCAATGGATTACACACCATGCCCCCTTTTGAAGTCAAAAACAAAGAATTTCCAAAGAAATCAAGAAATGTGTTGAACACATTGGATTAGTTTTTTAAATCTTTATAAAATGAAAAACGTTTATTATTTAATGTTAGTAATTTTAACAGTACATCGCTTAGAAGCTCAAAATTTAAATGATAAAAAACCAAATTTTATCATCATAGTGACCGACGATCAAGATGCCAAAACGTTGGATGTTTATGGTGATCAATCCTGTGATACACCTGAAATAGATAAACTTTCAAAAAAAGGGATGACATTCCATAGCGCTTATCATATGGGATCCTATCGTGCTGCAGTCTGTACTCCTTCACGAATAATGCTTATGACAGGAAGGTTTCTTTGGGAAACTACGGGTTTTAATATTAATTACCCTCCCTTAAATTATGTACATAAAGCAGCTGAAAATTATGCTAAGATTTCACCTGCAGACCCAGCCTATTTTAGCTTACCCGCCATTTTTAAGAGAAATGGGTATTACACGTTTAGAACCTCAAAAAGAGGGAATAGCTATGAAGGAGCCAATTTATTGTTTGAGGAACGATACGACAAAAAAAATAGAGAAGCTGATCCAGAAAATGGAAGTAAATGGCATGCTGACAAAGTCATTAAATACTTAGAGAAGAGAAAAACCAAGCAAGAAACACAACCCTTTCTAATTTATTTAGGGTTTTCACATCCTCACGATCCAAGGCATGGTAGACCTGAATTGCTCAAAAAATATGGAGCGATTGATCCTGGTCCACCAGACATTGTCAATAAGAGAGCACCAAAACTACCGATCAACTACCTTCCAAAACACCCCTTTCCAATTGGACACCCAGATCTACGAGATAAAAATGAAGTAGAAGGAGTTATGCAGAGAAGAGATGAGGCGACCATTCGAAATGAAAAAGGAAAAGAATTTGCAGTGATTGAAGAAATCGATAATCAAATAGGGAGGGTGATCAAAAGACTAAAAAGTAGCGGAGAATTAGACAACACCTACATAATTTTTACCTCTGATCATGGAATTGCAGTAGGAAAACACGGTCTAATGGGAAAACAAAATTTATATCAACACAGTCTAAAAGTCCCATTTATAGTGAGTGGGCCAAACGTTGAAAAGCAATCAAGCTCTAAAGGGAATATATATTTGCTTGATCTGTTACCTACCCTTTGTGATTTAGCGAATATTGAAATCCCTGACTCAGTAGATGGAAAAAGTTTTAAGCAAGTTTTATTCGGAGAACAACAAACAATTAGAGACGTGTTATATGGAGCTTATTCTGGAGGAACAAAGCCCGGTATTAGAGCTGTAATTAAAGGCGATTGGAAACTTATCAAATATGACGTTTTAGAAGGCAAAGTGAGAAAAAATCAATTGTTTAATATAAAAGAAAACCCCAACGAACTTTTACTTGAACATCATCAGCAGGGAATCATTCAATTAACGGGCAACAAACCTAGCTCAAATCAAATCAATTTGGCTGAGGATCCTAAATACAGCGATAAATTAAAAGAAATGGAAAAACTCCTTTTTAGTGAGATGGAAAAAGTAGGTGATCCTTTTCGATTTTGGAATCAAAACTAAGAGACCTCCAAATCTAATTGGATGAGGTAGCAATGTATTCTAAAACAATCTGATCAATAATAGTGACCTCTTCAAAAGAGGCAATAAGTGCAGTATAATCTATGGTTAGTGAATCTTCTTCGGGTAAGCTAGGAGGTGTTTCAGACAATGCATAAATAGTCATGTAATATGTTGAAGTGGCCCCACTAGGGCTACATGGTGAACTATTAGGAAATTGTGGCACCGTCTTTATTAGGCCCCATGTACCACGCTCCATCATTGGCTAAACCATAAGAAATTTCAGTAACACTGGGGTCAATATTCCATAGTGTTAAATATGAATTTGTTTCATTGGCATTAGGAAAGCCGTGAATTGAAATAGCTAAACTTCCCGTACCTTCAGGGATATTTGACCATGCAATAGGAATCGATTTTTCTACACCTTGCACCTTTTCTTCACATTTATAGGCATCAAGTAGCGCACCACCGTCGTCAATGGCGATGCTGCTGAGTGTGAAATTAGAATTTTCTGAAGTTACAGAAAAACCATCTGTTTCACCTGAATTGCTCGGAAAGGTTTCGTCAATTTCAGTGTGATTGACGTAGATGCTTGAATTGTAATTTACATCAATACATGCTGAGTTATTGACAAATGTTTCGGTGTTTTCGGTTGAATCGTCAGATAAAGATCCGTTATGAGGAAGATTTGTAGTCCCTCCATTTTCATCTACATAGGTAAAAGTAAATTTGCAATTTTCATCCCAATTATAATTAACGTAATACTTGACACCATCAACGGTATATTCAAAAGAAAAAGTATTAACCCCAGTTTGAGAAAACCCTGTAATAGATGCACCACTCACAGGCTTAAATGTGTCGGAGGGTCTAATGGGGTTCTGAGAGGGTTGAGGGGAAATTTCATCGTCAACAATATTAATCTCGCCCACCACATATGGCATATAATAAGGTGAATTTGAACTGGCGTGATATCTATAACTTCCATTTTCATCGTACCTACCAAAGGCTTGGTCTAGGTCACTATCAGTTAAACCGTAAATTGGAAAGCCGTCTAGTCCATATGCAAGTGGTTGGTTGGTTCCAACAAGTTCTTCTAAATGAAGTGGGATCATATGGTAGTGATAATCATCTCCTCTTCCAAAATGGCCTCCCCAATTGTCAAGTTCTCCTTTTTCAAAAGCGTTTTCCCCGCGATTATTTAAAGCATTAAATATTGGGATACCATTTATTGCAATTGCGATGGCCCCTCTAAATAAATTAACTGATGTATCTACTGGATTAACTGCCATTTTAGGATTTAAAGGAATTCTCCAACTATTATCACCGGTGTAATTTTGAGGGATGGGAACCTGCTCCTGCCATGAAGTTATTCCAATTCCCATCTCATGCTCAGGCCAACTATAAGAATTTACATAAAAATACTCATCATCACTATTAATGGTTACTTCAGTAAATTTTTCAAAATGGAATATTATTGTCTCTAACAGACTCTCATTTAAATCAACCCCCTCATGAGATGACTCTTCTGAAGAGGTGGTTTCTTCCGCTGTTGAATCATCTGTTGTTTCTTCTGTGGTGTCGCTAGTCGAATTGTTTGTAGTTCCTGTGGATGATGGAGATGTGTTTGTAGTATTTGGAGCTGGAGATAGCTCTTCGTCATCTTGTGAACAGGCAATGATGAGTATCAGAGAGAGTACACAAAAAAGGGTCATGGTAGCAATCTTTCTTTTATGAGCAAATCGAAAATAAAGAATGAGATAAGCACTACAAAATAATAGAAAAAGGAGTCCAAGCTTGCCGTTGGTTTTTCTAATTTTTGTTGTTGTGGGGTGTAATTTTATATTTAGGGCACCCTCTTTATTTAACTTTTGAGTCAATTCGTGATGCTCTAAAATCACTACTTGATCCTCCATAGAAAATGCCATCAAGGGAAAAGTGATTACAGCATTCGATTTGGTCTCTTTCAGGAAAACCATTTGCTTTGAAAAAGTAATATAATCAGCGGTGATCAATTGCGTATTGTCATATAATGACCATTGTTTTCCAGTGTTCTTGTGCCCGTCTGTATGAGAAAACACATTGTATGAGGTGATCAAAAAAAGAAAAAGGCAACACTTCAATAGAATAGGAGATTGATTCATGGTTTTGGCACAAAAATTAATTTCTATAAATATAATTAAAACAGTGGTTTATGGGCACTTAATGTGCAAGGGTTTTTCTAGTAGTTTGGATGCCCTTTATTTAGCCTAGTCATTAAATAATTGATCTATTTTTAAATTATAAAAGTCTTAATTTATTTTAAAGGTACCTTTTAAAAAGGCTATTATCATTGAAAAAAGCTATTTTTAGAATAGATAAGCACAGTCAATGGAAAAATAAAATATCCTATAAAATTATTTACAATCTTATATTTAAAAAGAAAAATATAGCCATTTGACAAGGCTGGAATATTTACTTTTATTATATTCATTACACTAACCAAAGCCCCAAATGAATGCTCAACGGTTATTCATCGGTTTTATTTAAAACAATTTAATATCAAAACAAATATTTGTTTTTGATATCTAGTTAATTTGTCTTGTTTTGGCAGAATAAGGAGTAGATGAAGTCAAACACTTTTATTTGGGTGTTTTATATTTATGTTAAAAAATAGTTTGGATTTTCTACCCTGTGTAAACTCGAAAAAGCATATGCCAACATAAAGCATTTCTAGTAGTTAAAACGATTGGTAATATCATAATTAGAAACAGGATGAAATTTATAGGGGCCATAATAATTTTGTTTTTCATAGGCTGTAATTCAGAAGCAACAAAAGAAAAAGAACTACCTCAAAAAGAAAATGAACCCCTACAGAGTGAATTGGAATTGACTGATAAAAAGCAGAATTCTAAACCCAAAGAAGATGAGAAAAAGAAACACACAAACAAAATTGAAATAAATAAAGAAAGAGCTAAAAAACCTTCTGAATATATTTTTGACAGTTTTCTTATTTCAGAAAGCAGTGTTGGAATTTTCTTAAGAGGTATGACCATAGAAGAGGTCTATAATTCCATCCCAAATAAACAAATCAAAAACACTATTGGCTATGGAGAATTTGTAGATGATATATATGACGATTATGAAATCTATGACACAAATGGAAAAAAGATTTTGGTATTGACTCCAAAACAGAATGGTAATAGGAATTCAAAAATTAATCGAATCTTGGTTTTAGACGATAGATTTAATACAAAAGAAAAAATTGGCCTCAACTCTACCTTTGGCGATTTAAAAAAACACTATTCAACCGACACTATTTCACCAGACATAGAACATATTTTTTTAGATGTCAAGCATATTAATGCTCGGTTTAGTATTAATAAATCCCAACTTAAAGAGGGTTGGTGGAATAAAAATGGAATTGATAAGACGAAAATACCTGACAACGCAAAAGTTGATGGAATTACCATTTGGTGGTAATAAACACCAAAGCTAACATCATTTAAACATTCAAATTGGTGTATGGCTCTAAAGAATAAACTCAGTAATAGAATAACATCGATTGGGCTGACATCAAACTCAAAAGTGTATTGGTCTAATGCTGCATAGTGAACATGTTTTCTAATAGAATTTATTAAAATTAAGAAAAGAAAAGCGTAAAAGGTATTGTAAATAAATATGTTGAACAATTATCCCAATCGATCACCCTTACTAATGAAGACTACAACTATTTTTTTTCAGTTATAAAAAATACGACGACGACAATCTTTTTTCTAGCATTGATAAATAACCCTGTTACTATTTGGGTTTAAAACCATTAAAAAAAATTTAATATAAACAATGCCTAACAATGAAGATGAAACCATAGGTCGTGTCTGAGAAAATCAAACGCTATATAATTTTAGTATATAATCATCAAACTAGAATTTGATGTGGTAAATAATTCTGAACTAAACTGATTCAAAATGTATAATCCTAAGGGAGTGAAGTGAAATAGACTATCTGGACATTGAAGAGATATAGTGTTGATTTGCATGTCAATAAAGAATAAATTCTAATTGAAAACACAAAATGTTGTTTTTTTATTTAGTAGTTGTTGTAAACTAATAATTCAGTTTTATTTATTTTGAAAACCGATGCTTTCCAGATCCAATATTATCAATATATAGATATTCCCCCTCAGCGATGCCTTCAACTTCTTCTTTATCAAAAATGAATTTATTTGACGTGTCCAATTTTGGAATATAAACTCTAGCAATCATATTATCAGGAATATCGACAGTCAATGAGTAACTATTTTTATTTTTCACCCAATCAACATAAATGTCACCTTTATCTGTAATATAGGTCCCCTTAGCAAAAGTCAGTTTGTCTCCGAAATACAATGGTTTTATTTGTACTTTATTGTGTTGAGGAGTTAAAGGTTGTATGCCTAAAATATATTTCTGTATTGCCACCAAACCAACTGCTCCCCATGGATGGGATAAACTTTCGTTTTTATCAATGGCATTC
Organism: Flavobacteriaceae bacterium; assembly: GCA_016779985.1. GTDB lineage: Bacteria > Bacteroidota > Bacteroidia > Flavobacteriales > Flavobacteriaceae > JADHMP01. The sequence goes on from JADHMP010000003.1 coordinate 34,597, forward strand.
CATGATTCCCATGTAACAGTGGCTCCTTGCGTTAAGATTTTAGCCCAGCCGTCCCATGCGGAGTTGGTATATAAATCGATTAAGTGTTCTCCTTCATTGGCCTTGCCAATCGATTCAATTAACCATCTCAGGCAAACCATACCCACATTCATTTTACGGGTTTTGATCTCTTCAACAATCTGATTATTTTTTTCTTCTGGAGCAATATTTAATGCATAAGGTAAAATATTTGAATGTTGTGTAACATGAGTACTTTGAGTTTTGTCAGCATATATACCATCAATATAAACTCCATTATCATTGATAAGATTTGTATTTATTGCTTGCTTCATTTGATTTGCTTTTTCAAAATAATTATCACTATCTGAAGCATTTCCTAAAACTTTTGCTATTTGACTTATAATTTCAAAATCGGCATAGGCATAAGCATCTATAACGGTTCTTGATTCAACTTCCATGTCGTATCCATACCGCATGTCGGAAGGCCAATCTATAATTCCAAATTTGTATGGGCCTTTCCCCCCTTTCAAATTATGAATTAAACCAGTTGTTTCATTTCTATACGCTTCAACATAGTCAGCAATTTTTTTCAATTGAGTATAATTTGAACGTAAAAATTCCAAGTTACCTGTATGCATATAATAATCCCAAACCCAAACCAAATACGCTTGTGTATAATCAGGAATGTCTCTTGCGCCATCTTGATTTGGATAGACAGCATTTAGCCTTCCGTCGGGCCAGTATTGATTTTGGGAATCGATAAACTCTTTCAGTGTTCGTAAATTCATTACTCTGTCGCCCATAACACTTAAACAGGGCGCTGCTTGAGACCAGCTATCTCCTAAAAATGTTCCTTTCTCCCTTGTAGGTGTATCCACAAATCCTTCTTGGCTGCCCACCTTTAACGAATGAACCATTAGGTCCCAAACGTCATTCAACATAGAGTTTGATGATTTAAAAGTAGCAGGTTCATTGGTCAATTCGTAATATCTTTCAATGAAATGGACATTGTTTTTTGTAAGTACATTGGGAGAATTTTCAACTTGAAGGTACCGTAAACCCAAATAAACATTTGGTTCAAAGATTGCCTTTTTACCATTATGAATGAAGAAAAAGCGTAGATCTGTTTGTTGATTTATTTTTTTGGATACCGTACCGTCATTGTTTAATACAAAACCGCCTATCATTTTAATCGTATCTCCAGAGTTTCCACCTTCGAAGGTTATGTTGAAGCGTCCTGCATATATTTTACCTAAGTCAATGATATATTTTCCTTTACTTGGTTGAGTTATTGATTTAGGCGTTATGATTTTTTCTTTTACTCTGGTTAAATCTGACCTTAGCCTCTGTGTCCAGGGTGCAACTGGTTGTAATCCAATTTCAGTGGCATAATTCCAATCACTATCATGATACGAAATCGTATTCCAATTTGGAATCATTTTACGACTATCTATTTTTTCTATATGCCCTATTCCTTCTCCGTTGCGCACAGGTTGGTTTTTATCCCATTGGGTGGCGCGCTTTTGCTTCCAAGAACCATCCGATCCTATTGTAGTTATGGTGTTATCTCCATACTCTACAATAACCTTCATTAGTAAACCGCGCTCTCCTTTTGCTCTCCCTTGTCCACCAGAATACCAATGCGTTAAACAAGCAAATAGATTTTCAGCGTCGCTTTTCAAAAAAGATGTAACATCCCAGGATTGATAATAAGTGTATTGTGGATAGTGATGATTATTGCCTTTAGCAACAAGCTTCCCATTTATATACATTTCGTAGCTATGACTAGCTGAAATATAGGCAATAGCCCTTTTGATATTCTTATTGGGTAAACCTATTTTTTTACGATAATAGGTATAATCATCTATGTCAATATTTTCTCTCTTAATCCATTTTGCTCCTTCCCAGTCGCTGTTTTTAAATAAACCTGTAGAGAAAGTAGCACTTTCGGAATATGGGCCTATGTTTCCATTTTTATCCCAAGTTCTTATTTTCCAAAAGTATTGCTTTGCTGCACTTAGTTTTGACCCTTTAAAGTAAACATAATTTTGCATGCGGGATTCGACCTTTTCACTATCCCAAATATCGCCAATGTTTGAGTCTATTTTTAATTTGCTTGAAGCAACAATTATTTGGTATGCACTTTGTATTTCATCATTATTTGCATCAAAAAAATGCCACCCAAAATAGGGCTCATTGTCTATTCCAATTGGATTTATTTTATCATAACACCTTAAATTATGAGGAGAATTTGGTGTTGCAGCTCTTAATTGAAAAAGTGTCAACAATGTGAGAAATAAGCCTGTGAATTTCATTTAAAGTTTATTATGGCATTTTTTTAAAAGTAATCGAATAGATAAAGATATACAGTTTTTAGGACTGTCTTTTTGCTACTTGATGCTCATTTTGAGTGGAACAAAGAGGTTGTGCAATGGCGTGAAACATCAAAGGTTTCCACTATTCGTTTTGTTGCTAGAGTTTTTTTATTTTATCCAACCCACTTTTTTTCTCCAATTCTCCATTTCGAGTCTTCTTTTTTCAAAGTCCAAGGGAGGAGATTGATTTTCAATTTTTGCTTGTCTCCTAATAGTTTTTGTTTGTATTTCAAGAGTATTTAGTCCGATAGCTTTTCTTCTTTGATTTACTTTAGTCAAATCGTCAAAAGGTTGTGGGTTTAACTTTCCGTTTTCATCCCAGTCAAATTGTGTTCCATAGCGTTGTGGTCTTCCTTCAAATGTTGCTATTCGATCGATTAAATAAGACAAATTCAATGGGTTTGCTTTGTTCTCACTAACCGCTTTTGCTAACAATGTTTCGCATTTTTTCATGAAGTTTGGTTGTCCGATAGCGTGTTGAATAATTAACCAAGTAGCTTCATGAGCTTTTTCACCAACTTTGTCTATAGTCGGGTAACCAATTTTGTCAATGATTTCATTTAATAGTTTAGCATTTCTATTGTGTAACTTCTCCATCTCATCATTATAACCTTCTCCAAGTTCGCCGTTTTTGGCTAGTTTGTTTCTTAGCTTTACGTCTTCGTTGCTTAGGCTAATTATTTGTTTCGCAATGGCTTCATATTTCATTTGCCTTTTGAAAGAGTACATGAGGTTATTAAAGTTAAAGATAATAAGAATCTCATTTTACCTAGTCTAATTACCTAAAACGTTTCAGCTATACTTAGTACCAGATTAAAAGCAGCAAACTTTCTATTAGGCACTTTTTCAAAATAAAACGCGAGGGCATTGATCTTCTCATTTTGGGTAGAGACACTTACCCTATCTTTTTTGATAAGGGGAAGAAAAAAGGGTTTCATTATTCAAAAAGAGCACGCATTAGATCATTTCCATTTGCATACAGCACCAGTGCCATCAAAAGGAAAAAGCCTGTCATTTGCGCATATTCCATAAACCTATCATTGGGTTTTCTGCCCGTAACCAACTCATAAAGTAAAAACATCACATGGCCACCGTCTAGTGCAGGGATGGGAAGCACATTCATAAAAGCGAGAATAATTGAAATCAAGGCGGTGCTAGTCCAAAATCCACGCCAATCCCAAACTGGTGGAAAAAGATTTCCGATTGCCCCAAAGCCCCCTAGTTGTGAGGCTCCTTTTTTGGTAAAGATGTATTGAAATTGAGATACATAATCATAGAGGGTCCAATAGGTATGGCCAAATCCTTCCACAATACTTTCTGAAAAACTGAGGGTTCTTGTCTTAAAGGCAATATTTGAATTTTGTAGTAAGACACCAATCTTACCCTCTGCATTTGTTTGAATAGAAACAGTATCTAAGCGCCCTTGTCTTAAAACAATCAAATCAAAAGGATTGTTGCCTTGCGTTTTTAACGCTTTTGTGAAATTGGCAAAATTATTTACCGCTGTTTCGTTCACTCCCACAATTTCATCATTTGCCATTAGGCCTGCTTTGGCTGCGGGCCCATTGGGCACAACAGAATTGATTAGCGCTGGACTTGTTGGATAGAGGGGAAACATTTCTCCACTTTGGAACATTTGATCACCAAAATTTTCAGGAATTGGAACCACCCTAGACCGACCGTCTTTGCCCATAACATCAACTGTATTGACATTGCGCAAAAGCAAATAGCGATTCACATCCAAAATATTTTCGAGGGGCTTTCCATCTACCGCTAAAATTTCGTCCCCATTTTTAAAACCCAACGCCTCCGCTAACGGGGTTGGGGCTAATCCATATGGGAGATCGTCATTGCTTAGTGTTGTTTTTCCCCATACAAAAAGCACCATCATGTAGATTAAAAACCCTAGAATAAGGTTAACCGTCACACCGCCTAACATGATAATCAGTCTTTGCCAAGCGGGTTTGGAGCGAAACTCCCAAGGCTGTGGTGGGGTTTTCATTTGTTCGGTGTCCATGCTTTCATCAATCATGCCAGAAATTTTGACATACCCTCCAAGAGGAAGCCATCCAATGCCATAGACCGTCTCTCCAACCTTTCTCTTAAACAAGGCAAACTTCACATCAAAAAACAAAAAGAATTTTTCTACTCTTGTTTTAAACAACCGAGCTGGAATAAAGTGTCCCAATTCATGAAGAATTATTAATAAAGACAAACTTAGAAGGAGCTGAATAGCTTTTATAAAAAATGGACTCATAGCGCTAAAATTCAGTCAAAAGTAGCACATTCAAAGGCATAAAAAAAATTGATTTCTACCGCCCAACAAATTAGGTCCCTTTTATGAACTATAATTGACCAAATCATTACTTTTGTAAAGGAAGACCGATGATGCATTTTTTTAAAAAATATAGACTGTTTTTGCTTTCACTGGGAGGGGTTTCTGTCATCACTCTGTTTCTTTTTTACCGAGCTCTAAAACCAGAAAAACGGTTGCCCATCTATCAACCAGCAATGGTCAATTTCGAATTAGTAGATAGCACCCTACAACACAAAAAAAAATACCACCACATTGCAAATTTCACGTTGACCAATCAAAATGGAAAAACAATCTCCCAAGAAGACTATAAGGAGAAAATATACGTGGCCGATTTTTTCTTTACGACCTGCCCCACCATTTGTCCTGTGATGACCAAAAATATGGTAGCCCTACAAAACTCGTTTCTCAATGACCCCCAAGTTATGCTTTTATCTCACAGTGTGACCCCTGACATCGACACTGTGGCTCAACTAAAAAAATATGCCCTTGAAAAAGGTGTAAAAGATCAAAAATGGAATTTGGTTACTGGAGATAAAAAAGAAATTTATCAATTAGCTAGAAAATCCTATTTGGCAGTGAAAGAAGATGGAGATGGGGGGCCTTTTGACATGATTCATACAGAAAATTTTGTTTTGGTAGATCCAGACAAACGCATTAGAGGCTTTTATGACGGCACCAACTTAGAAGAAATTGCCCAACTGCTTGAAGACATTGACGTGCTTAAAAAAGAATATCCCTACTAATATTTTCTAAAAACTTTTTTTGTATTGACGTTCTGCTTTTGATTACTTTTGGTCTTTAAAATGATTCTAAATAATGGTGTCACTGGATATGTTATCAAAAGGCCAATCGGGGTTAATAGACCATTTCGACACTGACGAACTGCCCCTAAAATTAATTGAAATGGGTTGTTTGCCAGGAAGCACCATTTCACTTATTCAAAAAGCTCCATTTAATGACCCACTTTACATAAAAATTGATGATTCTTTTTTAGCCATTCGGAAAGAAACTGCAAAACACATTTTTGTGCAACTGAAATGATCATATGGTGAAAACCCTCAATGTTGCGCTATTAGGAAATCCCAATACGGGTAAGACATCAGTGTTTAATCAACTCACTGGACTCAATCAAAAAGTAGGAAATTATCCAGGGATAACGGTGGAAAAGAAAGAAGGCAGATGCCGTCTAGATCGAAACACAAAAGCACACATACTTGATCTTCCAGGCACCTATAGTCTAAATGCCTCTTCAATGGATGAAAGTGTAGTGATTGAGTTATTGTTAAATAAAAATGATAAAGACTTTCCAGATGTGGCCGTTGTGATCACCGACGTGGAAAATTTAAAACGTAATTTATTGTTGTTTACCCAAGTCAAAGATCTAGAAATTCCAACTCTTTTGGTGATCAATATGTCAGATCAAATGAGACGAAAAGGAATTGCCATTGATGTCTCCAAAATGGAAGCCCTTTTAGACACAAAGGTTGTGCTCACTAGCATGAGAGAAAGCAAAGGGATAGAAGCACTGAAACAGCAGCTAGTAGACTATAGGAAACTCTCTGTTAAACCTTGCCTAAACGTAGCCAATATAGATACTGCTTATTTTGAGAGTTTGCAAAAAACCTTTCCCCAACAGTCCCTTTACAAACTTTGGCTAGTCATCACCCAAGATGTAAATTTTTCAAAATTAGACCGCCAAAAAGTGTCAGATGCAGCAGCATTTAAAACACAACCTGAAAAGGAGCTAAAAAAAATGCAGCAAAAAGAAACGATCAAAAGATATCAATTCATAAATACGGTTCTAAAAGAAACCTACAAGATGAACCTAGAATTGGCCACCGATTTCAGAAGTCGTTTGGATCGAATTCTAATTCATAAATTTTGGGGTTATTTGATTTTCTTTGCTATTTTACTCACCATTTTTCAAGCTATTTTTGATTGGAGCAGCATTCCAATGGATCTTATTGATTCTTTTTTTGTTGACCTAAGTGAGCAACTAAAAAACACATTACCCCCTGGTTTATTCACAGCCTTGCTAACCGAAGGAATACTTCCCGGTCTAGGAGGCATTGTCATTTTTATTCCTCAAATTGCTTTTTTGTTTTTATTTATTTCTCTTCTCGAAGAGTCTGGCTACATGAGCCGAGTAGTCTTTTTGATGGATCGAGGCTTACGGCGTTTTGGTTTGAGTGGAAAAAGTATTATACCGCTAATATCGGGCACAGCCTGTGCCATACCCGCTGTTATGGCTACACGAAATATTGAAAATTGGAAACAACGGCTCATCACCATTTTAGTGACCCCTTTCACCACTTGTTCGGCTCGTCTTCCTGTCTATTCAATTTTGATCGCTTTAGTAATTCCGCAAGGTTATTTTTTGGGAATGAATTACCAAGGACTTACACTCATGGCTCTCTATTTATTGGGTTTTGGTATGGCGTTGTTGGCTTCTTTGGTCTTGAGCAAAATACTTGACATTAAATCAAAAAGTTATTTTGTTATAGAAATGCCCAACTATAAATTGCCATTGTTCAAAAATGTTATTCTCACTGTTTGGGAAAAAACCCGCACTTTTGTTGCTGAGGCAGGGAAAATAATTATGGCAATCTCCATTTTACTTTGGATTCTTGCCTCTTATGGCCCTGGAGAATCTTTCAAAAATGCAGATATAATTATTGCTGAGCATTATCCTGCACTCAGCGGAGAAGCCAAAACACAAAAAATAAGTGCCTATAAACTCGAACATTCATACATTGGCCGTTTAGGAAAATTCATCGAACCTGCCATTACCCCTCTGGGTTATGATTGGAAAATAGGCATCGCATTGATTGCTTCCTTCGCGGCAAGAGAAGTTTTCGTGGGGACTTTGGCCACCATATATAATGTAGAAAATGATACTGATGAAACCATTAAAAATAGAATGGCACAAGAAACCAATGCCGTTGGCGCACCACTATTTAACCTAGCCTCTGGAATTTCTCTCATGCTCTTTTACGCTTTTGCCATGCAATGTATGAGTACACTTGCCATTGTGAAAAAAGAAACCAACAGTTGGAAATGGCCCATACTGCAGCTTTTTTTCATGACCATTTTGGCGTATCTTTCGGCATTGACAAGTTTTCAAATTCTCAACTAAATGGATATACCTGTTCAAACAATATTGGTTTTTTTGGCTGGTATACTAGCATTAGGCTATTTGTCTAAAAAATTTGTGTTTACAACAAACAAGAAGAATAAAGACTGCTCTACTGACTGTAATTGTCATTAGTTTCCCCCGTTTTTTTAATCCCTTTTTTTGAATTGAAAAAAAAAGAGTTATCTTCCAATCACTAAACAAAACGAATTTAAACATGACTAACAGTAAAAGACTATTTTATGGTAGTTGTTTTGCCTTAATAACAACTGCTTTCTCCTTTAGTATTCGGGCAGGAATTCTACCTCAGTTAGGTGAAGAGTTTCAATTGAGTGCCCAACAATTGGGGTTTATTAATTCCATGTGGTTTTTAGGATTTCCTATCTCAATGATTTTAGGAGGTCTATTTTATCATACTATCGGACCAAAAAAAATCATGCAATTTGCTTTTTTAACACATACTTTAGGGATAATACTTACTATCTATTCTGGCGGATACGTAGGATTGTTGATTTCAACTTTAATGATAGGAATTGGCAATGGTTGTACTGAGGCTGCGTGTAATCCAATGATAGCGGATGCCTACGAAGGCAAACAGATGAACACCCTTCTCAACCGCTTTCACATGTGGTTTCCTGGGGGTATCGTAATAGGAAGCTTAGTATCTAAATTTATGACTGACGCTTCATTGGGTTGGCAATCTCAAATTTGGATTATTATGATTCCTACGCTCATTTATGCCTACCTTTTTTTGGGGCAAGAATTCCCAAAGCCAAAAGTACAAGCAGCTACGTCAGTGGCTGGAAATTTAAAAGCTATGGCCACACCTATTTATATTTTTATTTTGGGATGTATGGCCCTAACAGCAATATCAGAATTTGGTCCTCAACAATGGACGAGTTTAATTATGGCCAATAGTGGCGCACAACCAATGGTAATCCTTGCGCTAGTGACAGGGTTGATGGCTGTGGGGCGTTATTTTGGTGGAGACATTGTTCATCGTTTAGATCAAACAGGAGTACTTTTGGGGTCTGCAGTTTTAGCGGCTATTGGGATTTTCTTATTCAGCACCCAAACGGGAGCAATGACTTATGTAGCAGCCATTTTCTTTGCTCTTGGAATATGCTATTTTTGGCCTAACATGATTGGTTTTGTGGCAGAAAAGATCCCAGCAAGTGGTGCCCTAGGCATGTCAATTGTTGGAGGAATGGGGATGTTTTCAACCTCTATTTTTCAACCCATTATTGGGGGATGGATCGATGCTTCAAGAGAAAGTCAAAGTGCTATGGGGCTAACAGGAGAAGCCCTAGAATTGGCGGCTGGGCAACAAACACTCACTTATATGATTAGTTTCCCTGTGATTTTAATCATCTTATTTACAATACTCTATTTTTGGCAAAAAAACGCTAAACTAGCAACTGCCTAAAAATTGAATTTGACTTTGGAAAAAGCCACCTTATGGGTGGCTTTTTTTATGGGTTCATGTGGCTTTCAATAGCTTCAATCTCAATAGGAATGTCTGCCATAAGGTTTAGTGGTTCTCCTTGCTCTTGTATGACCACATCATCTTCTAGGCGAACGCCAAATCCTTCTTTGGGAATATAAATACCAGGTTCTACAGTAAAAACCATTTGAGCTTCTATAGGTAAATGAAGCAAACCATAATCATGCGTATCTAAGCCCATATGATGTGAAGTGCCATGCATGAAATATTTTTTATAAGCGGGATGATCAACGCTTTCATTTTGAAGATCAGCTTTGTCTAAGAGACCTAGTCCAACCAATTCAGAAGTCATAATTTTTCCAACTTCAATATGATATTCCTTCCAAAGAGTACCGGGAACTAAAAGTTTAGTAGCCTCTTTTTTGACCTTCAAGACCGCTTCATATACCGCTTTTTGCCTTGCCGAAAAAACTCCTGAAACAGGTATGGTTCTTGTCATGTCACTAGAATAATTGCCGTATTCTGCTGCCACGTCAAGCAAAATCAAATCCCCTGTATTACATTTTTGATTGTTATCTGTGTAATGCAACACATTGTTATTTTTGCCAGCAGCTATGATGGGTTCATAAGCAAACCCCTTCGAGCGGTTGCATATAAATTCATGCACTAAAGCAGCCTCAATTTCGTATTCCCAAATTCCTGGTTTAACAAGTTTTAAAATCCGTTTAAATCCTTTTGCAGTGATGTCGCAAGCCTTTTGAATTTGTCCAATTTCTTCAGGTGATTTTACAGCACGAAGCTTTTGTAAAATTGGGTTGCTTTTGGCAACCGCATGGGCAGGATAATTTTTTTTACACCAAGCAATAAATCGATCTTCTCTAGTTTGAGTTTCAACACTTTGTCGATAATGTTCGTTTGTGTTAAAATAGAAGCACTCACATTGTGTGCTCAATTCCTGAAAAATACGTTCAAACTCAGAGAGCCAATAGACTGTATTGATTCCGCTCTGTTCTGTAGCCGCTTTTTTGGTGAGTTTTGCTCCTTCCCAAACGGCAATATGAGCATTTGTTTCTTTTACAAATAGGAGTTCTCTGTGTTTTTTTTCAATGGCATCAGGAAACAATACTAATATAGTTTCTTCTTGATCCACTCCAGTCAAATAGAATATATCGCGGTGTTGAGCAAAAGGGAGAGTGCTGTCAGCGCTTATGGGATAGATATCATTTGAATTAAAAACAGCAAGACTGTTAGGCTTTAGAGATTCAGAAAAGGCTTTTCTGTTGTTTTGATAAAAAGTGTGGGGAAGAGGATTGTATCGCATGCTTTTCATATTAACAGATGAGCACAAGGGTATTTGTTGCCATTTGGTGGTAAAGATATTTAAAAAACAATCAAATCATCAAACAGTTGAATTCTTTAAAAAAAGCCTATAAAAATGGATTTGCAGTTTGCCATAAGGGCTTTATGGTTTAAATTTGTAATAACAATTTGAATTTAACTATGAGTACAACTTCCTCTATAGGTCGAAAAGTGGCCATGGCGCTCTCTGGGTTGTTTCTAATTCTCTTTTTGACGCAGCATTTTGTGATTAACATCACTTCCGTTTTTAGCGCAAAAACGTTCAATATGCTGTCTCACTTTATGGGAAATAATCCTGTAGTGCAATTCTTATTACAGCCACTTCTAATTGCAGGGGTGCTATTTCATTTTGTGATGGGCTTTGTTTTAGAATTTCAAAATAGAAAGGCACGGGATTCTAAATATGGCGCATACAAAGGAGGAGCCAATGCCAGCTGGGTTTCGCGAAACATGTTGCTTTCTGGGGCAGTAGTTCTTTCTTTTCTAGCCCTTCATTTTTATGATTTTTGGATTCCTGAAATGGATTATAAATACATTGAAGCACTCCCATTAGATCCTGACCGTTATCACGCAGAAACAATTCATAAATTTGAAAGTCCCGTGCGAGTTTCATTATATGCCCTTTCTTTTGTTTTTCTGGCCCTGCATCTTTCGCACGGTTTCAACTCCTCGTTTCAGTCTATTGGAGCCAATAATAAATATACCAAAGCAATCAAAGGGTTCACAAGGGCCTTCGCATTTGGCATCCCCCTTGGGTTTGTTTTTATTGCATTATATCATCATTTAACTGCATTTTAATATGGCGCTAGATTCCAAAATTCCTTCTGGTTCGTTAGCCGAAAAGTGGACCAAACATAAAAGCAATATCAATTTGGTAAGCCCAGCAAATAAACGTTTGATTGACGTCATTGTGGTGGGAACAGGACTAGCAGGGGCCTCTGCTTCTGCCACGCTAGCTGAATTGGGTTACAACGTAAAAACGTTCTGTTTTCAAGACTCTCCCAGAAGAGCACACTCTATTGCGGCACAAGGAGGAATTAATGCTGCAAAAAACTATCAAGGGGATGGAGATTCTACCTATCGCCTTTTTTATGATACCATAAAAGGGGGTGATTATCGTTCAAGAGAAGCCAATGTACATCGTTTAGCAGAAGTATCTGCGAACATTATAGATCAATGCGTAGCACAAGGAGTTCCATTTGCTAGAGACTATGGGGGGCTTTTAGACAATCGTTCTTTTGGCGGCGTATTGGTTTCTAGAACCTTTTATGCCAAAGGGCAAACGGGACAGCAACTTCTATTAGGGGCTTATTCAGCAATGAACCGTCAAATTGGTCGAGGGAAAATTAAAATGTATAACCGACATGAAATGATGGATTTAGTGGTGATTGATGGAAAAGCCCGAGGAATTATTGCCCGCAATCTAGTCAATGGTGAGTTAGAAAGACACAGCGCACATGCAGTTGTGATAGCCTCTGGAGGTTATGGAAATGTGTTTTTTCTGTCCACTAACGCGATGGGAAGTAATGTTTCTGCTGCCTGGAAAATTCATAAAAAAGGAGCCCATTTTGCTAACCCCTGTTTTACTCAAATTCATCCCACCTGTATTCCTGTTTCGGGAGATCATCAATCTAAATTGACTCTTATGTCAGAATCATTGCGAAATGATGGGCGGATTTGGGTGCCCAAAAAAATAGAGGATGTCAAATCCATTCGAGAAGGATCACTTAAACCCACTGAGATAGCAGAAGAAGATAGAGACTACTATTTGGAAAGAAGGTATCCAGCTTTTGGAAATCTTGTACCTAGAGATGTAGCCTCAAGGGCAGCCAAAGAGCGTTGTGATGAGGGGTATGGTGTCAACAAAACGGGTGAAGCTGTTTATTTAGATTTTGCTGCTGCCATAACACGCTATGGCAAAGAACAGGCACATATAAAGGGCTTGGATGAAAATGATGCAGCCTTAGTAAAAAAATTAGGACAACAAGTGATCCGTGCAAAATATGGAAATCTATTTCAGATGTATGAAAAGATTGTAGATCAAAACCCATATGAAACACCAATGATGATTTATCCTGCAGTGCACTACACCATGGGAGGAGTTTGGGTTGATTACAATTTGATGACCTCTATCCCTGGATGCTACGCCATTGGAGAAGCCAACTTTTCTGACCATGGAGCAAATCGGTTAGGAGCTTCTGCCCTTATGCAAGGTTTAGCTGATGGTTATTTTGTATTACCCTATACCATTGGCGATTATTTGTCCAATGATATTAGAACGGGTCGAATAGCTACTGACTTACCTGAATTTGAAAAAGCTGAAGCTGCAGTGCGGGAGCAAATGGAATCTTTTATAAATTCTAAGGGAACTAATTCTGTAGATTATTATCATAAAAAACTTGGTAAAATAATGTGGGATAAATGTGGTATGTCTCGCAACGAAAATGGGCTTAAAGAAGCCATAAAAGAAATCAAAGAATTGCGGGAAGATTTTTATAAAAATGTGAACGTGCCAGGCACCACCACAGAATTTAATGAGCAATTAGCCAAAGCAGGACGAGTAGCAGATTTTTTAGAATTAGGTGAACTTTTTGCTAAAGATGCTCTTGAAAGAACAGAATCTTGTGGCGGTCATTTTAGAGAAGAATCACAAACTCCAGAAGGGGAAGCTCTAAGAGACGATGCCAATTTCACCTTTGTTTCTGCTTGGGAATATAAAGGAGAGCCCTCAAAAGCAAAGCTCCACAAAGAGGATTTGAAATATGAAGAAATTGAAGTAAAAACACGCTCCTATAAATAAGGAACATATGAATTTGACATTAAAAATTTGGCGTCAAGCCAACCAAGATGCGAAAGGAAAATTTGAAACCTATCCAATAAACAACGTTTCACCCGATATGTCTTTTTTAGAAATGATGGATGTGCTCAATGAGCAACTCATGGCTCAAGGAATTGACCCTATTGCTTTTGATCACGACTGCCGTGAGGGGATTTGCGGGATGTGTTCTATGTTTATCAATGGAGAGGCCCATGGACCCGATCGATTGGTGACCACTTGCCAATTGCACATGCGTAAATTTAAAGATGGAGAAACCATTACCATTGAACCGTTTAGAGCCAATGCCTTTCCTGTCATTAAAGACTTAGCCGTTGACCGGTCTTCTTTTGACCGAATCCAACAAGCAGGTGGTTTTGTAAGCGTGAACACCTCAGGAAATACACAAGACGCCAATGCTATCCCTATTGATAAACACGATGCAGATAAAGCCTTTGATGCTGCTACCTGCATAGGTTGTGGGGCCTGCGTTGCTTCATGTAAGAATGCTTCGGCTATGTTGTTTGTTTCTGCTAAAGTTTCACAATATGCTCTGCTCCCTCAAGGAAAAGTGGAAGCTACTGACCGAGTGATGAACATGGTCAAGCAAATGGATGAAGAAGGCTTTGGCAATTGCACCAATACAGGTGCCTGTGAAGTGGAGTGTCCAAAAGGGATATCTCTAGAAAACATAGCTCGTCTAAATAGAGAGTATTTAGCAGCTAGCCTCAAGGGATAGCATTTGTTTTTTTCAAAAGCCCAGCCCTATTTTCTCACAAATTGCAATACCTGTTGATATTCTGTTTGATCAAAATTGTGATATCCTGGTGATCCAAAAACAGTAGCCCCATGGGCTACTAAGAACTCAATTTCAGCCTCTTTTGTTTTGCCCACACTTTCATCGCTAAAACGGTGAAGATAAATCAGTTTTGATAAATCTTTCCCTTTCAATAATTGTGAATATTGTGGAGAACCCACGTCGGCCATTAACTTTTGTGAAGCCCATGCAGAATCATCAGCAATATATTGTTCGCCCTCTATGATCTCACCTAAATTATAAATACCCCATCGGCGATTTCTAAAAATGGAAACAAATTCTTGATCCATATCGACTCTTCCTAACATAAGGGCATAATGATCCGCTGTAAAACCATACCGTTCAATTGTCCTAAACCCTAAAAAAGATCCAAAAGACCCGCCAAAAACAATGACGTGTTTTCCTTCCTTTTTAAAATGTTCTATAGTATTATTTAGTATTTCAGTAGACTCATCGTTTATTTCTTTAGCTCCTTCATCAGTAAGGTAATATTGATTTAAAATGCTGGGGTCTTTTGTTTGTGTTTGATGGACAACAGCTAAGGTATAAGGGAAAAAGTAGATGAGGTCAGAAATATACTCTTCTGGAACTAATTCATCACTAGGCCCTCCTTGAACAAGTAACATGATGGTATCATTTTCTTCAACTTCATTATAAATCAAATAGTCTTCTTGATATTGGGGGGTATAGCTGTATTCTAACTCCTTATTGCAATGGAAGAATACAAGTGTGCAACTGATAAGTAGTATTGTATTGAATTTTTTCATTAGAAATAAGTTTTGATAGAGTAATGAGTTGGATCAATTTTGGAATAAGTGACAAGGAAAAAACACACCAACAACACCCTCAGCAGCATTTCCGTTTTGGTCTAAAAAATTAGATTTTAAATTGTCAGCAGGAATTGAGAATAGTTGTGAAATATTATCGTCATAATTTCCTTCTTCAGACACAGCCCAATCTCTAAAAAAAGAGGAAACCTCGTGAGGTAATTGCATTACGGTCGTGTCGTGTTCATTCATAATGAACTCCAAATTGGGTGCGCTGATGAATACACTATAAATTAGTTTTAAATCATTTCTAGTTACTTTGTCAAAAAATTCATAATTACTTATCGCTCTAAAAAAATTGATTAATTGATCCTTTTTTGAAAAAATATCTATTATATAACTGTGTTTTTCTGAGTCAATAACCGTTACAACTTTCTCTAATGATACCGTTGATAAATTGCTTTCAGTATTTTCGCCACTAATTAAATAATCTATCTCAACATTGGGTTCCGGTTGATTGATAGCGATGGGTTTACTTGTCCATATCTTATCTCCTACTTTTATTTTTACCGAATAGGCATACCCTATTTTCATTATTTCAGTCTCTTGTGTTAAATAAGATTCCATACTTGCCTTAAAATTCATTACATACTGTGTTTCCATTTTATCAGGTGATTCTTCAAGTAACACAACTTGTGCATTAGAAACCACATCGAAATTATCTACAGCTGTATTGATAGGAACAGTTTGAAATATTTTTACTGAGGCAGGTCCAACTGAACCAACATACCCCATGACCATGTTCTTTTTGGTCAACCCTAAATCAAGATAATCTACTTCTTCACTACAGGAAAGAAAAAAGCCGATGGCAAGAAATAAGTAAAAAAAAAGATTTCTATTTTTCATAATATTAAAATTTAAAATTATAAGCAAAAGTGGGCACTGCCGTGGCGAGTATAGACATTCTTCTTAACTGATAGGAGGGGTTTTCAACGTTTTCGTCAGTTGGGGAAAAGGTATCATAAGTCCTACTAACGAAATAAGAAAAAACGTTTTTTCTGGCATAGACATTTAGAATTGAGAATACCCATTCTCCTTTTATTTTTTTATTTTTCTCTTTTTTAGGTTTCAAAATGAAGGATAAATCAAGGCGATGATAAGAAGGTAGTCTGGATGAATTTCGTGCACTATACATAAATAAATTACCTACCCTTCCTTCTGGAAGTGTGACGGGACGACCTGATTGGTAGGTAAATTTAGAATTACAGGTTAACCGATTGCTCAGGGGGTAGGAAAGGGTCATATTAAAAATGTGTGGACGATCATAATTTGAGGGGTAGGCATTACCTTGGTTGATTTGAAGACTTTCCCACTTAGATAAAGTTTCTATCAATGATCTTGAATAGGTATAGTTCAAAAAGCCTTGAAGTTTTCCAATACTCTTGTCCATACTCAACTCTATACCATAAGCATCTATTGAGGCAGGAACTAAAATGGCTTCTTTTTGTTTCACAAGAAATAAGTTTGCATTGCTCCTAAATTCGATAAGATTTTTCATTTGTTTATAATAGATATCAGCTGAAATATTTATCCCTTTTGTTGAATTTGCGTATCCTACAGTGTATTGATCTGTTATTGTGGGAGGGAGATAATTATTGGCAGGTGACCAAACATCAAAGGGTGCCACGCCCACAGTATTTGACATTAAATGCACATATTGCACTAAGCGGTCATAGGCCAATTTAACTGCATTTTTTTCATTCAATTGATAATTTACAGCGAGTCTAGGTTCAAGATTGTTAAAACTAGCAACAGTTTTATTGGCTTTAATATGTTGCACGTCAACAACAGTATCAGACGACGGGGGTAAAGCGGGGTCATACGTATAGATAAAGTTTGGCCCATAGTTCCATAAGCCAGAGAAGCGAAGTCCTGATCTAATTTTAAGCTTTTCACCCAAACGAGCTTTTGCATCGATATAGTAATAATATTCCAACCCAAAATCTTTTGGTTTTGCTAAGTTTGCATTTCTTTCTTCATCAAAATGTAGACGTGTAAACACATTATTTTTTGCTCCAAAACCAGTAAATAGAAAAAGAGAGGAAGAAGAAAAAATGGAAAGATCGTATTTCATTTCTATCCCATTGATGCCAGTACGAACAGAAAGAGGAACTTTTGAGCCAGAAAATATACTACCATTGTTGCTCTCAAAATCAAAATTGAAATTGGAAGTAATGAGACTTAGATTTGAAAATACTTTGTTTGAAAAGGTATGATTCCATCTCAAATAGGCTAATTGATCTCCCCATACAAATGAATTATTTTCAGTTTCATCATCGGAATAAACAAATTTTGATTTTAATATATCATGTCCAGAAAAACCCGTTAAAAAAAGCTTATCATTTTGGCCTATTTTATAATTTATTTTAAAAGTTGCATCGTGGAAACCAATGGCTTGTTGATCGTTTTCACTTTGAAAAAGTGGCAATAATAAATCGACAAAAGATCGTCTTGCATGAAAAAAGACATTCAGTTTGTCTTGTACAATGGGAAATTCTAAACCAATTTTTGAGGCAATAGGATTAATAGAGCCAGAAGCAAAAAAATCACGACTATTACCTTCTTTTAGTCGAATATCTACAACAGAAGAACTTCTACCTCCAAATTTTGCGGGAATGCCAGCCTTATAAAATTTCACATCTTTTACTGCGCTATTATTTACAACCGTAATAAATCCAAATAAATGTGATGTATTGTATAATGAGGCTTCATCAACCAATATCAAATTTTGATCCACTTTACCACCCCTCACGTTGAAACCACTTGTTCCTTCTCCATTAGATGTTACCCCTGGCTGAGACAACAAAAATTGTTGCAAGTCTGGTTCACCTAAAAGGGTAGGTATTCTCGCAATTTTTTTAGGAGTCATCTGGATAGTAGAAATTTCATTTTTTTGAGCAATGGTTTCTACCACACTAACTTCCTCTAGAGTTACACTCTTAGAAGTGAGATAAAAATCTTGTTTGATATTTTGCTGTAAATCAAAGGTAATTTCTTCTGGAGCATATCCTAAATAGGAGGTGACAATAGTATTTCTCCCTTTTGGAATTGACAGTGAATAAAAACCATATTCGTTTGTTGTAGTGCCTTTTAAAGTATAAAGATCAAAGATGGTGCTGCCAATCAGAACTTCTCCAGTTTCTTTGTCATAAACATAACCAGATAGCGTGTGGCTGAATTTTTGAGAATCATTTCGGGGCTCTTTTTTTGAAGAATAAATCGTAATCTTATCTCCAATTTCTTGAAATTTAAGGTTGGTATTATCAAAACATTGGATCAAAATATTTCTTATCGTTTCATTTTCAAAATCACCCTCAACGGTTTTTTGAATTTCAGACAAGTTGCTGAAAACGAAACCAACCCCTGTCTCATTTTCAATGATAAGAAGAGCCTCTTTTATGTTGATATTGTCAAATGACACACTGGTTTCTATGTCTAAAAGCTTCTCTTGACTCAAACAGGGAAGAGTGACCAATAAAAAGCAAAGAGTAAATAAAAATGTTTTCATGAGTAATTGGGGGTATTTAGAAAATTAGTGAATCAAGAATGAATTTTCAGAACGAGTAATAGACAAATCATAAGTCAGGGCGATCATCCCCATAATTTCTTCTAAAGGAACTGAATGAAATGTAGCTGTTATTCTACAATTCAAGGCTTTTGAATTTTCTATTTTTATAGGTTCCGAATAATAGGTGTTTAATTGCTCGATGACACTAGCCAGTTCAGTTTCTTTAAAAATAAAAACACCCGATTTCCACGAGAGGAAATTGAGATTTGTGGTGAGGTAGGAGCTAAGATTATCATTTGAAACAGTGGCAGTATAACCAGGTGTAATAACCACTTTTTCTTTAAACGATGAGATGACTTCAACTAAGCCTGAAGCAACAGTTACTTCTGTTGTTTTTTCATTAGAATTGATATTGAAAGAAGTTCCCAAAGCCGTTGTTTGCGCATTATTTGTCTCCACGATAAAGGGTTTAGACGGGTTTTCTTCAATCTCAAAATAGGCTTGGCCAAAGAGTTTTACTTTTCTGTAATTTGTTTCAAATGGTGTTGGATAGATTAGTGTTGCATTTTCATTTAACCAGATTTTTGAACCATCATCTAATAGCACCAATTTATTACCATTAGTAGCGGTCACTTCAGCACTAGAAAAAGGATCTTTTGATAGTAGAGTAGTTAAAAAATAAGTGGGTATAGAAAGGAGAACTATTACTGCGACAGCAGCTGCAACGCGAAACATTTTATTCTGATAAAGTCGAATAATTTTCCCTTTTTGGGGAGTAACTTTTTTTAGAACATTTTGCCATCCTTTATGAGTATCAAAATAGAATACCTTCAGCGTTCTTTTTGAAAACCATAATTTTTTTAGCTGTTGGTATTCTAACGGGTTTTTTTCCCGAAAAACAGTTATTAGTTTTTCTTCATCTGGATGGGCTATTTTTTGGAAGTGCTTGGCAAGTAGATGGTAAATATTTTTTTTAGTCATGACACAAAGCTCTTTATACTTATATGTCGAATATTTTAAAAGATACCCTTACTTGCACTCATGCTTTTTAAAATAAAAGTAAAACAGATAGTAAGTTATGCTTCTTGAGCATTACTCTCATTTGTCTTAAAGCCTTTGCCATATGTGCCTCTATTGTCTTAATAGAAAGGTCTAATTCATTAGCAATTTCTTTGTAGGTCATATCTTCTTCCCTGCTTTTGAGAAAAATAGTTCTTGTTTTAGGGGGTAGTTTTGAAGTAAAAAAAAGAAATAAAGGTTCTATGTCTTCTTCTTTTAACTCCGAGATCTTTTGATCAGATTCTATAGCACATTCCTCCAGAGGAATCGTTTTTTGATAATTCTTTGTTCTTAGATAATCAATAGATTTAAATTTTGTAGCTCGTAGGAGATAAGGTTCAATGTAGCTTATTTCTTCAAGTTTTTGAGTGTGCCACAACTGTATAAATAAATTTTGAACAATATCCTCTGCAACCATAGGGTCTTTTACAATAGCAGTTGAATAATTACAAAGTGAAGAATAGTGGGTGTAGAATATTTTTTTCAGCACGGGCTATACTTTTGGGACATAGAATAATTAGTAGTGTTATGTAAAATATCATTTCACTCTTGGTTAATTGAAACTAGATGGGAAGTCTAAATAGAGTATGATTCTACCCACTATTTTTAGAATCACTTGTGCCTAAGCAGCTCTACTTTGATAAGATTATAAAAAATGAAATTGTAGGTTGCCAACAGTATCAAATAAGTTTGAGTGAATTGAAAATATACAAAAAAAGCAAAACTAGATTCAATTAATCCCAAATTCGTTATACGTTTGAATCACCTCAATGCAGCCAAAGTTTAGAAGTGTTTTCCTATCGAACATAGTGCTCACTCCAACAACTTCCATACCGGCAGCTTTTGCAGATTCAATGCCTGAATGGGTGTCTTCAAATACTAGACAATCTGTGGGAGTAACGCCTAATTTTCTAGCAGCCGTCAAAAAAATATCTGGATGCGGTTTTCCTTTTATTACTTTGTGTCCTCCAGTAGTAGAGTGAAAATAGGAGTGGAGTTATAGTGATTCAAAAATGAAGTCAATATTGTCTTGACCACCCATTGTCGCTAAACCCATGGGTATCCCTTTTTTTGATAGTTGCTTTAAAAATGGAATCAATCCATCTATGGCTTTCACGTTGGGGTGATATAATTTGCGATATAAAACCTCTTTATAGCTTCCTATTTTTTGAAGTTCCTCTTTGGAATTTACAGTTGGAAAAAGGCGAGCCATTATTTCAATTAAAGAACCCTTATGATATTTGGAATCAAAAGTTTCATAACTCATATTGATTTGATGGAAGGCAAAAAATTCTATCCAAGACTGTTGGTGGTAGGCCATATTATCGACCAGTGTCCCATCCATATCAAAAAGGAGTGCTTTTTTATCAAAACGATTGAAGAAAGAATTAATTTTAAGTCAATTAAAAATTGATGGATAAAGATAGACAAGAATTGTTAAAGGTGGCTTTGCTTCAAATAAATTCAGTGTGGCATCAACCTGAGAAAAATAGAATTTTACTTTCTCAAGAAATAGCTAAAATAGGAACAAAAGCGGATCTTGTTCTGTTGCCAGAAATGTTTACCACAGGTTTTTCTATGGCCCCAAAAAAACTAGCAGAGACAATGGAGGGTCAAACAGTGCAATGGATGAGGTCCCTTGCAAAAGAATTTAATACTGTTATTGCAGGAAGTGTTATTATTGAAGAAGAAGGGTTTTTCTTCAATCGATTTTTATGGGTACCTCCAAAAGATACCATAGCTTATTATGACAAGCGCCATGGGTTTTCATTAGTCGGCGAGCATCTAAAATATAAGGCGGGTGAAAATTCTGGCCTTGTAAACTATAAAGGGTGGAAAATCTGCCTTCGAATTTGTTATGATTTACGGTTTCCTGTGTGGTGCCGAAACACAGAGGAGTATGACTTACTTTTATTTGTTGCCAATTGGCCTAAACCTAGAATGCAAGCTTGGGATACACTCCTCAAAGCTAGAGCTATCGAAAATATGGCTTATTGCTGTGGAGTAAACATCGTGGGAGAAGACCCTAAAGGGAATCAATATTTAGGTCATTCTGCAGGGTATGATTGTTTTGGAAATAGGCTCACAGGCCCCCTATCTGAAAAAAAAGAGGCTATCTGGGTTCCTCTAGATTATCAGGCACTTCAAGCACATCGGAAGCAGTTCCGATTTTTAGAAGATCGAGATAATTTTGAGTTACGTTAAACGTTTCATTGAGGTCCCAATTAGCACGTAATTCGATTTTCTTTGCACTTCGAGTCAGCGGGTCCAAGAAGTATATCACAGGTTCGGGTTGAATTTTCTCAAGATAATTTCCTGTGTCCCATTCTTTGTTTCCATTTACGTCTTTAATTAAACGAAAATAATAAGTGGCTGCGTCTAATAATGGAAATTCATATAGACCAGATTCAATAGGTGAATCATAAAATCGTTTTACGTTTAAGTCGCTATCTAAAAGTTGCAATATAAAAGGCTCTGGGTCGTCATATTGCAGCCTAAGGAATATAGTTCCGTAGTCTTCGATTTTTTTGGTTCTTATTCCATATTTCACAGTATCGTTAGTGTTGCCTAAAAAATCAACCAACGCATTGGGAAAAACACTAATAGTATATTCATCATTAGGGAGGGCTTCAAATTGCAATGCAATGCGATCATAATTTTCAAGAATTTCCAGTGCAACTGGAACAGGAATAGAGTCTTTTCCAAAGACTTCTACTTTTGTGCTATCTATCTCAACTATGGGTAAATTTGAGCTAAGAAGATAGGGTTCAGTTAGAGATAAATTCCCTTTGGTATTTGATTCAATGACTAATGAATCAGGTTGGGGTTCTTGATTAAAAAAAACTGTTTTAGTCAATAATGTATCACGCATTGGAAAAGAAAATTTCAACGAATCTAGAGCAGCACCTTTAAACCAAAAATTAAGCGAATCAGCTTTTCTATTTTTATTGATCAAATAAGAAAAACTATCGGGTAGATCAGATACAATTTCAAAATCTTGTCCTTCATATTCACCAAAATGACCTAAATAAATATGATGATTATTGACATAGGCAGGATTAGCCCAAGCAAAAGATAGCTTTTCATTAAAAAGTCTTAGGGTGATTAAACTATCAGTAGGAAGAGTAATTGGTGTAGCAAGAAACCCAATTTTATCAGTAGATTGATCAAATAAATAATTGCTTCCCACATCTTGAAGAGCAATGAGTTCATAGTCACCAGCCCTTAAATTTTTAAATTCAAATAAAAGAGTATCTAAAGTATTGGTTACATAAAAAGGTTTTTTGGTATAAATAGTAGAATCATTATAAGCAGTGTCAATGGGATAGAGCTGAAGTGAAATAAATCGTTCGGTGTCTTTTTCAAAAGCATCAAAAACACGTCCTTTAAGATTTAAAGAATCAATTTCTGATCCGGTAGAAAGGATATAAGTGAAATAAGGCAACGGATTTGACTCATTGAAATCTACAATGCTTTCACCAAAATTAAATGTATATGTCGTATTTTCTAATAGGCTATCTTTCAATTTTATTGTTACTTTTTTGGACGCTCCAGTTTGAGGATAGACCGTATATTTTTCACGTTCTAAAGGAGGCGAAACGATCAACTGTTTTGATAAATCTTTTAAAGTAACATATTCATCAAAGTTTAATCGTATTTCTGTTTTATCAAATTCTGTGGTTTTCATTTTAGGTGAAGCATTAACGAGCCTAGGCGGTATTGAGTCTTTAGCTCCACCTGTAGGAGTTCCTGGTTTGGCACATTGAACCAAAGTGGTAAGAAAAAATAAATAGAGAACTGTTCGTGTCAATTTCATCGCTACAAAATAACACAATATTGTAGTTAGAACCTATAACCGACAACGGCAATGCTTAATTTTATTTGTGAATGTTCTAAGAGAATCTTTGCACAGGCAGTGAGGGTTGCCCCTGAGGTGACCACATCGTCAATTAAAAGAAAATGTCCTGTAGTCTTTTTTAAACTAGCTTGAGTTTCGAAAGCATTTTTAATTATTTTCCAACGATTGCTTTGATCAGCTAAAGCCAGTGGGGGAGTGTCGATTATACGCTTAAGATAATTTGTATATACAGGTTTTTGAATAATTTCACTTACTGCACTAGCTATTATTTCAGATTGGTTATAGCCTCTTTCTCGTTTCCTTTTTGAATGCAGTGGAACAGGAATGATTCCTCTTATAGTACTGAAGTTTGAACTCTTTAGAATAGCCTCTCCCAACCATTGGCCAAAAAGCGTCCCAATGTGTTTTTGCTTTTTGTATTTGAGTTGATGAATTAAGTTGGCCACCAGTCCCTTTTTGGTGAAATAACAAAGTGCGACAGCATGTTGAAGTGATAATTGGAGGCTTAATTGTTGGTGTAGAGCATTGTTAGAATAGTTAAAGTGATCAGTAAAAGGGAGGGACACAATACATTCAATACAAATCCCTTTTTCATGTTGAGACAAATAATTTCTACAGCTGAAACAAAGACGAGGAAGAATTAGATCAATAAAACTTTGAAGCGTCTCTTGGTAAACTTTTTTCATGGAAAATTTTAGGCTCACTATTAAAGATACTAAAAAGGATTATTTTTGCTGCATGAAAAATCCAACAGAGCAGTTTAAAAAAGTTATTTCCCATGCGAAAGAATACGGGTTTATCTTTCCTTCGAGTGAAATTTATGAGGGACTTAGTGCGGTTTATGATTATGGGCAAAACGGTGTAGCGTTAAAGAATAATATTAGAGATTATTGGTGGAAAGCGATGGTCCAAATCAATGACAATATTGTAGGCCTAGATGCTGCTATATTTATGCATCCTACCACTTGGAAAGCTTCAGGTCACGTTGATGCTTTTAATGATCCACTGATTGACAATAAAGATTCAAAAAAGCGATATCGTGCGGATGTATTAATAGAAGATCATGTAGCAAAAATTGAGACTAAAATTGAAAAAGAAATTGCCAAAGCCGCAAAACGTTTTGGAGATGATTTTGATAAAAAACAATTTATAGCAACCAACCCAAGAGTGTTGGGATATCAAGAAAGAGCAGCTTCTATACTCAAACGAATGGGGACTGCTTTGGAACAAGAAAATCTTGCTGATGTCAAAAGTTTGATCGAAGAATTAGAAATTAGTTGCCCTGAATCAGGATCACGCAACTGGACAGAGGTCAAACAATTCAATCTTATGTTTGGCACCAAGTTAGGAGCTAGTGCAGATAGTGCAATGGATTTATACCTAAGACCCGAAACTGCTCAAGGTATTTTTGTCAATTTTTTAAACGTTCAAAAAACGGGTAGAATGAAATTACCTTTCGGAATTGCACAAACCGGTAAAGCATTCCGCAATGAAATTGTGGCTCGTCAATTCATATTTAGAATGAGGGAATTTGAACAAATGGAAATGCAATTTTTTATACCTCCTGGTTCCCAAAAAGAATGGTATACTCATTGGAAAGAAAAAAGACTTCAATGGCATCTGGCACTAAATATGGGACAAGAAAACTATCGCTTTCATGATCATGATAAGTTGGCTCACTATGCTGATGCCGCTTGTGATATTGAATTTAAATTTCCTTTTGGCTTCAAAGAACTAGAAGGGATACATTCTAGAACAGACTTTGATTTGGGGAATCACGAAAAGTTTAGTGGAAAAAAACTCCAGTATTTCGATCCTGAAAAGAACGAAAACATCACTCCTTTTGTTTTAGAAACATCCATTGGTTTAGACCGTATGTTTTTAGCTGTTTTTTCTCATGCTCTTCAAGAGGAAACCCTTGACAATAATACGACCAGAGTTGTACTAAAAATCCCACCCTTTTTAGCCCCGACCAAAGTGGCTATTCTTCCTCTAGTTAAAAAAGATGGGTTACCTGCACTAGCCAACGAAATTGTTGATCAGCTCAAATGGGACTTTGCCGTTGCCTATGACGAAAAAGATGCTGTAGGAAGGCGCTATCGTCGGCAGGACGCTCTTGGCACCCCTTTTTGTGTTACGGTTGATCACCAAAGTTTAGAAGACAATACAGTGACCCTAAGGAATCGAGATTCTATGGAACAAGAAAGGGTAGCCATTTCAGCCTTAAAGACAATTTTAGTTGATAAAGTTTCTATCACATCATTGCTAAAAAAACTTTGATACATTTTCAACAGAAAAACTAATATAATTTAGAATCAATGGTGGTGAAAAA
Organism: Flavobacteriaceae bacterium; assembly: GCA_016779985.1. Taxonomy (GTDB): domain Bacteria; phylum Bacteroidota; class Bacteroidia; order Flavobacteriales; family Flavobacteriaceae; genus JADHMP01. The sequence continues at coordinate 60,442 of JADHMP010000003.1, forward strand.
GACTATGTTTTCATAACGGTGAGGATTTTATATCTTCGTAGTAAATGGAATTAAAAATTCTCTCCTATAATGTTAATGGAATTCGAGCAGCTTTAAAAAAAGGATTTGACAGCTGGTTAAAGGCTGCTAATCCAGATGTTATCTGCATTCAAGAATCAAAAGCACTCAAAGAACAAGTTGAAGTGACGCTTTTAGAACAATTAGGCTATCACCACTATTGGTTTTCTGCCCAAAAAAAAGGATATAGTGGCGTGGCTATTTTCACTAAAAAAGAGCCCAAAAATATAGTCTATGGCACAGGTGTTGAATCCATGGATTTTGAGGGACGAGTGCTGCGTGTTGATTTTGAAGAATGTTCTATCATCAGTCTATACCTCCCCTCAGGAACCAACATAAAACGGCTGGATCACAAATTTGCCTTTATGGACGAATTTCAGTCATACATTGATGCGTTAAAAAAGGAATATCCTAAACTTATCATTTGTGGAGATTATAATATTTGTCATCAAGCCATAGACATTCATGATCCAATAAGAAATAAAAATGTCTCAGGTTTCCTCCCTGAAGAACGCGCTTGGTTAGATCAATTCATGAAAAAGGGTTTTATCGATAGTTTCCGTTTGTTAAATCCAGAACCACACCACTATAGTTGGTGGAGCTACAGAGCTAATGCTAGAAACAACAACAAAGGGTGGCGTATTGACTATGCTCTAGTTTCAGAACCATTAAAAAACAATATCAACAGAGCCTATCTTTTACCAGAAGCAAAACATTCTGACCACTGTCCAGTGGGACTAGAATTAAAATTTTAAAATATGACTAAAAAAATAGCTTTAGTAGGGGTTTTGTTGTTTACACTTCAAAGCTGTGTGTCTTCTCGGGTTTTCAATGATTTAGAAGAACGGTATGCGCAACTCAAAATGGAGCATGAAGCTCTTTCTCAAAAAAAAGACAGTTTGAATATGGCTGCCCTAGCATGGGAAAAACGAAGTGATTCTTTGGCACAAAAATTAGAACAAACTCAAAGTAGCCTTTCTAAAGTAGAGAAAGCACATAGGCAACTTCAAAAAGAATTTTCGTTATTACAGAAAAGCAGTGATAGTTCTATTCAAAAGGCTCTAGTAGAAAACTCAAGCCTTTTAGAACAAATTGAAGAAAAACAACAACAGTTAGCCTTACGCTCCCAACGGGTTTCTGAATTAGAATCACTCATGATGGCTCAGGAAAAGGCATTAAATTCACTAAAGCAACGTCTTTCAGATGCGCTCCTAAATTTTGAAGGCAAAGGACTAACCGTAGAACAGCGCAATGGAAAAGTATATGTTTCAATGCAAAATAAATTATTGTTTCGCTCGGGGCAATGGAAGGTTGGAAAAGAAGGCAAACAAGCACTACAGCAATTGGCCACCGTTTTGGCTGAAAATCCTGATATCGCTGTTCTAATTGAAGGTCACACTGACAATGTGCCTTATAAAGGAAAAGGAGCTGTGGAAGGCAATTGGGACTTGTCTACAAAAAGAGCCACAGCGGTGGTACAAATTTTATTGGAAAATGGGCTAGTTCTCCCGCAAAATCTAACGGCAGCAGGCCGAAGTGAATTTTTGCCAGTGGGGCCAAATAGGACTTCAGAAGGAAGAACTGCCAATAGAAGAATTGAAGTAATTTTAAGTCCAAATTTAAATGAAATTTCAGTCCTATTAAATACACTTTAATCAATGGATTATAATGAACTTCCTGAAACAGAAATAAAAGTAAGTAAGATATGCCTAGGTACAATGACATGGGGTCGACAAAACACCGAAGAAGAAGGGCATGCTCAAATGGATTATGCAGTAGCCCGAGGCATTAATTTTTTTGATACAGCGGAGCTCTATGCTGTTCCTCCATCAAAAGAAACACAAGGCGATACAGAACGTATTATAGGCACTTGGTTTAAAAAAACAGCTAAACGAAAAGACATTATTTTGGCCTCTAAAATTGTTGGGCCAAGAGACTTTACTAAACATATTCGAACTGACCTGAGTTATTCAAAGGCAACGATCGATGAGGCTATATATGGAAGCTTGAAACGCCTACAAACGGATTATATAGATCTCTATCAATTGCATTGGCCAGAACGTCCCACTAACTTCTTTGGCGAGCGTGGTTATACCTATAAAAAAGGGGATGTATGGCACGAAAATTTTGAACTGGTGTTAGACGCCTTACAACAACATGTTAAAAAAGGCACCATCCGCCATGTAGGATTATCTAATGAAACTCCTTGGGGCACTATGCGCTTTTTGCAAGCTGCTGGCCCTGCTAGGCCTAAAATGATTACGATTCAGAATCCCTATTCACTCCTGAATAGATTACCAGAAATTGGATTGACAGAAATATGCCATCGAGAGAATGTAGGTTTATTGCCTTATTCTCCACTGGCGTTTGGCACACTGAGTGGAAAATATAGAAATGGAAATTTACCTCCAAAAAGTAGACTATCACTTTTTCCACACTATGACCGATACAGTAGTGATCAATGTAAAAATGCTATTGAAGCATATTATCAATTAGCAAAAAAAAATGATCTCACCCTAACGGCTTTGTCACTTGCTTTTGTTAATGATCAGCCCTTTGTAACCAGCAATATCATTGGTGCAACAACCCTCGATCAACTTAAAGAAAATATTGATAGTGCCTATGTGAAACTTTCTGATGAAATATTGGAAGCGATTGAACTGATTCATGAACAATATCCCAATCCAGCGCCCTAATTAATTAGTCTAATTGGAACAGACGCTTTGCATTATCATAAAATACTTTTTTTAAGGTCTTCTCTGATAAGCCAATTCCTTTTGTATGATATTTTTCTATCATCAAAGAATCAGAACTACTAAGATAATTCCACAATATTTCATAATTGTGTCTTAAACGGGAAGCTTCTGAGGCTAATTCTTCTTTTGACATCTCATTTACGTCAGCATAATTTTGATAATCAGAACCAAAAAGAATGCGATCTTGATATTTTTCAAAAAAGGCTTGAACTGTTTTACTGTCTTGTCATGCCAGATCTCTAAAACGAGCTCCCATTTCAACAACAATATTTGGAAATTGGTCGAGCCTTTTAGCTACCATACTCACATCATGGGACATACTGCCTAAATGAGCACACATGATTTGTAAATTCGGATTGTTAGCAATCCAACGATCTCGAGCCTCAATAATGGCTTCGTAGGTGGGCATTTCAGGAAAATTATAGGCGTGATACTGAGGATGGTTTTTATAATAGCCATAATGTGTACCATTAGGATTCAGGGGCAGCCAAGCTTCTTTAGGCTCTGCGATATGTGCCATAACTGGAATTTTGGCCTGCACAAGAAAATCCCAAATAGGCTGCAAACGTTGATCATCAATTTGAATAAAAGAACCTGATTCGTCTTTAGTGACCATTCCAAAATTTTTCCAAACCTTCACCATACGAGCACCCTCTTGAATTTCTTTTCTAAGCTGACTTATAATTCTATCTGCATAGTCTTTATCATCAATACCATCGCCTAAAAAAGCTGTACATAGATAAAATAAATCAGGATTTTTTTTGGCATGTCTGACATACTTGTCCCAACTTCGACGGATCTCATTTTCCTCGGCAATGGCAACATCAACTAATAGTGCTTGCATTTTCCATTCTTTCATCAAGGCTGAAAGTTGGGGTCTAGGATAACGATAATGCGCATGAATATCAATTTTTTTAAATTGATTTTTTTGAATAGTTTCAGAAGAAACAGCATTGTTTTGTGAGCTGTTTTGACAAGAATAAAACAAAACAGCTAGTGAGGCAACTAGTAAAAATGATTTCATACAGATGGTTGTTTAACAACACATCAAGGTATAAAAAAAAGAACAATTTATTGAAGCGCTTCAATCAGCCGTTTAGTATGAATACTTTTAGGGTTTTGATAGAGTTCGTCAGCGTCTTGCAATTCTATAATTTTTCCATCATGGATCACCATCACACGATCAGACATATATTTTACTAGTGCAAGATCATGAGAAATAAAAAGGTAGCTTAAATTAAATTCTTTTTTTAGTTGATTTAGTAAGTTTAGAACTTGAGCTTGAACTGAAATATCAAGAGCTGCCACGCATTCGTCACAAATCACCAATTTAGGTTGTGGAGCTAAAGCACGAGCAATCACAACTCTCTGGCGTTGTCCTCCCGACAGCTCATGAGGATACCGATTCAAAAAGTCTTCTCCTAGGCCTGTTTGATCCAATAAGCTAATCACACGATTTTGCACATCACTTGAAGTGAGCTCTTTTTGGTGTATTTGAATAGCTTCCCCGATGACCTTACCTACTGTTTTTTGTGGATGGAGTGCTGCATAGGGATCTTGAAAAATAAATTGAATTTCTTTTCGATAGTTACTTATATTTTTTTCATTCAGAAGGGTTCCTTCAAATTCAATAGTTCCTTTTTCGGGTGGGTCTAAATAGATTAAAGCTCGACCTAAAGTTGATTTCCCTGATCCAGAAGCTCCAACTAACCCTAGAGTTTCTCCTGGAAATAGAGAGAAAGAAAAATCTGAAAGGGCAGGTGTTTTCTTTTTAGAAAAACCAAAAAGACTATTGGTATTATGTGTTTTTTGAAGTGATGAAACGTTCAAGAGTGGTTTTTTTAGATATAGCTTTTCAAGTCTTTCGCGGCGATCTTTGATTGATATTGTTTGAGGTTCAAAATGATCATTCTTAAAGTCTTCTAGGGTAGGAAGTCTTTTATACCTTAAATCAATAGTAGGACGAGCAAAAAGTAATCCTTTTGTATAAGAGTGCTTAGGAGTTTCAAAAAGTGCCTGAGTATTATTTTCCTCCAAAATTTCACCTTCTTTCATCACCATCACGCGCTCAGCAAAATCTTTAACTAGTTTTAAATCATGCGAAATGAAAAGAATACTCATGCCATATCTTTTTTGCAGTTTTAGAAGTAGCTCCAGTATTTCTTTTTGAACGGTTACATCTAAGGCAGTTGTAGGTTCGTCTGCAATAAGAAGATTGGGCTCGCAAAGAAGTGCCATAGCAATCATTAGGCGCTGTTTTTGGCCACCACTCAAGGCGTGTGGATAAGCTTCTAATATATGTGTAGTATCATTGAGCTGAACCTCTCTAAGGGCAGCGTCAATTTTTTTTCTTTGCTGTTTTTTTGGTAATGAAGTATGCGTGTTGAGGACTTCTTGTAACTGTTTTCCACAACGCATTGAAGGGTTTAAACTGGATTGAGGTTCCTGAAATATCATACAAATTTTTCGAGTTCTTATCTCACGCCAGTTTTTCTCGTCCAGTCCAATAAGAGGCTTTTCTTTAAAAGTCATTTTCTCTGCATGGACTAGTGCATTTTTCGGATGAAGTCCCAAAAGAGAAAGGGCAGTCAAAGATTTACCACTTCCAGACTCCCCCACAAGAGCCAACCGTTCGTTAGCAGCTATTTGTAAACCGATCCCCTTTAAAAGTTTTTTACCAGCAATCTCAAGTTCTAAACCAGCAATCTCAATTAAAGGAATAATTTGCTGTGTCAAGTTTTTTCAATTTGATTTCTGTTGTTTTTATTTAAAGATTCATTTTCTTCAATTGATCTACCGCATAATTTGCTGCTCTAGCTGTCAAAGCCATGTAGGTTAGAGATGGGTTTTGGGTAGCAGAAGAAGCCATACAAGCCCCATCAGTAACAAAAACGTTCGGCACCGAATGAATTTGGTTATTTTTATTGAGTATGGAGCTTTTAGGACTTTTCCCCATACGGGCTGTCCCCATTTCATGAATCCCTTTACCAATAGGGGCATTGGAATCATAAATAGATACATTTTTGCACCCTGCAGCTTCAAGCATTTCAGCCGCCTGCACTTTCCAGTCTTCTTTCATCAAACGTTCATTCTCCTTAAAATCTGCATCAAAAACAATAGTGGGAAGTCCATAGGCGTCTAGCTTATCGTAATTCAAATACATTCGATTTTCATGATAAGGAAGCACTTCACCAAAACCTCCCATACCAATTCTCCAACCACCTGCTTTAAGAATATTTTCTTTGAATTTTACACCATAATTAAATTCAGCTATGCTTTCAGACCAATCGCTTCTAGAGGCACTACCCTGATACCCATAACCTCTTAAAAAATCAACGCCTTTATCTTGTTTTCCGAGATTTCTAAATCGTGGAATATAAAAACCGTTGGGTCTTCTACCGGTGTAATATTGATCTTTAAAACCATCATATTCTCCAGAAGCTCCACTTCCCAGCTGGTGATCCATAATATTGTGACCAAGTTCACCACTATCATTCCCCATTCCATTTGGAAAACGATCAGATTTGGATTGCATTAAGATAGCTGTTGAGGCCATTGAAGAGGCACACAAGAAAACTATTTTTGATTTAAATTCTATAACTTCTTTGGTATGCGCATCTACCACTTTTACTCCAGTAGCGCGTTGTGTTTCAGAATCATAGAGCACTTCAGCAACAATAGAATCTGGCCTAAGAGTCATGTTGCCAGTGGCCTCTGCTGCAGGAAGTGTGGAAGAGTTGGAGCTGAAATAAGATCCAAAAGGACACCCACGATCACAACGATTTCTAAATTGACACGCAGAACGCCCAGCACCCGTTTTGGTTCCTTCTGTTATATGTGCCACTCGGCCGATGGTCATCAATCGGTCGTCATAGTTTGTAGCGATGGTTTCTTTCAGATGAGTTTCTAAACAATTCAATTCCATGGGAGGAAGAAAAATGCTATCAGGCAATTGGGGAAGATTAAGCGCTTCTCCACTAACACCAATGTATTTCTCTACATGTTCATACCAAGGTTTGATATCTTTATAACGTATAGGCCAATCTACTCCAATACCTTCTCTTGCGTTGGCTTCAAAGTCTAAATCACTCCATCGATACGATTGCCGCCCCCAAATAAGTGACCGACCACCTACTTGCTTACCACGAATCCAGTCAAAGGGTTTATCTTCATCATAGTCATGTTCAGAATCTTTATTGTAAAAATGGCGTTTATATTCATTGACGCCCCATCGTTTTTGTTTTGAATAATCTTTTAAAACTTCTTTGGGAGTAGCCCCACCGTGTGAAACATCCCAGGGGTCAAGATGCATTGTGGGATAATCTTCTACATGTTTGACCATCCGCCCACGTTCTAAAACGAGGGTTTTCAATCCATTTTCGCATAACTCCTTGGCCGCCCAACCACCACTTACGCCAGTTCCTACAACTATTGCGTCAAAAGTGTTCGATTCTTTATCTTGTATTTGCATGTTTTTGTTTTTAACGCAAAAAAGATACTAATTTTTTGAATAGAGTTATAGTAGTTATTTTGAGATGAAAACTTCATCTTCCACTAGTAAATTTTCATTTTGGAGTTTTAAATATATCTGAGCAATCGTCAATACATCTTTTTCGCAGTAAGAAATAATTCGATCTAGTTGTTTTTCTTCATAATATACATAGGCAATCTGGCTTCCATCTATATCATCTTTGGGTGATGGAATTCCCAAGACATGGGCCATTAATTTTAAGGAAGTATAATTTTTGAAGTCACCAAACCGCCAAAGTTGAAGGGTGTCAATATGGGGTACTTCCCACGGTTTGGCATCAAAAAGGGCTAATAGTTTAGGTAGTTTAAGGTTGTGAATTAGCATTCGGCGAGCAATGTAGGGGAAGTCAAATTCTTTACCGTTGTGTGCGCAAAGCCGATGCTTTTGAGTAGAAAAATAATTGTCCAACAAATTTTTAAAACCAAGTAGTAATTCTTTTTCTGGTCCTGAAAATGTCTTTAAACGAAACTGTCTAGATCCTTTAGTATTTGAAAAGTAACCTACAGAAATACAAACAATTTTTCCAAATTCAGCCCATATCCCAGCGCGGTCATAAAAGTCTTCAGCACTGTAATTCTCTTTTCGCTGATAGGATGATTTTTCTTCCCAATAGATTTTTTCAAGTTCTGGGACTTCATCAAAGGTAGCATATTGAGGAACCGTTTCTATATCTAGAAACAAAATTTTAGTGAGAGGTGTCTTAGGGAACATCGGAAGTAATATCTAGTGCAGCTTGCATGTAAACATAGATGTCTTCTGTACAAGGATTACCATTTATTTTTTTTCCTTTTTTGTGACCTAGTCTTACAATTATTAAATCATCTTTTGGTAAAACAATAATATATTGACCTAAATGCCCCCGCATCATAAACACACGTTGCTCATTATAGTTTTCTAACCACCATCCATAACCATATTGAGGACTTTCAGCAAATCTTGGCTTTAATGATTTGGCAATAAAAGTAGAATCTAAAATTGTGTTTCCATTCCACTTTCCATAGTTTTTATATAATTTACCAAAACGAGCAAAATCTCTAGCATTTGACGCTAAACAACAATAAGCCTTTTCCAATCCTTTTTCGTTACTATCCAACTGCCATAAAGCTTCTCCCTCAGCACCCATAGAATTCCAAAGGCTTTCATAGAAATAGGCAGTTAGGTTTTTTCCGGTTGCTTTAGTAATTACCATGCCGAGCAATTGAGTTGTGCCACTAGTGTATCGAAAGGATTTACCAGGTTCTTTATTGATGGGCTGGTCTAGCATTACTTGACCAAGATCTTTAACAAAATAGGCGGCTGTGGTGACAGAAAATGGAGAATAATATTTTTCACTCCACTTTAAGCCAGATGCCATTGAGGAAAGGTCACCAACCGTGACCTGATTGGCAAAAGGCCCTTTAAGTTCAGGAAGAAAGTCAATCACTTTTTGATCTAAACTTTCAATGTAGCCTTGTTCAATGGCTTTGCCCATCATTGCTGAAATCATGCTTTTGACAACAGAAAAAGAATTGCTTTTAGTTTTAGGGCCAAAGTTTTCATAGTAATTTTCATATATCAAACTGTCCTCTTTTATTACAAGAAAAGCTACAGTTTCATTTTCTTGATGATAGGTTTCAAGGGCACTAGATATTGAAATTTTATTGTAGGAAGAATGGAGAGGCCAAGGCTGAGGTGAAGTTGAGGCAGGTAACACACGATTATCAAATTTTTTATAATCTTCAAGATATGCGGTAACATGTCCTGTCAAATATATTTTAGAAACGGCCTCTAGCAAGTAGTCATATTTTGAAATATAAAGTAGACTAAAAAGGGCAAGGATTAAATAGACAAATCCTTTGATTCGTTTTTTCATAGTTTAGTTGTTAAGTCCTAATAGTATTAATTACTATAACCTTCGTGATCCAATAGGGCTCTTTTATTTTCTAATCCTCCAGAATAACCTACAAGCGATCCATCACTTCCAACCACACGGTGACAAGGAATGATAATCAAAACAGGATTTTTACTAATGGCCCCTGCTATGGCTCTAACAGCTTTTGTATTGCCATAGAGTTGAGCGATTTTTAAATAACTCACTGTGCTTCCTTTTGGAACTTTAGAGAGCAATGACCAGATTTTTTTTTGAAAACTAGTTCCTTTAGCTGCAATTTTGAAATTGAAATGATAATTTCTTTTGTCAAAATAATTCTCTAATTGTTTAATGATTTCATTTTGAAATGAAGTAAAAGAAACATTTAAATTTTTTGGATTTTGGACAAATTCTAACGCCACAATAGCTTGTTTAAGAGTAGTAATTTCAATCCATCCGAAAGGACTTTTAAAAGCACAGCTTGTTTGTTCCATTAACGTTGAAATGATTTGATCTCAAGTTTGGTAAAGTTAAACAATTATCTTTTTTTTGAAAAAATGATTTACTTTAACTTTAATTGGAAACCATGAATACAATTCAAAGCCTAAAGTGGGAAGGAGTTATGCCTGCCGTAACGACACAATTCAATGCATCTGGAGAATTAGACTTGGAAGCTTTTAACCAAAATTTAGCATTTCAAAAAGAAGCTGGAGTTCACGGTTTTATATTGGGTGGCACCTTAGGAGAAGCTAGTACACTCACAAGCGAAGAAAAAAAGCAATTGCTACACAAAGCAAAGCAAATTGCAAAAAATGATATTCCTGTTATCATAAACATAGCAGAGCAGTCTACTCAAGACGCAATTAGCGCTGTTGCACTCGCTGAAAAAAATGAGGCAGACGGGCTGATGCTCCTGCCCCCGATGCGCTACAAGGCCACAGATCAAGAGACCGTTGCTTATTTTGAAGCCATTGCTCAAAGGACCTCGTTGCCCATTATGATTTATAATAACCCAATAGATTATAAGATCGAGGTAACATTGGATATGTTTGAAGAATTACAGAGTTATCAAAATATAAAAGCAGTAAAAGAATCAACTAGAGACACAACAAATATCACACGCATGCGAAACCGATTTGGAGATCGTTTTCAGATTTTATGTGGAGTAGATACACTAGCTATGGAAAGTCTTGTGATGGGGGCAGATGGTTGGGTAGCTGGACTTGTTGATGCCTATCCAGAAGAAACAGTTGCCCTCTATGTTTATTGCAAAACACAACAATATAACAAAGCCAGAAACTTATTCCAATGGTTTCTACCCCTTCTAGAACTCGACATCTCTCCCCAACTAGTTCAAAATATAAAACTATGTGAAGTTGCAACTGGATTAGGAACGGGTTATGTTAGATTGCCTAGAAAGCCACTTGCTGGTATAGAGAAAGAACGAGTACAAACAATTATTGACTTAGCAATGTCTAATCGACCAACTATTTCAGATTATAAAAATATATTATGATAACAGGACAAAATATAATTGAAGGGAAAATTTCCAAAAACGATAGAGATTCCATTTTTCAAGCTTTGAATGCGAATACCCAAAAACCGATCGCACCCAATTTTGAAGAAGCTAGTAAAGATCAAATTCAGAATGCAATTGTATCTGCATCAAAAGCCTTCCCTGTTTTTGCCCACTCCACACCCCAAAAACGTGCTGATTTGCTTACAAAAATAAAAGAGGAACTGTTGGTTAGTGAAAATGAAATTAAAGCCCGCTATCGAGACGAATCCGGTTATCCGGAGGGACGTGCCAATATTGAATTTCAGCGCACTATTGGACAAATACAATCGTTCATTGACTTGCTGAATGAAGGGTCTTATATACAAGCGCGCATTCACAAAACGGGCGCAGGTCCTGACTTACGAAAAATGCTCTATCCTATCGGTCCGATTGTTGTTTTTGGAGCTAGCAATTTTCCTTTGGCATTTTCTACTGCTGGCGGAGATACTATTTCAGCGTTGGCTGCTGGTTGTCCAGTAATTTTGAAAGCACACCCCTATCATGCAGGGACCAGCGAATGGGTAGCAAGCTGTATTGTTCGAGCAATTTCAAATTCGGGATTACCTCACGGTATATTTTCCCATCTCAATGGAGAAAGTCACCAAGTAGGAGAAGAATTAGTAAACCATCCTAACATAAAAGGGGTCGGATTTACAGGAAGTTTTAAGGGTGGAAAAGCACTCTATGATTTGGCTCAAAAAAGAACAGAACCTATACCAGTTTTTGCAGAAATGGGAAGTGTAAATCCCATCTTTATTTTTTCAAATAGATTGAAAACAGATTCAGAATTGCCTGTTCAGCTCGCTGCATCTGTAGCTTTAGGGTGGGGACAATTTTGTACTAACCCAGGGCTAATAGTAATTTGTAGTGATGAATCAGAGCCCTCATTTTTTTTTAAATTAAAGGACGCTTTGTTAGGGCAGCCTTCCGGAACTATGGTGCATCCTAACATTGAACAAAATTATTTACAAAAAGTAGAACAACTTTCAAAAGAGAAAATTTACCTTGAGAAGTCAAAAGAATCAAATGCTGCAGTAGGTCTTGTCAAAGCGGATCAATTTCTTCAAAATCCAGAAATAGGAGAAGAAGTTTTTGGACCTTTCACTCTCGTTGTACATTGTCTTAACCAAAGTGAAATGCTAGCTGTTTTAGAGGAATTACCCGGTCAGTTAACCTTGAGTTTGTTAGGAACCGATTCTGATAAAAAGGCACTTCAAGAAACACTTCCCTTAGCGAAACAAAAGGCAGGAAGGTTGTTGTTTGAGGGTGTGCCTACAGGAGTTGCCGTAACACAAGCCATGCAACATGGAGGCCCATTTCCAGCAAGTACAGACGGAAGATTCACCTCTGTAGGGACAGATGCAATTTATCGGTGGATGCGTCCTGTGGCTTTTCAAGATTGTCCAAACGAACTATTACCACCGGCCTTGCAGAAAGAAAATCCTTTAAAGCTTTGGCGAAGTGTCAATGGAGAGTTAATGCAAGACTAAATGGTATCTTCAACACGTCATGTTTTTGAATGTATAGAAGCTTACACTGCTGGGAATCCCGTGAGGCTTATTAAAGGCCCCAGACCCAATTTAGAGGGGGTTAGCATGGCTGACAAAAGAATCCATTTTATAGAAGTCTTTGATTGGATTCGGACAGGACTAATGTTTGAACCCCAAGGTCATGATATGATGAGCGGTAGTTTTTATTATCCACCTTGTCATGAAAAAAATGACGTTGCTATTCTATTTATTGAAACTAGTGGTTGTTTACCCATGTGTGGTCATGGACTGATTGGAACCCTAACAATATTATTGGAAGAAAAATTAATCACTCCAAAAACGCAAGGGCAGCTTCGAGTTGAAACACCAGCGGGTCTTGTGGTGGCAAGTTATAGGCAAAAAAAGGATAAAGTTGAAGAGGTGTCTTTCACAAATGTTCCCTCTTATTTGGAAGCAGAAAATCTCTCAGTTGATTGCCCTGGGTTGGGGACACTCAAAGTGGATGTCGCTTATGGAGGCAATTTTTATGCTATTGTTGATGAACAAGAAAATTTTAGAGACCTTGAAGATTATAGTGTTTCAGATTTAATAGCATGGAGTAGAGAAATTCGAAATGCACTTAATCGTAATCAACATTTTGAACACATAGAAGACGCTAAAATCAAAGGGTGTAGCCATGTACTTTGGACTGGAGCTCCAACCCAAAAAGGAGCCACTGCAAGAAATGCTGTGTTTTATGGAGATAAAGCGATTGATCGTTCTCCGTGTGGAACAGGCACCTCTTCACGCATGGCACAATGGGTTGCAAAAGGACTTTTAAACATTGGAGACTCTTTTGTGCATGAAAGTAAAATCGGCTCTTTATTTACAGGAACTGTTCTAAAAAAAATCACTATGGGTGGGCAGCCGGCGATAATACCACAAATTACAGGGTCAGCACGAATTATTGGATATAGCCAGCGAATTTTAGACCCTATCGATCCCTATGTTAAAGGATTTCAAGTGCTATAACCATGGAGAAAAAAATTGTTATCGTGGGAGGTGGTATTGTGGGTTTGAGTTGTGCTTACTATCTTGAAAAAGAGGGACATAATGTGACTTTGATTGACAAAGGTAATTTTTCTGAGGGAGCCTCTTATGTCAATGCGGGTTATTTAACCCCAAGCCACATTCTACCTCTGGCAGCACCAGGTATGGTGGAAAAAGGATTTCGTTGGATGTTCAGATCAAATAGTCCTTTTTATATTCAGCCTCGCTTAGATTATGACTTATTTCGGTGGGGGATGTATTTTATACGGTCGTGTTCTAACAAACATGTGGAACGGTCTATCAAAGTGATTAAAAACATTAATCTTTTGAGCAAAGAGCTTTACTTGGACATGCACCAAGCCTCTGAATTTGATTTTCAAATGGAGTCCAAAGGGCTTTTGATGGCTTATCAAACAGCAGAAACTGAAAAAGAAGAATCCATTGTCATGAAAAGGGCACAGGCAGAAGGACTTGAAGTAAAACAACTATCAGCTAATGAGGTAGCCCATCTTCAGCCTGAGGCTCCAATGAATATTGCTGGCGCTTTTTGGTATCGATGTGATGCTCATGTCAATCCAGAATATTTCATGCAACAATTAAAAAACTATTTGGAAAGAAAGGGGGTTCAGATTTTGGCAAAAACAACAGTATTAGGTTTTAATATAAACGCAAATAAAGTAAAAAGCGTTGTGCTTGTTGATAAACAGATTGAGGCTGACAGTGTTGTAGTGGCAACTGGGGCTTGGTCTGAAAATTTGTTGAAGCCTTTGGGGATAAAACTTCCAGTTCAGGCAGGCAAAGGATATCGAATCAATGTGAAGAAAACACCCAAAATTACTTATCCTGCTCTTTTACTTGAACCTAAAGTTGCAGTTACTCCTATGCAAGACTATACCCGATTTGGAGGCACTATGGAGTTATCAGGCATCAATCATAAACTCAATAAAAAACGAATAATAGCTATAGCAAATGGAGCGAAAAACTTCTATAGTGACCTAGAAATTCCTGAAGAAGCAATTCAAACAGCCCGCTGTGGTTTACGACCCTTATCTCCTGATGGATTACCTTTTATAGGGATCCATAAGAAATGTAAAAACTTAATTTTAGCCACTGGACACGCTATGATGGGCTGGAGTTTGGGTCCTGCTACAGGAAAATTAGTCGCTGAATCTTTGTCAGAAAAAAAATTGTCTTTGGCATTGGAACCCTTTCATCCCGAAAGGAAATTTGGCATCTAATTTAAAGAAGATCTATTGCCTGTTCTGCAAAATAACTCGCAATTAAGCTTGCTCCTGCGCGCTTAAAGGCCAATAGTTGTTCTAGCATGACGCTATCATGATCTAGCCAACCTTTTTCAGCAGCAGCTTTGAGCATGGCATATTCACCGCTCACTTGATAGACAGCAATGGGATTATTGATTTGGTTAGACAAGTCTCTTACAATATCAAGATAGGGCATACCAGGTTTTACCATCACAATATCAGCTCCTTCTTCGATATCTCGGAGTGTTTCTTCGAGGGCCACTTTACGATTGCCACAATTCATTTGATACGATTTTTTGTCGCCAAAAGCAGGGGCAGAATCTAAGGCCTCTCTAAAGGGACCATATAGTGATGAAGCATATTTAGCACTATAGCTCATAAGTATGACATCAGGAAAATTATTTTCTTCTAAGGTTTGTCGAATCTTTAAAATACGACCATCCATCATATCGCTTGGTGCAAGAGCATCGGCTCCAGCTTGTGCGTGTGAAAGTGCCATTTTTGACAGAATTTCTATAGTAGGATCGTTCAACACTTTTCCGTTTTTTACGATGCCATCGTGTCCTTCTGAAGAATAAGGATCCAGTGCAACATCAGTAAAAACAACCATCTCAGGAGTCACATTTTTTATTGTTTTAATTGCGTTTTGCATTAATCCATCAGCATTGTACGCTTCTGTTCCAGCATTGTCTTTTTTGGCTTGAGGGACTTTCACAAAAACGAGAACTGCTTTTGCTCCTTTTTTCCAAAGTGATTGCACATGAGTTGCTAATTGATCTAAACTATATCTAAAATAATCTGGCAACGAAAGAATAGGTTCCTTTTTATTATTTCCTTCTACAACAAATAAAGGAACAATAAAATCAGTTGGAGAAAGCTTGTGTTCCTGCACCAATTCTCGGATGCTATGGCTTGCTCTAAGTCTACGGTTTCTTTGAATAGGGAACATGTTTCAAAAATAAGGATTATTCATTTGTTGTTTCATTTGATTCTTGAGAATCTTTTAAAGGAAATTCAACTGTAGGCGACAAGAGTTCGTCTTGGTCTAGTTTGAGGGGCTCTGCTTTTTTGGTGGTGTTATTTCCTAAAATAAGGACTACCATAGACAACAAAATGACCACCAACAAAGTACGTTCATCAATCCACTCACTTCTCACAAAGGGAAATGAAATTTCATCTATTTGTAAAAAAAGTAATATGCTAATAAGCCCTCTGGGTGCCATATATAGTAGGGGAGCTGTATTGAGCTTAAAACTTCCAATCATAAAATAAAGATGCCTTAAGAAAAGCATTATGAAAAAAATAAGAGCCCCATACAGAAAAGGTTCTAGACTATTAAATTGACTAAGCGATATGGAAAAGCCAAAGAATAAGAAGAAAAAAGTTCTTACTAAAAAGGTTGACTCTGCCGTGAGAATATGAAATTCATGTAGTCCTTTTTCAGATTCCTCAAGGTTTAGGTATTTTATCAAAAATGGAGGTAAAAGTGATTTTACGTTGCTCATGAATAAACCAAAAATAAAAATGGTAACCAAAGCAGGCAAGTGGAGAAGCTTTCCAAAGGCATAGACTAAAACCAATAGGGCTAGAATTAAAAAAAACTTTACATGGTAGGCAATGTTTTGTAAAAGGCGAAATAATACATAAGTGATGACCAACGAAATTAGTATAACACCGATAATTTGAAATGCAAGACTTATCATGGACTGTCCTCCAAGCAATGACTGGTCACTTTCAAATTGGCGAAGGGCATAATTGAAAATCATTATTCCTAAAATATCTGAAAAAGTAGATTCATAAACCACAAATTCTTTATCATTGGGTAAAAGTCCTCCAGCTGAAGGAATGGCCACTGCGCTACTGATGATGGAAAGTGGTATTGAATAGATGATAGCGGAGTTGAATTGTAAATCAAGTATTTTTTGAAAAACAAAGGTTAAACCCACAATGTTGGTAACCAAAAGCACAGCAGCTGCCACAAACCCTTTGATTATTAGAGGGAGTTTTTCTTTAGTAATTTCCAGTTCCAAAGCACCTTCTAGGACAATTAGAATCAGACCAATAGTACCTAAAACAGGAATTAAATTATCAAGAACACCTACTAAGTCGGAGCTGTAAGCCGCTGCAATTGCTCTAATAATCATTCCTGTGACCATCAATAAAATAACAGCAGGAAATTTTGTTCTCCTTGCCAGTGCATCAAACAAGTAGGAGAAGATGATTAGTATAGGAAAAACAAAAAGAATGGTTAGCGTATTCATTTTGATTTGGTATGCTATGAACTAACAAGGTAAGAAAAAGGAAATACAGATTGTGTCATAAAAAGTATCACACCCAAGTTTTAGGTTCTTTTAATACATCAATTAAGGTAGCCTCGTCGCTTCCATCTTTAGGATGATGGTTATAGAACCACTGAACTTTAGGAGGAAGGCTCATCAATATGCTTTCTATTCTACCATTGGTTTTAAGCCCAAAGAGTGTTCCTTTATCGTGAATCAAATTAAATTCAACATAGCGCCCTCTTCTGATTTCCTGCCATTGTCTTTGCTCATCAGTAAAGGGTAGATTTTTTCTTTTTTCTACTATGGGGAGATAGGCAGATAAAAAACGGTTTCCAACTTCACAGACAAAGGCATACCGATCTCCTATAGTAAATGATTTTTCGGGCCTTAAATAATCAAAAAAAAGACCACCTACACCTCTTGCTTCTTTGCGATGTGCATTCCAAAAATAGGAATCACACTGCGCTTTAAAAGTTTTATAGAAATTAGGATGGTGTTTGTCACAAGCGGCTTTACATGTTTGATGAAAGTGAATAGCGTCTTTCTCAAACAAATAATAGGGGGTGAGGTCTAACCCTCCGCCAAACCATTGGTCTTGGATTTCATGTTTTTCATTATACATTTCAAAATACCGCCAATTAGCATGAACTGTGGGAACCATTGGGTTTTTTGGATGGAGAACTAAGCTGAGACCACAGGCAAAAAAATCAACTTCTCCTACTTTGAAGTAGGACTGCATACTTTTGGGAAGTGGGCCATGAACGGCAGAAATATTTACCCCTCCTTTTTCAAAAACCTTTCCATTTTCAATGATTCTTGTTTGTCCCCCTCCTCCCTCTGGTCTTTCCCAGAGATCTTCCTTGAAAGTAGCCTGACCATCGGTTTTTTCTACACCAGAAGTAATCTCATTCTGTAGGTTTTTGATATAGGCGTAGAAGAGATTTTTCATCTATTAAGATTTTAATTAGGAGCGATAGGTTTTTACCGCATCAATAAAAGCACGAGCGTGATCAACAGGAATATTTGGTAATATGCCATGGCCTAGATTGACAATATATCTGTCTTTTCCAAAGGCATCAATCATGGATTTCACACCTAATCGAATTTCGGGGATGGGTGACAGAAGTCTCGCCGGATCATAATTCCCTTGCAGGGTAATTTTTCCTCCCGACAGATACCGCGCATTTATGGCAGAGCACGTCCAATCTATACCCAGCGCAGCAGCACCAGACTGGCTCATATCTTTTAAGGCAAACCAGCACCCTTTCCCAAAGACGATCACTTCAGTTTCCAATTTCAAACGCTCTACAATTTGTTTTAAATAGGGCCATGAAAATTGGTTGTAATCTTGAGGAGACAATAGCCCACCCCAAGAATCAAAAAGTTGAACTGCATCAGCACCTGCTTTTACTTGAGCGAGTAAATAATCAATAGTAAGTGTTGTAATTTTTTGTAACAGCATATGGGCTGTTTTGGGTTGACTAAAACAAAATGCTTTTGCCTTATCAAAGGTTTTGGAGCCTTGCCCTTGTAGGGCATAGCAAAGGAGAGTCCAAGGTGATCCTGCAAATCCAATGAGTGGAACTTCGTTGGCCAAAGCTTTTTTAGACATTTTTATGGCTTCCATAACATAATGTAATCGGTCTTCAGCTTTTGGAACATGTATAGCTTCAACATCCTCATAGGTTTTTATGGGATTTGGCAACCAAGGACCCACTCCCTCTTTCATCTCAACAGTAATGTCTAGGGCTTGAAGAACTACCAAAATATCACTGAAAATAATGGCTGCATCTGGTCCCACTTGCTCGATGGGCATTATGGTAATTTCTGTAGCCAGCTCTGGTGTTTGACAGCGCGTAAAAAAATCGTATTTTTTTTTGAGTTTCATGAAGTCAGGAAGATAACGCCCTGCCTGTCTCATCATCCAAACAGGGGGTCTCTCAACAGTTTCGCCCTTTAGGGCTTTCAGAAATAAATCATTTTTAAGCATAAGCGCTGAAGTGTTGTTTGAGTTTTACTAATAGTGCTGATTCTTTGGGCTGTGTTGCCACATAAAACTGATCTGTGTGTTTTTTTAGTGCATTGGCAGTGGTGGTGCCAATACAAAATCCATAGGTGTTTTTAGGCCATTTGTTTTTAATAAAAAAACTTTCAACAGCCGAAGGGCTATAGAATAAAATACCCTCAACGTCCAACTTAATTTTATGGGGTGTTAAGAGCGTATCATAAATTGGTATAATAGTAAGTTTCATCTCATTTTGAGCAAAAACGAGCTCTAAATCATCCATTCTTCGGGTGCCACAAAAAAATGAAAATTGCTCATTTTTGTGATTTTTTACTAAAAAATGCGCTAATTCTGATGCATTTTGCGCCATTTTAACCACTTTTTGGCCATTTTTTCCCAAAAGCGATTTTACCTTTTCACCGACACAGAAACACTTTTTATCTTTTAGTAAATCTTGATTAGGTTGTTGTTTTTGTAAAAGAATGCGAACAGCATTTTGACTTGTAAAAATTACATTTTGGTCCACTTCCTTTAATTCAAAAGCAATAGGTTTTATTTCAATTAAAGGAATATCGACTACTGAATACCCTTGCTGAAGTAATCTTTCTTTAAAAGATAAAGAGATATTTTTGGTAACTATCAGACGCATCAATGAAATGTTTTTTTGATATCATCAAGAAGTTGTTCTCCGCCACGGGCTTTAATAGTATCTGCTGCGCGCATAGCGTATTCTTGGATATGCTCTCCGCGAAAGGAATTTTCATATTCTATGGCTTGTGTTCCATCTAAAGAAAAAAGGCCAGCTTTAAATGAAATGGTATTGTCTTTAACAGATGCTAAAGCCCCAATAGGCGCTGTGCAGCCTCCTTCTAAAAGTCTTAAAAAAGTACGCTCTAGGGTTGTGCATTTTACTGTTTTTTCACAACTAATAGTTTTTAGCTGATGAATCAAGTCAGTTTTTTCTGAATGACAACAAACAGTGATGGCCCCTTGCCCTGGTGCAGGAATCATCCACTCCAACACTTCTCTTTTGACAGGCCAACCTAAACGCTCCAATCCGGCTACGGCAAAAAGAGCACCTCCCCATTTGGATTGATTCAGTTTTTCAATTCGTTTTTGCAAATTGCCTCGTAGGTTTGTTGTTGTGTGTGAGGGGAACTTTCTTAGCCATTGGGCTTTTCTGCGTAGACTGCCTGTGCCAATAAACGGGCTTGATTCCCAATTTTTAAAATCTGGATGAAACACAATAGCATCTAAAGGATTTGCTCTTGATAATACAGCAGCTTGATGAATCCCTTCAGCCAACTGTGTTGGAACATCTTTCAAGCTATGCACTGCAATGTCGATCTCATTGTTGAGTAGTGCTGCATCCAAGGCTTTAGTAAAAACTCCTTCAACCCCCAAGGCATAAAGAGGTTGGGCTAGGTTTAAATCTCCATCACTTGAAATGGGTATAAGGGTTGTTTGAATCCCCATTTTTTCGATCAGATGTTGAACCGTTTGCGCTTGCCATAAAGCGAGGTCACTTTTTCTTGTTCCAATGCGCAAGATTTTCATATTTCTTGGGAACTTAACTGAAATATGTCTTCAAGTAAGGCAACTGTTGTAGCAGCTTTTTTAGGATTTTCTTTAAGATAGGTAGCAACCTGACCCGTTATTTTTTGAGCCATATAGGCAGCATCTTCATTTTTTATTGGATCCACATCTCCGTGAGAAGAAAACAATAATTTTTCTTTAATGGCTTTTAGGGTTGGAGCAAATTTCCGATGTTCAAGCCATTCTAAAAATTCATTCTCAATGTTGTTTAAAATTTCTTCTGCTTTAGGAAGGTATTTTTTTCGCTCTTTTATGGAAGTATTTGTGATTTGTGAGAGCTCATCAAGATGAATTAATTTCACATAGTTCAAGGTTTCAATTTCTGGATCTACATTTCTGGGCATTGACAGATCTAAGATGAGTAGTGGCTTGTCAGTATAAACCATATCAGCCGTTAGTGTTGGGCGTTGTGAACCTGTAGCCACAATTAACAAATCTGTATTTCTAAGTTGTGAAGTCAATTGACCATAAGGCTTTACTTGAACAGGAAATTTTTTTGCAACAGCGGTTGCTTTTTCTTCTGTTCTGTTGATGAGTACAATGTGATCATTCTGTGTATGTTTTACTAAATTCTCACACGTATTTCTCCCGATCTTACCCGTACCAAAAAGTAAAATATTCTTTTCAGAAATAGAAGGTACATGTTGCATAATATATTGTACAGCGGCAAATGCAACAGAAGTCGCACCCGAAGAAATTTTTGTTTCAGTTTTGATTCTCTTGCTTGCCTGAATAACAGCATTCACCAACCGTTCAGTGTAGCTATTGACTAAGCCCATTTTTTTAGCTCTATAAAAACTTTGTTTTAATTGTCCAATAACTTCAAAATCACCTAAAATTTGACTTTCAAGCCCAGTTCCCACACGAAAAAGATGATGAAAAGCTGCACGTCCGGAGAGGACATACCCCTTTTTTTCTAGAATAGCCGTTGTCCCATTTGAATATTCACAGAGTAAATTTTTTAGTGCCTCAGCATGTTGTCCCCATGCATAAATTTCAGTCCTGTTACATGTGTTGAGCAGTAACATTTCTTTGTAATTTTTTTCTTTGGCAGCTAATTGAAGAGCGTGTACACTGGTTTCGTCGAGGCTAAATTTTCCTCTCGTGTCTAAATCTGCATTTTTATAACTGATGCCTACACAAAAAAAGTGAGGTGTATGGGTCATAAATTCCTAAATCCTACAGCAAAAGTAAAGGACTAAAAAAACTAAAAACAACGCTAAAAAGACTTTTTGTAACGTGAAAGGTTTTTAACTATAAATTTAGAACTCTTCTAAATTAGTTTAATTTTGTTGTGTTATAAAGATAAAAAGAAAAAGTATTGTTATAAATCAAAAATTGATATGAAAAAAAATGACGAAGGAGGTACACAAGAAGTAACAGTCTTAGAAAAAGATTTTTTGGTAGTTCGATTTAAAAATGAAGGTAAAAATCCTACAGTCTTTCAGCAAGAAGTGAATTTAGCATTTATTCAATTTCATTTTTGTTTAAAAGGGCAGCTAAATTTTTTATATAATAGTGGGAGTTATAATTTTCCACTTTCAGAAGATAATTCTATGTTACTTTATAATCCTCAAAAAGCACTCCCTATAGAAGTGGAGATGCAACCCCAATCTTGGTTAGTGAGCATAGCCATTTCAATAAAAAAATTTCATTCTCTTTTTTCTAATGATGCTGAGCATATTACCTTTTTAAGTCCAGAAAATAATGCCAAGAAATTTTATGACACAAAAGTGTTCACACCCTCCATGGCTGTTGTAATTAGTCAAATTTTGCAAGCCAAAATACATCCTAGTATGCGCAACCTTTATCTAAGAGGAAAAGTTTATGAATTACTGTCTTTGTTTTTCAATGTGACTGAAGAGAACGCAGCTACAGAACAATGTCCTTTTTTATTAGATGAAGAAAATGTTAGACGTATTAGAAGTGCTAAAACCATATTGCTAAATCGCATGACAGATCCGCCTACATTAGAATCTCTAGCGGCAGAAATAGGATTGAACATTAAGAAATTAAAAGAAGGCTTCAAACAGCTTTATGGAGATACTGTATATGCTTACTTGTTAGATCACAAAATGGAAGAAGCAAGACGTATGTTGGAAGAACGACAATATAATGTCAATGAAGTAGGAATGAAGTTAGGATACAGCACAGCGAGTCATTTTATTGCGGCTTTTAAAAAGAAATTTGGAACTACTCCAAAGAAATATTTAATGTCCTTATCTTCGTAAAAAAATTGAAATGAAAGGAGTATTGCTAGTCAATCTGGGTTCTCCAGATAGTACAAGTACGAAAGATGTAAGGAACTATTTAGACGAATTTTTAATGGATGAACGGGTAATTGATTTACCCCTTTGGTTTCGTACTTTTTTAGTGCGAGGCATTATTTTAAACACGAGGCCTAAAAAATCAGCTAAAGCCTACAGAAAAATTTGGTGGGAAGAGGGTTCTCCGCTTATTGTTCTTTCAGAAAGATTACAAAACAAGGTACAAGAAAAGACAAGTGTCCCTATTGCCCTCGCGATGCGCTATGGAAATCCATCAATAAAAAAGGGGCTTCAAGAATTAGCCGATCAAAAAGTAGATGAAGTGCTACTCGTTCCTTTATATCCCCAATTTGCTATGGCTACCACAGAAACGATTCTTGTGATGGCAGAATCACTTCGTAAGGAATATTTTCCAGAAATGCATTTTACTTCGCTACCAGCTTTTTATAATCATGAAGACTATATTCGTGTATTGTCAAGCTCCATTCAAGAAGCACTACAGGGTAAGGAATGGGAACATTTATTGTTTTCTTACCATGGTGTACCAGAGCGACACATTCGCAAATCCGATATCACAAAATCACATTGCAAGATGGATGGAAAATGTTGTTTTAAAGATTCTCCAGCTCACCAATATTGCTATCGGCATCAATGTGAAATAACCACAACTCAAGTGGCTGCATATTTGGGACTGAAACCAGAAACGTATTCCACATCATTCCAATCTCGATTGGGGTTAGACCCATGGCTCCAACCTTACACAGACAAAACAGTGGCGGCATTTGCTAAAAAAGGAGTGAAAAAAATGGCCATTGTAACCCCCGCTTTTGTTTCTGATTGTTTAGAAACCTTAGAAGAAATAGGAATGGAAGCGGTTGAAGATTTCGAAGAAAAAGGGGGAGAACATTTGGAGGTTATTCCATGCATAAATGATCGAGAAGATTGGGTAAATGTGTTGAGTCGATGGATCGATGAATGGGCCACAACCACCATAGCTCAATGAGTGAGAGTTCTTCATCTTCACTAGCTACTCAAGCGATTCCTAAACTCCTTATTCAGCAAGCATTGCCAGCCTCCGTGGGCATTTTAGTAATGTCTTTGAATATTCTAATCGACACATTATTTGTGGGTCAATGGATAGGAGCGTATGCCATTGCCGCCATAAATATAGTGCTACCAGTTTCTTTTTTTATTGCCGCTCTGGGCATGTCAATTGGCATTGGAGGCTCCTCTATTATTTCTAGAGCACTTGGAGATAAAAATAAAGCCTTAGCCACAAAAACTTTTGGCAATCAACTAGCACTAAACCTCACGGTAACACTCTTGTTTTCTGGTCTTGGTCTTTTTTTTTCAGATCAGATTATTCCCGTATTTGGAGGAAAAGACACCCTATTTGATATAGCAAAAATTTATTACGTGATCGTACTATATGGAGTGCCAGTTTTGGGATTTTGCATGATGTCTAATACTGTCATCAGAGCAGAAGGAAAACCAAAAAATGCCATGTATGCCATGTTATTGCCTTCTATTTCTAACTTGCTTTTAGATTATGTTTTTATCAAAGTTTTAGACCTTGGCATGTATGGTGCCGCTTGGGCAACTACCCTTTCTTATGGGGTTTGCGCCGGCTATATTCTCTATTTTTTTAGTTCAAAAAAATCAGAATTAAATTTAGTCTTATCTGATTTTAAATTGGATGCTAATATCGTAAAAGAAATTGGTGCTCTAGGATTTGTTACTCTATCAAGACAGGCGATGGTGAGCATTACGGTGCTTTTAGTAAACAATATTTTGTATCAATTGGGAGGAGCTTCCATTTTAGCAGTATATGCAATTATCAGTAGGATGCTAATGTTTGCCACTTTCCCCATTCTAGGAATCACTCAGGGGTTTTTACCCATTGCAGGCTATAATTTTGGCGCAAAACTATATGATCGTGTAAGACAGGTTATTTGGGTTTCTCTCAAATATGCTACTCTTTTAGCGACCCTAGTTTTTTTATTAATTTTCTATTTTGCTGATGCTGTTCCCTACCTTTTTACAAAAGAATTTAAAGTTGCCAACGCAACTCCGAGTGCTTTGCGATGGGTTTTTGCTGCTTTGCCCATTGTGGGAATACAACTTATTGGTGCAGCATTTTTTCAAGCAATAGGCAAAGCAATCCCTGCCCTTTTACTGACACTCACTAGGCAAGGTTTTTTCTTTATTCCTTTGTTGTTTCTTTTTTCTTCCCAATGGGGCATTATTGGGGTTTGGATGTCTTTTCCAGCTTCAGAAGTGCTAGCTACCCTTGTAACAGCATACTTTCTAAGGCAAGAGATTAAAAAGCAAAGATTGCTGTATAACAGCTGAAATCAGCCAAACCATTCCAATTTTTGTATTTTTAAATTTTAAAATCAAATAGACTTGTATTATAACTATTTTAAGGCATTACATATTATTTTTGTAATCACATGGTTTGCTGGTCTTTTTTATATTCCTAGATTATTTATTTATCATTTGCAGGCGCAGAAAATGGAAGAACCAAAGCGTTCAATTTTGTCCGATCAATTTAAACTGATGAGTCGTAGACTATGGAATATAATTACTTGGCCCTCAGCTATACTGGCTATTATATTTGCTTTGCTCCTTTTGATTTTGATGCCAGAATGGCTCACGCAATCTTGGATGATAGTGAAGTTATCTTTTGTGATCGGATTGATTTTTTATCATTTGAAAACGCATCAGATGTATAAGCAAATGCAACAAAATGTTTTTAAACACAGTGAGACTTTTATGCGGTTCTGGAATGAAGGCGCTACCCTACTTCTGTTTGCCATTGTTTTTCTTGTAGCACTAAAAAACACATTGCAATGGTGGTGGGGCATCCTTGGTATAGTAGTGTTGGGTTTTCTTCTTTATTTAGGAATCAAAGCTTACAAGAAAACAGTAAAGAATTCTAAAAATTAGGCTATGCTAATGTTTCCGAAAATGGCATTGAGAACCCGAATTTTTTTATTTATGGGTGGGATTCTCATACTTGCAGGGGTTTTGATTTTAGGTTTTACGAGTTTTCAATATGAATCACAAAGAGATGCCTATCATCAAGGGAGGTTAGACAGAAAAGAAGCCCAAATTGCACGGCACATCGGTCATTTGGTCAATAAATATGAATTGTCTCAAAAGCCTGATAGTCTCTGGCGCCCTTTTAAAGAAGATTTTGAAAAAATCAATTCTATTCATAATGTGCAGTATTCTCTTTTCAATATTGAAGGAAAACCGTTGTTTATTTATCACACCCCACTAGCAGTGATTGCGAATAATTATGAATTAGAAAATCAATTAATTGAAAATATTAAAATCAGTGAAGGGGAACGATTTTTGGAAAACAATTTTGCAGATCTCGATAAATTTAGTGCTTCGTATAGTCTTCTAAGAGATCGCTACAATCGTCCTTATGCTATATTGTTTTTCCCCTATTTCGAGGACATCTCTTTTTCTGAAAATGAACTCAACACTTTTTTAAGTAGTCTATATCAAATTTATATTTTACTCTTTTTAGGTGTGTTATTGCTCTCCTATTTCCTTTCAAAATGGATTACACGTTCTTTAGAGGCCATTAGGATTAAAATTGATCAAACTGGTTTGCTGACAAGAAATGAAAAAATTCACATTAACAACGCCACCAAAGAGATTGATGGACTGGTGAACTCCTACAATCGAATGATTGACGACCTTGAAGCTAGCGCCAAAAAATTAGCACAATCAGAACGCAAACAAGCTTGGGAACAAATGGCTAGACAGGTGGCACACGAAATCAAAAATCCACTCACTCCAATGCGTCTCACAGTGCAAAGTTTTCAAAGAAAATTCAAGCCTAATATGACAGAGGCTTCTTCTGAAGTTGAGGCATTTTCTCAAACCCTATTAGAACAAATTGATACTATGAGTGAGGTGGCCAACGCTTTTTCAGATTTTGCAACCCTACCCCAAGCAAAAAAAACAAAAGTAGATTTGGTTGAAGCTACCAGAAAAGCAATCAATGTTTTTGATCGTGATCAGATTTCATTTTCAACCGAAAAAGAACAGGTTTATCATCAGCTAGATCGATCTCAATGGATTCGAGTGATGACCAATTTAGTACACAACGCTTTTCAGTCTGTTCCTGAAAAACGGAAACCTGAAATTAGCATCAAAATTCAAAACACAAAAATGGCAACAACCGTTTTGATTGAAGATAACGGAAGTGGTATACCTCCTGCTTTAAAGGACAAAATATTTGAACCTAAATTTACAACTAAAACAGGGGGTATGGGGCTAGGTTTAGGGATAGTAAAAAATATAATCAATTCACATCAAGGAGAAATATCTTTTGAAACCAACTCAATGGGAGGCACCACTTTCAAGGTGTATTTGAGGCACTAAATAGTGGTTGCTAACTCAGTTTTAATTATCCTTTCAACTTGATCAATCAAATCATTAGGATTCTCTTTTCCTATAACAATTGGTTGGTGAATTTTAAATAAAAGTTTTGTGGCTAAGGGCATAGGAAAGTAATTGTGTTGTGCCAATTGCCAAGAATTTTTTATACTCACAGGAATTATATAGGCCTCTGGCATGTTAGATATCAAAACGCTTAGACCTCCCCTTTGAAAAGGTTTTGGTTTACCGTCTTTTGATCGGGTCCCTTCGGGAAAAATTATTACACCCCATTTTTTCTGGGCTATTCTACAGGCAAAATCTTTAATTTGTGTTAGTGCTTTTTTTTTGTCTTTTCGATCAATTAAAACGGAGCCTCCGTGCCTTAAATTAAACGATACGCTTGGTATTCCTTTGCCTAATTCTTTTTTACTTACAAATTTGAGATGGTGTTTTCTTAAATACCATATTAAGGGAGGGATATCATAGGTACTTTGATGGTTGGCAACAACGATTAGTGATTTATGCTTTGGTAAAGGCTCTTCAATTTGAAATCGAATATCGGTACCTAACACTTTTAAACAACCCAATAGGGAAAAATTTAGCCAATCCACGCTTTTTTTATGGTATTGAAAACCAAAAAGATGTAAGGCTAGCCATTGTACTAAATGAAAAAAATAAAGTAAAAAGCCAAAGCAAAGGTAGTAGAGTATATTGACAAAATAAACTACAATATTTTTCATCAAAAATGGTTTCACCAGGGGCTTGGACAAAAAGCTACTAGCAGTGCTCGTCGAAAGCTGCCTTCAAATTTTCAGCAATCATTTCTGCAGGGCGCCCCTCTATGTGGTGGCGTTCGATCATATGAACCAACTGACCCTCTTTGAAAAGGGCAATACTAGGTGAGGAGGGAGGAAACGGAATCATTTGGGCTCTTGCAGCTTCAGTAGCTTCAAAATCTACTCCTGCAAATACTGTGCAAAGGTGGGTAGGATTTTTTTCATGAGCCAAAGCATAACGCACGGCTGGTCTTGCATTTGCCGCAGCGCATCCACATACTGAATTGACTACTACTAGGGTCGTTCCTGATTGTGAAAGTGCATTATCAACATCTTCTGGTGTTTGTAGCTCTTTAAAACCAACGCCTGTCAGTTCTTCGCGCATTGGTTTAACTAATTCTGCTGGATACATAGTTTTTTTATTTACAAATATAAAAAAGTAATGTATTTATTCTGTTTTGAAAGCCCAATTTAAATAGCGAAATTTGAGCTCTAATTTGTAAGCATGATAAAATGGTTTGCCGCTTTTATGGGTTATTATTTTTTGCGCTTTCCTGGTGCTATTTTAGGTTTTTTTATAGGGTCATTTATTGATCAGATGAACAAGGGAAACCAATTCAGTTATTCTATCGGTAGAAACCGAATGCAACCTGAAGTTTTTGAGCTTAATTTATTAGCCTTAGCGGCCACAGTGATTAAAGCCGATGGGAATGTAAAAGCACAAGAACTTCAATATGTTCGAAACTTCTTTATAACTAATTATGGAGAAATGAAAGCGAGCTCCATTTTTAAAATATTTAATGAGCAGATAAAGAAGGAAACCCAAAACATTCGAGATCTAACACGAGTTATTTTAGAAAGAACCCGCTATGAGACGCGCTTACAAGTGCTGCATTTTCTTTTTGGGGTAGCCAACGCGGATGGAAGTATTAGTGTTGAAGAGCTAAATAAAATCAACTCCATAGCAGAAGCTTTAGGCATTCGTTTTTCAGATATTGAGAGTATCAAAGCAATGTTTGTCAAATCGGCTGACCATGCCTACAAAATATTAGAGATCACCCCTCAGGCCAGTGATGGCGAAGTGAAAAAAGCCTATCGTGATATGGCTAAAAAGTACCACCCTGACAAATTACAAAGTAAAGACCCAGCTCTTATCAAAGGCGCACAAGAAAAGTTTCAAGAAGTCCAAAAATCCTATGAAACAATTCGAAAAACGCGTGGAATGAACTAAAATAACTACTCATGAACTCATTTTGGCTTTATTTTACCCTTGGATTTGATCATGTTTTGGATCTAGCAGGGTTAGATCACTTCTTTTTTTTGATAGTATTGGCCTTGCCTTTTGGCTGGCGGAACTCCAAAAGTCTTGTGGGATGGGTTACCCTATTTACCATTGGTCACACTTTTTCATTATGGGCAGCTTATGCCGGTTGGATAAAAATTTCAGGTGTATGGATAGAGTTTCTAATTCCGATTACGATAGCCTGGATGGCTATTCGAGTATTGTTGCCCCAGGGCAAATCAACTTTTAAGTCTAAACTCAATTTGAATGTGTCATTGACGACCCTTGTTTTTGGATTGATTCATGGGCTTGGCTTTGGACGCTATTTTTCACAAATTGTTGTTGAAGATGCAGCATATACCTCTTTGTTTCAATTTGCCTTAGGGGTTGAGTTTGCCCAACTGCTCATCGTTTTAGGTGTTGTTGTGGCTAATTTATTGGTCTTAGATATACTTCGTTGGAATGCAAAAAAATGGCGATTGATTATTTCTGCCATGGTCCTTTCACAGGCGCTAATGATGGCTATTGAAAACAATCCTTGGACTTAAAAACTATTCACAAATTCAACTCGATTGATTTTGTAAAACCTTGTATATTCGTATTTGATGGATAAGCAATCTAAATATGATATTGCATACTTAGAAATGGCACACCGGTGGGGGCAACTATCGTACTGTAAACGAAAAAAAGTGGGAGCACTAATTGTAAAAAATAAAATGATTATTTCTGATGGATATAATGGAACCCCCTCAGGATTTGAAAATGTTTGTGAAGATGAAGCTCATTACACTAAATGGTATGTGTTGCATGCCGAAGCAAACGCCATTCTAAAAGTGGCAAGCTCAACTCAATCGTGTAGAGGTGCCACCCTCTACATCACACTTTCTCCATGCAGAGAATGTAGCAAGCTCATCCATCAAGCGGGGATCGTTCGAGTGGTTTATGCAGTACCCTATAAAGATGACAGCGGATTGAAATTTTTACAAAAAGCAGGAGTGGACCTAAAACATGTTATTATAAATCAAAAAGCTTAAGCAATGATGAAAAACTCAATTTATCTTTTGCTGATTGTCCTTTTTTCGATTTCGATAGGATTTCTAGTTGGGGAGAAAAAAGAAGAGCTTTTTCCCTCACAAAACTCTACTTTTTCAAGTGTCAATCGGCTAAGCCGGTTAATGGAATATTTATCCAATAATTATGTTGATCAAATCAATACTGATAGTTTAGTAGGAACCATTATTTCTGATGTGGTTGACAAGCTCGACCCGCATTCTGTATACATTCCTGCTCAGGAACAACAATTGATTGCAGAGAATATGCAAGGTAATTTTGAAGGAATAGGAGTGAGTTTTTTTATGGTTGAGGACACCATTGCTGTTGTTCGGGTGCTAAAAGGAGGGCCAAGTGAAAAAATGGGTTTAAAGACAGGGGACAGAATTTTGATGGCAAATCAAGATACGCTCTATAACAAAACACTCGAAAGTGTTCAGGTGATTGGAACTTTGAAAGGACCGACGGGCTCCAAAGTAAATCTCGAGATTTATAGAAAAGAAACAGATTCACTTTTTCAACTTGAGCTTACTAGAGGTGCTGTTCCACTTCCAAGTGTACCTTCCTACTACATGGTTGATGATCGAGTTGGCTATTTAAAAATAACCCGTTTTTCTCAAACCACTTTCGACGAGTTCATTAATGGGTTGATTGATCTTAAGAAACAAGGAATGGAGGCTCTAATTTTGGATATGCGTGGCAACCCTGGAGGCTATTTATTGCCAGCAAAACAAATTGCTAATACCTTTTTGTCCAATGGCAAGCCAATTGTTATTGTAGAGTCGAATAAAGGAGTTCGACAACGAACAGTTGCAGATGCTGATGGGCAATTTGAGAATGGATCACTCTATGTTTTAGTAGACGAGCAGTCTGCTTCAGCCAGTGAAATAGTTGCTGGAGCCATTCAAGATAATGATCGTGGATGGATTGTTGGGCGGCGCACTTTTGGTAAGGGCTTAGTGCAACAGCAATTGCCCTTAGGCAAAGGAGATCAAATTCGGCTTACAACAGCACGTTATTACACTCCTACAGGCAGATCCATTCAAAAACCCTACAACACCAATGATAAAGAGACCTATTTTGCAGATTTACAAAATCGTTTCAAAAAAGGGGAAATGAAAGATGCAAAAAACATCCCTGTGGAGGATAGCTTAGCTTTTAGAACTCCAAAAGGAAGAACCGTCTATGGAGGTGGTGGTATAGTTCCTGATTATTATGTTGCAAACCCGAATACACAAGAACAAGAGTGGAATAATTATTGGATTCAGTCTAATTTAGTGAACCATTTTCTCTTTTTAGAAATGGATAAAAACCGTAAACCCTTCAAGTTTTCTGGTCCTGCACATTTTTTTAGCGAGCCACTTCCCAACACAGAAGCACTTATCAAAGCCTTTAAATCCTACAGTAAAGAACGAAACCTGGATATAGATTTCGCAAAGGAAAAAGAGATAATAAATTCCTTAAA
This sequence comes from Flavobacteriaceae bacterium, assembly GCA_016779985.1. Lineage (GTDB taxonomy): Bacteria > Bacteroidota > Bacteroidia > Flavobacteriales > Flavobacteriaceae > JADHMP01. The sequence continues at coordinate 92,098 of JADHMP010000003.1, forward strand.
ATCATATATGGGACTTCAACTTTTTGATGAAAACATATATAATCGAGTTAAAAATCAAGAGGATCCATTTATGCTTAAAGCCCTCAAACAAATGAATCAAGAAGACTTTTAGCCTTCACTTTTTTGATTAATTTTCCTTGCTAATTGTAAAATCAATAACAATAAAAACGCACTCCCTGAGGCTAGCGCACCAATTACAGCTACAGTGCTTTTTCCTTCTAGGGGAGTTTGCCAATCTATTTGATAGATATTAAATGCCATCATGCAAATGGAGAGGATCATGAATATTTGAATGGTTTTTTTCATAAGATTTTTTTAAAATGCTATACTAATGCTCCAATATTATTAGTGAAAAGCTTGACGGCAATAGCCAACAATACAACACCGAAAATTTTTCTAATTATATTAATTCCAGAAGTGCCCAGTAGTCGTTCAATAAAGCGAGATGATTTTAATATGACATAAACAATAATTGCATTAATTATAATAGCAATAATAATATTGGCAATGTGATATTCTGCTCGCAATGAGAGAATTGAAGTCATTGTTCCTGCGCCAGCAATAACAGGAAAAGCTAATGGTACAATTGAGGCTGTGGCTGGTGCATCATCCCTAAAAAGAGTGATGCCTAAGATCATCTCCAGGGCAAGAAAAAAAATGACAAAAGAACCCGCAACAGCAAAAGAGTTGACATCAATGCCTATGAGTTTGAGGATTTCTTCTCCTAGAAATAAAAAGCTTATCATTATCAAAGCTGCTACTAAGGTTGCCTTTTCGGATTGAATGTGTCCCACTTTTTTGCGCAAAGAAATAACGACAGGCAGACTACCCACAATATCAATTACTGCAAAGAGAACCAAACTAGCAGAAAGAATTTCTTTAAAATTGAACATGCCAAAAATTTCGATAAAAGTAAATGGCTTTGGGTAAACAAAAGAAGAATTATGTTTAAATTTGAGAAAAAAGCTATGTTATCAATTCAGAACACGCTTGTTTCTGAAGAGTTGATCCAAAAACACTTTGTATGCAACGTTTCCCAGTGCAAGGGAGAGTGCTGTGTCTCAGGAGAGGCAGGCGCTCCTTTAGAATCAAATGAAGCGGTCTATTTAGAAAAAAACTACAGTAAAATTAAACCCTTCCTTACTCCTAGTGGTGCAGATGCAATTGAATCGCAAGGCACCAATATAAAAGGTAAAGACGGTTCCATAGAAACACCATTAGTGGAAGGAAAGGAATGTGCTTATGCCACCTTCACAGAAACGGGAATAGCACAATGCGGTATTGAAAAAGCGCATCAAGAGGGAGTCATCACTTTTCAAAAACCAATTTCTTGTCATCTATACCCGGTGAGAGTTACTTCTTATTCAGAATTTGAAGCGGTCAATTATCATGAATGGTCAATTTGTGATTCTGCCTGTAATTTTGGAAAGGCATTAAAAATTCCAATCTATCAATTTGTAAAATCTGCATTGATTAGAAAATTTGGTGAAGAATGGTATTCACTTTTAGAAAAAGAAGCAGACAAATTGCATTCGCTCTAAGAAGCAATGTTTATAGGGCCTCCGCCTTTTTAACATTTGTAAACTATTGATAAACAGTCTAATACTATTTCTGTTTTTTCTCTTTTTTGATCCAAAAAATCATTTTTTGTTAAAAACTCGATGGGTTTGTGGAAAAGTTGCTCTTTCAAATCTGCAATCATTTTAGAATCTTTGTAGGACACAAAAACCAATAATTTTTTAAAATAAAAAAGCAACAACAATATGGCAGCAGTAGAACCTATTCTCCAAGAAAATGAAAATCGATTTGTAATATTCCCTATCCAACATCATGACATATGGGAATGGTATAAAAAAATGGAGGCTAGTTTTTGGACTGCTGAGGAAATCGACTTGCACCAAGACCTTGACGACTGGAATAATAAACTAAGTAACGACGAACAATATTTCATCAAACATATTCTAGCTTTTTTTGCTGCATCAGACGGTATCGTTAATGAAAACCTTGCCGAAAACTTTGTCAATGAAGTACAATATTCTGAAGCAAAATTCTTCTATGGTTTTCAAATTATGATGGAAAACATACATTCAGAAACCTATTCATTATTGATTGATACCTATGTCAAAGATGAAGAAGAAAAAAACAGGTTGTTCAAAGCCATTGAAGTTTTTCCTGCCATCAAGAAAAAGGCTGACTGGGCTCTTCGATGGATTGATTCAGATTCTTTTGCTGAAAGATTAATTGCATTTGCTGCTGTGGAAGGTATTTTCTTCTCAGGGGCCTTCTGTTCTATTTTTTGGCTGAAAAAAAGAGGACTCATGCCTGGCCTTACCTTTTCCAATGAATTAATATCTCGTGACGAAGGAGTTCACTGTGATTTTGCTGTCCATTTGCATAACACTCACCTAGTCAACAAAGTACCCAAAGAACGTATTCGAGAAATCATTAATGACGCTCTCAATATTGAGCGTGAATTCGTTACAGAATCGCTTCCTGTCAGTTTGATAGGAATGAATGCAAAATTGATGACACAATATTTAGAATTTGTCACCGATCGCCTGTTGGTTGAATTAGGTGTTGGGAAAGAGTATAATGTGACAAATCCTTTCGATTTCATGGACATGATTTCGCTACAAGGGAAAACCAATTTCTTTGAGAAGCGAGTTGGAGAATATCAAAAAGCAGGTGTACTCAACAGTAACAACGAAAAAGAGAACGCCAAAATTAGTTTCGACGAAGATTTTTAGTCATTCGCTACCAAAATTTATTCTGAGCCTACCAACCCCCCCCTCCTTTTTGTTTTGGAACAATTGTATAACTAAATAAAAGATAAAACATGTATGTAGTTAAAAGAGATGGTCGAAAAGAGCCTATCATGTTCGACAAAATTACCGCGAGAATTAGAAAACTCAACTATGGTCTGAATGCACTTGTAGACCCGGTTCGAGTGGCAATGCGAGTGATTGAAGGCCTATATGATGGCGTGACCACCTCTGAATTAGATAATCTAGCCGCCGAAATTGCGGCTACGATGACAACTACACACCCAGATTATGCACAATTGGCTGCGAGAATTTCTGTTTCTAACTTACATAAAAACACGAAGAAATCCTTCTCAGAAACGATGAAAGACCTCTACGAGTATGTCAATCCACGAACAGGAAAAAAAGCGCCACTTCTTTCCGATGAGGTTCATGAAATTATTGAAAAAAATGCTGATGTCTTAGATTCAAACATTATTTACAATCGCGATTTTGGCTATGACTTTTTCGGTTTTAAAACCTTAGAGCGCTCTTATCTTTTAAAAATAAATGGAAAGATTGCTGAGCGTCCACAACATATGTTGATGCGTGTAGCTGTGGGAATACATTTGGACGACATGGACTCTGTTTTGGAGACCTATGAATTGATGTCTAAGCGTTACTTTACACATGCCACTCCCACCCTGTTTAACTCAGGAACACCTAAGCCCCAAATGTCTTCTTGTTTTTTACTCACAATGAAAGAAGATAGTATTGACGGGATCTATGACACATTAAAACAAACTGCAAAAATTTCACAATCTGCAGGAGGTATTGGTTTGTCTATACACAATGTACGCGCTACTGGGTCTTATATTGCAGGAACAAATGGCACTTCAAATGGCATTGTGCCAATGTTGCGTGTTTTTAACGATACAGCTCGATATGTAGATCAAGGAGGAGGAAAACGAAAGGGTTCTTTTGCCATTTATGTTGAGCCATGGCACGCAGATATTTTTGATTTTTTAGAACTCAAGAAGAACCATGGAAAAGAAGAAATGCGTGCTCGCGATCTTTTTTATGCCATGTGGGCCCCCGATCTATTTATGAAGCGGGTTGAAGAAGATTCCCATTGGACTCTGATGTGTCCCAATGAGTGCCCAGGGCTTTATGATTGCTATGGTGAAGACTTTGACGCACTTTATCTTCAATACGAAACAGAGGGCAAGGGACGAAAAAAAATTAAAGCCCGTGAGCTTTGGGAAAAGATTTTAGAGTCTCAAATAGAAACAGGTACCCCTTATATGCTATATAAGGACTCAGCTAATAGAAAATCAAACCAAAAGAACTTAGGGACCATACGGTCATCTAATCTTTGTACTGAAATATTAGAGTATACATCTGAAGATGAGGTTGCTGTTTGTAATTTGGCCTCTATTGCGCTGCCTATGTATGTTAAAGACGGTTCTTTTGACCATCAATCGCTTTTTGATGTGACCAAACAAGTAACAAAAAATCTCAACCGAGTTATTGACCGAAATTATTATCCTATTCCTGAAGCAGAAAACTCTAATATGCGACACCGACCTATTGGCCTTGGTGTTCAGGGCCTAGCAGATGCCTTTATTTTATTGCGCCTTCCTTTTACTTCAGAAAAAGCGAAAGAACTCAATCAAGAAATTTTTGAAACACTTTATTTCGCGGCTGTAACAGCTTCTGTAGAAGAAGCAGAAAAAGAAGGCCCCTACAAAACCTATAAGGGTTCACCCATATCAAAAGGTGAATTTCAACACAATATGTGGGGTATCAAAGACAAAGAGCTTAGTGGCCGTTGGGATTGGGATGCCCTACGCAAAAAAGTAAAAAAATATGGAGTGCGCAATTCATTGCTCGTTGCGCCAATGCCTACAGCATCGACCTCTCAAATTTTGGGAAACAATGAGTGTTTTGAGCCCTACACCTCAAATATCTATACTAGAAGGGTGCTCTCTGGAGAATTTATTGTGGTGAATAAGCACCTCTTGGAGGACTTAGTCAAGCTAGGCCTCTGGAATGAAGATTTAAAGCAAGAACTCATGAGAGCAAACGGTTCTATCCAGAACATTGAAGGCATCCCAGATGATATTAAAGAATTATATCGAACAGTATGGGAAATGAGCATGAAAGATATTATTGATATGTCCCGTCAAAGAGGGTATTTTATTGATCAATCTCAATCACTAAATCTCTTTATGGAAGGAGCAACAATGGCGAAACTAACCTCCATGCATTTTTATGCTTGGAAATCTGGTCTTAAAACAGGAATGTATTATCTAAGAACTAAGTCTGCAGTTGATGCTATCAAATTTACTATAGACAATAAGGCGAAAGAAAAGCAAGCCAGTGTTGTGGCCCCTGCCCCTGCAGCAACTCAAACAGCAATGGCAACAACTACCCCAGTTGTAGAGCCACTTTCTCCAGAAGAGCTTAAGCAAATGTTATCACAATCCAAAGAAAGTGAAGACGATGATTGTTTGATGTGCGGATCCTAATAAGCAAACTCATTCTATCTAAAAAACCCTTCGTAAGAGGGTTTTTTTATTTATCTAAAAATCAATTCATTACCGTCGTATGTTAAATTAATGTTACACAAATGTATCTTTAAAATAAAATATATGTTATATTTGTTAAATAAACATTAAACTACCTACAAGTTATGAGATTTGCCGTTCTACTTTTTTTCTTTTTAAGTCACTCGCTTATCGCTCAAAATGAAGTGATTGAAAATCAATTAGTAAAAACTGAAAAATCTTATGAGTTTACGCGCTATTACGCTAATGGTCAAATTGCTCAACGAGGCCCTATAAAAAATAAAAAATTGCATGGTGTTTGGGTGAGTTATTCTCCAGAGGGTAAAAAAGTTTCTCAAGGCACTTTTAAAAAAGGAAAAAAGACGGGGAAATGGTTTTTTTGGAATGAAGAAGGTTTAATTGAAGCTGACTTTAATGAGAATAAGCTAGTTTCTGCCGTGTCATGGGACAAAGGGAAAATCTTGGCCGATAACTAATCTTCAGCCTACCTAGTTCAAATATTTTTTACTACTTGATAAAAACTTTCTATAAGGGCAAACTTGTGATTCATTAAATCTCTAGAACGCAATAAAATATTGAAATAGAGGGTAGTGTTTTTAGGACTGGTTTCCTCCAGACGAGTTCGTTCTATTTGATCTCTAATTTTATTCTCAATAAGTGACATAACAGCTCCTTTCTCTAGAAGCACATCTTCAAACTCATTGATGTTATTTTTTTCTGTGAAGGCTTCAAGGGTTTCTTTTCTTAATTTTTTAAAGGCCAAACGAATTTCATCCAAATCTCTGATTTGGGAAAGTTTAAGTTTACGATGATTATTGTCTACATGGGCTTCTGCAATTTTAGTCAGATAATTCAAATCCTCTGAGACATCGTGTAAAATTCCTAATAATTCAATGTAAAAAGCACTGGCTGATATACTTTTTTCCTCTAGATTTCGGATGAAAAAGAAGACTTGATTTCTTAGCTCTTCAATTTCACCACTTAACTGTTTAGATTCTTTTTTTGACGTTTGGAGTCCTTTAAGTTTGTTTTTGGAGAGGTTTTCTACCATGTTTGAATAGATTTTGTAAGAATCTTCAAATATTGTTGAAATAGACTGGGCGCTTTCTTCTATTACACCTAAAAAAGAATTGCTTTCCATTCTAAAAGCCCTTTGAACAGCTTTTTCATTTTGTGACTGTTTCCGTTGGCTTATGAAATTTCGGCCAATAATTAAGACTATTAAAAACAGGATAATAGCAATTGCAACAGGCCCTCCTAAATGAATAAGATAAATGATGATTCCACTAACAATAAAAGCCATAAAGGCAGTAAAGAACCAACCGCTAATCACCCTGAGCACTCCCGCCACTCTGTAGACAGCACTATCAGATCCCCAAGCGCGGTCAGCAAGGGAGCTTCCCATTGTGACCATAAACGTTACATAAGTTGTAGAAAGGGGTAATTTTAAGGAGGTGGCCCATGCTATAAGCAGGGCAGCAACGACAAGGTTAATACTGGCTCTTAGTGTGTCAAAAGCAGGGGCAATACCTTTTGAATTTTTGGGTATTTCTGAAGCCGTGAAACGTTCAGCTATCTTTTTCTTTTGGCTTTGAGAAAGCCACTGGGAAGACCACAGGCTTAGGGAAATAAAACCGCGAACTAAACTTCGAGACAGCCAATTGGGATTAAATCGTTCTTTTGTATCAAATTGGTTAGAAAGATCAATAGAAGTTTTAACTACTCTTTTGGCCTTTGATGAAAACCAAAGCGTAAGAATCATCACCAGTCCAGAGCCAAAAAGAAAAAGAGTGGGAGTTGGCACTTTTTGAGCTAAAACATCCATCGTAAATTCAGAAGCATTGAGATTGCTACTTACCCATGCTTCATAGGATTGATAGGCTGCAATTGGCACACCAATAAAGTTTACTAAATCATTACCAGCAAAGGCTAGCGCAAGGGAGAAGGTTCCCATAGCAATGATGACTTTATAAATATCAACCTTTAAAAAACGAATTAAAAGAAAAGAGAGAAACAACCAAAAAACAAAACCAAATAGATAGACTAACAGGCTATAATTTTCTATAAAAGCGGTTATAGTTTGCCCTTCTAATAACGTAAAATTTGTATCGGCAAAAGGAGTGCCTTTGATCCCTTTGATAAGGATAAAATTTGTGATTGAAGATAAAGCAAGTCCACCAAAAATGGTGTTAGAGATGGTTCTTGATCCAAATTCATGACCAATCAACAAACGGCTAATCCATTGCACAAAAGCTCCTATTGAAAAGGCAATCAAAATAGAGAGTAGAATACCCAAAATGATCTGAGAAGCTTTATCCGTATTAATATAATAAGAGATTGTTCCTAATGCATCTCCATTTGAAATTATTTTAATTAGGGCAGTAACTACAGCAGCTCCCAATAGCTCAAATACTATAGAAACTGTTGTAGAAGTGGGCATCCCTAACGTATTGAAAAAGTCAAGTAGAAGGATGTCGGTGAGCATCACTGCAGTGAAAATAAAGATGATTTCGTCAAAATAAAAGGCTCCTGGATTAAAGATTCCTTTTCTAGCCACTTCCATCATACCACTAGAAAAAATGGAGCCACAGGCAATGCCTAGACTAGCAAAGAGCATTATGTTACGAAATGAAAAGACCCGTGAGCCTATTGCGGAATTTAAAAAATTAACAGCATCATTGCTCACTCCAACAATTAGGTCTCCTATAGCTAGAAGAAACAAAATTACGATTAGAATTAAATATATGCTATCCATCAAATGATCACATAAAAGTTACAAAATGTATCACAATTTGATACTATATCCAAGTGAAAAGGATGTGCCGGGGTCGCGCAAGGAAAAAATTTGATTAGTGGCATTAAAAGTTTCAAAATAGCTTTCGTTTGTATCACCAAGGATATTTGAAATTTTAAAGTTTATTGTTTTATTTTTTCCTTTGCCTACTACTTTTCTAAAATTAAAATTTAAATCATTGAAGGGGTCAGTATAAATATCTGAAGTGTCACCTAAGCCAACAACTTGAAGTGTTTTTCCTTGAACGTTATAAAACAAACCAATTTGAATCCCGGCCTCTTCATTGTTATATTCTAAACCAGAATTGATCAAATACGGAGATTGGCCTTGAAGGGTTCTAGTTTTCGAAATTGTTTCCCCAGTTCTTTTATAAAATTCTCTCAAATTGAGTTCTACTTGACCAATTTCTTGGCGAGATTCAATAAGTGAGGTATTTAAACGAAACTTGAAATTTGGATTAATAAAATCAAGAGACTTTCTAAATTCAAGTTCAACGCCATAGACATTTCCATTTCCTAAATTTCTGGGTTGAAAATTATTTCTTGAGCCCTCAAAAGTGGCTAATTCGATGGGATCTTTAAAAAATTTGTAAAACCCACTAAGAGCGAAAAAATCTGAATTTTGACCATACTTTTCAAATCGAATATCGAAATTATCTATGTAGGAAGGTTGTATATTAATATTCCCAATAAAAGTAAATGCAGAAAGAGGGTCGTAAATTTGAGCAACAGAAGCTTCTTTGAAGGAGGGTCTTGCAGTAGTTTTAGAATAAGAAGTTCTCAGCTTTTGATTTTCTCTCAAATTATATACTAAATTGACTGAAGGAAAATAATCAAATTTATCTAAGACTTTTTCATTCTCTAAATTTATTGTCCCACCGCTGTTTTCTCCAGTATAGAAGAGTGCATATTGTTCGAGTCTGATGCCCAAGGTAGCAACAAATTTTTCTGAAAAATTTAATTCAGTAGAAGCATAGCCAGCGAAATTCTGAATTTCTGAACGGTATGCAGTTCCTTTTTCAATAGCTTCATTGCTATTAAATCGGATATAGTTTCCATTTAAATTTTCTTGGGTAAAAATATTGTCATCATTAAGCAATGAATTCGGGTTTCCATCTCCACCTTGATTAGCTCCAACTTGAATATTGTATTTAAAGATGGAAAAATCTCTATTTTTTGTTAAACCATAGAGTCCAGCTTTAAATTTAGAATCATTATCATTCAGCTTAAATGTTTTTGTAAAATCTATTTTAGCTACATAATTTTCCTCTTCAAGATTCCTCCAAATCCTTGTTGGGAGTAAATTCACAAATACGGCATATTCATTATCGCGAACAACAAATTGAGTATTCCTAACATCTTTATCAAAAACTCTTGAAAAACTTGGTGAAAGAGCCCATTCCAACTTAGAATTAGAATCAGCAAAAGCATGAAAACCAGTTAGCTGTAGGTTAGTGATGCGCTTTTGATTATATTCTAAATTGAATTTTTTAAATGTTTCAAAATTAGAGGAATTGTCTTCTTGGATTAAATCAGTACCCGTATTTTGACCATTAAAAATATTTAATGCATTTATTTTATACTTAGAGTTCGTTGTTTTTAAAGAAACCCCTGCCAATTGACTGAAGATGATGTTTGAAACAGCTTCCAAACCATTTTGAGACCTTCCATTGTAAAGTTCAAATATTGTTGGGTCAGTATTCTTAAAAAACAGGTTATCCTCTGCGTTCTCATAAAATGAAGTTTCATTTTTATAAGTAGTAGAAAAATAATAGCCCAAGGTGTTTTCACCAACAGCTAGCTGGTTTCCTAAATTTAGGTCAAACGAGAAATCTTGAAAATTTTGGGATGGAATAGGTCCCATGTTAGGGTTAAATTTTCTAGTGTTCTCAGTTAGAATTGGAGTTCTAATAAGTTCTATAGGTTGATATGTTTTATAGGGGTCTTCTAGGGGTATATTCCTCTCACCAAAATCAAAACCGAGTATATCAGAATATTCCTTTTCATAGCCAAGGAAATCATTTCTGTGATGCATTTCGGGATTTATAGAAGTACTGACAGAAATATTAAAAATTTTATCATTTGGAAATTCTTTTGTTACGATATTCACTATCCCTCCTGTAAAATCTGCAGAATATTCTGCCGCAGACGATTTAACCACAATTAAGTTCTCTAAAATTGAGGTTGGAAAAATATCCATCTGTAATGTATTTCGATCAGGGTCTAAACCAGGAATGTCTATGCCGTTAAGAATAGATTTTGTGTATCTGTCACCTAGGCCTCTGATATAAACAAATTTACCGCCCTGCACAGAAACTCCAGGCACAATTTTTATGGCCGAAGCAATGTCGCTCGATCCAGCGCTTCTAATGGTCTGAGATGAAAGTCCGTCTAATAGATTGGCAGATCGCCTTTGAAGGGCTAGGACCGCAACTTCTGTATTTTTTTTGGCAGTAGAAGTTATAACAACTTCTTCAAGACCTTGAGCAACTTCGTTTAAGACCACATCTATTTGCGTGGTTTTGCCAGCCAATACTTCAACTTCAGAAATTTCAACGGTATCATACCCCACATAAGAAAAGATTAACGAGTAAGTTCCTGGGGCCAGTTCAAAAGAATATATCCCATCAAAATCAGTTGAAGTTCCTTCAGAGGTTCCTTTTAGTTGAATATTTGCAAACGGAACCGGATCCAGAAAAGTACCATCAGTAAGTTTACCTGAAATTTTTCCAGTTTGAGTATATCCGATAAGTGATAGGAGAAATGCAAATAGAAAAAGAGATTTGTTTTTCATGCGTAAAAAACCCACGCAAAAATGCGTGGGCTCGGCAAATTTAATATTTTTTTTCAATTAATTTTTCTGACCGTAGTAAGACCAAGAGAATACATTTGTAGCTCCCACAGTTGCAGCGTCTGCTGAACTGATTGAAGTAGCAAAACCGTTTTGGAATGTGGTGTCATCAACTTTATTATCAAAAATACCATCTAATGTAGCACCCTCTGGAACTACAACTTCCCATGCAGTAAAAGTAAGTTCTCCGTCAGTAAATCTAGTGACGTCTGGTGCTTTATCTAACTCTACATTTGAAGAAGAAGTCAATCCATAAGCAAGAACGTTTTTTACTGTACCGTTTGCTCCATCTCTAAAGTCAGCGATAGCGTTTTTTGCATTATCTGCATTACCAATTATGGTCACGTTTTGCAATGTAAATGGTTTATTTACATCAGCACCAGCTTTAGGGCCATCAATCTCTAAACCATGATCTCCTGCAGCTTCTTGAATAATCATAACGTTATCAATTGTACCGTCGTAAGCTTGATCGATATCTACAGCATCATCACCTTGTCCCCAAACAATAATATTAGTAGCATTTACAGAACCTCCAAAGAATTCAACACCATCGTCAACGTTTCCAACAACTTCTAGGTTATCAAGAGTAGTTCCATTGCCTACTCCTCCGAAAGTAATTCCATTAATTTCATTATCAGCGCCTATTTCTGCTCCACCGTGGCGTACACTCACATAGGTAAGTGTACCAGAACTGTCACTATCGTCAGATCCACCATAGAGACCTTCGACTACATCAGCAGGAATACCTTCTATTTGTTGAGTAACTGCTCCAGCAGGATCATCTCCATGAACATGTGCTTTACCTAACACAATCAGTCCGCCCCACAAACCTCTTACATTTTGATCGAGATTTGAACCAGCGAGTTGTCCAACTTCTATATCATCAGCAACTGAAGTCATAATAATAGGTTTATCAGCAGTTCCTGCAGCTTCAATTTTACCACCCTGGGCAACTACTAAAACAGATGCGTTTGTTCCAGTTCCGCCAGTAGCTTTAATGATAGTACCAGCAGGGATAGATAGTGTAACTCCGTCTTTAACAAAAACACGACCATCTAATGTCCATACAACTGAGGCATCTAATGTGGTATCTTCAGTAATATCACTATCGATCACATACGTTGGAGCCTCAACTTCAACCTCAACCGTTTCGACAACGGTCTCTGTGACAGTATTAGTGACATATTCAACAGTTGGCTCATCTTCTGAGCAAGCTATAAAAGCTAATGCTGATAGACTACCAGCGATAAATTTAAAGTTTTTAATTTTCATTTTCTTTTAATTAGAATTCAAGTCAAATGTAATGGGATAAACATTTTTTAGATTTAGTTAAAAGTTAACGATTGTCTCAGACATGTTATCAAATCGTTAGCAATAGAATTTCCGCTTAATAATCAAGTAACATTAAGACTACTATTCTATTTTTGCAATATGAAATGGGAATCTTTACTGTCTTTAAAACGATTTGGTGATACCAGTAAACGACTAAGAACAGAACAGGATAATTTGCGTTTGGGTTTTGAAGTGGATTACGACCGTATCATTTTTTCAAATGCTTTTAGAAGTTTGCAAGACAAAACTCAAGTCATTCCTTTTTCCAAAACTGATTTTGTACATACCCGTCTCACACATAGTTTAGAAGTTTCTGTGGTAGCACGCAGTTTAGGAAGATTAGCTGGCAAAGCTCTTTTAGAAAAACACCCTCATCTAGAAGCTTCCTTAGGCTATCAAGCCCAAGATATAGGAGCCATAACCGCTGCTGCAGCATTGGCCCACGATATTGGAAACCCACCCTTCGGACACAGCGGTGAAAAAGCAATTGGTCATTTTTTTAGAAAAGGGGCAGGACAACTTTTTAAGAGTGAATTAACAGAAGTGCAATACGAAGACCTATGCCGCTTTGAAGGGAATGCCAATGGGTTTAAAATTCTAACAGCCTCTGGTCCGGGTACCCCTGGTGGCCTCCGCTTGAGTTATGCCACGTTGGGTGCTTTTATCAAATATCCAAAAGCCAGTTTACCGCATCAGCCCACCCCTCACGTAGCTGACAAAAAATATGGATTTTTTCAATCTGAGCAGCTTTTTTTTCAAGATCTCATGCTGGAACTCTCTCTAGACAATGGGACTCACTTTTTTAGACATCCTTTAGCTTATCTAGTTGAAGCTGCAGATGACATTTGCTATACCATAATTGATTTTGAAGACGGTATAAATTTAGGCTGGATTGAAGAGGAATATGCCCTAGAATATTTGATCAATTTGGTTAGAGACAATCTAGACACAAAAAAATACACCTCTTTGAAATATAAAAATCAACGATTAAGTTATTTGAGAGCCCTCGCTATCAATAAATTAATAGGAGATGCCGTCTCGCTTTTTATGACCCATGAGGAGGATATACTTAAGGGCAACTTCTCTAAGGCCTTGATGGAAAAAAGCCAATATAAAGCTCAAATTGAAGATATTATTACGATTAGTATTCAAAAAATATATGAATCTCAAGAGGTCATCCAAAAAGAAATTGTAGGCTACAAAGTGATAAGTACCCTTCTTGAAGCTTTTGTTATGACAGCTCACCGTTCATATTTGGGCAATGCCAATAGTTATGACAAATTGTTGCTAAAAGCAGTACCAAATGGAGCAATAAGTTCAGATATTTCAGTGTATGATACTTTACTAAGTGCCAGCACCTTTGTAGCCAGTTTGTCTGATGGTAAAGCATTAGAATTAGCAAAAGATATAGGATTTTAGTAGCTGTTCCATTGAGTGTTATTCTTTTATTAGATTTGTGAAAAATTAGCAATGCGTTGGATCTTTTTTATTTTATTTTTTGGTGTCCTTGAATGGTATGCGTTTCAGGCCATAAAGGCATCTACAAACCAACGCATATGGTGGTGGCTCTATTTAAGCATCGCTACTTTTTTATTGATTAACCTATTCATTGGCCTGTTGCAGTTTGATCGAAGTCGAGGGTTCAGCACCTATGAAACTTACAGCTTTGGATTATTTTTCGCAATGGCCGTTTTTCAATTAATGGTGGGAGGCATGCTGTTACTGGAAGATCTTATCAGAGGAATGAAAGGGCTAATCAACATTGTTTCTCAAACGACAACCTCAGACAATCTTTATTTACCCAAACGTAGAGCCTTTATTTCTCAGTTAGCTATTGCGCTAGGGATGATCCCTTCAGGGGCGCTTATTTATGGCATGTTAAAAGGTAAATACAATTATCAAGTGTTGCGTTATACCCTCACCTATGACGATCTTCCTCAATCATTTGATGGATACCAAATCACTCAAATTTCTGACATTCATAGTGGCAGTTTTGACAATGCTGAAAAAGTACAATACGGTATAGATTTGATCAATCAACAAGAATCAGATATTATTCTTTTCACTGGCGATTTGGTAAACAACATAGCTAAAGAAATGCGCCCTTGGCAAAATCAATTTTCAACTCTCAGCGCTCGCCATGGTGTTTTTTCTGTTTTGGGGAACCATGATTATGGTGATTATTATCAATGGCCTTCAGAGCAAGATAAAGTTGACAATATGAATCAGCTCTCGACACTCCAAAAAGAAATGGGATGGACACTTTTGCGCAATGAACATCATTTTATTCAGCGCGGCAAAGAACGATTGGCTTTGCTTGGTGTAGAAAATTGGGGTACAGGTTTTAAGCGTGCAGGCGATTTAGAAAAGACCCTAGAAAACGTAGAAGAAAAAGATTTTAAAATTTTAATGTCTCATGATCCTTCTCATTGGGAAGCTCAAGTATTGCCTCATGCTTTTCCTATTCATTTAACCCTAAGTGGGCATACACATGGCATGCAATTTGGGATTGAGATTCCGGGCTGGATCAAATGGAGTCCAGTAAAATGGCGCTACAAACAGTGGGCCGGTGTTTATGAAAAAGGACAACAAAAAATTAATGTTAATCGCGGTTTTGGATTCCTTGCCTATCCTGGGCGATTTGGAATGTGGCCTGAAATAAGTGTGATCACTTTAAGACGGTCAAAAACAGCGGTTTAGACAATTTCTTTTACATTTGCGCAAACAGTCTTTGATTTAAAGTCTTTATTTATGTCAAAATTTGGTGAATTATTAGACGATAAACAACCCTTATTATTGGTTTTTTATAGCCGAGATAATCAAGTTTCAGAGCAAATGCACCCTGTATTAAAAGACGTTGCGGCAGCTCTTGGAGACAAAGGAAAGGTCATAAAAATTGATATTGATAAAAACCCCAAACTAGCCAATGCCCTTAGGGTGAAAGTTTTACCTACTTTAATGATTTATAAGCATAGTGAAATGGTTTGGCGACAAAGTGGAGAACAAGATGCCAATACCCTCATTGGACTGCTTCAAGATTATATGTAATCGAAACTATTCTATTTCTACAGCAAAAAGGGCTTTCGTTTTTTCGTAGTCTTTTTGAATGGTGTCTTTTAGAGCTTGAGGACTTCTCTCAATAACAATAGAAAGCAAAAAGCGATAATCTAGAAATACGTCTTGGATAGCTTCTCTATATTTTTTTTGATTTTCTGGTGAGACACGGCTAAAGTATTGAAGTTGTTTTTTCATTTCACGATTTACTTTCATTACAAAATCCTCTGCTTTATCTTCTGCTTCTGCGATGTAGTAGCCTTCAGCCAATTCAATTAATAGGGTATAATACCTAAGCTCGCCGTAGAAATCGATAAATGGATTGGTAGCAATTAAAAAGTCATCTATTGCTGTTTCTAAAATGGCACTGTCTTCATTGGCATGAACCGCTTCAACTAAAGTTCTGTATTTTTCTACTTCTGTGAGAATTTCTTCGCCTAGTTCGTATTGAAAAGGCATCTCAAGCGATTTGAAATAGCGCATTTTACTTTTATATTTTCTTGACAAATCCATAAAAAGAGACTGCGCTTTTTCCTTTTTCCCAATGCGATAGTAGCCATCAAGAAAGGGAACCAACAAACTGTAGTAGCCAAAATAGTCCACAGGCATTTTCTCCAGAGCGAGATCAATGATTTTTTCTGCTTTGTCAAACTTATTTTCATTGATCAGCTTTTCTGCAAGCCTTGCTAGGTTGGAACGAAAGGAGATGCTATTTTTTCTTGTCTCGGGGTCGTGATAGATGTCAGGGCTTTCTGCATTACCCCATTCCCATTGTGTCACAATGTTATACATATTCTCTGAATCTATACGCCCCATCAAATAAGGATTATTTTTGCCCAATTCACTGCGTATGGGGACTAATTTATAGACTAAACCATCAAGTTGAAGATAATTCTTCATCCAGATATATTCTGATTCAGCATAGCTACCGCCAGTGAAATAGAGAGGCCTTTTCCAATCATTATTGGCTAAGATATCGAGCATCATCAGCTGATTTTTAGTGATGCCTGATTCAGGAAGTTCAATATCGATGAAAGGCACAATTTTATCAGCATCTTTTGCTGCAACCAAGCCACTTTCTAACACATTTTTTTTGTTTACGGGCACCCGAATTTTATTGGTAGGATAAAAAACAGATTCTTGCTGACTTTTTGGAAGTTGATTTGGATCTTCGCCAGAACTTATCAATAGGTTTTTGATTTTAGTTCTTGGGTGGTCACTGGCTACCCAATTGACAAAGTCTTTGATATCCCAACGCAAAGAGTCGGCTAAAGGTTGATATCGAATATAATCTCGAACACCATAAGCATAAAGGGGATGCGTGAGTTGTGAGGGTATAGGCTCACTTTCATAGGTTTTACGTTTCATCTGATCAATATACCAGTCGGTGGCTAGTAAACTAGTATTGATGGTTCTTACATCTGTACGAAACCCTTCAATTTCTTGAGCATACCACAGTGCAAAAGTGTCATTATCACCTATAGAGAAAATCATAGCACCACTATCCTCTTGAATAGATTGAAGATAGGAGCGCGCAATAGACTGAGCGGTGAAGCGTTCAGAGCGATCGTGGTCATCCCAATTTTGATAGGCCATCAACAAAGGCACTGCTAAAAAACAAAGCCCAAGGGCAATACTTTGAAAAAGGGCAGGAAGTTTTATTTGTTGAATTTTATGGAGTAAAGCGCGAGCCCCCAGACCTATCCAAAGCGCAAAAACATAAAAAGAACCTACCAATGCATAATCTCGCTCTCGAGGTTCAAAGGGACGCTCATTAAGATAAACCTTTAGTGCCAAACCAGTGAATAAAAATAGGAGTAAGAGGACCCAAAATCTTTTTGGATCTTGTTCGTATAAAAAATAGAGCCCAACAAGCCCTAGTAAAAAGGGTAAAAAGAAATAAGTGTTGCGTGCTTTGTTGTTTTTTGCATCTTCATCAATTTCATTTTGATTCCCTAGACGCATGTCATCAATAAATGGAACGCCACTGATCCAATTTCCATTTAATACATCATAATTTCCTTGCTTGTCGTTTTGTCTGCCAGTGAAATTCCACATCAAATAGCGCCAATACATATAACCCATTTGAAATTCAAACATGAACTGTAAATTACTCCAAAACGAGGGTTTCTCAATTACTAAATAGTTAGCATAGGTTTTAAAAAATTCATCATAATCTCTGCCAGTGAGCAATCCTTCTGCAGCCTCTTGTCTAAATTGACTTACTCTTTCTTGCAACTGTGAAATAGAACGATAAGCAGGATCAATTGAAAATGTTAAGGGGCCTGTAAAATTCATATAATTGGCGGCATATTCAGCGTTGTGCAAACGGGGTAAAAACCCTTTGTGGTCTTGATGGGTATTGTACCGTGCGTCTTCCCAATAATTGACTATAATGTATTTTCCAGTGGTTAGGTCTCTTTCATATTTTGGTTTGTCGTCTATAAAAGGGATATCTGGGTCTTGACCAGCATAAACATCACTAAACATAGGGCCATAGAAAAGATGTGTATCAGGATATTGTTCTAGATTATAATAGGCTAAAAGCAAACGGGCATCGGAGGGTGAATTTTCATTTATTACTGTGTTGGCGTTGGCTCGAATAGGAATCATGATCCATGAAGAAAAACCCAGTAATACAAATAGTACGCATAGAATACCTGTGTTTATATTGACCCAATTTTTCTTTTTTGTGTAGCGCAAACTAAAATAAAAAAAGGAAATAAAAACAAGAGCAGCAATGAGGGTTCCGCTGTTGAAGGGGAGCCCAAAGGTGTTTACAAAAAAGACTTCTGCGTTTCCAAAAAAGGCGAGGGTGAGTGGCAACAACATTTTAAAAATGAATAGAAGCACTGCTACCGAAAGGAGATTGGCGATAATAAACCCTTTAAATGTGATTTTATTAGCATTTTTAAAATAATAAAGCATACCAAGAGAGGGAATGGTCAAAAGTGCCATGAAATGCACTCCAAAACACAAACCGATAACAAAGGCCATCAGCAGCAACCAACGGTCTCCTCGTGGCGTATTCATTTCGCTTTCCCAACGAAGTCCCATCCAAAACAAAAGGGCAAGCAAAAACATGGCCATGGCATATACCTCTGCTTCTACTGCATTGAACCAAAAACTATCAGAAAAACAAAAGGCCAGTGCGCCCACAGCAGCGCTACCAAAAAAACCAATCTTTTGTGACAGGGATTCTAAACCTGAAAAAGAAGGTATTTTTCGCAGTATAAGAGTGAGTGTCCAAAAAAGAAATAAAATGGTGAAAGCACTGGAAAAAACGGACATATAGTTCACCATCAGCGCAATTTTTTCAGTGCTAGAAGCAAAAGAGGCAAAAAAAGCTCCCATCATTTGGAAAAAGGGGGCTCCTGGGGGATGACCAACTTGAAGTTTGGCTGAAGTGGCAATATATTCTGCACAGTCCCAATAACTTGCAGTAGGCTCTACTGTAGATCCAAAGGTGAGCAGTGCAAGACCAAAAAGTGTCCAACCGATGAGGTTATTCCAAAATTGATAGGCTTTTTCTGTCATATTTCTTAAAAGGCCCTACGAAAGTAAGGATAAATAAAAGAAGAGAAAACCTTTTTTTGACGGTTTAAATAAGCTTTAACGTCCATTCAAATCCCTATTATATCAATCTTTTTTAAACACCCCTATGAATTCTTAGCTACACCTTTTAAATATTATAAATTTTTCTAAATTTGCATCACTTTTGGCCTATGGTGTAACTGGCAACACGTCTGATTTTGGTTCAGAAGAGTCTAGGTTCGAGCCCTAGTAGGCCAACATTACTTTCACCCTCTGTTTTTCAGGGGGTTTTTTTGTGTTTAAAATGTGGGCGAATTTCTTCCGCTTGTAAGAAAATGGTACTACAAATTGAGTTAAATTTATACATATGAAAAAAATCACTATTCTTTTTTTCTCAATTTTGACTTTATTTCTATCGAGTGAGTGTGTAGGGCAGAAAGGCAATACCAACCATAATTATACCTTTAAAAAAGGAAATTTTAATGGTATTGGCAAGTGGTATATGGGCAGAGAAATTGCGCATGTGATGGGCTACCAAGGAATTAGATGGCTAGAAAGATCTAGTCGTGAAAAAGAAGAAAACGTTTCTAAGTTGATTGAAAACATGAAAATCAAATCTACTGATACCATTGCAGATGTTGGAGCTGGGTCAGGATATCATGCATTTAGAATGGCTACATTGGCCCGTGAAGGTTTTGTTTATGCAATAGACATTCAACGTGAAATGTTAATGGAGATTGAAAAGACCAAAGCGTCTAGAAAAATCAAAAATGTAGAAACAATTGTTGGAAGTGAAAAAAGTATCCAATTATCCAAAAATTCAGTGGACAAAATTTTAATGGTTGATGTGTATCATGAGTTTAATTACCCAATGGAAATGATTACATCCATCAAAAAAGCACTAAAGCCCAATGGACAGTTGTTTTTAATTGAATATAGAGGTGAGGATGCAAAGGTACCAATCAAAAAAATTCATAAAATGACTGAAAAACAAGCGGTGAAAGAAATGGAAGCCGCTGGTTTTAAACTTAAAAGAAATATCGAAAATTTACCTTGGCAGCATTGTTTGGTTTTTGAAAAAAAATAAACTCATCCATCCATTGGATGACTTCTTGAGCAAAAGACACATAAAAAAGAAGGAAGATTAAGAAAAAATAACTTTGCACATCCTTAGAATTCTTTTAGCCAATATAAGAACTATTTTTAAAAAGGATTGACAAATTTATTTTTTAAAAAAGTTCTTTTTTTCCTCAATACAATCCTTCAGTATATTTTTTTTGCCATTCACAAAAACGTGTCTTACCCTATTGGGAAATCTGTTGTAAAACAAATATTCAACTTCTTTACAATTCATAAGACCAAATTTAAAAAGATATTTCTTGTAATTCGGACTACATGTTGTTGCAAACCTGCTGCACTATTTAGCCCTCTTTTTATACAAGTGATATAAAAAACAAAAACGGTGAAAGAGGGTTTAGCTATCCTACCAAAGGTTTATCAGTCACAAAGGGTTGGTTGTAGTATCTTCTCCCAGTTGCCCTATAGAGTGCATTAGCCAACGCACCAATTACAGGGGGGAAAGTGGGCTCACCTAAACCTGTGGGAGCAATTTGATTTTGTACAAAATCTACCTGAATGCTTTTTGGTGCTTCTGCATGACGAATCAAGCGATAGGTATCAAAGTTTTGTTGTTCTGGCACACCCTCCTTAAAACTCATGGCACTATATAACGCATGTCCAATTCCATCAACAAGGCCACCTTCAGATAAGTTCACCGCTGCATCAGGATTGATCACGATGCCACAATCAACAGTACAATAGATTTTATCGACTACAGGTTTTCCATTTTCAATGACCATATCTAAAACATTGGCGACATAAGAATTATGACAAAAATAGGCTGATACACCTCTGTGAACTCCTTCTTGCTTACGCTGCCAGTTGGCTTTTTCTCTCACCAACTTTAAAACACCAGCATAACGAGCAGCATCATAGTCATTGTTTTCACCCACGGGGTTGTCTTGGGCCCGTTGCAATAAATCCAGCCTGAACTGGATAGGATCTTTCCCAGCCAATTCTGCCACTTCATCTAAAAAAGCCTGTTCTGCACCAGCTATAAAATTTGAGCGTGGTGCCCTAAAAGCACCAGTAGAAATATTTGATTCTAATTCCCATGATTCAGCTAAATAATGATCTACAGCTCCAGCTGGAAAACGATTTGCTGCAAGAGGGCTTTCTGGAATCCCACCAGCTTTGACATGGAAAGCAATTAAATTATTGTTTTTGTCTAAAGCCGCTCTATAAATAGCACGATAGGTAGGACGATAAATTCCTTGGCTCATATCATCTTCACGGGTGTAGACCAACTTTATAGGCGCTTTTACTGTTTTTGAAATCACAGCAGCTTCTGTGAGGAAGTGACCATAGAGTCTCCTCCCAAAACCCCCACCCATTCGGGTCATTTGAATATCTACTTTTTCTAAGGGAAGCCCCAGACGGCTAGCCACACTTTTCTCCATGGCTTCAGGTGTCTGGATGGGTCCTACCAAAGTAGCTTTTTCATCAGTCACATCAGCAAAAAAGTTCATTGGCTCCATGGTATTGTGAGCCAAATAGGGACAAGTATAGGTTCTCTCAATAATTTTTGCTGCTTTTTTGAACATGGCTCTAGGGTTGCCATCTTGGCGTGCGGTCTTGGCTTGCTTAGAGTCCATAGCAATCATCTTCTGTTGGTGATCTGCGGTACTTTCTAATCCAAAAGGAACTTTAGCCGTGTAAGCGCCACTCCAACCATTTATTTTTTCATTTCTTTCTGGTGCATTTTCCCATTGCACTTCGAGTGCTTTTTTAGCTTGCATTACTTGCCAAGTAGTTTCACCTACCACAACCGCAATTTCATTGAAAGAGTCAGTATCACACCATTGTTTGGTGTAGTCCTCTAGTTGTGTTTCTATAGAAAAAACAGCCTTAATACCAGGCATATTTTCCACCTTTTTGGCATTCAAAGACTTAAGTTGTTGGCCAAAAGCTGGAGGGTGAACAATCATCGCAATGAGCATACCCTCTTTCTTGTAGTCTAAACCGAAGAGAGGCTTTCCAGTCACTATTTTTTTGCCGTCTACGTTTTTTCGAGAACTGCCAATAATTTTAAAATCCTTGATGTCTTTTAAAGCGACACTTTCTGGAACGTCGATATCTGCAGCTGGTGATGCCATTTCTCCATAACTCGCTTTTTTCCCAGAAGATTCATGAAGTAGCATTCCTGCATCGGTAGAAACTTCAGCTGCAGCTACATTCCATGCTTTGGCCGCCGCTTCTATCAACATATGTCTAGCTGTTGCACCAGCCATTCTAAGGCTTTCCCATCCTTGACGAATAGATTGACTTCCACCGGCTAATTGTCTTTTGAAAATAGCTGTATTTAAGGGTGCTTGCTCCACTATTACATCATCCCAAAGGGCGTCTAGCTCTTCGGCTACAATCATAGGCATGGATGTTTTTATGTTTTGACCTATTTCTGGATTGGGTGACATTATGGTAATTAATCCATTGTCTGCTATTTTTAAGAACCCATTCAACTCAAACCACTCTTTGGGTAACGCTTTTACTTTTGCTGCCGACATCTCGCAAGATGCTAGCCATGGAAACCCTATCATAAGTCCTCCACTAACTAGGCTGCTTTTTTGTATAAACGATCGTCTTCCATATGAAATTTTTGCTCTTGCCATGATCTGTCTTTTTTTATGAATTTGAGGCTGTTTTTACTGCCGCTTTTATTCGTGTATAGGTTCCACAACGGCAGATGTTGCCGTGCATTGCATTTTCAATCTCCTGATCGTTTGGATTTGGATTTTGTTTCAATAAAGCTGCAGCAGTCATAATTTGCCCAGCTTGACAATAACCACATTGAGGCACATCGTGCTCCAACCAAGCTTGTTGCACTGGATGATCTCCATTTTCTGAAAGCCCTTCAATGGTTGTCACTTCTTGATCATTAATGGCAGCTATTGGCAACTGACAGGAGCGAACAGCCACGCCATCGAGATGAACTGTGCAAGCTCCACATTGAGCGATTCCACAGCCAAATTTTGTCCCAGTCATGTCGAGGTGATCTCGAAGAACCCAAAGCATGGGTGTCGATGGATCTGCGTTTACCTCATGCGTCTTTCCGTTGATAGAAATTGAAAATGTTTTCATTGGGTAATCATTTTGTTTATTTTAAATCATATAAATATAAGAAATTCTATACAATATGTCATAACCTTAATTAATGATCATTTTATTGTGACCACGCTGTGGGTTGTCTATCCCAGCGATGATTTTTTAATGTTTTTTGTAAGCTAGAGGGTAAAAACACCCCATCACTGCAACTCACATTGGAACGCACGTTTTTATGTTTTCTCATACCAGGAATAACCGTATGGACGTTTTTATTTTTTAAAATAAACCGCAGCGCCATTTCAGCCATTGTCATCTCTTTGGGCACAAGTGGGCGTAATAGATCAGCACGATCGGCACTGGCGTTTAAATTTTCTGGCACAAAATAGGTGCCTCTCCAATCGCCTTTAGGAAAAATAGTCTCTCTTGTAATGGCACCTGTTAGTGTTCCTTCATCAAATGGGACTCTCGCAATCACCCCAATATCATTTGCTTCGCAGAATGGAAACAACATATCTTCTGGAGCTTGGTCAAAAATGTTATAAATCACTTGAACAGAATCTATAAGTCCCTTTTTTAGTGCTTCAAGGCCGTTTTCTGGTTCCCATCGATTCATACTAATTCCCATGGCCGCTACTTTTCCTTCTTTTTTCAAATCTTCAATCGCTCTTTGCCATTCCTCTCGATGAGCCCAGCCGTCATCCCACGTATGAAATTGCATCAAATCAATTTGTTCTAGTCTGAGGTTTTGAAGTGTTTTTTCTGTAAACTCTTTGATGTGTGAGCTAGGGTAGGAGTCTTCATAACTATAGTAGGGTTTTGCGGGCCATTTAAAATTTTTGGGTGGTATTTTACTAGCCGTGTAGAGCTTTTTATTGGGGTGTCTTTTGATCAGGTTGCCAAGCAAATTCTCACTGTGTCCTTCTCCATAGCCCCAGGCTGTATCGAAAAAAGTAACTCCATTTTCTACTGCTAAATCGAGGGCCTGTTCAGATTGTTTGTCGTCTGATTCTTTCCAACCTGCCATGCCCCACATGCCATATCCGATTTCACTTACTTTCCATTGTGTTCGTCCAAATTGTCTATACTTCATTTGATTTTAATTCAATAGTAGTTATCATTATATTGTATTTATTTTCATTTTTTTATACAACCCATATTCGTGCTTTCCATGAAAGCTTTAAAATTGTTCTACTCCAAGGAGAGTTCAATAAGTTCCTAAAAAAGAATTTATAGTGCTTTTATAAGAACGAAGTAGCCTGTAAAACCCCATAAGGGAAACCCTTTTATAAATCACTTCATATAAATTCTAGCCATAATATACTACAAAATATTAATATAGGATGTTATGCTAAAAGGGTATAGAACCTTAGAAAAGGGCATATCGAACACCAATAAACGCACGGATGCCTTGGTTTGGTGCGTACATATAAGAGGGATCAAAATTAAGCCCATAGGGGTTTTCTGTACTTGTGGTTGGACTCCCTTGAGCATCAAAAACAACATTTTTATCAAATGGATCTTGAGCCCTAGCTATGAGGAAAGGAACCTTTTTTGCGGGTGTCCAATTCAAAAGATTTTTGACACCCAAATACCCTTCAATTTTAGGCGAGAAAAGATAAGTGATTTTAATGTTTTGAATATTCCAAATGGGGGAATACTCTGGGCGTGGATCGTTTGGACTAAGCAAAGGTAGCCGGATTGGACCATAAATTGAACCGGTATAGTCTAGTGTTATGTTTTGTTGTTGAAATCGATATTTTACAGCCCATGTACCCGACCAACCTTCTGTCAATATAGGTCGTTTTCTTTGATTGTCTTCTTCTGTAAAATTATCTAAAAACGTCATTCCCACTCTAAAATCCAGTATTTGATTGAACCATTGAAGATTAAAATTGGCCCCTTGTGAAACCCCTTTCCCTTTTAAGTTGGCATATCGAATTTCATTCGAGTTAGTGTCATAGTCTGGCAAAATCTGATTTTTAAATCGAGTATACCAAAAGGCAGTATCAAAAACGACATTCCAGCCACTACCTAAGGTTTGTTGATGGCTATAATTTAATGTGATATTAGTTGAGGTTTCTGGATTGAGTTGTTCGTCAAGTACTAATTTTCTTGCGCCTATCAAAGCAGCATGGTCTTCAGTGAAAATATTAATGACTCGAAATCCTTTACCATAAATAAGACGTACTTTTCCATAATTTCCAAAAGAAAGTTTTGTTCCTAGTCGGGGTGTAAAAATGGGACCGTGTATGCTGTGCTGATCATAACGCAACCCCCCTAAAAGGGTATGTTTATCTGAAATTTTATATTCATTTTCAACAAACACCCCCGGAATCCAACTCTGGTCAGGATAATTAGCCAAAGCTTGAGTTGTGGCTGGAGTATTGTCATCATACCATGTGTAGCGCAAAGCCATTCCTCCCATGAGGTTGTTTCTATTTGTTTTGTGCTGCCATGTCAGTTGTGAAAAACCAATCCATTCCTTACCCTTAAATGGGATTTTGCCGTAGGCTGCATCTTGATGATGATAAACGAGTGAATATTGTAAGTTTAAATTGTTAACGGGCTGATTGCCTAAAAACTCAAAACGATTGGTATAAATACTTTCGCCATACACTTGATCTCCACCTCTGAAGGTAGGATTCCAGTTCATTTCCCCTCCCCAGCGATCTTCATAGACATAGCGCACAACCATATTGGCACTTTGATTAGAGTCGTTTTTCCATTGCAATTTATTGAAGAGAGACACCCTTTTTTGAAGGGTTAGATCTGTAAAATTATCGTTATTAAAATCATACTTCTCATCAAATAAAAACGCATTGACGCTCGTGAGCAAGTTGCTTTTCTCACCAAGTTTTGTCAAATAGCCAAAATCTAAATTACTTTCTAACCAACTAGTGGTCTGCATGTCGAAAAAGACTTTGGGGCTATATTCAGGTTGTTTTGTGATAATATTGATGAGGCCTCCCATGGCCTGACTTCCATAAATGGTTCCCGCAGGCCCCTTGGCTATTTCCACTCGTTCAATTATTGCATTGGGGATCCCATTGAGCCCATAAACACTAGCTAGACTACTGACAATGGGCATGCCATCAATTAAAATAAGTGTATAGCCTCCTTCTAAACCATTGATATGAATGTCTCCAGTGTTACAAACACTGCAATTTATTTGGGGGCGCACCCCATTGACCAGTTGTAAACTTTCAAAAACACTTGGACTAGGATTTTGTTTTAGAAATTCAGCTGAATACACTTCTACGGGGAGGATGCTTTCACTTTTTTGAATGGGTCTCAAATGGCCAGTAATAATGACTTCATCTAAAAGAAGATCAGGTGTTAGGGTTACAATCCATTGTTTTTTTTTAGCTCTTTTATTTAGTTTTATAGTCTCTGGCAAATACCCCACCTTACTAAACACTACTAAATCTTCTTCTTGCACTTTTTCAGGAAGCGTAAACAATCCTTTTTCATTGGTTGTCGTACCTATTTCATATTTCAAAACCCATACAGATACCTCTGAAAGAGGAACGCCTTCAGATTGAACTACCCCACTGCTTTGGTTAAAGCCAATTAATGGAAAAAAGAATAAAAAAAGGAGGATACGCACTCTGCTTAAAGTTTTTGCTCAAAAGTAAGCCATTGGTAATCAAAAAACGATAAACGCTATTTTAAAAAACCAACCCCAGCGGTGTTGTTTGTTTTTGGGTCAATGAGAATAAAGCACCCCAAATTCTTGTTTTCAGAAAAAGAAGTCTTAAGAATCGGTTGGGCCAATCTCAAAGAGACTTGACCAATATCGTTACATTCAAGAAAAGCACTAGGCTCTTTTGTATGGGAGCTAATGTTGATTTTTGCGTCAATGGCAGTGACTTGAGTTAAAACGCGGTTGACTCCGTTTTGAAGCCAATATTTCTTTTGTGGCGCAAGACTTTCCTTTTGCATCCAGCAAAGATGCGCTTCAACATGCTGAGTAGATTCCAAAGAAGCATTTGTAGAATAAATAGTACTTCCTCTAGAAGCATCTAGGGCATCACTCAAAATAAAGGTTGCGTTTTCTCCAATAGCAACTTCAAAGATTTCTTCACCATACTTCTCAATACGTTCAATTTTACTTTTTTGTCCAGACGGAGCGAGTAAAACAGGGTCTCCAGTTTTAAAATGACCGCTATTTACTTTGCCAGCAAAACCTCTATAGTCGTGATGAGATGCTTTTTTAGGACGTATCACATATTGTACTTGTAGCACATTTTGCGAAAATTTTTTAGTTTGGAGTTGAAGATTTTCAATAATTGAAATTAGCGAATTTCCAATATACCATGGAGTTAGAGAGCTTTCCTTGGTGATGTTATCCCCTTTTAAAGCCGAGATAGGAATGAAATGAACAGAAGTTGGGACGTGTGTTTGTTGGGTGAGTAGATTTCTAATCTCTTTTTCGATGTTGTCAAAAATATTTTGGTCATACGCAATTAAATCCATCTTATTGACAGCAAAAATTAAATGGTCAATGGCTAAAAGATTGGTGACTAAAAAATGTCTCAATGTTTGTTCGACAACCCCTTTTCTTGCGTCTAATAATATAATAGCTGCGTTTGCCAAAGAAGCTCCTGTGACCATATTGCGCGTATACTCAACATGTCCTGGAGCATCTGCAATTATAAACCTTCTTTTTGCTGTTTTAAAAAAAATATGAGAAACGTCAATGGTAATGCCTTGTTCACGTTCTGTCAACAAGCCGTCTGTAGCCAAGGAAAAGTCGATATAGTCATAGCCTTTCGCTTTACTTTTATGTTCAATATGTTCCAGTTGGTCATCTTTCAGGGCTTGTGTTTCATATAATAAACGTCCAATCAGGGTACTTTTTCCGTCGTCTACGCTACCGGCAGTTGCAATTCGAAATAAATCCATAATGATTTAGAAATAACCCACTTTCTTTCTTGTTTCCATAGCGCCTTCAGAGCGCTTATCATCCATGCGAGCCCCTCGTTCAGAAAGCGATGAAGCTCTGATTTCTTCTATAATGATGTCTAGACTTGTTGCTTCGGACAAAACAGCGGCAGTACAACTCATGTCTCCAACCGTTCTAAACCGAACACTTTTAATAAATACTTCTTCGTCAGGAACATCTACCACAGGGCTTGTGGGCATCCATTGTCCATTCAATTGGTAGACTGCTCTTGAATGGGCAAAATAGAGCGATGGAATTTCTAATTCCTCAGCTCGAATATATTCCCAAACATCCAATTCTGTCCAGTTGCTGATGGGAAAAATGCGTACATTTTCTCCAGCATTAATTTTACCATTCAGTATATCAAAAAATTCGGGTCTTTGTAGTTTTTCATTCCACTGCCCAAAGGCATCACGTATTGAAAAAATACGTTCTTTGGCCCTTGCTTTTTCTTCATCTCTGCGCGCGCCTCCCATACAAGCGTCTAATTGAAGAGACTCAATAGTCTCAAGAAGCGTTATGGATTGAAGTGCATTTCGACTTGGGTTTTTGCCAGTTTCCTCCACTGCAGTTCCTTGGTCAATGCTGTCTTGCACAGCACCCACATGGAGTTGTACCTCATATCGATCGATCAGCTTATCTCTTAAATGTAGGGTTTCAGGAAAATTGTGCCCCGTGTCGATGTGAATTAGAGGAAAGGGAATTTTGGCTGGCGTAAAAGCTTTTTGACAAAGATGCAATAACACTATTGAATCTTTTCCTCCAGAAAACAAAAGGGCTGGGCGATTGAACTGGCCTGCAACCTCACGTATGATATAAATGGCTTCCTCTTCTAGTTGATTTAGTATTTCCATTGATTGAATTATGCCTTAGAAGTTAAATGAAGACCACATTCTTTTTTACTGGTTTCCCACCACCATCTACCAGCCCGAATGTCTTCTCCTGCTTGTATAGGTCTTGTGCAAGGAGCACAACCAATGCTTACATAGTCTTTTTTATGCAGTTTGTTTTGGGGTACTTTATGTTTGTTCAAATAGTCTTTCACCTCCTTAAGTGTCCATCGAGTGAGTGGATTAAATTTAATAAGATTAAAGGTCTCATCATATTGAAATAAATTCAATTGTTGGCGAGCAAAGCTTTGTTCAGCACGAAGACCTGTGATCCATAAGTCCACTTTACTAAGCGCTCGTTGTAAAGGTTTTACTTTTCGCAGGTGGCAACACTCTTTCCTGTCTTCTACATCATTGTAAAAACTAAAAGGCCCTTTAGTGGTTATTAGTTTTTCTATATCTTTTTCATCTGGGAAATAGGTTAGAATAGAAGCACCATATTTTTTTTTAGTACTGTTGAACACTTCATAGGTTTCTTCAAAAAGCCTTCCTGTATCAAGCGTAAAAACTGTTATAGGAAGTTTATTGCTTAAAATATGATGTGTAATCACCTGGTCTTCCATGCCAAAAGAAGTTGAAAAAGCAGGATTTTTAAATTGTTCTGAAGCTAAAGCTTCAAAAGCTTCTTTCAAGTGTAATGAAGCAAATTTTTTGTTGAGATGAGCTATATCCTCTGGCATTGCATTATTTTTTACCCCAAGAAATACGATTCCAAGCGCGTTCGTGAAAAAAATATAAAATCATCTTAGTGCCCCATTCTACAAATCCGATAGAAAGAGCTTGTTCAACTTTTCCTGTGATCAAGTAGGCAATCAATATGGTGTCTAAAGTCCCCACAATTCGCCATGAGAGTGTTTTTAAAAAACTCCTCATCGTAATTTCATGATGTCCTTTAGCATTCTTGGAGGGTTCCTTTTTCTTTAGGAATATATCGAGTAGCATGGTATCTATTCTGCTTGGTAAATTTAATAAACAAAAAGATTAAAGACAACAAAACCTATAAACTTTATAGGGAATAGAAGAAAATATTTTTGATACCTTTGTAAATCAACCTAATCAATGATTTCTAAAAAATGTAAATATGCTATAAAAGCACTTCTTTATTTGGCTGAACACCAAGGAGAAGAACGAGCAATTTTTTCTTCTGAAATTGCAACCAAAGAGCGTATACCCCAAAAGTTTTTAGAGACCATTTTACGTGAATTGAGAAACTTTCAATTTTTACAAAGCCAAAGAGGAAAAAAAGGAGGCTATCGACTGATAAAACAACCTAAAGAAATCAATCTAGCAGAATTGATGCGTTTAATGGATGGCCCCATAGCCATGTTGCCTTGTGTTTCATTAAATTATTATGCTACCTGTGCTGAATGTGATGAAGAGCACTGTCAAATAAAACCCATTTTTGAAAAAATCAGAAATCAAACGCTAGAGGTGCTCAACAATACTACTGTTGAGAGTATGCGAAAAGTCTTACTATAGTCCTCTGATGTAACTGCCTAAGGCATCTTTGAATTGAAGCCCTTCTAAGGATCTATATTTATTTAGTTTTTGATGTGCTTCTAGCCCCCAAATTAAAAACTCTATCATAAAATAACGATCTTCATGGGCCAAATCAGGTTGGTGTGTTTTGAGCAACTCACCGACACCAGCAATTTGGTCTAAGCTCATTTGATAGCTTTTATCATCTAGATCATCTTCTAAAAACAGTTCGTTGTCTTTGAAAAACCAATCAAGTAGTGCATCATATGGACCTTCTTGGTCAGGCTTTTCTAACTTTTCTATTTTGGGAAAATAATCAGAAAACAAAGTTTTAATGGCCTGGGTGATCAAATGATACGAGACTTGTTCTGCTCCTTCTTGTTCACCTTCATAGACCAGTTCAATTTTTCCGTTAAGCGCTGGAATAATTCCTAAAAAGTCTAAAAGGCGTAGGGTAGATTTTTTTTCGTCATGTTGAAGCATTCTGCGTTCTGCAGTGCTAATTAAATTTTCAAAAGCAGCGATACTTAAACGTGCGCTTACTCCGCTTTTTGAGTCAACGAATTCACTTTTTCTAGCTTCAAAGCTGATTTGTTCAACCAATTCTCTGGCTAGTTCGGGAATGTGTATGGCAGATAGACGATTTGTATCAATGTTGGCTTCTTGAGCTGTTATTGATTTGGCAATTTCTCTATTGTGAGGATAATGTGTTAAAATTTGAGAACCAATACGATCTTTTAAAGGAGTAACAATGCTACCCCGGTTTGTGTAATCTTCAGGATTTGCTGTAAATACAAACTGAGCAGCAATGGGAAGTCTTAGTTTAAACCCTCTAATTTGAATTTCTTTTTCTTGTAAAATGGAAAAAAGAGCAACTTGAATACGGGCTTGTAAATCAGGAAGCTCATTGAGCACAAAAATACAGCGATGCGCCCGTGGAATCATTCCAAAATGAATCACTCTTTCATCAGCATATGACAATTTCATTTGAGCGGCTTTTATGGGATCAACATCACCTATCAAGTCAGCCACAGTGACATCTGGAGTGGCTAATTTTTCAAAAAATCGCTCCGAGCGATGCAGCCATTCAATGGGGGTAGCGTCACCCATTTCGGCAATTTTTTCTTGGGCATATAGTGAAATTGGAGTTACTGGATCATCGTTGATTTCTGTCCCTATAACAACGGGAATCCATTCGTCTAATAGGCCAATCATTTGTCTGGCCAAACGCGTTTTTGCTTGACCACGAAGACCTAATAAGTTGATATTATGACCTGACAATAGGGCTCTTTCTACATCTGGAATTACTGTATTCTCATATCCCAAAATACCTTCAAAAGTTCTTTGCTTATTTCGAATTTTCTCTTTTAAATTTTTAGCTATTTCCTCTTGAATTGTCAAGGATTTGTAATCACTGGATTTCAATGCTCCCAGCGTTTTGATATTAGTTAGGTCCATGGTTATTTAAATCTTTTTTTTCTGTTTTTTTCATAGTCTTCAAAAATCATTTGGCCCAATCCATCTAGTCCGGTGTAAAATGCTTTCCCTTGGTTAGCCATTGTAAATTGCTCTACAAAACGTTGTAAATAGGGGTCAGAAGCGATCATAAAAGTTGTGATAGGAATATTTAATTTACGTGCCTGTTTTGCCTTAGTAAAACATTTTTCTGTGATGTGTTCATCAAGACCTGCACTATTTTTATAATAGCTACCATCAGGCATTTTTAGACAACTGGGTTTGCCGTCTGTAATCATGAATATTTGCTTATTGGCTCCTTTTTTTCTTCGTAAAATATCCATGGCCAATTCAAGCCCAGCAACTGTGTTAGTATGGAAAGGGCCAACCTCCAGGTAGGGTAAATCCTTGAGGGAAATGGGTCGTGCATCATTTCCAAAAACTAAAATATCTAGCGTATCTTTGGGATAGCGGGTTAATATAAGTTCTGAAAGGGCGAGCGCTACTTTTTTTGCCGGAGTTATTCGGTCTTCTCCATAGAGAATCATACTATGGCTAATGTCAATCATTAAAACGGTGCTCATTTGAGCACTATGATAGTGCTGTTGAACAACTAAATCCTCTTGTGTTAATTGAAAATCTGATAATCCAGAATTTATTTGTGCATTTTTTATGCTTTCTGTCATTTCAATACGCTCTAGGGGATCGCCAAATTCAAAAGGTCTTAATTGCCCTGCGTCTTCATGATTGTTCCCTATATGTGCCGTCTTATGATTGCCTTTTTTTGATTTTTGTAGTTGACCAAATATTTGTTTCAATGCATATTCTCGTAGAAGTTTTTCTGTTTTAGCTGATATACCCATACCAGATCCTTTGCCTTGTCCTTGTCCTTGTCCTTTTTGATCAGGTTTTTGTTGGATGTATCCTTTGCGCAAAAGGTCTTCAATAAAATTTTCTATGGTATATTCTGGAGTGGTGAGTTGATATTCTTTGTCAAGTTCTCTAAGCCAATCTATGGCTTCATCAAAGTCACCTGAAGTATGAATAATTAATTCTTTAAATACTTCAAAAAGGCGTTCAAAAGGTGTTTTATTATTTTTTTTGGGTTTTGCAAATACCCAACCCGAGATGCGATCTCTAACATTCATCTTCTATAACAATTTTTTCAAATATAATTAATGGTTATTAGAGTTAGAAACTTTCTGCAAAGTAAAACGCAGTACATTTGAAAAACTAGTTATATTATAGAAAAATGCTATATTTGCAGGGCATTTGGAAAAATAAACAGAGGCGACCCTAGAGTCCCTCTTTTTTTTACGATGAATTTTAAAGCAGAAGTTTCGGAACTGGTAGACGCAACATTGAAAGAAATGTCCCATTTATTTTTGATTGATTTAAAGACAGGTGCAGACAAATCAATTAAAATTATTTTAGATGGAGACCCTGAAGTGCACTTGGAGGATTGCATGAATTTTAGTCGATCCATCGAACACCAGCTCGACCGTGAAAAGCACGATTTTGCTTTAGAAGTGTCTTCAGCAGGTGTTGGAAGCCCTTTGGTGCAAAAACGACAGTTTTTTAAAAATATTGGTCGTCAACTCGAAGTGGAAGCTATTGGAGAAAAACCCATCAATGGAGTTTTGGTTGAGGCAACAGAAAATCAAATTGCACTAGAATGGAAACAAAGAGAACCCAAACCAATTGGAAAAGGAAAAATAACAGTAATCAAAAAAAAAACTTTTAGTTACGAGAGTATAAACCGAGCAAAAGTTATTATATAATTGATCAAAAAACCATGGAAAATTTAGCACTAATTGATTCATTTTCAGAGTTTAAAGACGAAAAACTAATTGATCGAGTTACCCTTATGGTAATTTTAGAAGATGTTTTTCGAAACACCCTTCGCCGGAAATTTGGTTCTGACGAAAATTTTGATATTATTATTAATCCAGACAAAGGTGATCTTGAAATATGGCGTAATCGGATTGTTGTAGAAGATGGTGCGGTTGAAGACCCCAATCAAGAGATCGCTCTAACAGAAGCACAAAATATTGAGCCCGATTTTGAAGTTGGTGAAGATGTTTCTGAAGAAGTCAAATTAATTGATTTAGGGAGACGAGCCATTCAATTTTTAAGGCAAAATTTGGTTGCCAAAATTTTTGAACACGATAGCACCAATACATTTAAAATATTTAAGGATAGAGAGGGAGAAATCTACACCGCAGAAGTTCACCACATTCGTAACAGAGAAATAATTTTGCTGGATGAGGATGGTAATGAGATTATTTTGCCAAAAGACCGTCAAATTCCAAATGATTTTTTTAGAAAAGGGGACAATGTGCGAGGAGTCATTGATAGTGTTGAATTGCGTGGAAATAAACCCCGGATCATCCTGTCAAGAACATCTCCAATTTTTCTTGAAAAATTGTTTGAACAAGAAATTCCAGAAGTTTTTGATGGTCTAATCACGATCAAAAAAGCGGTTAGAATCCCTGGTGAAAAAGCAAAAGTTGCGGTAGATTCTTATGATGATAGAATTGATCCTGTAGGCGCCTGTGTTGGAATGAAGGGTTCTCGTATACATGGAATTGTGAGAGAGTTAGGCAATGAAAACATTGATGTGATCAACTATACAAACAATCTTCAATTATTTATTTCAAGGGCATTAAGTCCAGCAAAAGTCAACTCCCTAAAGATTGATGAAGAAAACAAACGGGTTAAAGTTATTCTCAATCCAGAGGAAGTATCTAAAGCCATTGGAAAAGGAGGCACTAACATTCGCTTAGCAGGAAAATTAACTGGTTATGAAATTGATGTATTTAGAGAAGGTGTCGAAGAAGACGTTGAATTGAAAGAATTTTCAGATGAGATCGATGAATGGGTAATACAAGAGTTTAAGAAGGTAGGCTTAGACACTGCAAAAAGTATTTTAGAACTTGATTCAGACGAATTAATTAAAAGAACAGACTTAGAAGAAGAAACAATAAAAGAGGTAATTAAAATCCTTAAAACAGAATTTGAAGAATAGGCTGCTAAAATTATTTCTATTTTTATCACCAAGAACAAGGCATATATATGACAAACCAACCCAATATTCGACTTAATAAAGTTCTCAGAGAACTCAATATATCCTTAGATAGGGTTGTTGAATTTTTGAATCAGAAGGGGTTTGAAGTTGAGCCAAGGCCAACAGCAAAAATTACTGAAGAAGTCTATCAAGTTTTATTGTCGGAATTTGCAACAGACAAATCAAAAAAAGATGCTTCTCAAGAAGTTAGTGAAGAGAAACGAAAGGAAAAGGAAAGCCTTCGTATCATTCAAGAAAAAAAGGAGCTTGAGCGCATTGAAAAAGCGGCACAAGCTGAAGTGATAAAAACGGCAAGGGTTTCCTTAGAAAAACCCAAAACCTTAGGTAAAATTGATTTAGAAAAAGGGACTAAAAAACCTCAAGAAGCTCAAAATCAACAACCTAAAAAAGAAGAAAAAGTAGTAGAAAATAAAGCACCTAAAACGGTTACTCCACCACCTTCACCTAAACCTGCAGAAGAGTCTGCTGCTCCAGAAGCGATTCAAACTAAATATCAAAAACTATCTGGGCCAAAACAAACCGGCCAAACAGTAAATTTAGATGCTGTTAAGGAGAAAGAAAAAACAGTTGAAGACGCAAGGAGAAGAAAGCGAAAAAGAATAAGCAAAGAAGCACCACCAATGCCTAAGGCTAAAGAAACTACAAAATCTCGACCAAAACAACAACAGGTTAGAGAGGAAAATCAAGATGAAGATGTACAAAAACAAATACGTGAAACTCTAGAAAAACTACAAGGTAAAGCCAGCAAGTCAAAAGCAGCCAAATATAGAAGGGATAAACGAGTACAGCATCGCCAAAAATCAGAAGAAGAATTAGCCCAGCAAGAAGCTGAAAGCAAACTGCTCAGAGTGACTGAGTTTATTACTGTTGGAGAAGTCGCCACAATGATGGAAGTGACCACTTCTGAAATTATTTCGGCTTGTATGTCTTTAGGTATTATGGTAACAATGAACCAAAGATTAGATGCAGAAACCTTAAGTATAGTTGCAGATGAATTTGGTTTTGATGTTTCTTTTGAAAAGGCCGAGATAGAAGAGAATATAGAAAATGAAGAAGATCATCCAGATGATCTAGAAGCTAGGGCTCCTATTGTTACTGTGATGGGACACGTTGACCATGGAAAAACTTCATTGTTGGATTATATTCGAGAAGAAAATGTTATTGCGGGAGAATCAGGAGGGATTACTCAACATATAGATGCTTATGCAGTGACTTTACCTAAGGGACAAAAAATAACTTTCCTAGATACCCCAGGTCACGAGGCATTTACAGCTATGAGAGCGAGAGGTGCACAAGTCACAGATATTGCAATTATTGTTGTTGCAGCAGATGATAACATTATGCCTCAGACAAAAGAGGCTATAAGTCATGCACAAGCGGCAAATGTTCCCATTATTTTTGCCATAAATAAAATTGACAAACCAACTGCAGATCCAGAAAAAGTTAAAGAATCTCTAGCAGGTATGAACTTGATGGTTGAGGATTGGGGTGGAAAAATTCAATCTCATGACATTTCTGCACTCAAAGGGACAGGCGTCCAGGAGTTGCTTGAAAAAGTTCTTTTGGAAGCAGAATTGCTAGAACTTAAAGCCAATCCAAACCGTAACGCTAAAGGAACTGTTGTGGAAGCCTTTTTGGACAAAGGGAGAGGGTATGTTTCAACCGTTATTGTGCAAAACGGAACTTTAAAAATGGGAGATTATTTATTGGCAGGAAAACAGAGCGGCAAGGTTAAAGCAATGTTTGATGAAAGAGGCAATAAACTAAAACAGGCCCCACCCGCTACACCTGTTTCATTGCTTGGATTAGATGGCGCCCCCCAAGCAGGAGATGGTTTTGTGGTGTTAGAAGATGAAAGAGAGGCTAAAGAAATAGCTGCTAAGAGAACCCAACTGCTAAGAGAACAAAATGTGCGCACACAAAGACACATCACACTCGATGAGATTGGTAGACGAATCGCTTTAGGTGATTTTAAAGAATTGAACATTATTTTGAAAGGTGACGTTGATGGATCTGTAGAAGCACTTACTGATTCATTACAAAAACTTTCTACCAAAGAAATTGAGGTAAAAATTATTCATAAAGGGGTTGGTGCCATTACAGAATCTGATGTACTGTTGGCCTCCGCTTCTGATGCCATAGTTTTAGGGTTCAATGTTAGGCCTATGGGAAATGCTCGTTCGTTAGCTGAAAAAGAAGAAATTGATATCCGTTCATATTCCATCATATATGATGCAATTAATGATGTAAAAGATGCTATGGAGGGCATGCTTTCTCCAGAGATGCGAGAAGAAATCAATGGGATGGCCGAAATAAGAGAAACGTTTAAAATCTCAAAAATAGGAACGATTGCGGGGTGTATGGTCACTTCAGGAAAAATTTATCGAAATTCTATGGTCAGAGTATTGCGTGAGGGAGTTGTTGTCTTCACAGGAAACTTAGCTTCTTTAAAACGCTTTAAAGATGATGTTAAAGAAGTGGCTAAAGGATACGACTGTGGTCTTCAAGTCAATAATTACAATGATATTAAAGAAGGCGACACTGTAGAAGCCTTCCATGAAATTGCAGTTAAGAAAAAACTATAAAGCCTTTTTCCTTTTCAACAAAAATGCAGAGGGGAAATAAGGCTTGACACTATCCAAGGTTTTTTGAGCATACAATTTGTTTTTATAACGTCCAGATTGCACTTTATAATTTGGGGTTTCAAAACTTAAGTCAGTAGGAATATCTGGGAAAATCTTTTCAAATCGAGTCTGAATATCTTCTGCCTTTTGCAACGAACCATAGTGAATCTGTATAGTGTAGTAGCTATTTTCAAAATTTTCTCTGTCCCATTCAATTTTCAACTCTAACAAGCTGTCTAGTTTTGCATTCTGTTCAATGTTTAAAGCTGATGTTTGTGCTAAACTATAGCCAGAACAAAGCAGGGAGAAGAATAGAAAAAACAATGCAAACCTATATACCATAAGACTCTACAATCATTGCATTTTGTTAGCCCACAAAAAAACAAATTTATTCCAAGACTTCTCTTGATTTAACAAAATCTAATTGTTATTTAGAACTATTATAAATTATTTCTTTTTACAAATAGATACGTTTGTTAAAAGGCTACTATGTCTTATTTTTGTTCTGATTTTAGAATTGAAACTTTGTACTTTATTAGAAATTATATCCCAATAGAAAAGGCAAGATTTGCATTAAAATCCTTGTTTCCTTTTATATTTATTTTTTCACTTTTTTTTGCACAAGGCCAAGAGCAGGATGAAGCCGCCATAAAAGCAGGTAAATCCCTTTTCAATGCCAATTGTGCTGCCTGTCATAAACTCAACAAACGCGCTGTTGGACCAGCTCTGCGTGGTGTTAGCGAAAAATATGACCGCGAGTGGCTCTATCAATGGATCAACAACAGTACAGCAATGGTGAAGTCTGGTGATCCACAAGCTGTTGCTGTATATGAGGAATACAACAAATCAGTCATGACTTCATTTCCTCAGCTTTCTACAACAGACATAGATAACATCCTTGCCTACACAGATTATATTCCACCTGCGCCAGTTGCAGCTGTTGCTGCTCCAGGTGCCGCTGCTGCAGCGTCTAGTTCAGGAAGTATAACTAACAATGTTATATTAGCCGCTCTGGCATTGGTTTTTGCCATTTTGATAGTAATGCTGTTTTTAGTGCAGAAAACTTTAATCAAAATTGCAGCGGCCAGCGGTGTAGATATAACACCTGTTGAAAAGCCTAGAAGAACACCCATTTGGAAAGCCTTTGTCCAAAACCAATTTATGGTTTTTGTTAGTGTTGTGTTTCTTCTTTTAAGCAGTGCCTATTTTGTGTATGGTTATTTAATGCAAATTGGCATTGACCAAGGGTATATGCCCGTACAGCCAATCCATTATTCTCACAAAATTCATGCTGGAGCGAATCAAATTGAATGCAAGTATTGTCACTCTTCAGCAAGAGTATCAAAACATTCAGGAATACCTTCATTGAATGTTTGTATGAATTGTCATAAGAATATTGCTGAATATAATGGTGAGGAAGATTTGGCCAATGGGTACACTAAAGATTTTTATACCAAAGAAATTAAAAAGCTTTACACTGCTGTAGGTTGGGATGAGGATACCCAAAGTTATACTGGTGAATCACAGCCTGTAAAATGGGTGCGTATTCATAACCTGCCCGATTTTGCTTATTTCAATCACTCACAACACGTTGAGGTTGGAAAAATTGAATGTCAAAAGTGCCATGGCCCTGTGGAGGAAATGGAAGTGATGTATCAATATTCTCCATTGACTATGGGATGGTGTATTAATTGTCATAGAGAAACCAAGGTTCAAGTAGCAGACAATGCCTATTATGAAAAAATACACAAGGCTCTGTCCACAAAATATGGTATTGAAAACCTGACCGTCGCTCAAATGGGTGGTCTCGAATGTGGCAAATGCCACTATTAAAAGCGATATAAAAAAGTATATGGCATCAAAAAAAACATATTGGAAGCAAGTTGAGCAGCTCAACCCTGAGAATGTTTCAGTGCAAAAACTTGCTAATGATGAATTTGCATCAAAATTACCTGACGCTTTTTTGAGTGACGAGAACACACTCAAAGACAGCAGCACCTCTAGAAGAGATTTCCTTAAATATGTTGGATTTAGTACCGCGGCTGCCTCACTTGCAGCTTGTGAGGGACCAGTGATCAAGTCGGTTCCCTATGTTGTTCAACCCGAACAGATTCGTCCTGGTGTGGCTAATTATTATGCCACTGCTATTGCTGATGGTTTTGATTTTGCTAGTATCTTAATTAAAACCAGAGAAGGCCGGCCAATAAAGGTAGAAAATAACCCTGAGGCCTCTATGTTAGGTGGAGCCAATGCTCGGGTGCACGCTTCAGTATTATCCTTGTATGATATTAATAGATTGCAAGGGCCAAAAGCAAATGGTGAAGACGTTTCTTGGGTAAATCTTAATCTTCAGGTAGGAGCAAGGTTAAAAGCATTAAATGCTTCTGGAAAGGAAGTAGCTTTAATCACTCAAACCTTTAGTAGTCCTACCACAGAAAAAATCATCGCTGATTTTAAGACAAAATACCCCAATGTCAAGCATGTTTACTTTGACACAGTAGCTTCGGCAGATGCTGTAGATGCTTTTGAGGCTACCTATGGGGAACGAGGTTTGGCCGATTATGATTTTTCAAAAGCGGCAGCAATTGTTTCAATAGGTGCAGATTTCTTAGGCGATTGGCAAGGAGGCGGTTTTGACAGCGGCTATTCAAAAGTGCGTATACCACATAAAGGTCATGGTAAAGCCAAAATGGTTCAGCATTTTCAGTTTGAAGCCAACATGAGCCTTAGTGGTGCAGCGGCTGATTTTCGTCTTCCTACCACACCCGCTGTTCAAAAAAATATACTAGCGCACCTATATGCTAAATTAACTGGAACTGCTATTTCAGGTTCACTTTCTGAGGTACACGAAAAAATGTTAGACAAAGCAATAGAGGCTTTGAAAGCTGCTGGGAAAAAAGCGGTAGTTATCTCAGGGATTCAAGACGTGGGAGCTCAAAAGTTAATTTTAGCAATAAACCAATTATTGGAAAGCGAAGTGATTGATGTGCTCTCACCTCGACTGATTCGAAAAGAAAATGGCACTGAACTAGTACCTGTAATAAACGGCATCAAAGACGGAAGCCTAGGCGGTGTAATTTTTGCTGGAATCAACCCGGTTTATAGTATGCCAGATGGCCAAGAGGTTGCTGAGGGCATAAAAAAATTGGATTTATCAGTATCCTTTTCAATGAAGGAAGATGAAACCGCAGCTGTTTGTCAGTATGTTGCAGCAACACCTCATTATTTGGAGGGCTGGGGAGACTATGAATTTAAACGTGGCCACTATGCATTGGCGCAACCTACCATCAGACCTTTATTTGATACTCTTCAATTTCAAGATGCTTTATTACAATGGTCTGAGAGTAAAATCAATTTTCATGAAACCATTCAAAAGCATTGGAATGAAAACATCCTAGAAGGAAAAAATTGGAGTTCAGTGTTGCATGATGGTTATTTTAGTGTCCCTCAAAATACTGAAGTTGAGAAGACTCTGCCTGATTTAGCTGAAGAAATGAATTCTCTTGCTTCAGCCTCTGCAAGTGGACTCGAGTTAGTACTATATACAAAAACAGGTATGGGTGATGGTAATCAAGCGAACAACCCTTGGTTACAAGAATTTCCAGACCCTATTTCAAGAGTGAGTTGGGATAATTACCTTACTGTATCTGCTCTTGACGCAAAGAAAATAGGCTTAAAGAATGTAAATGTCGCCAATGGTGCTCTCAATGGAAGTTATGCTAATGTAACCGTTGGAGAAAAAACCTTAAAAGTTCCCGTTCTTATTCAACCCGGACAAGCCATCGGTTCTGTTGGCCTCGCTTTGGGATATGGAGAGCGGCTTGGTTTACAAGAAGAAATGCAAGTAGGAGTAAACGCCTACCTCTTTTATAACAAAGCTAAAAAAGTTCAAGAAGTTTCAATTACAGCAGCCGAAGGGTATCATGAGTTTGCTTGTGTTCAATTGCACAACACTCTCATGGGAAGAGATATTGTAAAAGAAACAACACTTGAAATATTCAATACAAAAGATAAAGAATATTGGAATCCTATTCCAAAGGTTTCCAAAAACCATATTGAAACAGCAGTTACTTCTCCAGAAGTTGATATTTGGGAATCTTTTGATCGATCAATCGGGCATCACTTCAATTTATCGATTGATTTAAATGCTTGCACCGGGTGTGGAGCCTGTGTAATAGCCTGTCACTCTGAAAACAATGTTCCTGTCGTTGGAAAACGAGAAATTAGGAAATCTAGGGATATGCATTGGTTGCGAATTGATCGCTATTATTCATCCGAAACAACTTTTGAAGGGGATGCTGAAACAGTAGATAATATTTCAGGATTAACAGATTCTTTAACTACGTTCGGGGAAATGGAACAGGCCTCAGAAAATCCTCAAGTAACTTTTCAGCCAGTTATGTGTCAACATTGTAATCATGCCCCCTGTGAAACAGTTTGCCCTGTTGCGGCCTCTTCTCATGGAAGGCAAGGGCAAAATCATATGGCTTATAACAGATGTGTGGGAACTCGCTATTGCGCCAATAACTGTCCTTATAAAGTGCGTCGTTTCAATTGGTTCTTATACAATAAAAATGATGAATTTGATTATCATATGAACAATGATTTAGGCCGTATGGTTCTAAACCCTGATGTGGTAGTTCGCTCTCGAGGAGTTATGGAAAAATGCTCCATGTGTATTCAAAAAACACAAAAAACAATATTAGACGCAAAACTTGAAGGAAGACCAATAAAAGATGGCGAGTTTCAAACAGCTTGTTCATCAGCCTGTAGCAATGGTGCAATGGTATTTGGAGATATTAATGATAAGGAGAGTCAGGTGGCAAAATTGAAAGAAAATGATCGAATGTATCATCTTCTTGAAAGCGTTGGGACAAAGCCTAACGTGATGTATCAAACCAAAGTGAGAAACGTATAAACATATAATTTAGAGATTCATTTATGGCCTCACATTATGAAGCACCAATCCGGAAACCACTCGTAACAGGAGATAAAACTTATCATGACGTTACGGTTGATGTAGCTGCCCCTATTGAAGGGAGGGCCAACCGTCAGTGGTGGATCGTTTTTGGTATTGCCCTAACCGCTCTTTTTTGGGGGGTGGGCTGTATAATATATACAATATCTACTGGAATCGGCACATGGGGATTGAACAAGACTGTAGGCTGGGCGTGGGACATCACCAATTTTGTTTGGTGGGTAGGAATAGGGCATGCCGGAACACTAATTTCTGCGGTCCTCCTTTTGTTCAGACAAAAATGGCGTATGGCTATTAATAGATCAGCAGAGGCAATGACCATTTTCTCCGTAATTCAGGCGGGGTTATTTCCTATTATTCACATGGGTCGCCCTTGGTTAGCGTATTGGGTGCTACCAATTCCGAATACCTTTGGTTCCCTTTGGGTGAATTTTAATTCGCCCTTATTGTGGGATGTTTTTGCTATTTCAACTTATCTATCTGTTTCACTAGTCTTTTGGTGGACTGGATTGCTTCCAGATTTTGCCATGATTCGAGATCGAGCCATTTTACCTTTTCAAAAGAAAATATACAGTTTACTGAGTTTCGGGTGGAGTGGACGAGCCAAAGATTGGCAACGCTTTGAAGAAGTTTCTTTGGTGTTGGCAGGATTAGCTACTCCTCTAGTATTGTCTGTTCATACTATTGTATCATTTGACTTTGCCACCTCTGTTATTCCAGGATGGCATACTACTATCTTCCCACCCTATTTTGTTGCAGGGGCTATTTTTTCAGGTTTTGCCATGGTGAATACGCTCCTCATAATAATGCGAAAAGTATCTCATTTAGAAAACTACATCACCGTTCAGCATATTGAATTGATGAACATTGTTATTATGATAACCGGTTCTATTGTGGGTGTGGCCTATATCACCGAATTATTTATTGCTTGGTATTCAGGGGTGGAATATGAGCAATATGCGTTCCTCAATCGTGCCACAGGGCCTTATTGGTGGGCTTATTGGTCAATGATGACTTGCAATGTATTTTCACCTCAATTTATGTGGTTTAAAAAATTGAGAACAAGCATTATGTTCTCTTTCATCATTTCTATAGTGGTAAATATTGGAATGTGGTTTGAACGTTTTGTGATTATCGTGACCTCCCTACATAGAGACTATTTGCCCTCCTCATGGACAATGTTTTCACCGACGTTTGTTGACATCGGTATTTTTATAGGAACGATTGGATTTTTCTTTGTGTTGTTTTTATTATACGCTAGGACATTTCCAGTGATCGCACAAGCAGAGGTCAAGACTATTTTGAAAGCTTCTGGAGAAAAATATAAAAAAATAAGAGACGCTAATGAGTAATCAAGTAATTCATGCGCTTTATGATGACGACGATGTGCTTTTAAAAGCAGTAAAAGACATTCGATCAGAAAAGCATCATATCGAAGAAGTTTACACTCCTTTTCCAGTCCATGGGCTAGATAAAGCAATGGGTCTTGAGGAAACAAGAATTGCCATAATGTCTTTTATATATGGTTGCATAGGGCTTGGTGTGTCTATTGCAATGATGAATTTTATTATGATTGAAGATTGGCCTCAGAACATAGGAGGAAAACCGAGTTTTTCTTATTTAGAAAACATGCCAGCCTTTGTGCCTATAATGTTTGAAATGACAGTGTTTTTTGCGGCCCACTTGATGGTAATTACCTTCTATTTGAGAAGTAAACTATGGCCGTTTAAGGAGGCTGAAAATCCCAATCCGTTAACCACAGACGATAAATTTTTGGTTGCCGTGGAGGTGCATGATGATGAAAAAAAGCTTACCCAGTTTTTACAAAAAACAGGAGCTATTGAAATAACACTAATTGAAAACAAAGCCTAAATGAAACGATACGGTTATCTTTTCGCCCTAGTACTTATAGTAAGCTTACAGGCCTGTTTTGATCCTGCTAAGCCCAATTATCAATATTTCCCTAATATGTATGAACCTGTAGGGTATGAGACTTATGCAGACACTGATGCTTTCGCCAACGGTATTGAAGCACAAGTCCCT
This sequence comes from Flavobacteriaceae bacterium, assembly GCA_016779985.1. GTDB lineage: Bacteria > Bacteroidota > Bacteroidia > Flavobacteriales > Flavobacteriaceae > JADHMP01. The sequence continues at coordinate 136,636 of JADHMP010000003.1, forward strand.
GTAGAAGGAACGGTCAACAGAGGATGGGAACCCTATGATTTTCCAGATACAAATGAGGGCTACGAGGCAGCCAAAGCGGAGCTTTTGTCTCCCATAGAAATTTCTGACATGCATAAAGCAGCAGGAAAAGAGTTGTATGGTGTTTATTGTGCTGTATGCCACGGTAGCAAAGGAGACGGTCAAGGTATTTTGATGAAGCGTGAGAAATTCTTAGGAATCCCTAGTTATGCGGATCGCGACATTACCCCAGGTAGTATCTATCACGTTCTTATGTATGGAAAAAACGCTATGGGGTCACATGCGGGTCAAGTAAATGCCACAGAACGTTGGCAGATTGCTCAGCACGTTATGGAACTTAGAACGAAATTAATTCAATAATTGCGCAAAACTATGCACTATACCCTTCCTAATAAATTAAAATTATTTGCCATTGTTCTCATGGGAATTGGTTTTTTAGGCCTTCTTTTGGGATTTTTATCAGTGCCTACAACTGTAGAAGAAGCCAAAGCAATGGTGACTACAGAACACCATGGAGAAGGGCATGGAACAGAAATGAATCATGCACAAGGATCAACCCACACCGATTCTGATGAAGCAATGGGCTATGAGGCATCCCATGCAGAAAGCCATCATGGTGAGAGTGCTGGTCATGAAGAAACGAACCATGATGATGGACACGGAGAGCATCTTTTGCATCAACTACAAAATAAACCCTGGGCAGCTCTATACGTAGCGGCTTTGTTTTTCTTTATTATTTCACTTGGCGTTTTGGCATTTTATGGAATTCAAAGAGCCGCACAAGCAGGCTGGTCTATCGTCTTATTTCGCGTGATGGAAGCAATAACAGCCTACCTATTGCCAGGGGGTATCATTGTAATTGTTATTCTAGCCCTTTCAGGGATGCATTTGAATCATCTATTCATTTGGATGGATCCAGAGGTAGTAGCTCATGATGAAATTATAAAAAATAAAGTAGGCTTTTTAAATGTTCCTTTCTTTATGATAAGAGCGATTTTCTTTTTATCTGGTTGGACTTTATATCGGTTTTTCTCAAGAAAATTTTCACTTGCACAAGATGCAGCGCCCAAAGGAGATATTTCTAACCATAAAAAAAACTTTAGAATTTCTGCTGCCTTTTTAGTTTTTTATATTGTCACAGAATCAATTATGTCTTGGGATTGGATAATGTCTATAGACCCACATTGGTTCAGCACGCTTTTTGGATGGTATGTCTTTGCCAGCATGTTTGTCACTGGTGTTACTGTCATAGCCTTAATCACAATATATCTTAAAAACCAAGGCTATTTAGAATTTGTGAATGACAGCCACATACATGATTTAGGAAAGTTTATGTTTGCCATCAGTATTTTTTGGACCTATCTCTGGTTTTCCCAATTTATGTTGATTTGGTATTCCAACATTCCAGAAGAAGTCACCTATTTTATAACTCGGATGGAAGATTATTCACTTCCCTTTTTCGGAATGTTAGTTATGAATTTTATTTTTCCTCTTTTAATCTTGATGAACAGTGATTATAAAAGAGCTAATTATATTATTGTGATGGCTGGGATAGTGATTGTGTTAGGACATTATTTAGACGTATATAATATGATTATGCCCTCAGCAGTTGGCAAACAATGGTTTATTGGAGTGAGCGAAATAGGAGGCTTTTTATTTTTCCTAGGCTTGTTCTTGTTTATTGTATTTAAAGCACTAACGAAAGCTCCTCTCTTAGCAAAAGGAGATCCCTATTTAGGGGAGAGTGAACGCTTTCATTATTAATAAAAAATTAAAGAATAGATGACAATCATTTTGACACTTACCATTCTTGTTTTAGTTGCAATTGGCTTGTGGCAAATCACAAAAATCTTTGAACTTTCTCAGACAAAGCGTGAAAATACACAAGTAGCTAACGACAATGACAACAATTGGAACGGAAAGCTTCTCTTTGCTTTCTTACTTTTTATCTATTTAATCACAATTTATTCCTTTTGGGCCTATGGCGATGTGCTCCTCCCAAAGGCCGCCTCTGAGCACGGTTCAGACTATGACAGCCTGCTGTGGATCTCTTTTGCTATTATCTTTTTTGTACAAACCATAACACAAGCTCTCTTACATTATTTTGGCTATAAATATAGAGGCAAGAAAGGCAAGAAAGCCTTATTCTATTCAGACAATGACAGGTTGGAATTTTTATGGACGATCATTCCAGTAATTGCCTTAGCAGGATTAATACTCTATGGGCTCTACACTTGGACAAATATTATGACAGTAGAAGAAAATGATGAAGCGCTAATTGTAGAATTATATGCCCAGCAATTCAACTGGAAAGCACGCTATGCTGGAGAAGACGGTGTATTGGGAGATGCAAATGTTCGGTTCTTACAAGATTTTGATGGGCGCAACCTTGTAGGTATTGATGCCACTGACCCCAACGGCTTTGATGATGTGGTTGTTCAAGAATTGCATCTGCCTGTGGGAAGAAAAATCATTTTCAAAATGCGTTCGCAAGATGTATTGCATTCAGCTTATATGCCCCACTTTAGAGCACAAATGAATTGTGTTCCTGGAATGATCACAGAATTTGCATTCACACCTACCATGACCACTACGCAAATGCGAAATGACCCCGACATGATTGACAAAGTAAAAAAGATCAATAAAATTCGTTATGACAAAAGTCAAGTGCTAATTGCAAACGGAGAAGAGGCTTTAGAGCCCTATGAATTTGATTATTTGTTACTTTGCAATAAAATTTGTGGAGCTTCTCACTATAATATGCAGATGAAAATTATAGTAGAATCTCCAGAGGAGTATGAAAAATGGATGGAAGAACAACAAACTTTCGCAGAAGTAATTCAATAAAAATTTAAAAAAAAATAGATATGTCAACAGTAGCAGCGAAAATACACGAGGAGGATCACGGACATCATCACAAAGAAACTTTTATTACGAAATATGTTTTTAGTCAAGATCATAAGATGATCTCAAAACAATATCTCATCACGGGATTGTTTATGGGTATCATTGGTATTGCTATGTCTTTACTATTTCGTTTACAATTAGCCTGGCCAGAACAACCCTTTGGCGTTTTTGAGGTTTTATTAGGTAAATGGGCTCCAGACGGGGTTATGGATCCAAATGTATATTTAGCCTTAGTCACTATTCACGGAACCATTATGGTTTTTTTCGTGCTCACAGCTGGTCTGAGTGGAACTTTCAGTAACCTTTTAATTCCATTGCAAATTGGGGCACGTGATATGGCCTCTGGTCTGTTAAACATGATTTCTTTCTGGTTATTTTTTCTTTCCAGTGTCATTATGGTCATCTCCCTATTTGTTGAAGCAGGCCCTGCAGCAGCAGGTTGGACTATCTACCCACCGTTGAGTGCGCTTCCTCAAGCACAACCCGGTTCTGGTTTAGGAATGACACTATGGTTGGTGTCTATGGCAATTTTTATTGCCTCCTCGCTTCTAGGATCATTAAATTATATTGTAACTGTAATAAACCTGAGAACAAAAGGGATGAGCATGACGCGTCTGCCACTCACCATTTGGGCATTTTTCGTTACGGCCATTATTGGAGTTGTTTCTTTCCCAGTATTACTTTCTGCTGCCTTGCTCCTCATTATGGATCGAAGTTTTGGAACCTCATTTTTTCTTTCAGACATTTTCATTCAGGGAGAAGTACTACATTATCAAGGAGGGTCACCCGTATTGTACGAACACCTTTTTTGGTTCTTAGGGCACCCAGAGGTGTATATCGTATTGTTACCGGCTCTAGGTATAACCTCAGAAATTATTGCAACCAATGCTAGAAAACCCATCTTTGGCTATCGTGCCATGGTAGCTTCTATTTTAGCTATAGCCTTCTTATCAACTATTGTTTGGGGGCACCACATGTTTATTTCAGGAATGAATCCTTTCTTGGGTTCGGTCTTTACTTTCACCACCTTATTGATTGCAATTCCTTCAGCTGTAAAAGCCTTTAATTATATCACAACCCTTTGGAAAGGAAATCTACAACTCAATCCAGCAATGCTGTTTTCCATCGGTTTGGTCTCAACATTTATTACAGGTGGACTGACTGGAATTATTTTAGGAGATAGTACTCTAGACATTAATGTTCATGACACTTATTTTGTGGTTGCACATTTCCATTTGGTGATGGGAATTTCTGCACTCTATGGTTTATTTGCTGGCGTTTATCATTGGTTCCCTAAAATGTTTGGACGAATGATGAATAAAAATTTAGGCTACGTACACTTTTGGGTCACAGCAGTTTGTGCTTATGGGGTCTTTTTCCCTATGCACTTTATCGGGATGGCAGGTCTTCCTAGAAGATATTATACCAACACAGCTTTTCCCTATTTTGATGATTTAGCAGACATCAATGTGCTAATCACTGTATTTGCCCTTGTTGCCGGAGCAGCTCAGATTGTGTTTCTCTATAACTTCATTCACAGTATGTTCTATGGCAAACCAACAGAACAAAACCCATGGCGATCAAATACGTTGGAGTGGACTGCTCCTATAGCGCATTTTCACGGCAATTGGGAAGGTGAAATTCCACATGTTCATCGATGGGCTTATGACTACTCTAAACCTGGCCAGGAAGAAGATTTCGTACCCCAACACATCCCCCTAAAAGAAGGCGAGGAAGAACTGCAGCATTAACTCTTACAATTCAATCAAATTGAACCTCCGAACTCAAAAGCTTGGAGGTTTTTTTAGTACATATTATTGCTTTCTAAAAGTTAGCCTTGAGATTCACGATAGAGGGGCTAACAGCAAACGATGCAATTAATTTGTTTGGAATGAAGTATATTTGATTTAATGAATGAAAATTTAGATGCATCAGGCCAGCATTTGTCTTCAGAAGAGCATGATATTGATCGTGCGCTTCGCCCACTGAGTTTTGATGATTTTGCAGGGCAGGAAGCTCTTTTAGAAAATTTACAAGTTTTTGTTGCTGCAGCCAACAAAAGAAAAGAAGCTCTAGATCACACCCTGTTCCATGGCCCCCCAGGATTGGGAAAAACAACCCTTGCTCATATACTGGCCAATGAACTTGAAGTGGGTATCAAACTCACTTCTGGCCCTGTTTTAGATAAGCCAGGTGATCTTGCAGGACTGCTCACCAATTTAGATACTCGTGATATTTTATTTATTGACGAAATACATCGTTTGAGTCCAATAGTAGAAGAATATCTCTACTCTGCCATGGAGGACTATAAAATTGACATTATGATTGAAAGTGGGCCTAATGCTAGAACAGTCCAAATCAATTTGAATCCTTTTACGTTAGTGGGGGCTACCACTCGTTCTGGTTTACTTACGGCTCCCATGCGGGCTCGCTTTGGCATTAGCAATAGACTAGAATATTATAACACAGAATTACTCTCAAGCATAGTAGAGCGAAGTGCTCATATTTTAAATGTTCCAATTGCTGAAAATGCGGCTATAGAAATTGCAGGACGCAGTCGTGGAACCCCTAGGATAGCCAATGGTCTGTTGCGTCGAATTCGTGATTTTGCTCAAATAAAAGGCGACGGTAATATAGATTTAAAAATCACTCAATATGGCCTAAAAGCCCTTCAAGTAGACACCCATGGGTTGGATGATATGGACAACAAAATATTGACCACTCTAATTGATAAATTTAAAGGTGGTCCAGTGGGTATAACTACATTGGCAACAGCAGTTTCTGAAAATGGAGAAACAATTGAAGAGGTCTACGAACCCTTTTTGATTCAGCAGGGATTTCTGATTCGCACACCTAGGGGCAGAGAAGTTACTGAGTTGGCTTATAAACACTTGGGCCGCTTGAAAAACAATCAAGAAGGATTGTTTTAATGAATCAAACGACAAAGTATACAGAGATTATAAAAGACAAAGCCCAGGCTTTAGGGTTTCTGTCATGCGGGGTGTCTAAAGCTGACTTTTTAGAAGAAGAAGCTCCAAAATTAGAACAATGGCTCCGTCAAGAACAACATGGTAAAATGGGCTATATGGAACGTCATTTTGACAAGCGCCTTGATCCCCGCCTTTTAGTTCCAGGTGCTAAAAGTGTTGTCTCCCTTTTGTTGAATTATCACACCGATCAAAAACAGGAGGATCCAAAGGCACCTAAAATTTCTTCTTATGCCTACGGAAAGGATTATCATTTTGTGATTAAAAATAAACTCAAGCAACTAGTTCGTTTTATTCAAAATGAAATTGGAGAAGTTGAAGGGCGCGTTTTTGTCGATTCTGCCCCAGTGATGGACAAGGTGTGGGCAGCCAAAAGTGGTTTAGGATGGCAAGGAAAAAACACCAATTTAATTTCAAAAAAAGTAGGATCATTCTTTTTTATAGCCGAGTTGATTATAGATTTGGAGCTAGAATACGATACCCCAGTTACAGATCATTGTGGAAATTGTTCTGCGTGCATTGATGCTTGTCCTACCGAAGCACTTACACCCTATGAAATAGATGCGAGTAAATGTATTTCCTATTTAACAATAGAACTAAAAGAAGCCATTCCTGAGGAGTTTAAAACAAAAATGGATCAATGGGCTTTTGGATGTGATGTCTGTCAAACTGTTTGTCCATGGAACCGTTTTGCCAAACCACACAATGAAGTAGAATTTGAAGCGCATCCAGACCTTTTGAAGCTTTCAGAAATTGAATGGGAGGAAATGACAGAAGAAGTTTTCGAAACTCTCTTTCATGACAGTGCAGTGCAACGCAAAGGATTTAAGGGATTACAAAGAACTATTCGATTTTTATCTCAATAGGATTGCCTTTTAGTTGTAAATACGATTTTTCTATTTAATAAATCGTTTCCTAGTTGAAGATTCCCTAACTATTAGTTTGGAAGGAATTATAGAGGTTTGAAAAATAATCTTTTCATTGTTTTGGTGTTGTTTTATTTCCTTCAAAAAGAGTCTCATCACTTCCTCTCCAATCAACTGGCCAGACTGATCTATCGTAGAAATAGTGGGTGTAGTAAGAGAAGACAGTTGCCAGTTACTAAAACCTACAATGGCAATATCCTGTGGAATACGAATATTTTTTTTCTGATAAAAACGAATCGCACCAGCCGCAGTAAGATCTGAAATTGTGAAAAGTCCATCAGACTTTATTTTAGAATCATATAATTTTTTGGCATTGTTGTAGCCTTCTTTTTCACTAGCATTTTGGCAAATTACTACCAGTTCTCTGCGATATTCAATGTCATGATCTTCCAAAGCCTTTCTATAGCCCAAATAACGATCCACGGCAATTTGTGGCAGGAGACCACCTCTAAAGTGAGCTATGGAGGTACAGCCTTGATCAATCAGATGTTTGGTTGATTGATAGGCAGCTTCTCGATTATTGATTATCACATTAGAGCAACTTAAAAATTTAGAAATACGATCAAACACAATTAAAGTAGTTCCTCTATTGATGACTTCTTGTAAATGCGAAATATCTCTGGTATCGCGTGAAATAGATATGAAAATGCCATCCACATTTTGTTGCAATAATTCTTTGACAAGTTTTTTTTCTTTCTCGAAGGATTCCTCTGTACAGAGGGTAATCACCATATACCCACCCTTTTCAGCCATTAATATAATTCCCTCAACAATATTGCTAAAAAAATGATGGATTATAGTGGGGACAATAACTCCTATGATTTTTGTTTTTTGAGTACGCAAAAAAGACGCTTGAGCGTTAGGTTTGAAATTTATTTTTTCAGTATACTCAAGCACCTTTTTTTTAGTAGTCCAACTTACATCTGGATAATCTTTTAGCGCCTTCGATACTGTTGAAATAGATAGATCTAATTTTTTTGCTATATCCTTTAATGTAAGATTTTGCATTTGTTTTTTCGGACATTAAAAGTTAAACATTTTGATTTCGAAAAGCTTTTCGAGGCCAATTTAAGAATTTTATATGAAGGGTTAATGAAATGTTAATTATTAATAAATAATATAGAGTGCTTTTTAAGCATAAAATTAAAAACAAAACAAAACAACTAAAATGAAAAGTAAACTATTAAGTTTTAACTTAAGTCTACTTGCGCTCTTAGTCAGTGCAAGTGTTTATGCACAATCCATCTCAGGAGTTGTGACAAGCGAAGACGGACCGTTGCCAGGTGCAACAGTTCAGATTAAAGGAACCAACACAGGTACAAGCACTGATTTTGACGGAAATTTTACGATTGCCGCCAATGATGGTGATGTATTAGTATTCTCTTTCGTTGGTTTTACAACTCAAGAAATTACTGTTAGTGGTCAAGACCAAATAACAGTATCTCTTGCAGCCGACAACGAACTGGAAGAAGTAGTAGTCACTGGTTATGGTTCTCAAAACGAAAAGGAAATTACTTCCGCTGTGGTCCAAGTGACCGCAGAAGAGTTTAACAAAGGACCAATCAACCAGGCATCTCAACTATTGCAAGGTAAGGTCGCTGGTTTAAGTGTTTATAACAAGGGAGGCAATCCCAATTCACCCGCAACCATTCGTTTGAGAGGTCTATCAACAGTAGGAGCAAACGTTTCACCTCTTGTTGTTGTTGATGGTGTAGTTGGAGCTTCGCTTGACAACGTTGACCCTAATGATATTGAATCTATCAATGTATTGAAAGATGGTTCAGCCGCTGCGATTTATGGCTCTCGAGGATCTTCGGGTGTAATAATCGTGACAACAAAGGGTGGAAAAAGTGGTGATTTATCACTTACCTATAACGGTCAATTATCTAGCTCAAGCATTCTCAACCGAATCGACATTATGGATAGAGAAGAATTTATAGCTGCTGGAGGATCTGACCTTGGTGCTGATACTGACTGGACTGAAGCAGTTACAAGAAATGCAATTTCTCAAATCCACAATATTGCTGCCTCAGGAGGGTTCAATAATACTACCTTCAGAATATCTGCAAATATTCGTGAAAAAGAAGGAATTGTAATTAATACTGGTTTTGAACAATTTAACTCTAGAGCCAATATTTCTACAAGAGCGCTTAATGATAAATTGAAAGTTGATTTCAATGCCTCTTTTACTCAGAGACAATCAAGTTTTGGAAATCCTTTAGTACTTAAATATGCAACGTTGTTTAATCCAACGGCACCAATTTATACTGCTGGTTCTCCTTTCTTTCCTGGTGACTCAGGAGACGTGATTGGAGGGTATTTTGAAACCTTTGGATTATTTGACAGTTTTAACCCTGTATCAATTGCAGAACAACACGAGCAAACAGGAGAAAGAATGGAGCTTAACTATAATTTATCTTTAGGTTATGACCTAACAGATTATTTAGATATTCAATTTAGAGCAGCCCGTCAAACTTCTAAAAACAACAACAGAAACTACATCCCAGTTACAGCTCTACAAGGCGGTAATGCATTGAGTCCTACACGAAGGGGATTAGCAGAATTTGAAGACAACCGGTTTGAGTTTAGCTTATATGAAATATTTGCTACCTATAATCTTGACAGCGACGGATTCAATATGAATATTACTGGAGGGTATTCCTACCAAGAAGATAATTTCAGAAATAGAGGTTTTGGACTAGGAGATTTTCCAGATGATTCAATGGATTTTAGTTATAATATTGATGCATCTCAGGATTTAAACAACGCTGGTTTTATTACGGCAAACAGTTATAAAGGTCCTAACAATAAAATCATTGCCTTTTTCGGAAGAGCCAATGTTGTTATTGATGACGCTATTTATGTAAATGCATCGGTAAGAAGAGAAGGATCAACCAAACTAGGTGAAGGAAACAAATGGGGTACCTTCCCCGCCTTTGGAATAGGAGCAGACTTAAACAATTATCTTGGGACTGACTTTGATCAATTAAAAATAAGAGTTGGATATGGTGAAACAGGATCTCTACCTGGACCCACAGGTCTTTCTCAGATAGTTTATAACTTTGGATATGACTCTGGGGGTTCTGGAAACACCTCTCAAGCTCGTGCAGCTAATCCAGACTTGAAGTGGGAATCAAAAGCAGAAACCAACTTAGGAATTGATTTTAGCAGTGGTAAGTTTACAGGAGCTCTTGATCTTTATACAAGAGACATCTCTGACTTCATTCTTGAAACGAGAGTGGATGTGGCAACGTATGGATTTGATAGACGATTTGAAAACTCTGGTAAGATTAATACTCAAGGGCTGGAACTTAATTTAGGCTATGAAGTGTCTGATAGCTACCAAACAAATGTAAATCTTTCAACCTACAAAACTACTCTCGAAGAATATGTTCTTGAGAATGGTGATATAACAGCGAACTTAGGTTCACCAGGGCAAAATGCAACAAACATGTTATTGATTAGACCAGGAGAAGCTATTGGTCAGATTTGGGCACCTAGATTTGAGTCTGTCAATGCAGACGGTTCACCAAAATTTGCTGACATTAATAATGATGGAAATCTAACAACAAGTCAAGACAAATGGAATGATGAAGATGCAGACTTTGAAACTGCAGGTAATGGTATTCCTACCCTTGAACTTGGTTGGTCAAATAATGTATCGTTTGGAAACTGGAGTGTCAATGCGTTTTTCAGAGGTGCATTTGGACATAGTTTAGTAAATACTTTCCGTGCTTTCTACGAGCCTCGATTAGCGAGTCAGTCTTCTTACAATTTTGTGAACACATCATTAGCTGAGCCTACCTTAACAGTAGCTCAGTTTAGTTCATTATATGTTGAGAAAGCAGACTTCTTAAAGTTAGACAACCTCACAGTAGCGTATAATTTTGATATGAATGAAGGTTCTTTTATTCAAGCAGCACAACTTTCAGCCAATATTCAAAATGCATTTGTGATTACCAATTATACGGGTATTGATCCTGAGCCTGCTCTTGTCGATGGAGGAAATATTGTGGCATCAGGACCTGTATCTGGAGGTAATGTATTAGCACCTGGTATCGACAGACGCACAAATTATTTTACGGCTAGAACAATCACCCTTGGACTTAATATTAATTTTTAATTGAAAATGACATTGATTATGAAAAATTTTAAAAAATCAATTTATGGTTTACTATCAATTTTTGCGATAGTAGTAGTTGCCTGTACTGATTTGGAAGAAGAATTGGTTAGCGATTTCACCGAAGGAGCCACGATTCCTGGTGTGACAATAGATATTGCCGCTACTGATGGAAGCTCACAAGCAGTACAAGATCAAATCGGAGCAGCTTTCGAAAAACTTCGTGGAGGAACTGCAGGTCACAACAACTACTGGTCTGTTCAAAGTGTTTCTTCAGATGAAATGCAAGTTGGACAAAAAGGAGGTGACTGGTATGACGGGGGTATCTGGTTAGACATGCACAAACATGAATATACAGCAGCCAGTGGTCCACTCACAAATACTTGGAACACAGCTTATAATTCAATTAGTGAGGTCAACCTTACACTTGCGAAAACAGGAATATCTGCAAATGAAATTGCACAACTTAAAGTGTTACGAGCCTTTTTCTATTGGAGATTGATGGATCTCTTTGGAAATGTTAAAGTAGTTTCTGCAGTTGGGCAAGACGCCCCTCAGTCTTCAAGAGTAGAAGTGTTTAATTTCATCGAAAGTGAAATTTTATCTGCACTGGGAATTACTGCTGTTAGTGCTTCTATGGATTTAACAAATAGTGATTTAAATTCAAGTTCTAAGAAATACAGAATCAACCAATATGCAGCAATGGGTCTTTTATCAAGAATCTATTTAAATGCAGAGGTATATACTGGAACAGCACGTTATCAAGAGGCAGCAGATGCTGCATCATGGGTAATAGACAATGGTCCCTATGAATTGACTACTAAATCCAATTCAGTAGTAAAAAACCTTGCCAAAGTAGCTAACCCTGGAGACAACACTAATCCGATGTTGATTAATGACGAATTGGTCGGTTATCCAGCAATGTTTGCACCTAATAATCAAGATAATGTTGAATTGATTTGGACAGTTCCTTTTGACGGGACAAATGGTTCTGGAATGAATTTCCATATGATGGGGTTACACCAACCATCACAGTTCACGTTTAATTTCGATTCACAGCCATGGAATGGGTATCAAACCCTAACGGCTTTTTATAATGCTTATGAAAACGGAGATGTTAGAAAACAATCTAACTTCCTAGTTGGTCAGCAATATTCTTATGCAGGTTTACCATTAAATGACTGGGCTGCGGATGATTTTGATGCTTCAGGCCAAAAATCACTCGGTTTAGCATACACACCTGAAATTAACCAATTGGCACCCGATTCAGAACGCCAAAGTGGAGCTCGTATGTACAAATTTAGTCACGCTCAATTTGAACGTAATGAAAAAAGCAATGACTTCCCAATTATTCGTTTATCTGAAATGTATATGAATCGTGCTGAGGGTCTTGCTCGTGCTGCTGGCGATTGGTCATTGGCTATTCCTGACACAAATGTAATTCGTAAGCGTGCTGAGGTGAGTGAATACTCAAGCATTGATGCTGATGAATTTTTAGCAGAGCGTGGCAGAGAATTCTATCAAGAATCACTCCGAAGAATTGATTTAATTCGCTTTGGAAAATATGGTGAGGCATGGCAATTTAAAAGTGCCTCTCCAGATTATAAAACATTAATGCCTATTCCAACTGACGCTATTACTGCTAGTAATGGAACGTTGACACAGAATCCAGGGTATTAATTAGTTTTTTTTATCAAGTATCTATTTAAGATGGGTCATCCTTTATAAGAATGGCCCATTTTTTTAATTTCGTAAGCATGAAAAAGATAGTTTTTATTCTCTCGTTATTATTTATTTTTTTTTCATGTCAAAAAACTTCAAAGCATTTATTTAAGCTTCGATACGATACCCAAATTGAATTTCTCAATCAACTAGAGTATACCCAAGATTTTAATCCCTACACGTATAGAAACTTTTATAATGGGGCGGGGGTGGCCCTTGGGGATATTAACAATGACGGTTTGTTAGATGTTTATTTCACAGGCAATCTTGTCGATAATAAATTATTTTTAAATAAAGGAAATTGGCAATTCCAAGATATCACTTCACAGGCGGGTGTGGCCTGTGCTGGGGTGTGGTCCACAGGAGCAACTTTTGCTGATATAAATGGTGACGGATTGCTTGATTTATATGTGTGTAAATCTGGAAAACCTGGAGGGGATAACCGTCACAATGAATTATTTATTAATCAAGGTGATCTTACTTTTAAAGAAGAATCTAAGACCTATGGACTAGACGTTTTGGGTCTTTCCGTTCATGCTGCTTTTTTTGATGCAGATTTAGATGGAGATTTAGATTGTTATGTATTAAACAATTCACTTCGCTCTGTAGGGGGCTATGATTTAATCAAAGACCAACGGGACCTACCAGACCCTAATGGAGAAGGAAACAAGTTTTTCGAAAATCAAGCTGGCCGATTTGTAGATGTAAGTCAAGAAAAGGGGATTTATACAAGTGCGATTGGATTTGGGTTAGGAATCACCTTAAGCGATTTTAATAACGACCGCTATCCTGATCTTTATATTTCAAATGATTTTTTTGAGAGAGATTATTTCTATCTAAACAAGGGCAATGGATTTCAAGAATCTTTAGAAAAATATTTTCATTCTACCGCCATGGGCGCCATGGGCGCTGATGCTGCCGATGTGAACAATGACCTGTTGGCCGATCTTTTTGTAACTGAAATGCTTCCAGCAACACTTCAAAGACAAAAAACAAAAGCCAAGTTTGATTCTTGGGATAAATATGCGTTGATGGTAAAAAACGGGTATGGAACTCAATTTCCAAGAAATGCTATGCAACGCAATATGGGAAAAGAAGGGTTTTTAGAATTGAGTAGACTATCAGGAGTAGCAGCTACCGAATGGAGTTGGGCGTCACTAATTTTTGACATGGATAATGATAGTTATAATGATATATTCGTGGCCAACGGAATTTATAAAGATCTTTTAGATCGAGACTATTTGTCCTACATGGCCAACGAAGCACAAGTCCAAAATATATTAAAGGACAAAGAAAATGCGATTAAAAACCTTATTGACATTATGCCTTCCAAGGCAGTGCCCAATTGTGCTTTTCAAAATAAAGGTGATTTTATTTTTGTGGAAAAAGCTGCCAGTTGGGGTCTAGGGACACCCAGTTTCAGCAACGGAAATGCCTATGGTGATTTAGATAATGACGGTGACTTAGACTTGGTAGTTAATAATGTAAACATGAATAGCTTTATATATGAAAATACCACCGATACATTAAATCAAAGAAGTTTTAGTGTAGGGCTAAAATCTAAAAGCAAAAATTCTTTTGCTGTAGGGGCAAAGGCCATTATTTATTATGGAGCAAATAAAAAGCAAATGCGAGAACAATTTCCATCAAGAGGATTTCAATCTTCCATTGCCAACCGATTACATTTTGGGGTAGGGAAAATAAGAACTATTGATAGTTTGGTGGTGTTATGGCCTAACGGGGCAATTAGCTGTTATGACCAATTAACTACAAATCAAACTCACTTGTTTTGGGAGCCTGAAAAAGGAAAAATTTTACCAAAACCAACAAGTTTAGAAACTAAACCTACGGATAAACTTGACTTTGTACATCAGGAAAATAATTGGATTGATTTTAATCGTGAACGTCTCATCCCTCAAATGTATCACAATGAAGGCCCTGCAATTGCAACAGCAGACCTAAATGCCGATGGAATCGATGATATTTTTGTGGGGGGGGCAAAAAACCAAACGGCCACTTTGTTATTGTCTGAGGGCAGTTCTTATCAAAAAATAACAAATCCTTTTCAAAATGACAAAGGTTCAGAAGATGTAGTGGCTGAGTTTTTTGATGGCGATGGTGACGGAGATTTGGATTTATTTGTCGGGAGTGGAGGGAGAGCCTTTTCAAGGTTTTCTGCCCTTTTGGATGATCGGTATTATGAAAATATTGGAGAGAAACATTTTTTAAAGAAGAGTTCATCTCTACCATTTGATTCTCATTTTTCAACTGGGGGGGTCACCATAGGTGATTTTAATAAAGATGGTTTTAAAGACATTATTATTGGAGAACGATTTGATTTGTCTGTTTATGGTAAAAAAGGAAACCTACATCTTTTGATCAATGATGGACTTGGAAACTTTATTTTAAACCAACAGCCTTCATTTGAAAAAGTTGGGTTAATTACTCATCTTTCTTCAGTTGATTTTAATAAAGATGGCTGGTTAGATTTGGTAGCTGTTGGAGAGTGGATGCCAATAAGTATTTGGATAAATGAATCTGGCACTTTTGTGAACCGCACAAAAGAATATGGTTTAGAGTCAACAACGGGATTATGGAATAGTCTCTTCGTTGAAGATTTAAATTTTGACGGGAGGCCAGATCTGATTGCTGGGAATATGGGGATTAATACCTTCTTTAGCCCAGGAACAAAATTATTTCTAAATGATTTTGATAAAAACGGTAGTTTTGAACCCATTATCACTTTTCAAAATGATGGAAAAGACTACCCCATAGCTGACAAGGATGAACTAATTGCTCAATTACCCTATTTAAAAAAGCGAGCTCTTAAATATGAAAATTATGCAGCGGCTTCAATGCCAGATCTATTTGCTGAAGCGCAATTATCAGACAGTGAGGTTACAGAACTACAAACACTAGAAACCACACTTTTTGTGGGCAAGAATTCTGGGTTTGAAAAAATTGAATTACCTCTTGAAATACAATATGCACCAGTCTTCGCAATAGATCATCTAGCAGCAGAAAAAAGGGGAAAGGGAAGCCTCTTTTTTGGAGGCAATCAGTTTTTAGTAAAACCTCAATTTGGTCAATATGATGCCTCTCATGGTTGGCAACTAGACTATCAAAATGAATCCTCAAAATGGCAATGGGAACAGCCTGAAAGTTTAGCTGTCAAAGGTCAAATAAGACAATTGGAAGTTGTAAATTTGGAATCTCAAAAAAAACTGCTAATAGGTCTTAACAATAGTGCATTAAATCTAATAAAACTAGAGCCTTAAAGTTAATTTAGCATGAAACAATTTTGGGTTTTAATATCATTACTTCATTTCTCTCTAACAATTTTAGGTTGTAAATCAGAGTATGAAAAAATGGTAGATCGCGAGTTAAAGAAAAATGTAAAAGAAGATTCTCTTTTCTTTAATTATAGATTAGGGGAATCAAAAGATTCTTACCACGAAAAGAGTTGGGATTTAAATCACAATAAAATAGTTGTACAAGGAAGGTCGTATACTTTTATGAAGTATGTTTTTCAAGATCCTAAAACACCTGAAAAACAAAATGACTTTGCTATGGAATATACTGGTGGTTTTAATAAAGAAAGAAAACTCAATAATATGAAGGTTATATTTTCTCATGTGCTTTGGGTTCCTTGGAATGAAGACTACCATGCATCACAATTATTACCCAGGGTACTTGATTCAATACAAAGGTGGTATGGTGGAAATGAATTTGTTAAATATGAATTAAAAAATGATACTATTCCTTCAATCTATGTAAAAGTTGATGGCGACCGACGGTTTAGAGCTTATGTAGAAAATACACAAGATATCATAGTTAAAATTGATGATTTAGATGAATCCAATTAAGGCGAAGCAGTTTATATTTTTCTATAATATATTTATAGGAATGCTCTTTTTTTGGGGTTGTGGAACTCCAAAAGAAGAAACACAATTTAAACTTCATCCAAGTTCTAAAACAGGTATAACTTTCTCTAACGAGCTTAGCTATACAGATGATTTTAATGTTTATAAGTATCGTAACTTTTACAATGGGGGAGGAATCGCCGTGGGCGACGTGAATAATGATGGTTTGGTTGATCTTTATTTTACAGCCAATCAGAAGCCCAATGAACTCTACCTAAATAAAGGTGATTTTAAGTTTCAAAGGGTTACAAATGATGCCCATGTGGCAGGAACAAAAGCTTGGTCAACAGGTGTAACTATGGTTGATATTAATGCTGACGGATGGTTAGATATATATGTTTGCAATTCTGGAGATGTTGCTGGAGACAATAAACAAAATGAATTATTTATTAATAACCAAGACGGAACCTTTACAGAAGAAGCTTCAGTATACGGTTTGGACGATAAAGGCTTTTCAACTCATGCAGTATTTTTTGATTACGATAAAGATGGTGATTTAGATGTCTATTTACTCAATAACTCTTATCAGGCCATTGGTAGTTTTGATTTAAGGAGAAATGAGCGCCCTAAAAGAGATCGTCTAGGGGGTGATAAATTAATGCGCAATGAAAACGGTAAATTTATAGATGTTAGTGAGCAAGCAGGAATCTATGGAAGTGTTATTGGTTTTGGTCTTGGAGTTACTGTAGGAGATGTTAATAATGATGATTGGGAAGATATTTTTATTTCAAATGATTTTTTTGAGCGTGACTACCTTTATATCAATCAGCAAAACGGCAGTTTTAAAGAAGTATTGACCGAACAAATCAAATCGATTAGTGGAGCATCAATGGGGGCAGACATGGCCGATATTGATAATGATGGGGACAATGATATTTTTGTAACAGAAATGCTTCCTGTTGACTACCAGCGACTCAAATCTGTAACCACTTTTGAAGATTGGAACCGCTACCAATACAACGTTAAAAATGGCTACCATCACCAATTTACACGCAATATGCTGCATCGTAATAATGCCAATGGCACTTTTAGTGAAGTGGGGCGTTTTGCCGGAGTAGAAGCTACTGATTGGAGTTGGGGAGCTCTATTTTTTGACATGAACAATGACGGACTAAAAGACCTCTTTGTATCTAATGGTATTTATAAAGATCTTACAGATCAAGATTATCTGCAGTATATCTCTAATGAAGAGGTTGTCAACGCATTGATGGAGGAAAACAAAGTTAATTTTGAAAAATTGATTGATATTATCCCTTCGGAAAAAGTACCTAATCAAGCTTTCATAAATAAAGGAAACACTCAGTTTGAAGCAGCAAAAAATCTAGGACTAAACACCCCCAGTTTCTCTAATGGATCTGTGTATACAGATTTAGATAATGATGGAGATTTAGATCTTGTCGTTAACAACGTAAACATGGAAGCCTTTGTTTATGAGAATCAACAAAAAGAATCTCATAATCACCTCCAAATTCAATTAGAGGGTTCAGGAAAAAATACTTTTGCTTTAGGAACTAAAATAAAAGTAGTCACTTCTAAGGATACTCTTTATTTTGAGCAGCAACCTGCGAGAGGATTTCAATCAAGCGTTGACCCGCTCATTCATGTCGGTTTAGCGGAAGCCACACAAGTTGACTTAATAATTAAATGGCCTCTTGGCAAACAAACTCTTCTCAAAAACATTGCAGCCAACCAACGGTTCATTATAAATGAGCAGAGAGTAGTCAAAGTGAAAAAAGAAACTCCAACTAAAAACCCTAGTTTGTTTGTGCCTGTAGAGGATACTCCACTAATCTACACTCATGAAGAAGCAAATTTTGTCGATTTCCATAGAGAACGCCTAATGTATCATATGTGCAGCAATGAAGGACCAGAGGTAGCTCAAGGAGACATCAATGGCGACGGTAGAGAAGATATAATAATACCAGGACCAAAAAATCAACCCTCAAGAGTATATCTGAATTCAAAAGAAGGAATGCTTCCACTTTTACAAAAAGACATAAATAAAATTGCTCGAGCAGAGCATACAGAGAGCCTGCTTTTTGACGCAGATCAAGACGGAGATTTAGATCTCTATTTGGCTTCAGGAAGTATTGAAATGAGCCCCTATTCCGATTACCTCTATGATCGTTTATTTTTCAATGATGGAAAAGGAAACTTTTCAATGTCTCCTCAAAAGTTTCCTGCCTCTGAGGCACCCATTAGCACAGGTTGTGTTAGAGCAGCCGATATTGATAATGATGGCAATCTGGATCTTTTTGTTGGAGAACGAATTGTTACAGGACATTATGGGCAAGCGGGATCTGGTTATATATTAATGAATAACGGATTTGGAAATTTTGAAAATGAAACCATCAAAAGAGCTCCTTTCTTGCAATCGTTTGGAATGTTTACAGATGCTCATTTTTATGATTTGGATCAAGACGGTGATGAAGATTTGATGGTTACAGGAGAATTTATGGGAATTGAAATTTTCGAAAATAACAACGGTCAATTTTCTCCCCTAAAAAACCATGCGCTATCCTCCTTCAAGGGGTGGTGGAATACCTTACATTTGTTTGATGTTGACAATGACGGTGACCTAGATATTTTGGCTGGAAACCATGGTTTAAATTCTCGATTTAAAGCAACTCCCTCTCAACCGATTAAATTATATCTCAACGATTTTGATCGAAACGGATCTGTTGAAGGTATTTTAACCTTTACCAATAAGGAAAAACGTGATATGCCCTATGCCCTTAGACATACATTGATAGATCAAGTGAAAAGCCTCAAAAAGAAATTCCCTAATTATCAGACATTTAAAAATGCGGATTTCAATCAAATTTTCACACCCCAAGAGCAAGAAGGAATGGAAGTGCTCAAAGTCAATACACTTGCAACAACTCTGTTTATAAACCAAGGTAATTTCAATTTCTTGGCTAAACCTTTACCTCTTGAAGCACAACTCAGTCCAATCTATGCTATTGCTCATGGAGATTTTGATTCAGACGGAGATGCTGATATTGTTATGGGTGGTAACTTATATCGTGTGAAACCTGAAGTCGGTATCTATGATGCTAGCCATGGCATTTATTTAGAGAATATTGATGGAGAGTTAATGATAACAAACAACACACAAGACTTTTTTGTCCGTGGAGAAGTGAGAGATATCAAAATAGTTGATAATTCCATTTATGTCTTTCGATCCAACGAAAGTGTGGCTATTTTAAAACCACAAGAATGATAGCTAGAAAAAGTATAATTCTTCTATGTATTGCCATTATTGGGTGTAACAATGCACCTGTTGAACCTCTGCAAAACAATACTTTCAAGATGGAAGTTTTATCCTCAAAAAAAACTGGGATAACTTTCGAAAATAAATTGACAGACACCTCTTCACTAAATATCATTGAATATCTCTATTACTACAATGGAGGTGGAGTGAGTGTAGGAGACATCAATAATGATGGCCTAGACGACCTTTATTTTGCCGCCAATCAACTCCCCGATAAACTTTATCTCAACCTGGGGAATATGCAATTTAAAGACATATCAACTGCTGCTGGTTTGAATCAAAAACCCTCTTGGTCCACGGGAGTGAGCATGCAAGATGTCAACAACGATGGCTATATAGATATTTATGTATGCAAAGTAGGACAGTTTAATGAGTTACAATCTCATAATGAACTCTATTTAAACAACGGCGATTTGACTTTTACAGAAGCTGCTTCAGAAGTTAATTTAGATTTTTCAGGCTTTTCAACGCAGGCCGCCTTTTTAGACTATGACCAAGATGGAGATTTAGATCTTTATTTATTGAATCATAATATTCATTCAGTCAGAAGTTATGGAAATACAAAAGCACGGAAAATTCCAAATACACTTGCTGGCGATCGATTCTATGAAAATAAGATGAATGAGTCAGGCACTTTTGAAGAGGTCACTGAATCTTCAGGAATTTACAGCAGTGCATTGGGTTATGGCTTGGCTGTTGGGATTTCAGATTTTAATATGGACGGTTTGCCCGATATTTATGTAGGTAATGATTTTCATGAAAACGACTATCTCTACATCAATAATGGTGATAAAACATTCACCGAATCTATTGAGTTTTATACCAGCCATACTTCTAGGTTCACCATGGGAATTGATATAGCCGACATGAATAACGATGGATTCCTTGATTTTTTTACTACAGACATGCTTCCCTTTGCTGCAGAAATTCTTTTAAAATCGGGAGGGGAAGATACAGATCAGGTCATAAGGATTAAAGAGCGGTATGGGTTTAGACCTCAGTTTGCGAGAAATCATTTACAAATCAACAATGGCGATACAACTTTTTCTGATCTAGCACTTCAAACAAAAACCTTTGCTACAGACTGGAGTTGGGGTGTGCTTCTAGCTGATTTTGACAACGATGGGTGGAATGACATTTTTGTGCCTAATGGGATTGTAAAAAGGCCAAACGATTTAGATTATATCAACTACTTAAGTAACACAAATTATAGCCAGTTTGAGCAAACTAAAAAAGACAAAATCAGAAAAAAAATCATCAATGAAATGCCTACCCTTGAGATTCCAAATCTTTTAATTCATAACAAAGGAAAACTTGGTTTTGAAAGCATTGAAAAATCTGCCATTGGTACTCCTGGCTATACCACAGGGGCAGCCTACAGCGATCTAGATAATGATGGCGACTTGGACTTGATTCTAAACAATATAGACACACCTGCTCAAATTTTAGAAAATAAAAAAGAGGGAAATCAAAGTTTCACTTTTGTCTTAAAGCCAAATGAAAACTGTCCTAACGTGGTAGGAACAAAATTGTTTTTTTACACTAATGCGTATACCACAATAAAAGAACATCAAACCGTCAGAGGTTTTCAATCTGCATCAAGTTCTAAAATTCATTTTGCGCTTCCCCCTCAAGGTTTATTAGATTCATTAAAAGTTCTTTGGCCAAACGGAACTGAACAATGGCTAAAACAATTTGATGATCGGTTGATCGTCATAAATCCATCAGTTCAAAAACCCTCTCGTTTTCAAGAAAAAGTGGTAAACGAACAATTTGAACTTGATCTTTTTCCTTTCAAGCACATAGAAAATAATTACTATGACGAAGAAAAAGAACAACTAGTCCCAGAACGATTGTCTAGAGAAGGTCCTGCAGTTCTTTATGCTGATTTTAATCAAGATGAGATAAAAGATTTTTTTATTGGAGGTGCAAGCCAACAACCCGCCCAAATTTTATTAGGAACAAAGCAAGGAACATTTAAAAATCAATTTATTCCAGATTTTGATCGCGATAGAGGCTTTGAAGATGTTACGGTGGCTAGTATTGATATTGACAAAGATGGAGATCTAGACTTATATGTTGGAAGTGGTGGAAATGAAGTAATATCTCCCAACCCAGCTTATGAAGATCGTATCTATGTCAACGATGGAAAAGGAATTTTTAAAAGAGCGCCTATTTCATTGCCACAAACCAACACAGGCTGTGTGGCTATTGCTGATTTTGATAACGATCAAAACCCAGACTATTTTATAGGCAGCAGAAGTATTACGGGCGCTTATGGATTAACACCAAAAAGTTTTATTGTTCAAAATGAAGCGGGTAGGGCCATGAAAATGTTTGACCGAAAGCAATGGGGAATGATAACAGATGCCCAATGGATAGATCTAAACCAAGATGATTATTTAGATTTAATTTTAGTGGGAGACTGGATGCCCATAACCATTTTAATCAATCAAGAAGGTAAAGCCTTCGAAAATCAGACAGCAGCATACGGTTTGGCAGCTACACAGGGGCTATGGAATACCGTTCTCGTGGAAGACTTCAATAAGGACGGGTTTTTAGATATTGTTGCTGGTAATGCAGGATCAAATTTAAAGTGGGATGCAAGTCTTGAAAAGCCTATAGTTCTATATTTGGATGATTTTGACAACAATAAGCAAGCAGACCCAATTATTTTTTATGTATATGGAAAAACAACCATACCCTTTGCTTCAAAAGATAAGCTGTCATCTCAACTACCAGGCATCAAAAAAAGATTTACTTCTTACAATGATTTTGCTAAGGTAAATAGCATCGAAACGTTAGTAGATAGAAAACCATCCAATATTCTTCAAACAAAACGCTTGGTGGAATTGCGTTCTATGATTTTTCTAAACCAAGGAGGAACATCATTTGAAGCCAAACCCCTCCCAAATGAGGCACAGAAGAGTAGTATTGAAGATTTTAGTTTTAATGCTACAACAGGTACACTTGCCTTTGTAGGAAACAATAATATCAATGTAGCTGAACTAGGTCCTTCTTTAGCCAATGCAGGAGGTTTGTTTAACTTTTATGATTCAACCATTCAAAATTTTGCAAGTTACCAACGGTTTCCCTTACCTTTGGGTACCATTGCAAAAAAAATTGTACAATTAGATAATGACGATTTTGTTGTTATAACCAATAATGACAATTCCTATTTATTAAAGAAAAAAGAATAAAACTCCAGCGCTTATGAAAAAGCAAATCTTACAGGGCCTTTTCTTAGTAGCATTTGTCGTAGGATGCAGGCCTCCTTTTGAACCAAAGCAATTAGAAAATCCCGAGCTTTTTCAAAAAGCAATACAAAACCTCTCAGATATTGTAGTCTACGATATTTTTTCACCTCCAGTAGCTTCAAGGGTCTATCTCTATCCCACCATTGCTGCCTATGAGATTTTAGCCCAATCAATGCCAGAAAAATACAACTCATTAAGTGGGCAAATAGCACATTTACCTCCAATTCCAAAGACAGAAGATGAAAATATAAGTCCCCATATGGCAGCACTTTATGCCTTCAATGCAGTTGGGAAAGAACTTATTTTTTCGGAAGATAAAATTGCTCAATTCCAAGAATCATTTGAAATGGAATTAAAGGAAATGGGAGTTCCTAGAGCATTAAAGGCAAATTCTAAAAAGTTTGGAATAAAAGTAGCAGAACACATTATGATGTGGGCAAGTAAAGACCTCTACAACCAAACTAGAACCTTTCCTAAATACACTATTTTAGATCCTCCTGAATATTGGAAACCCACTCCTCCAGACTATATGGATGGAATTGAACCTCATTGGAAAGAAATTAGAACGATGGTTTTAGATTCGGCCAACCAGTTTCCAGCCAAACCACCCCTAAAATTTGACCTCAAAGAGGGCAGCCCTTTTCAAAAACAATTATTTGAAGTATATGAAATAGGTAAAGGCCTCAACGATGAGCAAGTAGAAATTGCAAAATTTTGGGATTGCAACCCCTATGTCACCCATCACCGAGGGCACGCCATGTTTGCTACCAAAAAAATTACCCCCGGTGGCCATTGGATTGGCATCACTGGTATTGCGGCACGAACAGCAAATAGTAGTTTTGATGAAACCGTAAATGCTTTTGCCAATGTGACCATCGCCCTTTTTGATGCTTTCATTAGTTGTTGGGATGAAAAATGGAAAACATTGGTAGTACGTCCTGAAACATTGATAAATGCTTATTATGATGAGGAATGGCTTCCGTTATTACAAACACCACCATTTCCAGAATATACCAGTGGTCATTCAGTAATTTCTAGAGCTGCCGCATTAGCATTGACAGATGTTTATGGACCAAATTTTTCTTTTGTTGATACAACAGAGTCAGCCTATGGTTTACCAGACAGAAGCTATAATTCCTTTATTCAAGCTTCAGAAGAAGCCGCCATTTCTAGACTTTATGGAGGAATACATTATATGATGGCTATTGAAGAAGGCGTTCGCCAGGGACAACGCGTAGGGGATTATATTGTTGAAAATATTCAAACATTGAAAAAAAATAGTTCGACAACTGTTGCCGTCCAATAGCCCTGAATGAATAAAAAGCATCTTTCTTTCTGGCAAATTCTAACTATGAACTTTGGATTCTTTGGTGTTCAATTCAGTTTTGGATTGCAGCAAAGTAATATGAGTGCCATATACAAATATCTTGGGGCTGAAGAATCTGAGTTGCCAATGTTGTGGTTAGCAGGTCCAGTTACAGGTCTAATAGTGCAACCCATAATTGGTGCCATTAGTGATGGAACTTGGTCTGTAAGATTTGGAAGAAGAAAGCCCTTTTTTCTTATTGGAGCTGTCATAGCAAGTATCGCTTTGGTATCAATGCCCTATTCTAGTACCATATGGATGGCCGCCAGTCTCCTCTGGATTTTAGATGCTGCAAACAATATAGCTTTAGAACCCTATCGAGCTTTTATATCAGATAAATTAGATAAAAAACAACACTCCATTGGCTTTCTCATGCAAAGTTTCTTCACTGGACTAGGAACCACTATGGCAAACTTTACACCCGCTCTATTAGTTTCTTTTGGCATTTTAGCTTTAAGTGACAAAATGGAAAATGGCATTCCTGTTTCAACCTATTGGGCATTTGGTATTGGTGCCTTTGCCTCAATTGCGACTATCTTAGTGACTGTTTTTACTACTTCAGAATATCCACCAACCCAAGAAGAATTAGAGAGAATTAAAGAAGCAAAAAAATTGGGGAACCCTGTTATTAGAACACTAAAAGACATTGGAATAGCCATAAAGGAAATGCCACTCACCATGAAACAACTCATTCCTGTTATGTTTTTTCCTTGGTATGCCATGTTCTGTTATTGGCAATATCTCACATCCGCATTGTCTCTTTCTCTCTATAATACGCTAGATCAATCAACAACTTATTTTAATCAAGCTCAATTGCTCACTGGCAATTTGAATGGCACCTATAATATCATCTGTTTTTTAATTGCTTTCGCCATGATACCCATTGCACGAAAATTTGGTGCCAAACAACTTCACTTCATAAGTTTAGCAATAGGTGGATCTGCACTTCTTGCTATGCCATTTTTGGATGACACAACTATACTTTTTACTATTCCAAATCCTTTTGGATCAGGCATTGCAGTGTCTCAAATATATTTGTTTTCTTTTGGACTGGGTATCACATGGGCTAGCATGATGGCGATGCCCTATCAAATGCTGGCAGCCTCTATTCCATCAGAAAAAACAGGGGTCTATATGGGCATATTTAATATGTTCATCGTCATACCAATGATCATCCAAATTGTCAGTATGCAGTATTTTGTTTATGGCGTTCTGGGTGAAAACCCTATCAACGTAATTCGTCTAGCAGGGCTATTTCTAATTCTTGGAGGATTATTTTCTTTACGAGTTAAAATATAATCCCAGTTTTCAGTTTTTTGAAAAATTGAAGTCGTTTCAATTTAATACCTTTGTTTTAAACCCAAAGAATGAAAAAAGACCAACATAGAAGGTCCGCATTGGAATATCATGCCAAACCCAAACCTGGTAAAACAGAAGTCATTCCTACCAAAAACTATCGTACTCAAAGAGATTTATCTTTGGCTTATTCTCCTGGCGTTGCACATCCTTGTTTAGAAATAGAAAAAGAAAAAGCTTCGGTTTATAAATATACCAATAAAGGAAATTTAGTTGCTGTTATTTCAAACGGGACGGCTGTTTTAGGCTTAGGAGATATTGGTCCAAATGCCTCAAAACCAGTGATGGAGGGAAAAGCTCTATTGTTTAAAATTTTTGCTGGAATAGATGTTTTTGATATAGAAGTTGATGCCAAAGACCCCGAACAATTTATTCAGGCCATCAAAGCCATTTCTCCAACTTTTGGCGGCATTAATCTAGAAGATATAAAGGCTCCAGAAGCCTTTGAAATTGAAAGAAGATTAAAAGAGGAGTTGGACATTCCAGTAATGCATGATGACCAACATGGAACAGCCATCATTTCTTGCGCCGCGCTTTTAAATGCCGCTGAATTGAGTCAAAAGAAAATGGAAGAGCTTAAAGTTGTTGTCTCTGGAGCTGGAGCTGCTGCAATTTCATGTTCAAAATTATATATGGCCTTTGGTGTACTCAAAAAACGCATCCTAATGGTAGATTCTAAGGGAGTTATTCGTGCAGATAGAGAACACCTCACCCCTGAAAAAGCGTTTTTTGCTACTCAAGAAAAAATAGATACTCTAGGTGATGCGGTGAAGGGAGCAGATGTCTTTATTGGTCTTTCAAAACCGAAGCTTTTAACGGTAGAGATGCTAAATTCTATGGCAAAAAATCCTATTGTTTTTGCCATGGCAAATCCAGATCCAGAAATTGATTATCAGTTGGCTTGTGAGACGAGAAAAGATGTCATCATGGCCACGGGTCGATCAGACTACCCAAATCAGGTAAACAATGTTTTAGGGTTTCCTTTTATTTTTAGAGGGGCATTAGATGTACGTGCCACTAAGATCAATGAAGCAATGAAAATGGCTGCTGTTAAAGCACTAGCCGAATTAGCTAAGGAGCCTGTTCCTGAGCAAGTCAATGTTGCCTATGATGAAACGCGCCTACGTTTTGGCAAAGCCTACATAATTCCAAAGCCTTTTGATCCTCGTTTGATAACTAAAATACCTCCAGCAGTTGCAAAAGCAGCAATGGAATCAGGAGTTGCAACCCAGCCCATAGAGAATTGGAAAAACTATGAAGAGTCCCTTGAAGCACTTTTAGGCAGTGACCAGAAATTGATCCGACTAATGCAGGATAGAGCAAAAGCAAAACCTAAAAAAATTGTCTATGCTGAAGCAGATTGTTTGGACGTTTTGAAAGCAGCTCAAATTGTTCAAGAAGAAAAAATGGGAACTCCCGTACTGCTCGGAAATAAAGCCATGATAGAAACTTTAAAAAACAAGTTAGATTATGGGGCAAAGGTTGAAATTATTGACCCAAAAGATGACTCTTATCAACCCTTACGTGAAAAGTATGCGAAATTATTTTGGAAAGCACAGCAGCGAAAGGGGTATACTCTTTATGATGCGGAAAGACTGATGAGTGAAAGAAATTATTTTGCAGCAATGATGGTCCAAAACGGTGATGCAGATGCTATGATTTCGGGTTATTCAAGAAATTACCCAACGGTAGTAAAACCCATTTTAGAGATTATTCCAAGAGCCAAAGGAGTAAGACGAGTAGCAGCCACCAATTTAATGCTGACAAAAAGGGGCCCTATCTTTCTGTCAGACACCACTATTAATGTAGAACCAAACGCTAAAGAATTAGCTACCATTGCAAAAATGACAGCTAAAACGGTGGCTATGTTTGGTATTAAACCAGTGTTAGGTATGCTCTCTTTTTCCAATTTTGGATCTACCCGCTTCCCTCAAGCTAAAAAAGTATCGCAGGCAGTCAAATTACTTCACAGAACAAACCCTGAACTCATTGTAGACGGACCTATACAATCCGATTTTGCTTTTAACAAGAAATTGTTAGAGGAACGTTTTCCTTTTTCAGGCTTGTCCAATAAGAACGTAAATACACTCATTTTTCCAAATCTTGATGCTGCAAATATCACCTACAAGTTAATGAAAGAACTAAATGAAAATCTGTCTATTGGTCCAATTCTAATGGGCTTGAGCGAGCCTATACATATATTACAACTAGGAGCCTCAGTAGAAGAAATTGTGAATATGTCTGCGGTTGCTGTAATTGATGCTCAGACAAAACAACAAAATGTAAAGGGATGATTACTCAACTCATTGGCCGTCTGGTCGAAAAAACTCCAACAACTCTTGTGATTGATTGCAATGGCATAGGTTATGAAGTACATATTTCATTGCACACCTTTTCGCAAATTAAAGATGAAGAAAAAATAAAACTTTACACACACCTTCAAATTAGAGAAGATGCACACACATTATTTGGATTTCACAGCCTTTTGGAAAGGAGTATTTTTCGTTTATTGCTCAGTGTTTCTGGCATTGGCGCAGCTACTGCAAGAACCATGTTATCTTCACTCGCCCCACAAGAAATTCATGCGGCTATAGTGAATGAAGATTTAGCTACAATTAAAGGCATAAAAGGGATTGGACTAAAAACAGCACAAAGGGTTCTCATTGAGCTTAAAGACAAGATGCTCCAGCTCTATGAAAGTGAACAAATACCACTACTAAAAAACAATACAATCAAAGAAGAAGCGTTATCAGCATTAGAGGTATTGGGTTACCCCAGACGTCAAGCTGAAAAAGTTATTGATAACGCGATTCAAAGTGATCCAAACAGCTCAATTGAAGAGCTTATAAAGGTTGCTTTGAATAAATTATAAATTTTGATTGGAAAAATTCAATTACTAAATAAACATTGTTCCTTTAGCTTCCGAAAACTTCTTATTCTGTGTTTTATCTTATGTAATGGATTGCTATGGGCACAGGACAATGTTCAATCCGGAGCCGATTTGGGGAAGATCAAAATTCCATTGCCTCAATCTATCGTAAGCAAGTATACCTATGACCCCACAACAGAGCGGTATATTTTTTCTGAAGAAATTGAAGGTTATCCTGTAGGGACTCCCCTCGTTTTGACTTTAGAAGAGTTTGAAGCACTAGTGCTCAAAGAACAAATGGAAAGTTATTTTCAAGAAAAGATCGCAGCATTAAGTGGTAAAAGCTCTAATCTTGAAGAAAGTCAGAAAAATTTACTCCCAGAAGTATATGTTAACAATAAGTTTTTTCAAACTATTTTTGGTAGCAATAGCATAGACGTTGTGCCCCAAGGTTCTATTGGAATTGATCTAGGAGTTCGTTATCAAAAAACAGACAATCCCATTAGTTCTCCTCGTGACAGAAGAAATTTCGGTTTTGATTTTGACCAGCAAATCAGCTTAAGTTTGCTGGGAAATATTGGAGAGCGTTTACAAATCATTGCGAATTATGATACAGAATCTACCTTTGATTTTCAAAATCTTATAAAAATTAGATTCAACCCTCCCACCTTGGCCGATGCTACAGAAATATTACCAGATAATTATGGCCGACAAATTGGAGCATTTCAAAACCGATTTGAACAAGCGCAAGGAACAATTAATGAAGTGCGAGAAGGAGTCAATGAGGCAAAAGTCGCCATCGAACAAACAAAACAAAAAATAGAGTCTCTAAAAAATAAAGTTAATAATTTACCCAACAGCACAGCACAGGTTTCTAATCGGGTTTCTAATTTTCTCAATGGAAAAGTGACTGAGGATGGGATTTTACAAAATATCGATATTGGTAACGTAAGTATGCCTATAAATAGTAATTTAATTCAAGGTGCTCAAAGTTTATTTGGTGTGCGCACTGATTTAAAATTTGGGAGAACCACCATCTCCAGTGTATTTTCTGAACAACGGTCTCAATCACAAAACATAACTACTCAAGGAGGAGGAACTCTACAAGAGTTTGATTTATTTGCACTAGATTATGAAGAAGACCGGCATTATTTTTTGGCTCAATATTTTCGAGACAATTATGATGCTTTTTTAAAAACCTACCCTTATATCAATTCTCCTATTCAAATCACTAGAATTGAAGTTTGGGTCACCAATATAGGAGCCCGCACTCAAAATGTTAGAAACATAGTAGCCTTGCAAGACCTCGCTGAAGCAAATCCAGAGAAAACAAGACTTGATAAAATTTCCACTCCTTTTTTTACTGAATCCAATAGAAATGCTCCTCCTGACAATGGAGTAAATCGGTTAGATCCAGAAACGATAGGTTTTGGAGGACTCATCACCGAGTCTATTAGAGATATTGCAACAGTAAAAAATAGTTTTGGTTCTGCGAGTGCAAAAGTGCGCGAGGGGTATGATTATGCCGTGCTTGAAAGTGCGCGTAAATTAAGTCCACAAGAATATTCTTATCACCCACAATTGGGCTATATCTCTTTGAATCAACGGTTGAGTAATGACGAGATTCTAGGAGTTGCTTTTCAATACACCTATTTGGGAAAAGTATTTCAGGTGGGAGAGTTTGCCAATGGGGGAGTGCCTGGAACTGAAATAACCTCCAATCAAAACAATCCACAACAAGCGCCTGTAGTTCAAACCAACAATTTGGTTGTAAAAATGTTAAAAAGTAGCGTTAATGATGTTCGGCAACCTGTTTGGGATCTGATGATGAAAAATATTTACAACACAGGAGCCTTTCAACTTTCAGAAGAAGATTTTAAACTTTCAATTCTCTACACAGATCCTTCTCCAATAAACTACATGACAGCGGTTAATAATAAAATTTGGCCAAAAGAGTTGGAACAGCAAGTATTGTTGAACACCTTTCAATTGGACAGGCTAAATGTCTATCAAGACCTAACGGCCAAGGGAGATGGCTTTTTTGATTATGTGCCTGGGATTACTATTGACCCGAAATTTGGGCGAATTATTTTTCCTCAGGTCGAACCTTTTGGAGAGTTTCTTTTCGATTTGTTAGACGATCCTAACACATCAAAAGAGAATTATGACCAGGTTAATTCTTTTAACTCCAATCAAAAGAAATACGTTTTTAGAGAAATGTATGCCCTGACAAAGGCAGCAGCCCTTGAAGCCATTGAAAAGAACAAATTTCAGCTAAAAGGCCGCTACAAGTCTGAAGGAGGTGATGGAATTCCTATAGGTGCTTTCAATGTGCCCAGAGGGTCTGTTCGAGTGACTGCTGGAGGTAGACTGCTTCAAGAAGGACTTGACTATACTGTAAATTATGAAATTGGACGTGTTAAAATTCTCGATGAGGGCTTAAAAGCATCCAACATTCCTATTGATATCTCAGTAGAAAATAATTCTTTTTTCAATCAACAAAATAAAAGATTTTCGGGTATTAATATTATTCATCAACTCAATGAACGAGTTTATTTTGGAGCTACACTAGTCAATTTGAGCGAAAACCCTTTAACTCAAAAAGCTAATTATGGTACTGAGCCAGTGAACAACACTATGATGGGTTTTAATACAAATTTCTCAACAGAAATTCCATTTTTAACCCGAATGGCAAACAAAATCACAACGGTTAAATCAAGCACCCCTTCGCAACTTTCCTTCAGAGGGGAGGTAGCAGCCTTGAGAGCTAGAAACCCAAGAAACACCCAACTCCAAGGGGAAACCAATGTCTATATTGATGATTTTGAAGGAGCACAAACCAACATTGATATCAAAGGATTTAATGCTTGGAATTTATCCAGTGTCCCCATCAATGGTGTTTTGGGAGCTGAAGAAAAAGGGTTAGCTCGGGGCTATGGGCGATCCAAATTAGCTTGGTATTCTATTGACCGAATATTTTATAGTAGAACCCCACCGACTGGTATTAATAATAACGATATTTCTGATAATACCACGAGGCGGATTTTTATTAAGGAAATTTTTCCTGAACAAGATTTAGTACAGGGAAACACAACAGTACAAAACACCTTAGATTTAGCTTATTATCCAGATGAGAAAGGCCCTTATAATAATTCACCAATTGAATCATTTGAAGAAAAATCCAAAGAACATTGGGCTGGAATTACACGTTCAATTAATGCTACCAATTTTGAACAAGCTAATGTAGAGTTTATTGAATTTTGGTTGCTAGACACGTTTTCTGATCTTGAAGCTGATGAAGATGAATTAGGCGACCTTGTTTTTCACTTAGGAAATATTTCTGAGGACATTCTAGATGATGGACGAAAACAATTTGAAAACGGACTGCCTGGAGCCACAGAAAATACCGCTACTTATGAGACAGAGTGGGGCAAAGTGCCTGCCACTCAATCGTTGGTATATGCATTCAATACTGAAGCTGAAGATAGAGAAAGACAAGATGTTGGTTTAGATGGACTTTCTGATAGTGAGGAATTCAATATTTACAACAATGGACCCACCAATGACCCCGCCGGAGACAATTATGAATATTATATTAAAGCTTCAGGAAATATTTTAGAACGGTATAAAAATTATAATGGCACAGATGGCAATACTCCAATTAGTTTTTCCGATACCGATCGAGGAAATACCACAGAACCCGATACGGAAGATATCAATCGAGATCAAAGTATGAATACGATAGATAGCTATTTTGAATATAGGATACCTATTCGAAAATCTATGGCAGTTGGAAATCACCCTTTTGTGACTGATGTACGAGATAATGTAAAAGTTCTAGTGCCAAACGGAGATGAAATTAACACACGTTGGTTACAATTTAAAATTCCAATCCAAAAAGGGTATTATGAAGAAACTATTTATGAACCCTATTTTAAATCTGTCAATGCCATAGAAGACCTCCGATCGATTCGATTTATGCGCATGTTGTTACATAAATTTGATCAGCCAGTAGTTTTTCGTTTTGGCACATTAGATTTAGTTCGTGGAGATTGGCGCCAATATACCAAACAGCTAAATGAAGAGGTGCTTGGCAATCAAAATACTACAGTAGACATAAGCACTGTGAACATATTAGAAAATGAAAACAGAATACCTGTCAATTATGTTTTACCCCCAGATATTCAACGAGAACAAATCAATAATAACAACACCATCGTTCGTCAAAACGAACAATCTCTTGCCTTTCGGATATGTGACTTGCAACCTATGGATGCAAGGGGTATTTTTAAAAACGTGAATTTGGATATGCGTCAATACAAAAAGATTAGAATGTTTATTCATGCTGAATCCATTCCAGGAAACCCACCCTTGCCTGACGCCGAAGGAGATTCTGAATACGACAATCGATTGGTTGCATTTTTACGTTTAGGAACCGACAATAAAGACAACTATTATCAAATTGAAATTCCATTAAAACCAACTCCTTATACTGAAAATACTTCAAACCGATTAAGTGCAGATGAAGTTTGGATTCCTGACCAAAATGAACTTGTAGTTGCCACTTCACTTTTATCTAAATTAAAGAGTAAAGCCCTTATTGGCAACGCACAAGGTAAAGCCCTTTATTTTGATGAAGCGCTTAATCCAATTTCGGAATTTACTCCAATAAGCAGTTTGCCTGGAGAAAAAAAATACAAATTATCAATTAGAGGAAACCCAACTCTTGGTGCAATTAGAACACTCATGATAGGTGTAAAAAACCCATCAGAAGAACTTGGGAATACCCTTTGTGGAGAGGTTTGGTTTAATGAACTTCGCCTTTCTGGAATTGAAGATGAAGGCGGTTGGGCAGCAGTGGGTGGTCTCGATGCAAATATTGCAGATTTCGCAAATATATCTGCCACAGGACGCTATGCTACCATTGGTTTTGGAAATGTAGATCAAACTCCAAATCAACGAGCTCGTGAAGACCTCTTGCAATATGACCTTGTCACAAATATGAATTTGGGTCAATTGGTTCCAGAAAATTGGGGGCTCGAAATTCCATTAAACTTTGCCGCAGGAGAAACCATCATTTCACCAGAATATGATCCTTTTTATCAAGACATTAAACTCAAAGATAGATTGGCTTCTGCAGATCGTAAATCGTTGAAAGACACTATTAAAAGACAAGCTCAAGACTATACCAGACGTAAGAGTATTAGTATGATAGGAGTAAGGAAAAGAA
Organism: Flavobacteriaceae bacterium; assembly: GCA_016779985.1. Classification (GTDB taxonomy): domain Bacteria; phylum Bacteroidota; class Bacteroidia; order Flavobacteriales; family Flavobacteriaceae; genus JADHMP01. Next base: position 170,591 of record JADHMP010000003.1, read on the forward strand.
GAACTGGTTCAGGGGAATCTAAAATATATAGCCCAGAAAATTTTAATTTTTCTTATGCTTACAATGCACTTGAACATCGTGATTTTGAGTTAGAAAATTTGCAGGAGGAAGAGCTTGTGTTAGGGGCAAATTACACTTATGCCTTTAAACAGAAGGACATTAGTCCTTTTCAAAAAACAAAAGCCTTTCAGCAAAAAAAATATTGGGAATGGTTGAAGGCACTAAACTTTAGTCTACTACCAAACGCACTAAATTTCAATGCCAACTTGAACAGAGCACTTTACAGCCAAAAATTTAGACAGGTTTATTTTGAAGGTGTAGATGCGTCTTTGCAGAGAGAATTACCCAATCTTCAACAACACAATTTTCTATTTGATTATAACTACACTTGGACCCACAATCTGACTCGTTCTCTACGGCTCACTTTTGATGCTAACACAAGTAATATAGTTAGAGATCGTGAGGCTTTAGACCAACAAGATGAAACAGAATCTAGAGTGTATAACCTTTGGTCTGGACTGACTAATTTTGGAGAACTTAACAGACATTTTCATACTCTAAGTTTAAACTATAGATTGCCTTTCCAATATATTCCTTTCTTAAGATTTATTGATGCGACTTATAATTATAAGGCAGATTATAGTTGGCAAAGAGGATCAGAGGCCTTAGAACAAGTTGAAGGACCCAACGGAGAAATTTTAGGACGTGTAAATACGTTACAAAACGGTAACACAAAAACGATAACAGGGAACCTTTCTTTCCAAAAATTATATACTGTCTTTGGCATAAAGTCACCCAATCAAAGAACCCCAGCTAGGGGGAATTTGAGTAGGACTTTAGATTCTGTTTCCAAAAAAAGGAGTAATACGCTTAGGAAAGCAGTGACCACTTTGTTGTCGGTATTAAATAAAATCAAAAGAGTTCAATTCAACTATTCTGAAAACAATGGAACTTTATTGCCTGGATATCTTCCAGCGGTAGGTTTTGCAGGCGGTTTACAACCCACTCTTGGGTTCACCTTAGGGAGTCAAGCAGACTTGCGCTACACTTTAGCTCAAAGAGGGTGGCTAACAAGTTTTCCTAACTTTAATGAAACTCTACAACAAATTCACTCCAGTAAATTCAATCTTTCAGGACAACTTGTACCCCTTGAGGGTTTGCTGATTGACTTCTACGTAGAACGAAATTTTTCTGAAAATAGTAATGAAAACTTCTTGGTTAGGAACAATGAATATTTACCTCTCAACACAAATGTTTTTGGCAATTTAGGGGTTTCAACCGTAATGATTAAAACTAGTTTTAGTCAAAGTAGTGGACAATTTAATCCAACATTTGAAACCTTTAGAGAGAATAGACTTATTGTTGCTGATCGCTTGGCTTCACAAAATCAGCCTATTACTGAAAGAGATGAAACTGGTTTTCCGAAGGGGTATGGAAAATCACAACAAGATGTTGTGCTACACTCTTTCTTAGCGGCCTATTTGGGTGCCGATCCAAATAAAGTGGTATTAGAACCAATCAAAAGAATTGGACTACCCAATTGGAATTTAAAATATTCTGGCTTAAATAAAATACCTTCTTTATCTAAAATATTTTCAAGGTTCTCACTCAATCATGGCTATAGAGCAAGTTATACCATCAATAACTTTCAAACCAATTTTGACTATGATGCCGATTTTCCTTTGAATACCGATGTGGCAGGAAACATCATACCGGAGCGGCTTTTTTCAAATGTAACTCTGGTGGAACAATTCAATCCATTAATGCAATTGGATATGGAATTGAAAAATAATTTTAAGTTTTTAATTGAAATCAATCGTGATCGCTCCCTTTCCTTGAGTTTGGATAACAATTTATTAACGGAAGTGAGTGGTAACGAATATGTAGGGGGTTTAGGATATCGATTTAGGGATCTTCGTATGCGCACCAATTTTAATGGAAGAAGGATCATTCTCAAAGGAGATTTAAATATTAAAGCCGATTTGTCTTATCGAAACAACATTACAGTACTACGAAACCTCGAATATGACAACAATCAAGTTACCGCAGGGCAAAAAATATTCATTTTAAAAATCACTGCAAACTATGCACTTTCAAGAAATGTTATGGCCACTTTTTTCTATGATCATAATTTTTCCAAGTTTGCGATTTCTACAGCATTTCCACAAACAAGCATTCGTTCTGGCTTCACTTTACGGTATAATTTTGGAAATTAAGTGCATCTCTAGCTAGAGAAAAACTCCTACATTTGTTTTTTAATTTTTTCTCATGAATATCCCAGACCATTTAAAATATACTAAAGACCACGAATGGATAAAAGTGGAAGGAAACCTAGCTCTTGTTGGTATTACAGACTTTGCTCAATCTGAACTAGGTGATATTGTTTATGTTGAGATTGAAACATTAGATGAAAAATTAGAGGCTGAGGAAGTTTTTGGCACTGTAGAAGCCGTCAAAACTGTTTCAGACCTATTTATGCCTCTTGAGGGCACTGTGGTTGAAGTCAACAAAGCTTTAGAAGCAACGCCTGAATTAGTCAATGAAATGCCCTACGAATCTGGGTGGATGATCAAAATTAAGTTTGAAAACCCTTCAGCCCTAGAACATTTATTAGATGCTAAAGCATATCGGGAGCTTATTTCGAGTTGATTGTTTTATTTCCTAATTCATCCCATCAAGTTCAGTTTTCCTTTGAATATTTTAGTGTTGAAACTATAGGGTCTTTATATCTTTCGTGCCTATATTCTCATAATATTTATTTTTGATTAAAAGGCTAGGTGATTTTTTCCTTGTTTTTTTTATAAAATTTTATAGTTTAGCATACTAAGATTTCGATAGATGAAACCCAAGAAAAATTCAAAAGTAGATTTAAGCAAGAATAGTAGTCTCTATTTTGTCATTGGGCTTGCCGCCATATTACTAATTACTTGGCAAGCCATAGAGTGGAAAACCTATGACAAAAGCCTATACGGCTATGAAGCCTTAGATGTTGATGATGAAGACGATGAGGAAATTCCTATCACAGAACAAATTAAAACTCCACCCCCGCCGCCGCCACCACCACCTGCACCAGAGGTAATAGAAGTGGTTGAAGATGAAGAAGAAGTTGAAGAAACAGTAATCGAATCTACTGAAACTGATGAAGAAGAAATTATTGAGGTGGAAGAGGTTGAAATAGAAGAAGAAATTGAAGATATTGATGTGCCGTTTGCAGTGATCGAAGATGTTCCAATTTTTCCTGGATGCGAAAAAGTAAAAAAATCTGAAAGACGCGCTTGTTTCCAAGAACGAATGAATAGTCATATCAGAAAAAATTTCCGCTATCCTGAAATTGCTCAGGAGATGGGCATCCAAGGGAGAGTTTATGTTAATTTCGTTATTGGTAAAGATGGAGCAATTACAAACATCAGAATGCGTGGTCCAGACAAAAACCTAGAAAAAGAGGCTCAACGCATCATTTCAAAATTGCCACAAATGACTCCAGGAAAACAAAGAGGAAGACCTGTGAGAGTCCCTTTTAGTATTCCTATCACATTTAGGTTGCAATAAACAAGCTCATACAAATTTAAACCCGATAGTTTCTTCGGGTTTTTTTATATCTGTTTAGAACCCAATGGTATAATATTTGCGTATATTTAGGAGAACCCAAATCTCCTCTCCATGAAATCTAAAAAAAACCCCAAAGTCGACCTTAAAAAAAATTCAAGTTTATATTTTGTAATCGGTTTGTGTCTAATCTTGTTTCTCACCTGGCAGGCCATAGAATGGAAATCGTATGATAAAAGCCTCTATGACTATGAGGCCTTAGATGTAGAAAATGATGAGGATGAAGAAATCCCTATCACAGAACAAATCAAAACGCCACCACCGCCACCGCCACCGCCAGCAGCTCCAGTTGTTATTGAAATAGTTGAAGACGAAGAGGATGTTGAAGAAACAGTTATAGAATCTACTGAAACTGATGAGGAGGAAATAATAGAAGTGGAAGACGTAGAGATTGAAGAAGAGTATGATGATGTTGATGTCCCTTTTGCTGTAATTGAAGATGTTCCAATATTTCCTGGTTGTGAAAAAGTGAAAAAATCTAAAAGACGCGATTGTTTCCAAGAACAAATGAATAAACATATTAGAAAAAACTTCCGTTATCCAGAAATTGCTCAAGAGATGGGAATTCAAGGGCGGGTATATGTAAACTTTGTTATTGGAAAGGATGGGAACATTTCAAATATCAGAATGCGTGGGCCAGACAAAAATTTAGAAAATGAAGCAAACCGCATCATTTCCAAACTACCCAAAATGACACCAGGCAAGCAAAGAGGTAAAGCTGTTCGAGTTCCATTTAGTATTCCAATTACCTTCAAACTCCAATAAAAAAAGCCTACAAAATAAGTTAGTGACTTTATCAAAAATTCCGTTGGACAATGCTAAGTGTAGTGTTATATTTGCACCTGATTGGATGATGCATGATGCCACTTATTGAAGCCAAAAAATCAAATACACTACACCGCACCCTAAATGACTTTTTGCAGCTAACAAAGTTCAGATTGGCTATTAGTGTTGTAATTTCTTCCTTAGCAGGCTATTTACTGGCTTCAGAACAAATAGAATGGGACATTATTTCTTTTCTCTTTTTGGGAGGATATGCCATGGTTGGTGCTTCCAATGCTTTCAATCAGTGGATGGAGAGAGATTTGGATGCACTTATGTTAAGAACACAAAGCAGGCCATTGCCCAGCAAGCGGATGCAAGAGTCTACTGCACTAACCATTGCGAGTGGATTAACTTTATTAGGGATTCTTTTTTTAGGTTTTGTCAACTTTAGAACCGCCTTTTTTGGGGCACTGTCAATTTTTATTTATGTCTGCATTTATACCCCTCTCAAACGTAAATCACCCTTAGCCGTTTTTGTGGGTGCTTTTCCAGGAGCCATCCCTTTTATGCTTGGGTGGGTGGCAGCAACTAATAAATTTGGAATAGAACCTGGAGTGTTATTTATGATACAATTTCTATGGCAATTCCCCCATTTTTGGGCTATTGGCTGGGTGTTAGATGAAGATTATAAAAAAGCAGGATTTAAACTACTGCCATCGGGAGAAACAGACCGCGTCACTGCTTTTCAAATAGTGTTTTATTCGCTTTGGGTAGTTGTAGTCTCTTTAATACCGGCTTTCCATTATACAGGACGATTGAGGCTTTCTTTTACAGCAGCTATTGCTATAGCCTTATTAGGCTCAGTGATGCTTTATTTTGCAATGATGCTAATGAAAAAAAAATCTAAAAAGGCTGCACAAAACCTTATTGGCGTGAGTATAGTATATATCACAGCCTTACAACTGATTTATGTGATTGATAAATATATGACAATATGAATACTTCAGATTCTTTTGAAATAAAAAACAAACGTGCCAAAAAAATGATGCTCTGGATTGGTATGATCAGCATGAGTATGACCTTTGCAGGTCTAACAAGTGCCTACGTGGTGAGTAGTTCTCGTGCTGATTGGCTAGAACAAATCTCTTTGCCAACGGCATTTTCAATAAGCACTTTAATTATTATTTTGAGCAGCATTAGTTTCCACTGGGCAAAGCATTATTTTGAAAAACAGCAATTTAAAAACAGTCAGATTTTGCTCCTATCTACATTATTTTTAGCTACTCTATTTATCTATTTTCAGTTTAAAGGCTTCTCTGAAATTATTGAAATGGGCTATTACTTTACAGGGCCACAAAGTAGCATCAACACCTCTTACCTATATGTCTTAGTGTTGCTACACTTGGCACATTTAACAGCAGGATTTGTTGTTGTATTACGCTTGCTTTATCTAAGTTCAGTTGTCAAAAACACAACAAAACACACCCTGGGTTTTGAGTTGGCAGTAACTTTCTGGCATTTTCTTGATTTACTTTGGGTATATTTATTTTTATTCGTTTCATTCTACAGTTAAAAATTAATAAATTTGTAATGAATTTAACTTGATACTATGGAAGTAACTGCAGCAACAGATGAGCAATCAAACATTTGGGGAGGGGGCAATAAGCCCCTAAAGGCTAGTTATGGCAAGCTAATGATGTGGTTTTTTATCGTATCTGATGCCTTGACCTTTTCGGGTTTCTTAGTATCCTATGGGTTTTCACGTTTTAAAAACATCAATTCATGGCCAATAGCCGATGAGGTTTTTACTCACTTTCCCTTTCTTCATGGTATTGATGCTCCAATGTATTATGTAGCACTCATGACTTTCATTTTAATTTTTTCATCGGTCACAATGGTTCTAGCTGTAGATGCGGGTCACCATATGGACAAATCTAAAGTCACTTTTTATATGTTACTTACCATAGTTGGAGGAGCCATTTTTGTGGGTTCACAAGCGTGGGAGTGGAAAAATTTTATTAGTGGAGAATATGGCGCTTTAGAAACCAAAGGAGGACAAATACTTCAATTTGTGCAAGCAGATACTGGCAAAAGGGCAGCTATTGAAGATTTTGCAGTTCTCCAGCCCACAGAAAGAACTACACATCAAAAAAATAATGGTTTGTGGTTTGCTCAAGAAAGTACCTTATCTACTTTTAGTATTGCTGAAGTCAAAACAGGATTTCAAGCAGATGATAATTTAGTAATCCGAACGGAGTTGCTGGATGAAAATGGGCAAAAAACCGTTCTTTCCAGAGCTGAATCTTTAGCTAAAATCGAAGAGGCTCAAATTGTAGTTGAAGGTGCCAATTTGATTAGAAATGAATATGGCAATAGACTCTTTGCAGATTTCTTTTTCTTTATAACAGGCTTTCACGGTTTTCACGTTTTCTCAGGAGTAGTGATTAACATTATCATTTTCTTTAATGTCATTTTAGGTACTTATGAAAAAAGGGGGCATTATGAAATGGTTGAGAAAGTGGGCCTTTATTGGCACTTTGTAGATTTAGTTTGGGTTTTTGTATTTACCTTTTTCTATTTGGTTTAATCTAGTTTAAATTATTATGGCTGTAGAACATAAATTAGCAATCTTTAGGGGTTTATTAAAATTTAAATCCAATCAGCAAAAAATTTGGGGAGTATTGATATTCCTTTCTATTGTGACAACTATTGAGGTCGCTTTGGGTATTATTAAGCCCGCCTTTTTGCTCACTCCTTTTTTGAGTATGAAATTACTCAATTGGATTTTTATCATTTTAACTATCGTAAAAGCTTATTATATTGCCTGGGACTTTATGCACCTGAGGGATGAAACCAGTGGACTAAAAAATGCAATTGTGTTGCCACTACTTATTTTAATCCCTTATTTAGCTTTTATCTTAATTCTTGAGGCAGATTATATTTTTGAGGTCATGAAAAATGGCTTTGTCAGTTGGAACTTCTGATGTTTCAGTTGTTGAGGTAATTTTTACTTCTTTTTACTTAAAAAAATGAAAGGGAAAATGAAAAAGCAATTAGTATTAGGGGTTCTGTTTGTATTTCCACTGTTGGTCTATTTATTTTTTGCTTCCGGTAAAAATAATTTTGCTAAACTTCCTACTTTAACTCCTAATATTCAATCTCTTCCAATAAATAAGGATTTCTCAAATCGTTCGGTCACACTAAAAGATCATATTTCTATTCTAGGCTATTGGGGAGGAGATTTGTCAGACAAAAAGGCCGAGGCGCTTAATTTAAATGAAAAAATATTCAAACGGTTCAATGGTTTTGATGATTTTCAGTTTGTTTTTTTTGTAAACGAAGAGAATGAAGAAGAAGTCCAAGCCCTTAAAAATGCCCTTCAAACAGGAACAGGAACCGATTTGAGCAATTGGTATTTTTTACCCTCCTCCCCAAAACAAATTCAATCTCATTTTCAATCTCTCAAAACACCTTATCAACTTAATCAACAATACAGCACTCCCTATGTATTCATTGTTGATAAAAATTTAAATTTGAGGGGAAGAAATGATGATGAAGATATGGAAGAGCTCTTCGGTTTTGACGCCAGATCAGTAGCAGAAATTTCAAAGAAAATGATAGATGACGTTAAAGTAATTTTGGCCGAATATCGCTTAGCTCTCAAAATATATAACTCAGATCGAAAAAAATAAAAAAATGAATAAAATAGGCTATTTCGGACTTGCAGGTGTGATCATCCTTTTTAGTATTTTGTTTATTCCCAAGATAGTTGCACGCTTTCAGTCTGACACGGTGGTAGAAGACAATAGAGCCACTTCAGCTGAGCCTTTAAGTTATATTCAACTCAATGGTCAAACAAAAAATGTGCCTCCCTTTACCTTTTTAAATCAAGACAGTTTATTCATTTCTAATGAAGACTATAAAGACAAAGTCTATGTTGCTGAATTTTTCTTCACCTCCTGCCCAACTATTTGCCCCATAATGAATAAGAACATGAAATTAATTGAAGAAAAATTTGGTCAGCGAAATGATTTCGGCATCGCCTCATTTTCTATAGACCCAGACCACGATAGCCCTTCTGTTTTGAAACTCTATGCAGAACAATATGACGTTTTTTCATTAAATTGGCACTTTTTAACAGGGGAAAAAGAGAAAATCTATCAGCTTGCCAACAGAGGTTTTAATATCTATGCTGGAATAAATCCAGATATTGCAGGTGGTTTTGAACATCAAGGCTATTTTGCACTCATTGATAAAAATGGTTTTATACGCTCTAGAACAGATCGGTTTGATAATCCAATAGTATATTATATTGGTATTGATCAAGAAGACGGCTCAAAAGAACAAGTTGAATGGTTGATAGAAGATATCGATAAACTATTATTAGAATGATGAAAGATAAAATTAGGTCTAAGGAGATCAAAAACAGATACCTTATCTGGGTAGTTTCGGTGGCTATACCTGTCATAGTTGGAATCCTATTTGCTGTTCGAATACCAAATGTTGCTCCCCTTTCTTTTTTACCACCAATATATGCTGGAATTAATGGGGTCACTGCAATAGTCCTAATTGCTGCCTACACCGCCGTTAGACGAAAAAACCTTGCTCTTCATGAGCAATTGATGAAAACGGCAATAGCACTTTCTGTTGTTTTTTTAGGCATGTATGTTGCTTATCATATGACCTCTGACCCCACACCCTACGGTGGTGAAGGGACTTTAAAATATATCTATTATTTCATTTTAATTTCCCATATATTATTATCCATAGGAATAATCCCCATGGTATTAGTTACCTATGTGCGGGCTGTTTCTAAACTTTTTACAGAACACAAAAAAATTGCACGATATACTTTTCCTATTTGGCTCTATATTGCTATTACTGGTGTTATAGTTTATTTAATGATAGCACCTTATTACACTTAATTAAGATGAAAAATAATTTTACATTTTTTATAATTTTAATTTTTCTTTTTAGCTTCATAGAAATCAATGCTCAATGCTCAATGTGCCGGGCTGTATTACAATCAGAAGAGGCCCAAGAAACAGCTAAAGGAATCAATAACGGGATTTTATATTTGATGGCTCTTCCCTATATTTTAGTTGCTCTTGTGGGTTGGAAAGTGATACAAATTTTAAAAAAAGAATAATTTTTGTAACATTTTTGGGTTTTCATGGTCTAATTATAAGATGATGATAAAAAATACGATATTTGACATGCATTTAAAATAAAATGATAGCAATAAAAGACCTACACAAATCTTACAAAATGGGTGATTCCTCACTTCATGTCTTAAAAGGCATAGACTTTAATGTCCAAGAAGGGGAGTTAGTCGCCATTATGGGGTCTTCAGGCTCTGGTAAATCAACGCTATTGAATATTTTAGGGATGCTTGACTCGGCTGACAAAGGGCATTATGAGTTAGATGGTGTAGCAATTAAAGATCTAAATGAAACTAAGGCAGCGAAATATCGCAACCAATTTTTAGGATTCGTTTTTCAATCATTCAATTTAATAAATTATAAGAATGCCCTTGAAAACGTTGCACTACCTCTGTATTATCAGGGTGTTAAAAGAAAAGAAAGACAAAAACAAGCATTAGATTATTTGACCAAGGTAGGCTTACATGATTGGGCCTCTCATTTACCCAATGAGCTTTCAGGCGGACAAAAACAACGCGTTGCAATTGCTCGTGCTATGGCCTCAAAACCAAAAGTACTTTTAGCTGACGAGCCCACAGGTGCTCTAGACACTAAAACCTCTTATGAGGTGATGGAGCTTATACAACAAATCAATGAAGAAGGGAAAACGATTTTAGTGGTTACACACGAACCTGACATTGCCCAAATGTGCAAAAGAATCGTAAAATTGAAGGACGGCGTGATTGTTGAAGATACATTAACAGAACAAGTAGCCGCTTCAAATCATGTTTAGTAGAGACCGCTGGCAAGAAATTTTTCAAACAATTAGTAAAAATAAAATGCGCACCTTTTTATCTGGTTTTACCGTTGCACTGGGCATTTTTATTTTTGTTGTTCTGTATGGCTTAGGAAATGGTCTTAAAAATTCTTTTAAAAAGTTTTTTGTTGATGATGCCAACAATGTCATTTTCATCTATCCTGGAAAAACCTCCAAACCCTACAAAGGATTTAAAGCCAATCGTAGAATAGAATTTGAAAATAGTGATCTGGATGATATAAAAGAAAATTTCACCTTTTTTTTGGAGGACATTACTCCTAGAATTTCAAGAAACGCCAACGTCCGCTATAAAAATGAAAGCAATTCATACAATACTAGAGGTGTTGCACCCGCCAATCAAAAAGTGGAAAAAACGATCATTATGCAAGGGCGTTATCTTAATAACAACGATATCCTAAACAAAACGAAACACGCTGTTATTGGTCGACTAGTGGCTAAAGATCTTTTTAAAGACGAGAACCCTGTTGGTGCTTATGTTGAAATCAACAGTAGTGCCTTTAAGGTTATTGGTGTTTTTCAAGATGAAGGTGGAGACAATGAAGAACGCAATATATATATACCCTACACCACAAGACAGCAACTAGAAAAAGGAAATGATAAATTAGACCAAATTGTAGTGACCTTTCGAAATGAATTAGGACACACAGGAGCATTGGGGTTTGAAGACGCCTTAAGAAAATTTTTAAAAGAAAAGAAATTTATTGATCCTACTGACTCAAGTGGGCTTTTTTTTCAAAATGTTGCGGATAACTTAAAGCAGAACCAACAGTTTGCTGGAGCCCTTCAATTGATTGTTGCCTTTGTCGGTTTGGGAACCCTGATTGCTGGAATCATTGGAATTTCTAATATTATGGTGTTTGTAGTAAAAGAACGAACTAAGGAGCTTGGGATTCGCAAAGCCCTTGGAGCCACTCCTAAGTCTGTTATACAAATGATTTTACACGAATCTATTTTTATTACCACGCTATCTGGATATGCAGGCCTTTTTCTTGGCATACTATTATTGCGAAATCTAGGGTTGAAATTAGAAGATTATTTTATTATCTATCCCTATATCAACATAAACACTGCTCTATTTGCTACTTTCATTCTCATTCTATTTGGGAGTATTGCAGGGTATATACCCGCCAAAAGAGCTGCCAGTATAAAACCCATAATTGCGCTGCGTGATGAATAGTCTAAAAGTGATTTGGGATACAGATACATGGCAAGAAATTTTTGGTTCCATTGCTAAAAACAAGACACGGACAATAATAACCGTTATAGGTGTTTTGTGGGGAATTTTTATTTATATAGCCCTCTCAGGAGCCGCAAAAGGGTTAGACAACGGCTTTGAAAGACAGTTTGAAAATATTGCGAAAAACTCCATGTTTGTCTGGGCACAGAATACAAGCATTCCTTATGACGGTTTTAAGATCGGAAGAAAAATAGTTCTTAAAGTTTCAGACATCGAATATCTTAAAAGGCAAGTTCCACAAATAGAATATGTTGCTGCTCGAAATGCTATTGGTGTTTTTGGAGGAACTAGCCCCTTAGTGGTTAGAAAAAATAAATCGAGTAACTATAATGTATATGGTGACTATCCAGATTATATAAAAATTGCAACCAAAAAACTATATGACGGGGGGCGCTTTATTAATGACAACGATATTACCCATGCTAGAAAAGTTTGTGTCATTGGAGAACGAACGTTAGAAGAACTATATGAAAGGGGAGAAAATCCTGTCGGTACCTACATAAGAATTAAAGATATTTATTTTCAGGTGATAGGGGTACATAAATTTATCCAAGGGGGAGGTTTTGATTCAGATGGTGATATTTATATCCCCTTTACCACTTTTAAAAAAATATATAATACGGGTGACAGAGTTGATTGGTTTACCATTGCAGCCTATGATGAGGCCAATGCTGTTGAAGTTGAAAAAGAAATTAAAGCAGCTTTAAGAAGAAGGCATCGTATTTCCCCTCAAGACGAAAGAGCAATTGGATCTTTCAATTTAGGGGAGGTTTTTACTCGAATAATGGGCTTTTCTAATGGGATGACATTTATTTCACTTATTGTAGGCATAGCAACCATAATTGCAGGAGTAATAGGGATTGGCAATATTTTATTGATTTCAGTCAAAGAACGCACAAAGGAATTGGGAGTGCGGAGAGCTTTAGGAGCCACCCCAGGAGAGGTTCGTAATCAAATAATTTTAGAATCAGTTTTTTTAACTATTGTAGCTGGAATTATGGGAATAATTTTAGGTGCATTAGTACTAGCAGGAATCAATCTGCTAACACAGGATTTGTCCACTTTCCCTTATACAAATCCCACAGTGCCTATACCTTTAATTTTGGGAGCTTTATTCATAATGATATTTCTAGGCACTCTAATTGGACTAATTCCGGCACAAAGAGCCGTAAGTATAAAACCTATTGACGCATTAAGAGAAGAATAATTTTATAATAAAGAGCATGAAAATTTTAAAATATGTCGGTATTTCGGTCTTGGTTCTAGGAGGGCTATTTGCAGCAGCTTATTTTATCAAGACGAACAGCAAATCCATTATTGAATATGACACTGAAAATCCTTTTATTTCTTCAATTGAAAGGAAAACAGTGGTCACTGGCAAGGTGATTCCCGAAGACGAGGTGGAAATTAAACCCCAAATTTCAGGCATCATTGATGTCCTTTTTGTTGAAGAAGGAGACCAAGTGAAAACAGGAGACTTATTAGCAAAAGTCAAAATAGTGCCCAATGAGCAAAGCCTTAATAGTGCCCGTGGGAGACTAGAAAACACAAAAATTGTGCTCAAAAATGCAGAGGTACTCTACAAACGAAACAAAGCACTATATGAAAAAGAAATAATTGCAAAGCAAGAATTTGAATCGGCAGAGCTACGCTATAACCAAGCCAAGTTAGATGTTGCCAATGCGGCCTCAGACCTTAAAATTATCAGATTGGGGTCAGCAGATGGCTCAACCACAGCAAATACCAATGTACGTGCTACAGTAGCGGGAACAATTCTTGAAATACCTGTGAAAGAAGGAGACCAAGTTATTGAGAGCAATACTTTTAATGCTGGAACAAGCATTGCGACTATTGCTGATCTAAACAAAATGATCTTCGAAGGAAAAGTAGATGAAGCTGAAGTAGGCAAACTAAAAGTAGGTATGCCCTTATCAGTAAGCCTCGGAGCTATTGAAGACCAGGCCTTTGAAGCCCGTTTAAAATTTATTGCTCCCAAAGGCAATGAAGAGCAAGGGGCTGTCCAATTTATTATTGAAGGAGATATTTATTTAAATGATTCTACTTTTGTTCGTGCGGGGTATAGCGCTAACGCCTCGCTCATATTAGAACGAAAAGACAGCATTCTAGTTATTCCAGAATCATTACTGCAATTTGAGAAAGACTCAGACACTCCATTTGTAGAACTAGAAGTAGAAGGTCAGGAATTTGAAAAGAAAGAAATTGAAACTGGTATTTCAGATGGAATCAATATCGAAATTTTATCTGGCCTAACCCTTGAGGATAATATTAAGGTATGGAATAAAACCGAGCCCAAAAAAATAAGAGATGAAGATGAAGCATCAGACTCAAACTAACTCAAGTATAATGCATCGCTACATTTTCATTTTTTTATTGTTGTGCACAAGTTTAGGTTTTGGACAAAAACTCACCCTAGAACAATGCATTGCCATTGCCCTAGAAAAAAACATAAGTATAAAACAAGCTGATTTGGACGTTGAAAATGCCAAAGTTGGGCAATCCGATGCACGTAGTGCTTTTTTACCTAGCATTAATTTACAGTCCAACCATTCATGGAATATCGGTTTGAACTCCAATATTACCACAGGGATTTTAGAAAATCTGACAACCCAATTTACGGGTATTTCGGGAAGTGTTGGTATGACCATTTATAATGGTAATAGAAATTTCTTACAGCTTTATAGGTCCAATTTAGATTTATTAGCACGTGAATATCAATTGCAAGACATGTCAGATGATGTTCGACTTTTGATTGCAAATGCTTTTTTACAAATCATGTTTAACGATGAAATATTAAAAGTTTCTAAAACACAGTTGGAATTAAGTCAATCGGAACTAGAACGGACTAGAAACTTAATCACCTCTGGTGTTTTAGCAGCAGGTGATATATATGAAATTCAGGCTACTGTTGCTTCACAGGAACAAGCTCTGATCAATGCGGAAAACAACTTGAGACTTTCAAAAATTAATTTAGCTCAATTACTTCTTATTCAAGATTACGAAAACTTTGATATTCAGCTACAAGATTTAGAAGTGCCATTTTCAGAGATCACCACTAAAAGCCCCAAAGCCATCTATGAGAAAGCGCTTGAATTTAGAAATGACATAAGAGCGGCAAATACTAATGTTGAAATTGCTACTGCCGATATTAAATTAATAAAAGCAGAACAGTTTCCTAGACTGACGGGATTCTATAGTTATAATACTAGGATATCATATAGTGACCAACGTGTTCCAAACGGCAATTTTAGTACACAACCAGTAGGATATATAGAATCAACTGGCGAATCTGTTTTGACTCAAGTTCCCGAATTTTCAGTGGTAGGTCCTCCATCCTTTTTTGATCAATGGAGTTTATATGACGGTCACAATTTTGGTTTGCAACTTTCCATACCTGTTTTTAATCAAAACTCAGTGAAAAATCGAATTACTAGGAGCAAAATCAATCTAGAGCGATCACAGAATTTATTAGATCAACAAAAATTAGATCTTGAAAACACAATCAATCAAGCCTACAATAATACCAAGGGAGCATTTAAGATTTATGAAGCTGCACAAACCACTCTTTTAGCTCGAGAGCAAGCCTATAAAAATGCCGGCGATCGTTTGGAAGCTGGAGCGATCAACTCTTTTGAGTTTATTCAGTCAAAACAACGCTATGAAGAGGCCATGTCAAATTTGGTCAGAGCCAAGTTTGATTATATTTTTAAGTTGAAAGTGTTAGAGTTTTATTTTGGACTTCCTGCAAGCTTGAACCCCTAAGACGTTTTTTTCTATGAGGTTTAGTATTTTTAAAGATAATGTCATTAATTCTTCATATTGAAACTGCTTCTAAAAACTGTTCTGTTGCTTTAGCAAAATCTGGACGTCTTTTAGCTTTAGAAGAAATAGCAACGGCGCACTATAGTCATGCAGAGCAACTACACCCATTTATTCAAGAGCTATTTGAAGCTACTGATTTGAAGGTAGAAAACCTTGATTCAGTGGCAGTCAGTAAAGGTCCTGGCTCCTTCACTGGTTTACGCATAGGGGTGGCAGCAGCCAAAGGAATCTGCTTTGCTTTAGACATTCCATTAATTGCCATAAATACGTTAGAGCTGATGGCGCAGTCTCATATAAACGATAAAAACAGGTGGCTTATTCCTATGTTAGATGCGCGTAGAATGGAAGTTTATACTGCTGTTTTTGATGGAGCAGGAAAGGAAATCAAACCAACTTGGGCAGAAGTACTTTTCCCAAATTCGTTGGGTGCGCTATTAGAAAATCAAAAGGCGTATGTTTTTGGTGAAGGTGCGAAGAAATTCAAAACGATTACAGAAAATGAAAATCTTCTTTTTTTAGATAATTACGATTTCCCCTCCGCAAGGCAAATGGTTGCTATGGCCTATGAGGCTTTTAAAACTAAACAGTTTGAAGATCTCGCTTATTTTGAGCCCTTTTATCTCAAAGAATTTATTAGTACTCCTCCAAAATCAAAACACTAATCCAATAGAAGGTTTAGTTTTTTCCAAACCTTTTCCCATTCTTTCTCAGGAAGATCACATTGCCGGTTACGACAAAAATAAATTAGAGTTTTCCCACTCTCACCCCTATTTAAAAGCAAGGGATGAGAAGTAGCGCTAGTTGCTCCAGCCCATACGATGAATGGATAAGGATGTTGTTGAAGCTGTGAAATAACGTTCTTGTAGTCTGGACCAACTACAGCAATTTCTACAGAAGGATAGGAAACCCATAATGAAAGGGTAATCCAATGGCTATAACTTCTGGGATATTGTGTTATTGTTCCTTGCATTTGAGAAAGCATTTGAAGTCCTAATTTATTGTAATCTGGATTATTATGATGTATCCCTAAGCGCAATAAATTCTCAACCATTTGGGCATTGGAAGAAACAATCACATTATCTTCTGTTTCAATAGAACGACTCCATGGCAATTCTTCTTGTTCTTGAGTGTTATTGAAAAACCCTTCTTTGGGATCAAAAAAATATGCAATAACATGATCAGTTAAAAGCACGGCTTTAGTTAAATAGGATTCTACAAATAAGGTTTCATAAGCAGTAACATATAATTTAATCAAGTGCGCATAGTCTTCCAAAAGTCCTTTAATCTGTTGAGTATTCTTTTTGTGAATACGAATCAACTGCTGTTTAGAAAGCACAAATTTATCTTCTATAAAGGCAACACTTTTGAGGGCTAAATCTAAATAGTGCTCCGATTTAAACACGCGTGAAGCAATCAAGATTCCCTCGCATACCATCGCATTCCAAGAACAAATCTGTTTGTCATCAATGGAGGGTGAATTTCTTTTATTTCTAGCTTTTTTAAGAATCTTCTCCCAATCAGATACTTTTTTTTCCATTTCAGCCGCAGGAATCTGTTTTTGCTCAGAAAATTCAGCAATGGTTTTGGCTCTAAATAAAACATACTTTCCGTTTTCCCAATAGCCTATTTCATTAACTTGAAAATAGGAAGCAAAGAGAGAGAAATCATCTTTTAGGAGTTTTTTTAATTCGCTGGGTGTCCAAACATAATAAGCACCTTCTTCCATCTTACCCTTTTCATTAGTGCTATCTGCGTCGAGGGCACTATAAACACCACCTGCTTTGTCACTTAAATTAGTTTGAATAAATGAGATTGTTTTACAAACAACTTTTTCATACGTTGTGGAAGGATTGATCAAGTAAGCCTTGCTGTATGTGGTGAGTAATTGTCCATTGTCGTAAGCCATTTTCTCAAAATGAGGGACATGCCACTCAGCATCAACAGAATAGCGTGAAAAGCCGCCTTCAATGGGGTCAAAAAGCCCTCCAAACGCCATTTTATGAAGTGAATTATGAAAGTGTTTGAGGTAGTGATTTCTTTGAAGTACTAGACCTGCACAGAGCCATAGATGTAGTTGAATAGGCAGCATGAATTTTGGAGCACCCATAAAACCACCATAGGTCTGATCCACTTTTGCGTATAGTTTTTCCATCAAAAGAGTAGGGTCTATGGTTATTGGTTTTTTTGGAGAGACCAAACTTTTTAGAGGAATCAATTGTTTTATCCCTTCTTGAATGAGATGGGCTTGATCAATTAGTTTTTGTGGCTGATGCTTATGAATTTCTTGAATTTGTTGCAATGCAGACAACCAATTTTCTTTACTCATATAGGTGGTTCCCCAAATGGGTTGACCATCTGGAAGAGCAATAATATTGAGTGGCCAACCTCCTTGTCCAGTTAAAATTTGCAAGGCAGACATGTATATTTGATCAATATCTGGGCGCTCTTCTCGGTCAATCTTAAAATTGATGAAATTTTGATTCATGAATTGGGCAACCTTGGGGTCATCAAAGGACTCATGTGCCATCACATGACACCAATGGCAGGCAGAATATCCAATGCTTATAAGAAGAAGCTTTTCTCCATTTAAATCTTCCTTAAAATATTTTTTGTCCCATATCTGCCAGGCAACCTGTTGATGAGCATGTTGAAGTAGGTAGGGACTTAGTGCTTGTGAAAGCTCATTCTTAAATTCTTTCAAAACAATAATTTAGCCATTGATGGCTTCAACAGCGTTCACCTTTTGAGGCAACATTTCTTTTAGAATGTTTTCGATTCCATTCTTTAGGGTAAATGTTGATGACGGACAACCGCTGCAAGCACCCTGTAAAAGCACATGAACAATTTTCTGATCAGCATCATAGTGTTCAAAAGCGATATTTCCTCCATCAGAAGCTACAGCAGGCTTAACATATTCATTTAGAATAGAAACTATCTCCTCCTCAACGGCTGACAAAGGCATCCTTTCAATTGTATTTTCTTGAGTTGGCAAATCAAGGTCTTCTTCAACGATGGTTTTTCCGCTGGACAGATAGTTCTTAATAAACTCCCTTAATTCCATAACAACACTTTCCCAATCTGTTGTTTCGCTTTTTAATATAGAAACATAATTTGCATCAAAAAAAATTTCTTTTACGAAAGGGAATTGAAAAAGAGCCTTCGCCATTGGGGCTTTTTGACTATCCTCAACTTTTTTAAATTCAATCGAATTTATTACTAAGGGTTTGTTGGCAACAAACTTCATGGCCGCAGGATTGGGGGTGCTTTCAGCGTATATAGTAATAGGAATTTTCTCCCCTTCTGTGGCTTCAATAACGATTCCTCCCTCATTCAAATAATTTTCTAATTGTATGGAAACTTCTTCAATCACCTCTTTCCATTCAACAATATTGAACCGTTCAACAAAAAGGCTTTGTTGAGCAAGACGGACTGATTTAACGAAGGGTAGATAAAAAAGTTGTTGTACTATTGGTGCTTTATCAGCAGCATCAATATTTTCATATATTTTAACGTCTTTTGGTCCTAAGGGTTCATTCATTGTGAATTGTGCCCAAAGCCCATCCTCACTTTCTTTTGCTACAATTAAATATTTTTTCATCTCAAACTTTTTTCAAAAATACGGAAAACGCATTGCATTCGATTCTAAAGATCAATTTTGTGTTTACTTTTACAAAAAAAGATGCTTGTTAAAACGGTTCGTGGTTATACCCCAAAATATGGGAACCATTGTTTTTTTGCTGAAAACGCTACATTAGTTGGTGATGTAGTCATGGGTGATAACTGTTCTGTTTGGTTTCAGGCAGTTATTAGGGGAGACGTAAATAGTATTGAAATTGGCAATGAAGTCAATATTCAAGATGGGGCTATACTTCATGGCACTTATGAAAAGGCAGCAACAAAAATTGGTAATCAAGTTTCGATTGGTCATAATGCAATTGTACATGGATGCACTCTAGAAGATCATGTTTTGGTGGGAATGGGAAGTATTATCATGGATAATTGTGTGGTTGGAGAAAACAGTATTATTGGTGCTGGAGCAGTGCTTCCACAAAATACAATTGTACCTCCGGGGTCAGTATATGCAGGGGTGCCTGCAAAAAAAATTAAATCAATTGATGCTAAATTACAAAAGGGAGAAGTGGAACGTATAGCCAAAAACTATTTGTTGTATGCAAGTTGGTTTAAAGCATAAAAAAAACTGCCCGAAAGCAGTTTGAGAAATATGATATGTTTTGTGAGTTAGAAACCGAGCTGTTGTTTTACATCAGCCATCAAGTCTTTTCCTTCAGCAAGAATAACACTTCCTCCTGTGCTTGAGTCAAGAACATAATCAAAAGACTGAGCTTTTGCCACTGTTTCAATGGCGGCTCGTGCTTTGTCATAAAGGGGACGCATCATTTCAGCTTGTTTCTTTTGAAGTTCTTGGGCGGCTGTTTGTCTAAATTCAGCAATACGTTGTTGAAGATCTTGTAATTCAGTTTGGCGCTGTTGGTTAATAAGATCAGTTTGATTTTCAGCATCTGCACTGTAAGATTTGACTTTAGTGTCAAATTCTTTAGCAGAGGTTTCTAGTTGAGTTGCATATTGTTTTTCTAGCTTCTCTAATTCTTTATTTGCCGCAATTACCTCAGGCATTTCACTCAAAAGTTGTTGAGTGTTGATGTGGGCCACTTTTGACTGTGCGTGAGCTGGTGCAAACGCCGTTAAAAGCAATAGGCAGGTAAAGAAGGTGAATAATTGTTTCATGATTTGTTTATTGATTAATTACAGAGTTCTTTTTGTTTCTTAATGTCTCTATTTGTTCTTTTCTTTCTTGAATTCTTTGTTGACGGTTAATCCGCTTTAAAATCAGGTCGCTAATATCGTAATTTTTTGCTGAATAGAGCATAAACGCATCTGAAGATCGATCAAAAATAAAATCATATTTGCGTTCCTCTGCCACTTGTTTAACAATACTTAAAATTTGATCTTGTATTGGCTGCAATAAGTTGGTGCGTTGTTTAATTAGGTCACCGCGGGGGCCAAATCGTTTTTCTTGGAGGCTAATTAGTTCAATCGAAAAATCTTGTATTTCTAATTCTTTGTCTTCAATCAATTCTTGCGTCAGTAATACTTTCTCAGCCGTCAGCTGGTCTTGCATCTGTTTGAGTTGAACTTTTTTTAAAGCAATTTCTTTTTTCCAATTTTCAATATTTTTATCTAATAAGGCACTCGCTTTTTTATACTCATTGATGCTATTAAGAATCACATTCATATCAATATAACCAATACGGGCTCCCCTTTGAGCTGCCAAAGGTGAACAGTATAGCACCATGGCTATAAAAAGAAAGAAAAATGTGCTGATCCGAATCATCTAATTAATAACGTTAAAAGAGAGGCTATATTTTATAATTAGCTAAAAAAGAAAAGTTAAAATTGCTGGCCAATAATGAAGTGCGTTTCCCATCCGTTTGCTGTGTTTTGGGTTGGATCAGCATTATCAAAACCATATCCAAAGTCAATACCCAACAAGCCAAAGGCTGGCATAAAAACACGAACACCCACCCCAGCAGATCTTTTTGAATTAAAAGGGTCAAATTCTTCAAAACTATCATAGCCGTTTCCAGCCTCTAAAAAGGAAAGGGCAAAAATGGAAGCACTTGGTTTTAATGTAATAGGATAACGCAACTCTAAAGAAAATTTGTTGTAAATAATAGAACCATCTCGGCTCGATAAAGATTGATTATCATACCCACGGAGGGCTATTGTCTCTCTTCCATCTAGAGCATAATTTAGCATCCCGTCACCTCCAAGAAAAAAGCGCTCAAATGGGATATAGCCACGATCTTTATTGTAAGCACCAAGGAATGCAAAATCAGCCTGTGATTTCAAAACAAGTTTACCAATAAGGGTAGTATACCACGTCCCATTAAATTTTAATTTATAGAACTCTAGCCATCTAAATTTTTCTTGATCAATTTTGTTTTGAATAGGATCTCCATTTTCATCTTGAAATTCTTCTAATTCCCCAAGGTTGCTATAATCCAAACCAGAGAAGAGAGAATAGGGAGGTGTGAGTTTTGCGCTTATTGTAAAGGTAGAACCTCCTACTGGAAAAATAGGATTAGTATATGTATTGTTTCTAGTTAATGCGACAGAATAGGCAAGGTTATTTGCAGCTCCGTCACCAAAGGTGAACAATCCAGTGAAATAGTTTTGAAGGTTATAATATTGGTATGAAATAGATTGTGACAACAAGAAATAATCATCTGGAATGCGTAATCTTTTGGCTAAACCAAGAGTTAATCCACTAATTTGGAATGACTGGCTTCGATCTGCTAGGCCAGTGAAATAATCATAACGATATTGGATGGTGTGAGAAAGTGAGGTTGAAAATTTGACAGGAGATCTACCGCCTAACCAAGGCTCTGCGAAGCTAAAACTATAAGTGCTATAAAATTGACTGGCTTGTAAACGAAGACTTAAGCTCTGACCATCTCCCATAGGTAGGGGTTTGAATGCTTTTCTATCAAGAATTTTTCGCATAGAGAAATTATTGAATGAAAGTCCAAGTGTACCTATGAATCCGCCACCACCATACCCACCTTGGAGCTCAATCTGGCTGGCTCCAGACTCAACAAGATCAAATTTAATATCCACTTCTCCTGAATTTGGATTGACGTTTTCAAAATCTGGGTTTATTTGCTCAGCATCAAAAAATCCAAGTTGTCCTAATTCTCTAACAGTTCGCACAACGAGGTCTTTGCTATATAGTGCACCAGGTTTGGTTCGAAGTTCTCTAAAAATCACATGGTCATTTGTTTTAGAATTACCGCTTACAGAAATCTTATTAAAGCTCGCTAGTTTTCCCTCTGATATACGAATTTCGAAATCAATGGTGTCATTTTCAGCACTCACTTCTACAGTGTTGACGTTGGAAAATAAGTATCCATTATTTTGGTAAAGGTTTGTGATATCTTGACCATCAGGCTTTGAGGTATCAGCAATTCTCTTTTTTAAAAGCACCCCATTGTAGGTATCTCCGGTTTGAATCCCTAAAATTCGACCCAGTTGAGAGTTTGAATAAACGGTATTGCCTATAAACTTGATATCTCCAAAATAATATTTTTGTCCCTCGTCAATTTGAAGTGACAATCCAATTTTATTCCCATTTTGAATCAAACTATCATTTACTATTCGTGCATCTCTGTAACCATTCTCTTTATAAAAATCAATAAGGAGTTTCAGGTCATTGGTATATTCTTCTTCAATAAATTTTGAAGCTTTCCAAAACCGAAAATCTTTTTTTTGTTTAGTTTTTTTGAATTGAGTACGCAATTTAAAATCAGAAAAAATCTCATTATTTTGAAAATCAATTTTGTTAATTTTCATCTTCTTACCTCGATCTACATTGACAACCAACTTATAGGTGTTGGCTTCCAAGCTATCTAAAATCATATTCAAGTTGACTTTTGTTTTAAGAAAGCCATCTTTTTTAAACTTATTTTCAATGTAGTTTTTGGTGTTTGTCATAAAACTTTCAGAAAGCTTTTTGCCAACTTTTAATTCCGTTTCATCAATAATTGTTTCTGTTCTACCTTTTTTTAGCCCATTAATTTTTACTGCTGAGAGTGTTGGTAATTCTTCGATTTCAATTTCAATAGTGATGTCTTGACCTTCCACTTTGACCACATAGAAATTGATATCACTAAAAAGATTGAGACTCCAAAGTTTTTGAATTATGGCGCTAACTTTTTCACCTGGTAGAGCAATTTTTTGTCCCTTACGCAAACCGCTATAAGAGATTAGTGTTTGATTATTGAATGTTTTTAAACCAGAAACAATAATAGAATCGATAGTATAATCTCTTCCCTTCACAAAGTTTCCTACTTGTGCCCGCAGGCTGGAGAGCATACTCAGTGAAAAAAGAATTACTAAAAGGGGAATTTTGATGTGTGCCAAAAGTTTAGTTACTAAGTTGTTCACTGGTTTTTCCAAATCTTCTTTCTCTTTGTTGATAGTTCGAGATGGCATTTTGCAAATCTACTTTACTAAAATCGGGCCATAAAACATCAGTAAAATACAATTCGGCATAAGCTATTTGCCAGAGTAAAAAATTACTAATTCTTTGTTCACCACTAGTTCTAATGAGCAAATCTACCGCTGGTAAATTGCGAGTGTAAAGATGCTCATTTATGGTGGATTGGTCAATTTTTTCGGGTGAAATTAAACTATTTTTAACTTTCCCTGCAATCTCTTGGCAGGCCATCACGATATCCTCTTTGCCGCCATAGCTTAGAGCCAAGGTGAGCACTAAACCAGTGTTTTTTGCAGTTTTTTCAATAACACGGTTGAGTTCGTCATGGACTTTTTTCGGAAGATTAGCCAAATTACCAATGGCCTGTAGCTTAATATTATTTTCTGTAAGTTTATTAAATTCTTTGTGTAAAGAGGCAACTAAAAGTTGCATTAGAATATTAATCTCATTTTTTGGGCGACTCCAATTTTCGCTAGAAAAGGCAAACAAGGTCAAATATTCTATCCCTGATTCAGCAGCCTGCTCTACTGTATTAGAAACAGCCTTAATTCCGTTTCTGTGGCCCATGATGCGTTCCATACCTCGTTTTTTAGCCCACCGGCCGTTTCCATCCATGATTATGGCGATGTGTTTGGGTAATTTTTTCATCTATTCTTTACAATAACAAGGCAGATCGCCAAAGGTAAATGAAATTGTTAAACCTGTAAATACAAACCAATCATTATTGCCTACATTTCCAAATTTTAACTGTGTTTGATCTGCATACTCTTTGGTTGGATTGCTTCCGTCTAAATTATCTGTAAAAGTATAACGAACCCCTACTTCTAAACCGATCACAAAAAGTGGGTTTGGATTCCATTTTACACCCACAAAAAGGGGAAGTCCAAAAGTTTGATCTCTTCCATAATCAACATAATTTGCTTTAGAAGATC
Organism: Flavobacteriaceae bacterium; assembly: GCA_016779985.1. GTDB lineage: Bacteria > Bacteroidota > Bacteroidia > Flavobacteriales > Flavobacteriaceae > JADHMP01. The sequence continues at coordinate 194,967 of JADHMP010000003.1, forward strand.
CTTGGCTGTCTACATATAAAAGCTGGTGCCTAAAATAACTAATCCCTAAAAAGAGATAGGGAGTAATTTGATTATTGTCTTCATGTAAGTTAAAGTCAATAAAATTAAACTCCACTCCTGCATGGGCTTCTTGAATTTTATTCTCAAATTCATATCTACGCCTAAACCGATTGATATCATTGGTTTTATTTTCATTTTCAAATAGTGTGGCTAATGACAATCCTGCTCTTAATGAATAACGAGTATTTACATTGTATCGATACAATAAACCTATGGCTATATTTCTTGGGGATATATATCGATCAGACCCAACATCTCCAATATAATTACTTCCTGCTATCACAGCTCCGAGTTCATGAAATTGGGAATGACTCCAAAATCCAACCAAAATTGAGCCTAATAGAAAGATTTTTTTCACCATTATATAAATATTGATATCTCCCTAAACTGGGGCTTTCAATAGTCTTAGTTAAAACGTGGGATACCCTAATCTATTGTGTGTTTCGGGTGTCTTGTCCCCAAAACAATTTTTCTCTCAAAGTTTTAAAGAAAAAATGACCTTCAAGTTCAACAGTATTCACCATAAATGGGGCTTTTTTGATGTATAGGGTATTGTCTTGTGATACACTGTAAAGCCTTGAATCTAGAGAAACTAAAAATTCTTTGGCGCGTGAAGAAACATTAATTTTCAATTGGGCCTTATCAGAAATAATTAAAGGCCTCATATTGATGTTGTGAGGGGCTATTGGATTCAAAACCCACGACGCTGTTCCGGGAGTTAAAATTGGACCTCCGCTACTAAGAGAATAACCTGTTGAACCTGTGGGTGTGGCGATAATTAGACCATCTGCCCAATAGGTGGTCAAAGGTTCTTCATTTACTGTGGTTTGAATACTCAACATTGAGGTGGTGTTTTTTCGGCTCAAAGTAATTTCATTGAGGGCAAAAGGGAGTTGTGCTAAAGAATCAATTTTATTTTCAGTTTCAAGAGCCAAAAGAGACCGTCTGATGAGCTTAAATTTTTCAGCAAAAAATAAGTCTAAACCATTCAATAATTCTTCTTTTTTCAAACTAGTTAAAAAACCCAAATGCCCCGTATTGATACCTAATATTGGAATTTCAGAATCTCTAACCACTGCAATCGACCGAAGTAGGGTGCCGTCACCACCAAATGAAAATAGAACATCAAATTCTTTTGAAAGGAGCTTTTCCGCACTGAACAATTGAACAGGTGAATTTTTATTTTCAAAATAAGGCCCCATCGATTCTATCAAAGCAAAATCATGTTTCTTGTTTTGACAATAATCGATGACTTCTCGAATACAATCAATTGTAATGAGATTATCATATTCACTAAACAAGGCAATTTTCACATTCCTCTATTTGCTATGGCAAGTTACAAAACTTAGGCTTTGAGGTCGCAGTCAGCTTTATTTTATGTTAGAATTATTCACAACCATTAAAAATCATCTATTTTCTTTTGAAACCCTTTTCAATAAGATATTTTTACAAAAAATTTAATCATGACGTCCTTAAGTGTAAATATCAACAAAGTGGCAACCCTTCGAAATGCTCGGGGTGGAAATATGCCTAATTTATTAGAAGTTGCCAAAGACCTACAGCGTTTTGGAGCCCAAGGCATTACAGTTCATCCAAGACCCGACCAGCGACATATTCGCTATGATGACGCTATAGCCCTCCCCGAAATAATAACAACTGAATACAACATAGAAGGAAATCCGATTCCAGCATTTAAAGATTTAGTATTAAAAATAAAACCAACACAGGTCACACTTGTTCCTGATGCGCCTGATGCAATAACTTCCAACTCTGGCTGGGATACAATTAAACACCAGTCTTTTTTAAGAGATACCATAGCCGAATTTAAAGAGGCAGGTATAAGAACTTCTGTTTTTCTAGATCCTGACCCTAAAATGGTTGAGGGTGCTGTAGCAATTCAAACAGATCGCATTGAGTTATACACCGAGGCTTATGCCAAAAACTATCCCAAAGACCCAAAAGCCGCAATTACTCCTTATCAAGAAGCGGCAAAGTGTGCGTCACGATTTCAACTTGGACTAAACGCTGGTCATGATTTAAGTCTGGATAATTTAGCCTATTTTGCTCAAAACATTCCTGATCTTTTAGAAGTTTCGATAGGTCATGCATTAATTTGCGAAAGCCTTTACATGGGTTTTGAAAACGTCATACCGCTATATTTACATCAACTCCAATTTGGACATACTGCATAATAATACCATAGGTTCAGGCTCAAATCACCTAGCGATTTTACATGGATTTTTAGGGATGGGAGACAATTGGAAATCACTCGCTAAGGCTTGGTCTAAAAAAAACTTCAGCGTTCACCTTATTGACCAACGTAATCATGGGCGAAGTTTTTGGTCCCCTTCTTTTGACTATCAGCTCATGGCCCAAGACCTTCTGCATTGGATGGACAAACAACAAATTGGACAGCTATCTTTATTAGGGCACTCTATGGGTGGCAAAACAGCTATGACATTTGCTTCTGAAAATGCTGATCGTATTGATCGACTACTAATTGCAGATATCTCACCACGGGCCTATCCTCCCCATCATGAACTTATTTTATCTAGTCTGGCCGCATTAGATTTTAATAAAATTAAAAACAGAAAAGAGGCTGATGAAGCTTTGGCTGTTCAAATTAAAGAGCTCTCTACACGTCAGTTTTTACTCAAAAATCTTTATTGGAAGAACCCTGAACAGTTAGGGTTAAGGGTAAATATTGAAGTGTTACAAACAAAAGGCACCACCATTGGCAAGTCATTGGCAAAGAACACTGTTTGTACACTACCTACCCTATTTCTTGCTGGTGGAAACTCACAGTATATACTCCCAGAGGACCACCTTTTAATTAAAAAGCACTTTCCTAAAGCAGCATTGGTCACTATTCCTAAAGCAGGACACTGGCTTCATGCTGAAAACCCTCTTGATTTTTCTAAGGCAGTGCTTCAATTTTTAGAAGGTTGATTTTTTTTATTGATATAACAACCTTTTTATATTCTGTGAAATTTATTAGGATTTATGATTCTAGAGCGTTCTCAATTGTATTTTTGTGCGCAATTCAACCACTATGGAAATAGAAATTCGAAAAGCTACAATTGAAGATAGTGCCGCTATTTTAGCTTTAATTAAAGAATTAGCTAAATTTGAGCGTGAGCCGGATGCTGTTATTGTTTCGCAAATTGATATAGAAAAACATGGCTTTGGGCAAAATCCCCTCTTCGAATGTTATGTTGCTGAAGTTGACCAAAAAATAGTTGGAATGGCTCTTTTTTATCCTCGTTACTCAACATGGAAAGGTCCTACTTTGCATTTAGAAGATTTAATTGTGACTGAAAAAATGAAAGGGAAAGGTATAGGAACAGCTCTCTATAGCAAATTCATTGAGTATGGTTATTCTAGTGGAGTAGCAAGAATAGAATGGAATGTGCTTGATTGGAATGAACCCGCAATTTCTTTTTACGAAAAGAGCGGAGCTAATGTGCTGTCTGATTGGAGAACAGTTCAAATGCATCGAGAGCAGATGAAGCAGTTTTTGAATAATTCAAAAAAACTATGAAAATATTTAAGTTTGGAGGAGCCTCTGTAAAAGATGCAGATGGAGTGCGTAATGTTTTTGATTTACTCAAAAGTGTAGGGTACCAAAATACACTGATTGTAGTATCTGCCATGGGAAAAACAACCAATGCAATGGAGGCTATAGTGGATCACTATTTCAATAAAGCCGGAAGTGTGTCTCAAAGTATTTTTGTGGTCAAAAGGCAACACATTGAGATCCTTAATAATCTCTTTCCAAATAATAACCATGAAGTGTATGGAGAGGTAAAAAAGCTATTTGAAGCCTTGGATAATTTTTTAGTTCATAACAAATCAACAAATTTCAGTTTTGTATATGATCAAATCGTAAGCTTTGGTGAGTTATTGTCTACAAAAATTATAGCTCATTATTTCATTCACCAAGGTCTTGAAATGGAATGGGTAGATGCCCGAAATTGTGTCAAAACAGACGCTTACTATAGGGACGCAAATTTGGATTGGGAGACCACTTCAAAAACCATTAAAGACAACATATCAAAAGAGAAATTAGTAATCACTCAAGGTTTTATAGGCAGTGATGAAAACAACTTTACCACCACATTGGGAAGAGAGGGATCAGACTACAGCGCTGCAATTTTTGGATATGCACTCAATTCTGAATCAGTCACCATTTGGAAGGATGTCCCGGGGGTGCTGAATGCAGACCCGAGGCATTTTGACAATACCACATTGCTACACCAAATATCCTATAGAGAGGCCATAGAACTTGCTTATTATGGCGCTTCTGTGATTCACCCAAAAACGCTTCAGCCTCTTCAACGAAAAGAAATTCCACTTTATGTAAAATCTTTTCAAAACCCCACTGCTGAGGGTACAGCAGTAATGAAAGGAAAAACACTTATTCCTGAAACACCCTGTTTTATTTTAAAAAAACAGCAAGTGTTGCTTCGTTTGTTTTCACTCGATTTTTCATTTATTGTAGAGGACAATATAAGTGCCATTTTTGCTCTTTTGCATCAATATCAGATGCGGGTAGAACTGGTTCAAAATTCAGCAATAAGTTTTTCGGTTTGTATTAATAATAAATATGGTCGTTTAGAGGAACTTGTTACGGCTTTACGGGCTCGTTTTAGAGTGGAGGTTTCAGAAAATGTGGATCTCTACACAATTCGCCATTTTAACAGAGAGGCCATTCATCTAATCAAAAACTACGACCGTCCAATTCTTTTAGAACAGCGAACGCAACAAACCGCTCAGTTTGTTTTAAACTAAATTCCCAAACTACCTATTGAGAAAGATTTTCTTTCACAAATTCTTTGCAATAAGCAGCAATGGCTTCATTTGTTTGGTCAAACGCAGCTTCTATTTCATCATTTGTACCCTTTAATTTTGATGGATCAAAAAAATTTTGGTGTACCCTTACTGCCTTTTTAGAAGGAATCACTGGACAGTTTTCAGCAGCATGATCACAAACAGTGATAATATAATCAAACTCTACGGCTAGATATTCATCAACATGATTGGAAGTGTGGTGACTAATATCTACCCCTGCTTTTGCCATGCTATGGATAGCTTTAGGATTTACACCGTGAGTTTCAATTCCAGCACTGTAGATAGTGGAAGTTCCACCGCTATAATAGTTGAGCCAGCCGTGGGCCATTTGACTTCGGCATGAATTTCCTGTACAGAGCACAAGCACATTTTTCATAGTTTTAAAAAGTTTGTTTTGATTTTGTCAATAATAGTAGTCGCTAATTTGAGATGGCTTTCATGTGTCCAACCTCCAACATGTGGGCTGAGTAATACATTTTCAGCATTTAATAAATAGCGTAATGCCGAGGGATAATTATTTTTTTCAAATGTATTTGAAAAAGAACGCGATTCATATTCTAAGACATCCAAACCAGCTCCCAACACTTTTCCTGTTTTCAATCCTTCAACAAGAGCTTCTGTATCGACAATTTTTCCGCGTGAGGTATTCAAAAGCCAAATGGGATGGGCTACCTTGGAAATAAAACGTTTATTGATCAAGCCCATTGTTGACTCATCTTGGGGTAGGTGTAGACTAATTACTTCTGCTTTTAAAAGTAAGGTGTCCATGTTCACTTGTGTAGCGTATTCATCTCCCAGCCCTTCTCGAATGTCATAACATAACGTTTTGACCTCCATCCCTGCTAATTTTTTAGCAAACTGCCTACCGGTATTTCCATATCCGATAATACCAACGGTTTTGCCCTCAAGTTCCCATCCTCTGTGTTCTTCTCTAAGCCATTGCCCGTTTTGAATAGAAATGTGACCTAGTCTTAACTTATTCATTAGACTCAATAGCATCCCTAGCGCGTGTTCTGCTACAGCATTTCTATTTCCCTCTGGAGCAGCAAAAAGTTGAATTTTTTTCTTTTCGGCATAGGTCAAATCAATATTTTCAAGACCGGCACCCAAACGGGCAATAAATTTTAAATTAGAAGCAGCATCAATGACTTGTTGATCTATTGGAAAACGACTTCGAATTACTATACCGGTATATTTATGGAGCTGTGGTAAAAGAACTTCTAGTGGAGTGGAATAGGCCAATTCATTGTTGAACCCCAATTTTTGTAATTCCTCAATCAAAATGGGATGGTTTTCGTCAACGTGGAGAACATGCAAGGGTTTCATCAAAATCCTAAAGCCAATTTTGCTATATAAAAAAAGAGAAAAATTCCAAAAATATCATTGCAGGTTGTGATAAAGGGTCCTGTTGCTATGGCAGGATCAATCCCTCTACGGTCTAAAATGATTGGGACAAAAGTGCCAACAAGTGCGGCTACTATAATCACTAAAAGCATAGAGCCTGCAATGGTTAGGCTAAATACAATTTCTTGTGCAATAAGGCGTCCAAAAAGAAGGAGTATGATTCCCAATGCCAGTCCATTAATTAAACTGAGTCCAACTTCTTTTAGCAACCTTGAGAACAAGGATCCTTTGACAGTGTCGTTGGCCAATCCTTGCACAATGATTGCAGAAGATTGAACTCCAACATTTCCTGCCATCGCTGCTATTAGAGGAGTATAAAAAAACAAGTTACGCAGTTCAGGTTTTTCCATCACATTTTCAAAACCCTGTAAAATAAAAACACTTCCTAATCCGCCTAAAAGTCCCAAAAATAACCAAGGTAATCGAGCCCGAGTTAATTCAAAAATACTATCATTGGCTTCAACATCATTTGAAATACCTGCGGCTAACTGATAATCTTTTTCAGCCTCTTCTTTGATTAAATCAATTATATCATCAATAGTGATGCGACCCAAAAGCTCTTTTTTTGCGTTAACTACAGGAATAGCTTCCAAGTCATATTTAGACATGATTTTTGCGACTTCATCTCCTTCCTGTTCTGCAGTCACATAATCCACATTAGGGATATAGATGTCTTTTACTTTTGCTTTAGCATTTGCAGTTATTAAGTCTTTGAGAGACAGCCTTCCTTTGAGCCTGTTTTTTTCGTCCACCACATAAATAGAATGAACTCGAGTAACATTTTCAGCTTGAGTTCTCATTTCATTAAGGCATTTAAGTACACTGAGGTTTTCTTGCACTTTGACCAACTCCTTTGCCATAAGGCCACCCGCTGTATTTTCATCATAAGTTAATAGTTCACGAATGTCTTGGGCGTGATCATCATCTTCTAATTGTAAAATCACTTTTTGCTGTCTTTCTACAGGGAGTTCTGAAATCAAGTCAGTGGCATCATCAGTATCTAATTCTGCAATTTCTTCTGCAATTTCTTTGACCGATAATTTTTCTAAAATACGCTCTCGAATATCTTCATCCAATTCTGCGAGGGCATCTGCTGTAGTGTCACTGTCAAGGAGCTTGATCAGATAAATAGCGTTATCAGTGGACAACTGCTCTAGAATTTCAGCAATATCAGCATAATGTAACTTCTGAAGTCGTAGTTTTAGCTTTTTAGACTGCGTAGTTTCGATAAGTGCTTTGATGGAGGAGAAAAACGCAGCATCTATTTCAAAGTTGGCCATCACTTATCCTTTTTGTGAGTTCTACAAAAGATTGCCCCGAAAGTTTTTCTGGGCGCAAGTCAAAGATACTATCTTCTCTTATATTTTCGGGTATACCTAATGTTTTTAAACTGTTACGAAGTGTTTTTCGTCTTTGTTGAAAGCTTAACTTGACCACTTTAAATAATAATTTCTCATCACAATTTAAAGTGTAATTTTCTTTACGTTGAAATTGAATTACAGCAGAATCTACATTAGGCGGAGGGATAAATGCCCCTGGTGGCACCTCAAATAAATAACTGGTTTCATAAAAGAGTTGTACGAGTACAGAAAGAATACCATATTGTTTTGTTCCTAGGGCTTCACAAAGTCGTTTTGCCACTTCCTTTTGAAACATACCTGCAAAAAAAGGTATTCGATTTCTATGTTTCAATACCTTAAAAACAATTTGAGAAGAAATATTGTAAGGAAAATTACCTATGACAGCAAAAGGAGCATTCCCAAATAACTCATCAAAATCTAATTTTAAAACATCTTTTTCTATGATGTGATTCCGCAAAGCTGGATAATGCTCTTTTAAATAGGCAACAGATTCTGAATCAATTTCAACCAGCTTGAGTTGATGTTCTTGCTTTAAGATGAATTGGGTAAGCATTCCCATTCCAGGTCCAATTTCTAATACAGAAAAATTCTTCTGGTTTGGAAGCGTAAGTGCAATTTTTTCAGCTATGGATACTTCTTTGAGAAAATGCTGACCTAAATATTTTTTGGCATGAACCCGTTTCATGATATAGAATGGATGATTTCCAACTGGGTATCAAATCGCAATACTTTACCACCAAAGCGTTTTTTCTCAGCAGCCTGATCGCTGTCTCCATATTGATCTAAGTAGGCTTGGAGCTCAGCTTTAGATGAGGCTACAAATTGTATAGCATAGTTCAAACTTTCTATCGCATCAGTTTGAATCTTCAAAATATTTATTGCCTCAAAAGCACCGCACTCAAAAACGGAGGGCAAATGACTTTCTTGCATCCATCGCAGCCATTCTTTTTCTATTTCTGGATCAATTTGAGAGGTTACATTGTAGATTATCATAGGCTTAGTTGATCCATTCAAAACCAGTATAGGGTACCAACACATCAGGAATTTTAATTCCTTCGGGAGATTGGCAGTTTTCTAGTAATCCAGCAACCACCCTTGGTAGTGCAAGTGCACTTCCATTCAGGGTGTGTACTAGTTGCTTTTTTCCTTGTTTATTTTTGTACCTCAACTGAAGGCGTTCAGCTTGAAAACTATTAAAAGTTGAAACCGAACTAATTTCTAACCAGCGATTTTGGGCGGTAGAAAAAATTTCGAAATCATAGGTTAATGCTGCTGTAAAGCCCAAATCACCTGCGCAGAGGCGTAGAATTCTGTAGGGCATTTGAAGGTCTGCTAACAACCCCTTTACGTGGTTAACCATCTCTTCAAGGGCTGCAGAAGCATTTTGAGGTTCTTCAATTCGCACAATCTCTACCTTGTCAAATTGGTGCAATCGATTGAGTCCTCGAACATGGGCACCATAACTTCCAGCCTCTCTTCTAAAACAGGGAGTATATCCAGTTAAACAGATGGGAAGTTCCTTAGCTTGCAAAAGTTGATTTCTGTATAGGTTGGTTAAAGGAACTTCTGCAGTCGGGATTAAAAACAAATCGTCTTCTGGAACTCGATACATTTGTCCTTCCTTATCGGGCAATTGGCCTGTGCCAAAACCTGAGTCTGCATTAACCAAATGTGGTACTTGCATTTCTTCATATCCAGCAGCTGTATTTTTATCTAGAAAATAATTGATTAAAGCTCGTTGTAATCTTGCTCCTTTTCCTTTGTAGACAGGAAAACCAGCTCCTGTGATTTTACTCCCTAACTCAAAATCTATGAGACCATATTGAGAAGCCAATTCCCAATGGGGGAGTGCATCATCAGCCAATTTAGGAATCTCACCTTCAGTAAAAACTATTTTATTATCCTTTTCAGAAGTTCCATTAGGAACAAGATCATGCGGGATGTTTGGGGTCTGTGTTCTTAGATCGTGTAAGGCTGCCGTGGTTTGCTGTAGAGATTCTTGAAGCGTTTTTGACTTTTCTTTAAAGGCAACTGTTGCTGCTTTCAATTCATTAGCCTCTTCAGCTTTTCCTTGTTTAAAGAGCATTCCAATTTCTTTCGCTTTTTGATTGGCTTGGGCCAGAATGTTGTCAAGCTCATTTTTTTGCTCACGTCTTTTTTGATCCAAGGCTATAATTTCGTCAATAATGGAGAGAGGTTTGAACTGACGTTTTTCAAGACCAGCTAATATGGTGTGTTTGTTTTCTCGAATATAGTTTAGTGAAAGCATGACCAGATTTTTGCAAAGCTAATGATTCTCAAAAATTTTGTTCAATATGTTTTAAGCAAAATGCTTTGTCTTTTTCAATTTGATCTTTTAATGCACTGAGTGAATCAAATTTTTGTTCATCTCTAATTTTTAACAGCAAACTTATCACTAAAGTTTGACCATAAAGATCCTTATTAAAATTAAAAAGGTGAACTTCAAGTGAAGGTTCTGTTGCCTTTAGTGTTGGACGAATTCCATAATTCATTACTCCATAAATTTTTTCCCCTTCATAAAGGATAGTAACCAAATAAACTCCTTTTGCTGGAAGGAGCTTATAGATAGATTCTACTTTAATATTGGCGGTAGGAAAAGAAATGGTTCTTCCAATCCTGTCACCTTCTACCACTTTTCCTCTAATTTGGTAAGGTCTGTTCAAATATTTATTGGCTGTTTCTATATTTCCAGCGGTTAAGGCTGCTCTAATTTTTGTTGAGCTTACGGCAATTGAAGAGACTTCTTGGGGGGCAATGGTGCTTACTTCAAAGTTATAGGTGCTACCTAGCCCTTTTAAATCTTCTGCTGTAGCTTCTCTATTGCGTCCAAAACGGTGATCATAACCTACGATCACTTTAGAGGCATGAAGTTGATCAATCAAAATGTTTCGGGTGAATTCTAATGCACTAAGTCGAGAAAAACGCTCAGAAAACGGGTGGATTATTAGATGATCTATCCCAAGGGCTTGCAAAGCTTCTTTTTTTTCTTCCATCGTATCAATCAACTTTATACTCTGATCCTGCTGTAAAATCATTCTTGGATGAGGAAAAAAAGTTAGAACATTAGCAAACAAATCTTTTTGTTTTGCTTCTCGAACCAGAGATTCAAGAATTTTTTGATGCCCTAAATGGACCCCGTCAAAAGTGCCAATAGTTAGAATACAAGATTTTGTTTCTTGGTATTGGTCGAGGTGGTTAAGTTGCTTCATGAACTAATTACTCTCGCATATTATAAAAACAAAAATAAACCATATCTCACGCTTTCCATTAAAGATTGCTTATTTTTAGTTTTTATTAGTGCATTGAAAGAGAAAATTTTTGTTATTGCTGTGGTTGGGGTATTGTTTTTTATACCTCAATTTTTAATCAGTCAAAACTATTGGGCTAAGACCACCAACCTACCTCTTCAGAAACAACGAAAATTGACTGTGGGGTCAGCCTATTTAACACTAGACCAAGAAAAATTTGAAAAGGAATTTTATAACAAAATAGCTCAAAAGCAACCTTCTCAAATAGCCCTTATAAACGAAAAGGGAATTCTTGAAATTTTTGATCTGCAAGAGGCGCCTCTTCTATCTGAAGCGTTAGCAAAAAAATTTCACAAACTAAAGAATTATACAGGTAAAAGTACCACTAGACCTGACGTAAAGCTTCGACTTAGCATAAGCCCGCAAGGGGTCAATGCGTGGATGAGACTACCAAACCAAGAAGATTATTTCATTCAACCGGTTCGCAATGCAAAAAAGCTCCATTTTAGTTATATAAAGAAGGGTCAAAATCTCAATGACTCGTGGCAGTGTAAAACTCTTAGTCCCCCAAAAAAGAGTAAAACTGAGTACAAGAAAAAACTAAAACGAAATCTAGAGATACGTACGTTTCGAATTGCTATTGCGACTACTGCAGAATATACAACCTTTTGGGGTGATGATGACGACAGCAATGGGTCCAACAAGGAAGATGCATTAGCGGCTGTTGTAAGTACTTTAAACAGAGTAAATGAGATTTATGAAAATGAAATACAAATTCACCTTGAACTCGTTACAGATACAACTTTGGTTTATACTGATCCTATGTCAGATCCTTTTACCAATGATTTAAGCGAAGAAATTCAAGAAACACTAGACAATGAAATAGGGGATAATTCTTATGATGTGGGTCATTTATTTGGGTATGGTACGCCTAATGGAGATGCAGGATGTGTGGGCTGTGTTTGTGTTTCAGGGAGAAAAGGGAGTGCTTTTTCTAGCCATTCTTTTGAAGATCCTTTTGGGGCAGAATATCGCAATGACTATTTTGATCTTGACTATTTTGGTCATGAATTGGGACATCAATTTGGTGCTTATCACACCTTTGCTTTCCAGGTGGAGGGATTTGGCTATAATGCTGAACCAGGAAGTGGTACAACCATCATGGGCTATGCAGGTATTTCTGGAAATGACGATGTGCAAAGACATTGTGACGCCTATTTCCATTTCTATAGTCTACAGAACATTAATGAATATGTAGCTGAACTGCCTTGTGGATCTACTTCTCCAATTACAACAACTGCACCCATTGCAAATGGAGGCCTTGATTATTTTATACCTACTGGAACAGCCTACGAGCTCAAAGCACAAACTCCTTTAGAAAATGAATCGGTCACCTATTGTTGGGAGCAACTGGATAGCGGAGGAGTTACTCAAGACAACTTTGGCCCTCAAAACGCTACTGGACCTCAAGCTAGATCTCTCCCTCCTTCTTCTGAGCGCAGTAGATTTATTCCCAACATGAGTCAAATTTTAAAGGGTAATTTAACTCAAACTAATCCTCAATTAAATCAAGATTGGGAAACCGTTTCTGATGTGGGGCGTTTGCTCCGTTGGGGTCTCACTGTTCGAGAAACCCAAAACAATCAAACACTATTGGCGCAGGATGAAATTGAGATTGAAGTAGTTGAAAATTCTGGTCCTTTTCAAATCACCTCTCAAAGGGACAGAAACATTGTGTGGGAAGCAGGAACGAAACAGCGCATTCTCTGGGATGTTGGGAATACCTTTGAAGCTCCGATTGGAACAGAAACAATAAGCATTTATCTCTCTGAAAATGAGGGTATAGCGTATTCCTACCTATTATTAGCGAATACCTCTAATGACGGTGAGGCAGCTATTATTGTGCCAGCCAGCTTAGACCTCTCAAGAGCGCGAATAAAAATAGAAGCTGATAATTCAATTTATTTTGCCATAAATGAGGCCTTTATCGAAGTACAATCAAGAGATTTTGTTCTTTCTTTTGATGCCTTTTCTCAGAAAATTTGTAGTTCAAATGAGGTAGAGTATGATTTTGAAATTAAACGGTTTTCAGGACATGATGATGCCATAGCCTTAACAATAAATGAGTTGCCTCAAGGTCTTTCAGCTTCATTTTCGAAAGCAGTATATGGAATTTCAGACACTCGAGGTAAAATTGTTATTAGTGGGTTGCAGACATTAGACCCTAATGATTTTGATTTTGAAGTCCTTGCCAACAGTGGATCGTTGAGTTATGATTTTCAATTTGATCTTGCACTTCGGTCCGAATCAATTCCGTCACCAGAACTGTATTATCCAAATGAGGGCGTTCTTGCGGCAAACCTGACTCCCAATTTTAGATGGAGTCCTTCTGTCAATGTAGATTATTATACCCTTCAAGTAGCTGAAGAGGCTAATTTCCAAGAAATTATTCAAGAAATTATGGTCTATGATAATGAATTTAATGAGATTCAGTTGGAAGAAGACAAATCTTATTATTGGAGAGTTAAAGGACATAATGAATGTGGAGTAGGTGATTTTTCGGAGGGTAATTCATTCAGAACATCTTTACTTTCATGTGTCACTCTTTCGGCTTCGAATGTACCTTCACCAATTGCTGATGCTACTATTGATGTGCCACAAACAACTGTTTTTACAATCCCAGTAGGGTATAATCTTCCTATTGAAGATGTGAACGTTAAGATTGATGTTGAACACAATTGGATAGAAGATTTGACCTTAGTTCTAGTAGCCCCAGATGGCACTCCTGTTTTATTGAGCAGACAACTTGGAGGCAGCAATTCTAATTATGAACAAACCCTCTTTGATTCAGAAGCTTCTGAAAGTATTTTTGGTGCTTCAGCTCCTTTTAAAGGATCATTTACTCCAGTTGAAAGTCTCAAATCACTTTATGGAAAAAGTGCATTGGGAAATTGGACTTTGGAAGTCACAGATTCCTATTCTGAAGATAGTGGCACTTTGAATTTGTTTGAGTTAGAATTCTGTTTGTTAGGAATAACGTTACCCAATAGTGATGAAGATTCGATTTTAGACGAAAATGACAATTGTCCTGAGGTCGCCAATCAAGATCAATCAGATATTGACAATAATGGCATTGGCGATGCGTGCGATGTTTTTTCAGCAAAAAATATTACCCTTTCAAAAAACAATGTGAGTTGTATTGGAAAATTTAATGGAAGCATCTCATTAAGTGCTCTGGCTCAATTTGACTATTTGGCCTCAATCAAAGGATCCAATAATGTGGATAGAGTTATTCGCTTTTCAGGAGATGAAGACGGAACGCTTACTGGATTAGGAGCTGGACTTTATGAAGTTTGTGTGACTAGTGATGATTTTACTTCTTTTGAATATTGTTATGACGTACAAATTAGAGAACCAGAGGAGTTAGAAGTTCAGGCTGTAGTCCAAAATAGTGAGCAAGAAGTAACTGTTTTTCTTAAAGGTAGTGATTCATATATGATCAATTGGAATGGAAGAAAATATGAGGTCGGAGCGTCAAAAGAGAAAATAAATTTTCCATTAACACAAAAATGGAATCGCTTAGAAGTTAAAACAGCTTTGCGTTGTCAAGGTAGTTTTGAAACATGGATTGCAAGAGAAAGTGAAGTGTCTGTGTTTCCCAATCCTGCGCAAAGAAGTGCTAGTGTGCTTTTACCTGAAAGATCAAAAGCTGAAAACATTCGTCTTTTTGATACTTCTGGTAACCTCATATGGCAAAAACAAATTGAGAAAACTAATTCTCCTGAAGTTCAAGTTCCTGTGACACATCTTTCCCCTGGATTGTATTTGATCTTAGTTAAATATCCAACATACCAAACCCAGTTAAAATTGATTAAGGAATGAGAAAAGCCGCAATAATTTTTTTGTTATTCTCTCTATGGTCTTGCAAACCAGATCCAATTCCAGAGCCTATTGCCGCTCAATTGTTGGCGCCTGTAAATCTTGACAATTGTTCTACCGCAGATAAAATTAATAACAATGAAAGTCAGGTGAGTTTTTTGTGGAGTACTGCTCTTCATACAGATGATTATGAATTGGTTATTCGCAATCAAAGCACTGGAATTTTAATTCGAAGAACCACTCTTTTAACCAGTTTAAACCAAATTTTACAACGTGGTTCTTCTTACAGTTGGTGGGTCATTTCAAGATCTGAAGCCTCAGATATAACCTCTAAAAGTGAAGTTAGGTATTTTTATTTAGAGGGTGAGACAGAGCAAAAACATGCCCCCTTTCCAGCCGCCTTAGAATTTCCTGAAGAAAATGCAGTGGTTTCTCTGTCAAATAATACTATAACTTTTGAATGGGAGGGAAGCGACCTAGACAATGACATAGCTCACTATGATTTGTATGTGGGTACTGAAGAGGAGACTATTTCAATAGTGGCTGAAAATATAACTCAGAGAGAAAGCGAGCAACAACTTGTGTCAGGCACCACCTATTTTTGGCAAGTTATTACAGTGGATAGAGAAGGTAATTCTTCAGAATCTCTTATAAGAGAGTTTACCACAGAATAGGTTTATGTCCCATTAAACTGATTCATTGTGTTTTGCGCACCTTGAAGACAATAAGAATGAATAATATCTTTTGTTTTTTGCAGTCTTTCAGTGAGCATTTCCATTTCCTCTTTTTCCCAATGTCCTAAGACAAAGTCAACTTGATTGAAAATTTTGGACTCCTGACCAATTCCAAAGCGCAACCTTGCATAGTTGGGCGTGTTTAGTTGAGCTTCTATGTCTTTCAATCCATTATGCCCTGCTGCGCTTCCTTTTGTTCGAAGTCTAAGAGTGCCAAAGGGGAGGTGTAAATCATCTGTCAATATTAAGATATTTTCAAGAGGAATATTTTCTTTTAATGCCCAATAGCGAACTGCTTTTCCACTTCGGTTCATCAGAGTAGAGGGTTTAATACAAACCATTTGTTTGCCTTTAATTTTAGTTTTTCCAACAGCAGCGTATTTTTCTACGGTAAACTCAAATTCTTGTTCTTTGGCTACGTAATCTAAAATGCTAAATCCAATATTATGTCTCGTGTTTTCATACGATTCGCCAATATTTCCAAGCCCTACAATAAGAAATTTATGCATAGCTAAGGGGGTTGGTTTTTTGTTCAAAAATTTTTTTAACCACGATTTCATTTCGCTAAAATAAAAAAAGCGCCCCTAAAAATAGGGCGCTCTGGAAGTTCAGCAACTAAACATGTCTATCAGTTTGCCTCTTCTGCTGGAGTTTCTTGAGATGCCTCCACTGCTCCATCTTCAGCTGCAGTTTCATCAGTTTCATCTTCGGGTAGCATACTCTTGGAGACTCTTGAGGTTCTCACTTGACATACCACTGTATTGTCAGGATGCATAAAAGAAAAAAGGTCACTTTCTAAATCGGCAGTGTAGAGTTTGCTTCCTAATTCTAATGCTGAGATGTTTGCTACAATAAAATCAGGAAGATTTTTTGGAAGAGCCTTCACTCTGAGCTTACGTTTGTTTAAACTTAAAACTCCCCCACTGTTGATTACCCCAGGCGCTGTTCCTTCAACTTTAACAGGAATATTGAGCGAAATTTCTTTGTCTTCAAAAAGCTGATAAAAGTCAATATGAAGAATTTTATCATTTACAGGATGGAATTGAATGTCTTGCAATATAGCATCCACTTTTGTTCCGTCACTAAGATTGATCACCACGGTATGTGCATTGGGTGTGTAAACTAGCTTACTGAAATCAAGTTCAGGTGCAGCAAAGTGAAGTGGCGTATCGCCCCCATAAAGCACACACGGAACCTGTCCAGCATTACGTAAGGCCTTGGTAGCAACCTTGCCTACGCTTTCTCTTTTAGATCCATTGATTGTGATAGATTTCATTATTTCTACGTTAAATTACATTATAAATTTTGAGCTGATCGATTTATTAAAATGCACATTGTGCATTACTTCAGCAAATAATGGGGCGCAAGATAATACTTTTACTTTAGGATGGGCTTTTTTTGGAGGAATAGAATTAGAAACAATTAAAGATTCTAGTTTTGAAGCTTCAATTTTCTCATAGGCATCACCAGATAAGAGCGCATGGGTACAAATAGCTCGAACAGATTGGGCTCCTCGCTCCATCATCAAATCTGCCGCTCTTGTGAGTGTTCCGGCTGTGTCTACCATGTCGTCTACCAAAATAACATCACTACCTGTAACATCACCGATGAGTTCCATATGTGAGATTATGTTGGCTTTGGCCCTCTGTTTGTAGCAAATCACCACATCACTTTGTAGAAACTTAGAATAGGCATAGGCTCTTTTAGATCCGCCCATGTCTGGAGAAGCAATAGTTAAATTTTTTAAGTTAAGCGATTTGATATGAGGTAGGAAAATGGTAGAAGCAAAAAGATGGTCAACAGGCTTTTCAAAAAAGCCTTGAATTTGATCGGCGTGTAAATCCATGGTGATGATTCTTGTTGCTCCTGCGGCTTCTAATATTTTAGCAATCATTTTAGCTCCAATAGGCACACGAGGCTTATCTTTTCTGTCTTGCCTTGCCCAACCAAAATAGGGCATAACTGCCGTAATGTGTCTTGCTGATGCTCTTTTGGCAGCATCTAGCATAAGCAACATTTCCATCAAATTTTCTGAGGAAGGGTGGGTAGAGCCAATGATAAACAATCGAGCTCCTCGAACAGATTCTTCAAAAGAAGGTTGAAATTCACCATCACTATATCGAGAAAAATTGACCTCACCCAGGGGAGCTCCGAATTGAGTTGCAATTTCTTTTGCCAATTCGATACTTTGAGTACAACTAAAAATCTTGACTGGCGTTTTCAAATTTGGTGTTTTGAATGGTAAATTTAAGAATAATTTTTGCCGTTACTAAACTTTAGATTTATTTGCTAAAAAAAACCAATATTTTAGTATTTTTGTCACCCTGCCTTGGTGGCGGAATTGGTAGACGCGCTGGATTCAAAATCCAGTTCTTTCGGGAGTGTGGGTTCGATTCCCACCCAAGGTAC
>JADHMP010000013.1:0-57166 GCA_016779985.1 Flavobacteriaceae bacterium
TTGATGCTTACTACAAAATTTAACGATTTACTCATTTTTTAAAATTTAGATTTAACAATTTTTACTTGCACACTATTTGCACACAACTATTGAGTAAAACTAGGATAGAGTAGTAAAAACAGAAAGAGATTGAATGTCTAATTTACTGTTATACAACACATTAGTGAATTTTGTAAAGGATTAGGAAATTATTCTTTTGATTACGGCTCAAGAGGTTAGAGGTTTGAATCCTCTCGAGGTCACAAAAAAAGGGACTACTTTTTATAGTCCCTTTTTTAGTTATTCAATAATACTGCTTGACTAATTCGAATCAGCTGCTGCCATTTTTTCTTGATATAAACCAGCTTCTGCCATCAATTCTTTTGGGTCCATATAACATTTTGTACTAACAATTTTATCACCCTCCCATTGCCACCAACAGTGAAAAGTAGTTTCCATTATATCGCCTGTAATTTTAGATTTACCAGACCAATCAGACCATTGGTTGGTATAGATCTCTCCATTATTGTAATACATAGTCGTTACGGTAGGATTCACATGTTCAATATTGTCATAAAGAACAGAATGAAAATTATAGCCATCTATGGTCTCATTCACAGTATATTCAACGTTATTGAAATAGTGCTTCCCATCAGTAGTAAAATATTCTTTTGCTAATTCAAACGTGCCAGCCCTATATGCTGCGGCAAGTTTTTCAACAATAGCTGTTTTTTCGTCACCTTGGCTGATGGTTCCGCTCATGGGAGAAGGATCGATTTTAACACCACTCTCGCAAGCAATGAAGAGGCTTATGCTAAATAAAAATAAGATAGTTTTTTTCATTTTTTTATTATTGTTTATGGTTGAACTTTATTAGATATAGTATTCGGTCATGTAAATTAAGAATATTTTTTATTTTTTCATAGTGAAGTCATTTTTTTGTAATTTTCCAATGATCAATATGAAAAATCATAAAACCTAATTCAATATGGCAACACCAGTTCCTGGAACAGGAGGAGAACAGGATCAGTTTTGGCCCATGCCAAAATATTACTTTTCAGTAGATATTGGAGATTTGACAGATATCTCTTTTCAAGACGTTGCAGGAATTGATATTGAAGCAGATGTTATAGAATACAGGCATGGTAATAGTCCAGATCATGGGACAATCATTATGCCAGGGATAAAAAAATCGGGGGACATCACTCTCAAAAAGGGAACTTTTGCCAATGACGACTTATTGATTGATCAGTTTTCTAAAATTTCTCTCAACACTTACGAAAGGATCACCATAGTGATACGATTATTAGATGAAACAGGAACGCCTAGAATGAGTTGGACTTTTAACAATGCGTTTCCTAAGCAAATCACAGGAACTGATCTCAATTCAACGGCCTCTGAAGTTTCTATTGAGACCATTGTATTTTCTCACCAAGGTTTTGTTCAAGAAGTGTAGAAAATATATTTCATTATGTTAAATCTATTTTTTATTTATCTATATTTAATAAAAATTCACTAAATGTCTTTAGCAATTGATAACAGAAATTCTAATAAGAAAGTTTCAAACAAAAATAACTCTTCTGAGACTACTAAATATCCGGCTGAATCATATGCATCTAAAGATTTTTTACAATCTTATCAGCTAAAAGCAAACTCAAGTAAAAAGCAAACTCAATTAGCAGTTCTTCAAAAAAAAGCTAATAATACTGGTCTTCCAGAAAATGTAAAAAATAATACCGAATCTATTTCTGGGATTTCGTTAGATGATGTTAAAGTTAATTATAACTCTAACAAACCGGCCCAACTAAATGCTCACGCATATGCCGAAGGATCAAATATTCATGTGGCACCAGGCCAGGAAAAACATATTGGTCACGAAGCGTGGCATGTTGTCCAACAAAAGCAAGGGCGAGTCAAACCAACCACTGAAGTAGGAGGTGTTCCTATTAATGATAATAAGTCGCTTGAAAGTGAAGCGGATAAAATGGGAGAACAAACCTCAAAAGAGAATACTTCTAAAAATAAAATACAGTTAAAAGAAAAAAGTAAGGGAAATTCAGTAGTACAGCTAGCCCCAGATTCACAAGAAGCAATGACCGGTGGTCTTACAATTGCTCAGCGAAAAGCTAAATTGGCTTTAGCCGGTCTTACAGATGGACCTAAAATTTTGAAGAAAGCTGGAATATTTAATGAAGAAGAAGCAAAAGAAGCCGAAAAGTCCATAAGCGATAATGCAGCAGAAGAAGCAGCAGAAGAAGCAGCAGTAGCTAAGCAAGAGGCTTCAAATGAAATTCTTCAAGATGGAAAAGACAGTGACCAAGAAAATCAAGGTTCTGAAATATCCGAACCTGTGCCATCTTTGCCCGTAAAACCGAAAGATACTCCTGAATTAAAGACACCAGATATACAAACCATAATTGATCACACTGATAAAAATGGCGAAATAAAAGTTGGAGATGATGGTGGAGAAGTTGTAATTAACAAAAAGAAGGCTGGATCAACACAACAAACTGCTGCGATGATTAAAAGTGGTCCAAAAGTTGCAGGTGAGGCTAAAAATGTTGCAGAATCAGTTATGTCAATCCACAAAGCTATTGAAAATAATAATGTAAAAGATACCAAAAAAAATGTCGAAGAAATGTCTAAGGGAACCAACGAGACAGTAGAAAAAATGGGTGGTCCTCTGGCTGGTAAACTATTTTTCCTATGGACTAAATTCCTCGCTCCAATAAAAGCTATGGGGGAGGCGGCCATCAGTCTTAAAACCAAAATAGCGGAAAGAAAAGTTTTCAAAGATGCTGCAGATGCTACAGATGGGTCTATGAAAGACGTTAATAGTCTAGAACCAAGTAACTTTAAAAAAATTATCGATTACGCAATAAATAAAGTTTTGAAGGGAATAGTTACTCAAGTTGCGAAGTTTGCGTATAATTTGACCAAATTAATAAATAACTTCTTATTGATCTTTCCATCGATAGCCACAGGATTTGCTGCTATTTTGCAAACTGGTATGACAATTTTTGAGGGGGTTTTGTCTGCAGGAAGCCTGCTTAAAAAAGGGTATCAATTTTTTAGAGGTCAAAATAAAGAAAAAAATGCGAAAAAGTTGTTAGACCTTGTTTACAGAGGGGATAAAAAGGCGGAAGCGCTTTTATTTAAACTAGATATTTATAAACAAATTAAGAAGGATACACCTGGCGAACAACAACCTTCAACACCAGATGAACTTGGTACACTTTTAAGAAAGTATAATAGTGGGGAAACTAAAAAGAAAATTATAGATTATCTTGCAAAAAGTATGACTGGTGTAGGAGTTTAATTCACTAAGATGTATTCATCACTTCAAAAACCTTTACAGAGATTATTTAACAATAGTAAAAAACTGGGGTACAGAATTGAAATATTTATCCAACTATTAATTGTAATTTCAATTATAAATTTCACAGTTCAAACCTTACCAGATAAAAATTTCGTCCTTCAAAAATACCTAAATTCAATTGAAATAATCTGCGTCTTTTTTTTTTCTTTAGAGTATTTATTGCGTTTAATTGCTTCAAAAAAACCACTAAAATTTATTTTTAGTTTTTTTGGTATTGTTGATCTTTTAGCCATTTTACCCTTTTATTTAACACTTGGAACTGATCTGAAATCGCTTAGAGCTGTAAGATTATTTAGGCTTTTGAGATTATTGAAATTTTTACGTTATGGCGATACATTAAAAAATCTTAAACAATCTTTTGATAATGTAAAAAAAGAATTAATACTATTTTCAGCTGCCACGCTTCTTCTTATTTATTTTTCATCTGTTGGAATTTATTTTTTTGAAAATGAAGCACAACCTGATGCTTTTTCATCTGTGTTTAGTGCTATGTGGTGGTCTGTGGCAACTCTTACTACGGTGGGCTATGGTGACATTTATCCAATAACTACGGGTGGTAAAATATTTTCTACTTTTATAGTGTTTATAGGTTTAGGTTTAGTGGCTGTGCCAACAGGTCTTATTGCTTCTTCACTCACACAAGCACTAAATAAAAAATCAAGCGATAAGGATTTTGAGTGATTTTGCTGATCAGTTTTCATTGATTAACACCCTGCAAAATCAGTTGATTGAAATCAACCAAAGATCAATATTTGTCAACGCCTTACCACGAAAAAGCAGAAGTAAAATTGATCTCATCAACTTAGTAGATAATCACCCTATCTATTCAAGCAATCAGTTGATTGAGGATTTAGTTGAACTACGCCCCTTTTCTATTAAATTTTCAGTTGATAAAAGTCACCCAGAAGCAGCTAAAAGAGAGCGTATCTTATATAACCTAGCCCGGAAAGCTTCAATATACAAGTATGAATTCAATATGGAACCACTTGGCATTGGCTATCCTCTACTCAAATTTCCTAATCATAAAAATAATTCCTTTCAATATATTCCCATTTTTATTTGGGAAATAAATTTTAAAGCAGCACTATATAAAGCAAAATCTTTACAGCTTATTCATCCAGAAAATGCATCAGTCTATCTCAACCCTTCTTTACTTAAGATAGTAGGCTTAAAGCAACAACTTGGACTCACAGAAGAGCAAATAAAAAATGAAATTATCGATTCTAGAGAACTCAAAAGTTTGCTAGCTTATTTTAAAATACATTCTTCATCCATTTTTTCTTCTCAAAAATTAGAACGTTTACCCCTTGAAAGTCCTTCATTGAAGACTGCTGTTGAAACTGAAAATATTGAGTTTGCTTTAGTAAATAATGGGGTGTTGGGCATGTATATTGATGCCAAAGAATCGCTCATGCAGGACTATAAACAACTGATGGAGGAAACAATACCTGTGCATTTTTCAAAACCTATGCTAGGAAAAAATGAAGTGTTTTCTGGTCTGCTCTTAGACCATTCCCAACAAAGTGTTATTCGAGCCATGAATACAGAAAAAAAGATTCTCATTCATGGCCCCCCTGGTACGGGAAAAAGCATGACTCTAACTGCAGCACTTCTTTATTCATTAAGCAAAGGGCAACATTGCCTGGTCGTTTGTGAAAAAATAACTGCTATGGATGTTATCTTTCAAAATTTGGTTGAAAAGGGTTTTGGGGCTTTTTGTGTCAAACTTCTCAATGCAACAAAAGACAGACGTGGCCTTGTTAATAAAGCCAGAAACCTCATTTTAGAGAGTGCTAAAGAAAATGAGTTGTTTTCAAAAACAGCTATTAAATCTCCTTCTTGGTTTGATTTAGCAAAACAAAATCAAATTGTTGAAGAAAATAAAAAAGAGCTTTTCAACTACATAGACAACGTGGCTAAAGTAAAACGGGGGCTAGAAAAAAAAATCTTACAACAAGAGCTCGCTACCTATAATGATATAGTCATTAAATTGTTTTCTATAAAAAATCAGACTTCTTCTAATCAGCTCAAATTGAATCCAAAAAATTTTAGTTTTAATGCTAATGAATGGAAGAAAATAGAAGCACTTTTTGAATATTTAAACAATTTTAAGAGTAAACACTTTAATCCTTACCTCACTTTTTTAAAAAACATTGACCAACAATGTCTCCAAAATTCTAAAAAGGATAATTTTTTGACCAGTTGCAAGGAGATAGGGTCAACGTATTTAAACTTGATAGAAGGGCTTATTGTTGATTTCAAATTAGTTTACAAAAATTTAAATTCCTTCGAAATCAAATATTTAAATTTTATTCCTAACAACGATCCTAAAATAAATCAAAAGATAAGGTTGCTTAAAGAACTAAAACAAAACCTTGCTACGGAAGGCTTGCTAAAGACTCGCTTTTTTAATGACTTAAATGGCTTTTCACCCTTAGATCAACTTATTCAACTAAAAGAGCAAATTGAGGCTTTGAATAGCATGGAAAGCTATTTTACTCCTCTTAATGAGTATTATGAGATTATAGAAAAAAAGAGTGCACAACTTCAGACATTGGCAGAACCCTTTTTTAGTTCAGAAACCTTTATGGCTGATTTTATGGTTTGGTATTTCAATATCCTTTTGAGCAATTCACATGTCAGTAATTTTGAATTGTCTGAAAATCAAAAAGAAAAAAATGAAATGCTTGAAAAGCACGAGTTTATAAATGAACATTTGCTTTTAACAACTCAATCAGAACTTGTAAAACGGCGAAAAAAAAGCATTTTAGCCTTTAAAAGAAAACACGTAGAACAAACAATAGAGCAATTTTTTTCTAAAAGAAGTGGCTCCAATAGAACCAAGAAATCACTAAGAGACATTGCGCAACATCCCTCAAAAATTCTCTATGATTTTTTTCCAATCATGTTTGTAAATCCAACAACAGCAGCTCAACTTTTTCCTATGGAAAGGGGGTTTTTTGATGTTGTTCTTTTTGATGAAGCCAGCCAAATTCGTCTTGAGGACAGCTATAGCATTTTATTGCGTGGAAAGCAACAACTTGTGGCAGGTGATCACAAGCAACTTTCTCCCTCCAATTATTTTAAACCCCAACTAAAATCGATTTCGAAAAAGGAGCCAACACCACTACCCGAATCTCTGTTTTTCTATTGTCAAAGCATCCCATTCAAAGACTTCTATTTAGATGTTCACTATCGCTCTCAAAACCCCGATTTGATACAATTTTCAAATCATGCCTTTTATAGCCAACGGTTGATGCCTATGCCTGCGAAAAAAAAATATACTGCTATTGAGTTTTTTAATGTAGAAGGAAACTTCATCAATAGAACCAACAAACGGGAGGCTGAAAAAATTGTTGATTATTTAGAAAAAAAAGTGGCTTCAAAACGATCCATTGGAGTTGCCACTTTTAGCCTTTCTCAACAGGATGCTATTTTAAATCTCATTGATAAAAGAACTCGAAAAAACCCTTCCTTTTCAAGAAAAATGAAAGCCCTAAAAAAAAGAGGTTTTTTTGTTAAAAACCTTGAAAATATTCAAGGTGAAGAGCGAGATTTAATTCTAATCTCATCTACCTATGGAAGAGGAAAAGACAACAAATTTCGAGCTTTTTTGGGGCAAATCAATAACAGTCTGAGGGGAAAGAAAATGCTTAATGTTCTTGTGACAAGAGCAAAAATTAAAATGGTAATTTTCAATTCGGTCCCTCTAGATATTTTAGAAAAGTATAAACTTTATCTCGAGAATGAAGGTCTTCAGGGCAAAGCTCTCTTCTATACCTATTTGAGCTATGCTAAAGCAGTTAATGATAACAATCATGAAATGATTACGTCAATATTGCATGATCTGGCTAAGGAAAAGAGAGTTGATTTTGATAACCAGCAAGATCAAAGAAAGCTCAACAAATTCAACAGCTATCTTGTTGATGAGCTCCATAAAGAAAATATTAAAATAGCAACGTTTACCACAAATTTTAAACTGGGTGGTTTTAATTATGATCTTTTATTACAATTGAGTAGAAAGAAAAAGCTTTTACTAGATCTCAATGGAAAATTAGGAGCGAATCCATTGGAAGACTTTTTATTTGATCTGCAGAAAAAAAAAGTAGCAACACAACAAGGATATATTTACTACCGATTATGGGTTTCAAATCTTTTCAATAGCAATTCACTGGAATTAAAAAAAATCAAATCTATTTTAGGTTAAAGGGGTAAATACAAATATTTAAATTATTACATTAGCGTGAGAATTACTATAAACCAATAAGAGGTTTGATTTTGAATAAAAAAATAAATCCTTACAGTAATAATTTAATTGTAAAGCAAATCACTCAGTTACAAAAATTGAGTAAACTTTCCTTTTATTATTCTATCGATGACACCTTCTTAAACCGATATTTTTTTGATTTTTTAGCACTTGAAATAACCAAAAAAAAATCATTAACGGAAGAAGATGTTATCATTTTTGAAATTTTTGATGATTTAAAAAGTGAGTTGATTAGCAACACCGATTTTTTTAACGAAGATTCAGATTTATTAAATGAAATAAGCTCACTAGAGAAAAAAATTTTTTTACTATATTTTAATAATATTAGTTCTATTTCAAATACTGAAAGTTTAGATCTTTTATACCAGCTAGGGTTATCAGCCTGTGATGTTTTCATAATGCTTCCCAAAAATTTCGAAACAAAAAATATTGTCGATAACACTAGCAATGAAAGTTTAATTGATGCCTTTGTTCAATTCAATAATTTTGTTCCCTCCCCTTCTATTGAGGGGAAAATGAATTATTTAGAAAAACATCTTGAACAATTAAATTTATCCATTGAACCAAAGGCGAAAGAACTATTTTTAAAACAGATTCAAAATCCCGAAATACGTTTTTCACATACTATGAATTACGTAATTAGTTTGCGAAACCACGAGCTTGTTAAAGAGAAAAAAATCAGAGCAATATCAGATGACACAATACCTATTTTAGGAACAATTGAAAACTCTTTTGAGTCAATTGGTGAAAATTTTTTGAAGGAACTAAATACTCATTTTTCCAATACAGAAATTCTAAACTTTTTTCGTTTTTTTATTAAAAAAACACCTTCAGAGTCCATTGAAAGTAGCCCAGGTACCAAAGAAGATTTTGTCAAGCGATTTAAAGGCATAAAAGAGAGCGCTTTTTTTCTCGAGGTTGCCAATTCTGAACGCTATCCCGTTCTTTTTCGTGATCAAAAGGATTTTTGGGAAGGACAGGAAAATTATTTTATAAATGGTCATTTTTTGAAGTATTGGAACTGGCTTCAAAATGTAAAACGAATAGAACGCTATGAAGCCAACTTATATTTAAAGTATGTTGATTTAGCAAAAAAGTTTAGCCAATCCAATGGAAATCTTCTAAATGAAGAGCAAGTAGCTGAGTCAACTGTTCTCCTGGAATCAGAAAATTTTACAGCTGGGTGGGCAAAGTATTATTCAGAAGAATATGAACTCACAAAGAATTATTTAATAGATTCAAAAAATCATTTATTAAAAACCAGAGATTCTCAAGAACGTAAACGAAAATTACGTATGAGAAGAGCTCGAAATACGATTCTTTTTGTAGGGGGTGCCTTCCTTTTATCCATGATCTTTTTACTTATTGCCTATGGAGCCTACAATAATGCTATAAGTGCACAAGAGGCTGAAATACAAGCTAAATTAGTGGCTGAAGAAAATGCTAAACTCGCATCTCTCAATGCCACAAAAGCCAAAGAGAATGCGGCAAAAGCAGAAGAAAATGCCGTCTTTGCCAAAGACCAAGAGGAAATTGCTAAACAACGAGCAATTATGGCTATGGAAGCTGAAAACTTAGCGCAAAAAAATGCGAAGCTTGCCCAACAAAAAGAACTTGAGGCAAGAATGAACGAAAAAGAAGCTCAAAGGTTGACTGTGGTTGCTAATAATAATGCACAGGAAGCAACACGACAAAAAGAGTTTGCTGAAAGAAAGACATTGCAACAAATTGCAAGATCTGATGCCATTAGGTCTATTCAGATGTATGAGAATGGTGATCTCTCAGGTGGGTTTTCGCTTGCAAAAGAAGCCTTTTCCTCCAACAAAGACAACAATGGTAATATTTATGAAAAAGAAATTATTTTTTCACTTTTAAAAGGGTATTCATCGCTTTATCAAAAAAATTATACTAGCCAAGAACAGATAAAAAAAATTGCGTTTTTGGATGATCAAAATACTATTGTTTGTCAGCAGTTAGATAATAAAATTGCCTTCCTTGATAGACAAACTTTTGAGGTTATAGCTACAGTTGATATGCCAAACCTTCGTACATTTTATGTTATTGATGAGTCAAAAATCATACTGAGTTTTTTCAATACCCTACCTCAAATTTTTGATGTAAAATTGATGCAAAAAGAAAATCAAATTAACCTAAACCAAACACTTGTTGATGTTTTTCCTATTCAAAAAAATGAAACCCTTCTTTTGCTTAAAAATTCACTTTATAGTTTTAATTTAAGTTCAAATGAACTCTCTCAAATTGACTTTAACGAACCGCTGCACCATATGACAAAACATCAAGATGCTTTTTTAGGAATTAGTGGGAAATATAATCTAAAAAACATAAAGTGGAATCGTGCTAACAATGCCATGGAAACTAATTTATTAAAAACATTTGATAGTGAAATCACTTCACTTTCTGAGGTCTTTGAAAACGACAAGATAGCCATTGGATTAAAAAACGGAAATGTTATCATCTTAAACCTCGAAACAAACGAAACACTTTTTAATAATCAAATTCACAAATCAAAAATTAGTAGTTGTGCTGTGACTACATTAAATGAAAAGTCAATTTTAACTACAACAGGTTTTGATGGAGCGATTAATATATTCTATGGAAAGGGGAATGAATGGAAAAACAGTAATTATTCTTCTATTCCGAATATTTCATCACATAAAGACTGGATTACATCCTCTTTAATTGATAATGAAACTAAAACACTTATCACGGCAAGTTATGATCGTACAATAAAGCTTTGGCCATTGAATCCATTAGAAATCATAAATTATAATTAAATGAGAAAAATTAATTTTTTATGTATTTACATACTTTTCTTTTTGATTGGAAATAGAGCGTTTTCTCAAGACAATTCTTGTTTTAATTCTATCGAAAAAGCACAAAACTTTTATAAAATAGGAAACTTCGAAGAACTTAAAACCACATTAAATAATTGTGTGTTTAGTAATAAGAAAGCAAGCAATGCCAATAGAAATTATGCCAGAGAGTTGATGGGTCTCACCGCAATTGCTGAAGATTCAATTGCTTTGGCAAATGACTACATCAAACAAATTATTCTTGCCGATAATAAGTTTGAACCCATTACAGGAAATAGAAATTTCGTATTTAGAGAACTTTATAAAACACTATACGATCAAAATGTTGGAGCAACAATTTCCTCTTTGTCAAAAAGACCCGAAGATATTCGCACGGCACCAGCTGCTCTTGAACTTATCGATGCAGAGCAGATTATTGAACGTGGATATAACGATATTGTAGAGCTTCTAGCGGACATTGCAGGTTTTGAAATTAGTAAAATTCATTCTGTATCATTCGCAAATATCTTTCAACTTGGTTTTAGACAAGAGAATACTGAAAGAACTCTGCTCATGGTCGATGGGGTTGAAGAAAACGATTTGTGGCTAAATTGGGCCTATCTATCGAGACAATACCCTTTATCCAATATAAAAGCCGTCGAAGTCATTTATGGACCTGCCTCCACAGTGTATGGACCTCGTGCCTTTGTAGGAACTATCAATATAATTACCTATTCTGGAACAGAAAGACCAGGAAATTTCTTTAAAGACAAAAAAGATTCAGAAAGTGGACTTTATGCTTATGGGTCGATAGGAAGTGGTTCATTTAATACAAAAGATGCAGACTTCACTATCGGTAGTACAAAAGGAAAATTAAATTTCCAGCTAACCGGTCGTTATTTTTCGTCTGATGAGCATGATATGTCCTCAGAACCATTTTATAATTATAGCGCTGAAGATTTAAATAAGTTTGAATATACCCACTTAAATGAATATTTTGATTCACCAACCGCATTAGATGATTATTTAAATTCCAATAATTTAAGCAGGAACAGTTCACTTTACAACACAGAAAACAATAGTATTATTTTAACAGATGAAGGTCAAAATCTCGCTTTACTGAAAGATAAAAACTCCTATTCTGCAATTGTAAACGGCAACCCAATTACTTATTCAAATCATACAGAAGATTATTTTATAGGAGGTAAAATTTCAATTAATAACTTCCTTTTTGGTTTTAGAACCTGGAAAAGAACAGAAGGTTTCAATTTTTATCAGGATGTTGATGTTGCTCCATCCAAGAATGGTTCAGTTTGGTCTCCAGAGAATATAACTCTGTATATTAACTTTAATGAACAGTTAAATGAGAATTTAAGTTATTCTCTTCTGTCTACATTCAAAAATCATCGCCTTGGTAAAGAATCAAATCGAGTAAATTTTAAACCCTTTGGAGATCCTAGCACGTCACTTTCAATAGCTTCTCTAGTTGATGAATCACTAGCTACTTCCCATGGGTGGCGGAACCGATTTTATTTTTATCAAGCACTTCAAGGGAGAACTGAGGCTCGAATGTATTATAATTCAGATAAATTAAACCTTCTTTATGGAGTTGACTTTCGAATTAAGTCTACTCAAGGAGACTATTTAGTTCATATGAATTATGATACTGACATGGGTACAGAAGACGAATATGCAAGTTATATTGAAGAACCATTTGCACAAAAACTGGGCACAGTTAGTGGTCAAGATGAAGGCAGTAATATGTTTTTAGTTCGTGATCTAGGTAATTATATTCAGGGTAGTTATATTTTAGGCGAAAGGTTTTATTTAAGTGGTGGAATACGATATGACATCCATCGAGTTCGTTTAAATGAAGGTTATGAAGTTTTTACACCTCGTTTAGGATTGCTATACAACGCTCAAAACTTCACCATCAAACTTAATTACTCCACTGGATTTCAAGATGTATCTCTTTATACAAAATATAGTACAGGGGGGGGTAGAACTCCAAATCCTGACATTCTTCCAGAAAAAGTAAATTATATTGATTTAGTCCTATTGGGTAATAATTCAGATAAAACATTTAAGTGGAATATAACCGGGTTTTCGTATGTGGTTAGTAATGCTGTAGCTTCTGTATCAGATGGGGCTTTAGTGTATAATGCAAATGATGGAAATTATTATGTTTTAGGCTCAATGTTAAATCTTAGATACAAGTTAAAGGATTTTAATTTTTATGCTAATGGAACCTATTTTAATCCCTTCAAAATATCAACAGAAGAGTTTAATCTGGTAGACATACTTTCTGTCGATCCAACTGAAAGAGTTCGTCTAGGAGATATAGCCAATTATAGATTTAATGCTGGCGTTTTTAAAAGAATCAAAATAAAAAATTTGAACATTGGAATAAATGGACGTGTAAATTGGGTAAATTCAAAACCGGTGGGCCCTAATACAACACAAAATCTTAATTTGGGTGTAAATGAAACGGAAGAAATTCCTTCTTATTTTGTATTGAATGGAAATTTCATCTTGGGACATTCAAAGTTTCCTATGGCCAAATTATCCATTTCTTGGGATAATATTTTAAACCAAAAATATTATCACCCTGGACCTAGAACAGCTGCTGGATATTTCGATTTGGAAAATAGAAGAGGAACTGCAGCTTACAGTAGTTTCATATCATCCTCTCTTTGGAATAAAAATATTCCCTATGTTCCTCAAAGACCAACTTATTTAATATTTAAACTTATTATTGATCTTTGAAAAAGCTAACTTGTTTCAGTCTTCTATTTTTTTTTATTCTCGGTTTTAGCCAAACAGTCCCCATAATTACAGAATTCAGATTGAAATTTGCAAACGAGAAAATTGACTTTCGATACCGGCCCATTTTTTATTTTCAAAATAATACCAATATGAGACGTGAACTCTTTTTGGGTTATACGTTCAATAAAAACACAAAACTATTTAGCTACACTCGTTATAATGATTACCAAAAGAAACTTTATACTGGGCTAAGATTCGATCACAAAATTGTTTTGAATAAATTATCCTTAAATAACCAATTTCGATATCTAAACAACCTTCAAGATCCTTCAAACGATGTTTTCATTTACATCCCTGATTTATTGTATACATTCCCTAAAGGAATAAAGGCAGGTTTGAGAGGTTTTATAACCTATTCAAATGGAACGGGAAGTTTTGTCAATAAAAAGGCATATATCGGACCTGCTCTTATTGTTAATAGAGGGCCATTGATTTTTTTTACCACTTTTTTACCTGATCAAAGGGCAAATTCAATTGACTATTTAATGATGTTTTTATTCATTTTAAAATTGAACTAATGCAAACATCAAAGAAGTTATTTTTTCTAGTATCGCTATCCATTATTTTGGGGATTTATATTCCCTTTTATTTTGTTTTTGTTAACGCAGCATTTATTCAAACTATTTCCATTAAATATTTACCTATAGCCTACATTGTGGGAGGGCTTGGAGGGTTTGCCTTTGCTCGTTTATTTAATTTGATTGAGAAAAACTTCTCATTGAAAACAACCCTGTCAAGTTTCTCTTTTTTTATTGCAATTATTTTAGGTGTCTTTTGGTATTCTTACTCCTATTTAGACAATAAAGATACTATCGTTTTTCTTGCGTATATATTCTTTTGGATATCCTCAAGCATTGTCATCTTGATCTTTTGGAAAATACCTACACAAATTTTCAATCTGTATGAAAACAAAAAGTACAATGGAATTATTAGTTTGGGCGAAGTACTGGCTGCCATCTTGATCTATATCGTTATTATTCCTTTGATCAATGCGCTAAAGTTGATTGAGAGGGAACATTTTTTATTAATTGCGGCTGCTTCCCTTTTTATATTTGGGTTCTTAATTACTTTAATCACTTTTCCGAAAGCCCAAACCCAAACGTCTGCAAAAAGTAATTCCTCAATTGAAAAATTTACCTTCAAAAAACTTTTCAAATCAAGCCTCTTTAAGTTTCTTTTCTTTTCTGTGATCCTAGCCATGATCACACAGCTTTTAGTAGATTTTTCTTTAATGAATATAACAAATGCCAAAAAAGAACAATTAGGTTTCAATGTGGCTTCCTTCTTCTCTGTCGTATTTGGATGTATGCGAATATTAGAATTGATTGTTAAACTCTTTGTTTCTAAAAACATCATTAGAGAACAAGGTGTTTTTGCCGGTTTCTATGCATTGATATTTGCCATTGGATTTATTTATATTATTGCCTTAATCACTCACCTTATTGCAGATTCATTAGGGTTAGTTGTCATTATTTTAGCTATCGCATCCATTGGAAAAGTTATTGAAAGATCGGTCAATAGAGCACTGTTCATTCCGAGTCAAAATATTTTATTTCAAGCCTTTGATGCAAACTCAAAGTCAATCGTACAAAGTTACACCTCAGGCTATGGCGTGCCTCTTGGTCAATTATTTGCTGGGATATTGATGCTATTGTTTTTACTCATAGAAAGCTATGAGACGAAAATAACACTCCTTTTCGTGTTTTTAATCTTAATTACTATCATATGGTTTTTGAACACTGTTAAATTGAAAAAGGGATATCAAAAGCAACTTTTAGATATTGGTAATTCATTTTATAAAGAAAAATCAAAGCAAGACACCTTAATACAACAATCAAAATTGAAGGTTGAAGAGCTTTTGAAAATTGAGCCTATAACTGATTTTGACTCCATCCTACTCGAATTTTTTAAAACCTATCAAAAAGCTAAAAGCAATTCATTGATACGCAAAAGCATCATTCAATTAGAACAATGCATCAGGAAAACTTCAAAAGAAAATTTGTTAAATAACCTCAATGAATCTTCAAGAGAATTAAAAATATCCTTCTTGACTATTCTAGTGGACAGAAAAATAGATTGTTCTTATTATCTGTTTATGCCGTTACTTTTATGCGATGAAGAAGTTGAAGGCTTTTTTGAAAAGCTTTACCAAAATGCTGAGCCTAAAGTACTCGAAAAGATTATTGAAATTGCTAAGGAAACCGCACAAGATCTTTTTTATAAGATAAATTACTATTCAAAGTTCGATATTGAGATAAAAAAACTATTGTATAACAAGTTTATAAGCTCTAACACAAATGACTTTTTAAAACATATAAAAAATGAAGACCAATCGAATTATATTGAAATTTTTGAGAATATTTCATTCTCATCAATTAAAATTAATTCAGAATTAACAAATTTGTTCAATGAGCTCATGCAAAAAAGCATCAATGAATATTGCATAGTTCAAAACCTAGTGCTCAACTTAAAGGTTGACGCCTCTTTAAAAAATCTAAATGAACTTCTCCTTTTGGAAGCGAATCACAAACTGAAAATTATTTTTTGCCATTTAGCTGTAAAATATCCAGTTGAAGTGATTGAAAATGTGAAAGAGTTAATTTTTAATGGAACAAATGAGATGCGAATGATTGGGATAGAATTGTTGGAACTAAATTTAGAGGCCCAAGATCTAGATATTATAGCTCCCATTTTCAAATATGACGATTCTAAAGGCCGTTTAAGAAAACTCGAAAGTGAATTCCCACAACCCACTTATACTCTATCAGAATCGCTTAATGCCATCGTCTTTTATTATAAAAATATTCTTTCTTGTGCAACCGTCAACATTGCCTTTGCTGCACTCAAGAAAAGAAATTTAGAAGTAAATCAAGGCAAAAAACAATATTTGTTACAATCTAATGACCCCCTTTTATCATTCCAAGCAAGGGCTAAAATGGAGTTGGACGATAACAAAATTCCTGAACACTCACTGTTGTTTTCAGAAATTGAATCTTACCTTTTATGGCTAGAAAAAAACTTTGAAGAGATCGTTATTCAATTGATATCTAATCGAAACTCTGTAGAAGATTTTAAGTATAGGATGATGAATTTAAGTAGCATTAAGGGTAAATAAAGAGCCGCTTAAGTACTACAATTTATTAAATGTTTTTCCATCTTTGCTTAATTCTCTTCTAATACCCATCAATAAAATTTCTTTATTGATTTTAATATTTTTCCCCTTTGCATGCAGCCAAGCAAATTGTATAATATTTTTAATCGAACCCCCAGCAAGTTCGTATTTTTCTGCCAACAAGCCTAAGGTTTTATCTTCAATATCGGCGATACCATTGAGCGCTTTTTCCCAAAGGACTTTACGAAGTTTTGCACTAGGAATGGCATATTGAATCACAGATTGAATTCGCCTTGAAAAAGCCATATCTATGTTGGGTTTAAGATTGGTAGCCAAAACAATAAGTCCATTGAAATTTTCGACCCTTTGGAGCAAATAGGCTGTTTCTTGATTAGCAAATTTATCTTTAGAATCGCTCACAGAAGTTCGCTTGGAGAATAATGATTCTGCTTCATCAAAAAATAAAATCCAATTTTTGTTTTCAGCTAAATCAAATATATTTCCTAAGTTTTTTTCAGTTTCACCTATATATTTTGAGACGACCTGAGACAAATCTATACGATACACTGGAAGGTTATTTTTTTTACCTAAAAGTGAAGCTGTGAGTGTTTTTCCTGTGCCGGGCAATCCATAAAACAAACATTTAAATCCTTGAGAAGTTTTTTTGTATAATTTAGTGTCTGTGGCTAATTCTTCTTTGTGTTCTAACCAAGTATCAATTAACCTGATTTCTTCCATCACACTGTCTTCAAGAACTAAATCATCCCAATCTAGTGGGGTGTCCAAAATATTAGCAGGAAAATTGCTGCTAAAATTAGGTTTGTAGGGTTTCCCCTCAGTGATTGACACAAATAGTTCTTCTCCTATTGAAAAGGTACTATCCATGATGTTTCTGTTTTTTGGAACTGCAATATTTATAATCTTCTTGGTAATGAAAATATGTTTACTTTCAAATAAGGAGTGAATTTGGACTGTTCTGAGTAAATCGCTCTCATTTAGGAGAAAAGAAACAGTTCTAAGAGTAGGAATAAATGCTCCCGATTCTGCATCCTTAAATCCTCCAAATTCAGTGAAGTTTTTATTTAATGTTTTGTTTTTAATTTGAAGTCTATCATACATTTCAGGTTTATATACTATAGCCAACGCTGCGATTATTAAAAGCCTTTCAGTTGTGCCAAAAGCATTATCTTTTATTAAAAGAGCATATTTGCTAAAATCATTTGTCAAATCTGGTGGTTGCTCCAAGTCAAAAGAAAGATTATTTTGCTCTTGCTTAAAGAAATGATTTAGTCGTTGATCAATGGTACTTGATAGCCAAGCAAGCTCGTGTTGTATTGTATGAATATTGAGCTCTATGATATCATTTTGCATAAACTAGTCTTAATTCCAATCTACAATAATTCTATATTTCATAAACGCATTTTGCACCATAGAAATATTCCAGGGGATAGTACTCAACAAGACATCAAAAGGCATTTTCTTAACAAATAAAGAATAGTTTTCTTCTGTTTTTCTCAAAACCCCCTCACGCATTAGAAAGGTTTCTCTCAATCCTTCAACACTAGTATTTCCGATTTTCTCCCAATTTTTTATTACCCCATTCAACAATGATTCGCATATTTCTTTTTCAAAGGCCTCAAGTCTAATCTCTAGATTTACATACTGATTTAATGGTGCACCGCAAATGAGCTTATTTAAAATTAAATCATTTTCCTTAATTTCATCCCTACCTGTACAAAGATATTGAGTGAGTATAATTGCTTTTTGGAGTGAGTCATCGTCTTTAAATTCTTTTTTAGAAACTAAATTAAGTTTATTAAACAATTGAAAAAGAAAAGGCCAAAGGATGACCAATCCAGCATTATCAACATATAAATTGTCATTTTCATCAAAATCAGTTGGTGTAGGTTGCGTCACCAATTGCTCTTCTTCAGGAGTTCTTAAAGCCTCATAGTTACGTTGTAAATCAAGGACATATTCTAATTCTTCTTCATTTTTCAGTTCCTCTAATAGGGACAATAATGCACCAAAAAAAGAGATTTTGCTGTAAGATGTAGTTAGGATAATTTCATCAACCAATTGTTGTAATATTCTATTTGGATGGTCTATAGATAAACTACTTGAAGACCAATATTTAAGCAAATAGTAAACCAAATCATCATAAGATTGGAATTGAGCAATTCTATATAAATCTATGTTTAAATACTTTTGAAAAATAGATTTCATTTGCTCGAGAAAAAGAGTGAATTCTGGATGAATCAAATCCAAAGCCATTGTTTTGTCTTCCTCGGGATAGAGATTTAAAAAACGTGCTACAGACTCTTTAGAAGAGGCCCATTGAAATAATTTTTTTCGAAGTGGCAATAAGTTTGTTTTCAATAATTTAGAGAGAATATTCTTTAAATCTTTTTCAGATAGGTGTTGAGATTTTTCCTCTAAAGATCCAAACACCATATAATAGTCTAATAATTCTAAAAAATCATTTTTAGGTAAATTCTTTTCAAGCTCAGAAATTTTAATCAGAGAACCTTTCTTATTCATATTTTCACCAATAATACTACTAGGTGAAATTTCTTCAGCTCTAAATAGAGCTACCAATGTCTTATAGAGTTGATTGTAAATGCTGACTTGATTCAATTTCAAATAGGTTAAAAAATGAATCAGATCAATTCTATTTTGTGATCGGGTCAAAATAGAGGTATAGAGTTTTACATAGAGTTGAAAATTGGCTTTTTCAGAGGTGCTAGTTTGTT
Source organism: Flavobacteriaceae bacterium (assembly GCA_016779985.1). Classification (GTDB taxonomy): domain Bacteria; phylum Bacteroidota; class Bacteroidia; order Flavobacteriales; family Flavobacteriaceae; genus JADHMP01. Next base: position 19,130 of record JADHMP010000013.1, read on the forward strand.
GGATGGCCTTAATTAAGGCTTCAAAAAATAGGAGAAGTGAACGTTCTTTAGCAAAATAGTTTTGGGTCACTAGATCAATCCATTTCTTTTCTGAAAGTAGTTTAAATAAGTGTGTTATTTTCTCTATGCTTACCCCATTAGCAATGAAATATTCTGATATTCGTGCAATATCATTTTCTACAAACCTTTTTAGTTGAGTTAAAATTTTAGTAGAAATCGACTGTAATGAAACAGGCACATTCCCTTTCTCTAGATAGAAGTATAAAAGCGATTCTATTTCTGCTTTAGAAAAATTTTGCTTCAGAGAATAATCAAGATATGTCTCAGGGATTGAAGTAATTGCGTTAAATTTTTCAATAAATTGGATTTGACTAAGAGCAATACGTTTTTTTATTGCTTGATGTATACTTTCAATTACCACTGCTGTATTAGTATTTTTCCACAACTGTTGCTCCACAATCAAATCAAATAACCATTGATCATTTGAACGAGCACTATCGAGGGATTGCATTTGAATGATTTGCAAGGTTGTTTCATATACCTTTTGTACACTAAGGCTTGCAGAAGGGTTTTCTAGCAAACTTAAAATCTGTTTTTGAATGGATACAGATTCTTTAGATAAGACAGCTGCTAGACGCTGAGCTATCTTTGGCTCACTAAAAAGTTGTAATACATACCGATTGTCCTTTGCTCCTATTCTATCTTTTACATAGGCTAAGGCTTCTTCAATTTCAAGACCTTTTGACTCAGCCCAATGTGGAATTTTATCCGTTTTCAAAAAATAGAAAACTAAATCCTTAAAAAATATTTCATTTTTGGACCTCTGATTTATTCCAGTAAACACATTGGTGTCATTGAAAAGACTAAATCCGTAGGCAATTTTCTGTATGGTTTTTTGGTCAGAAATATAATCATTCCAAAAGACCATTTTTTGAGAATCTAGATAGCGTTCTTTTGATAAAAAGTTCGCAAAATCAAAGGCTAGTTGCTCTTCTTTTAAAGAAGAAGTTTTTTTGAATTTAGGTAATTGTTTAAGCACAAATATTCTTAAAACTAAAGCAAACTTCTCAGGTGCTAACCTAGAAAACTTTTCTTCTCTATTAATTTTTTTAAGTTCTTCTTCAAAAGCAAGTATTATTTTACTGCTCTTTCTGATTAGACTTTCAACTTTGGGTTGATACATTTTACGAAATGAAATTTGAGCAAAAGACAACAAGATTTCATTGTCCCCTAAATAAAGGGTGAGAAAATTGAGGAAATTTTCTTTTTTAGCAATTATTTTTTCAAAATCTCTAAGCGTAAATGCTTTGTGATCAAGTGGCTTTTTTAAACCCTTTATCACTTTTTGATTTTTCAACGAAAGTAGAATCTCAAAATCAAGCACCTCCTCTTTTATCCCTTCTGTTTCATCATCGAAGAGTTTTTCCTTTTGAATTTTAAAGAGTAGTTCTTCTAATTTGGGTTCGTTTGCTGTGGGCTCCTTTGTAATTAGCTTGTTCAATTCCTGTTTTAGATTTGACTTTGATAAAGAGGCTGGATCATAAAGACTCACATATTCGATTAGTCGAGTGAGAAAAGTATCTGCATTTATATTTTTATCGACAATTAAAATTCTAAGCGCAAAAATTAAAAGCCTATTTTTTAAAACAGCTTTATTTTCTGTAGGGATCAACATCAAGAAAGAGTTAATTAATTCTTGAAATTGATTTTTTTTATTTGTCGACAGTTGGCCGAAAAGTTTATTTAATTGTGAATCGGTGAATTGATTTAACACATTAGGGAAAAGAATCAGCTTTTCAAACTGTACTTTACTAGCAGGGAGGTTAGAAAGTAAATTCAAAATTAATTCTCCAAAATTATTTATTGCACTTATAATTTTAGGGGTATTAAGTGCTTTTGGGTCTTCAAGCAGTATATCAAACAAATAACTAATAATAGACCCATCGACGGGTGAAAGACGTTTTTTATCTGAAAAATAATTGAGAATTCCAACCATAGCCTTATTAGAATCTATGTTGCTATTTTTTATCTGGTCTAATACAAACTTTACTACAGTTTGTGAAAAATTTTCGCTACTAGTGTTTTCAGTAAAAAGCCTAAAGTTTTGAATCCATTCTTTTTCTTCAAAAAATACCTTCTTGCTAGGTGCAGTTTTCTTTAACACGGCAATCAAATCAAAAAGATACTCCACTGCCCTTTTTTGAAAAAAAGTGAGTTCTTTATTGATGATCCTATCAACTTCTTTTTCTTTGGATTCCGAAGACAAATCAGCATCATACAAAAATAAAAAACGGTAATCTAATTGTATTTTTGATTTTCTTTTATTGACTTTTTGAACCATTTTTTTTTGGAGTGCGCGTTTCTCAACCCCTGAAATTTTAGTCAAATTATCTAGAATTTCTTCTATCATTAGATCAAACTCTTTTGAATTACTCTTGGTGATGATGGAGTAAAGAAATTCAACAAGAGAATCTTCTGTGTCAACTGTTTTTTTTATTGACTCGTCACTTACAATATCTTTTAAAATTGAAAAACTGTAATTTAAAATCGAATTTTCAAAGAAATTTAGAGTAGCCCTTTTATCTAACATTTGATTTGATGAAGACACTACATCATCAGGAATAAAAAGAGCCAACCACTCTATATCAAATTCAGTTAAATTCTTTTGTTTTACTTTAGATTTATTTATACGAAGGGTCCATTTTGTGATGGGTGTTTTGGTCTCTTTTCCAATTCTTTCAACCAAATCAAACAGTGAGGCTCCTATGTCTTCTTTAAACGTTTGTTGCTTAATGCTTTGGACTAGAAAATCAGTGAAATCTATTGGGTTTGGGAAGGCTTTTTTGAAGTCAGTATCTTTTCTAAAGACCGAAAATTGGTCAATCAAATAGCTGATTAGCTGAGTTTGAAAATAATTCAAATTAGATTGCCTCAAAAAAGACTGTATCTCATTTATACTAAAGCTCCGCTTTTTATCTACTAATGAGCCATCTACTTCTGCTGAAAAAAGGGCCAACCATTCTTGATCCAAATCAGTGAAACTCTTTTGTTTTACTTTAGATTTATTTATACGAAGGGTCCATTTTGTGATGGGTGTTTTGGTCTCTTTTCCAATTCTTTCAACCAAATCAAACAGTGAGGCTCCTATGTCTTCTTTAAACGTTTGTTGCTTTATGCTTTGAACTAAAAAATCAGTGAAATCTATTGGGTTTGGGAAGGCTTTTTTGAAGTCAGTATCTTTTCTAAAGACCGAAAATTGGTCAATCAAATAGCTGATTAGCTGTGTTTGAAAATAATTCAAATTAGATTGCCTAACAAAAGAGATGATGTTATCTTCTTCTCTTTTCATAAGGTTTGGATCTGAAAAATCAGAAATTATTTTTTTGTCCTCTACATAACTCAAAATCAAATTAGAATTCAGTGCAGACAAAAGTTGAAAATCTATCCTTTTTTGACTTCCCTTTTGTTTTATGATTTTTTTAAGTTCGTTACTTAGATCCCCTACTCCAATTTCTGATTCTTTCTCAATAGCGATCAAAATTTGTTCAGTGATTTTTTTGAGGTCTTCTGATTTCTCTTTTTGAACTTGTTTAAGCAACAACTTCAATAAGGGTTTCGGTTTAGGCAATTGCTTTTTAAATAGCTTTTTGTCGAGCAGTAAAATAAAATAGGGATATAAATGAGTTATTATTGATTGTTGAAATTGAGTCAACTGAAATGATGAAAATTCTTTATCGAGATTCTTCAGAAGACTAGTTTCGATCGACTTTTTACTAAACAATTTAATTAATGATAATTCATCTTTTGAATCAATCAAATGCTTCACACTAAATTTTAATGTCTCACTTTTTTTAATTTTATTGCTAACAGCGTCTAAGTAATCCCGCTCTAGAGATTGTTGTAATGCCTCAGGAAGCCCTTTCTGAAAAAAACTCACATACAATCCAATAATAAAATCATCAGTGCTAAGCTCAAATTGCTGAGCTAATTTTTTGTAAAAAAAGGAATCTATTTTTTTAGTTGAAATAGTTTTTAACTCCTCTTTAAATAGGAAAGAATACATTAATTGTTTTACGGAAGCAAAAGTGGCATCACCCTTCTGTTGATGTAACTTTTGAATAAAAATTGAGGACGGAAGAGTCTTAACTAATTGTATTATTTTCTTTGCTGACGCGTCTGAAGTAATTTTTTTAACTACTATTTCAACAGAAGACGCATCCAATAAATGGACTAAACGAAATAATTGTAATTTTTCTTTTTGAATAAAGGGTGATCTCAATAGGGCCATCAATGCGTCAGAATTTGATTTTAATTGTTGGCGAAATATAGTTCTAAGAGCTTCAAGCTCTAGCTTTCCTTGAATAAATTCATCTCCATTTAAGAAATACTGCTCTAGTTGGTTTAAGCCTTGGTCTGATCGTTCTACCAATGTCTCAGATTGCTTTTTGAACTTCTTGAACGATACTTCAAAATATTGTTTTATTAAAGAGGGTAAATCAAAAGTGTTCTGTTTCAAAATTGCTTTGACTTTATAAAAGACAAATTCTTTATCGAAACGATATTTATTTATATAAAATGCAAAAACTTCAGAAAAAACTTGTTGCTTAGAGTTGAGGGTGAAAAGCTGTTTTAATAGTTCAAATTGAATCCAATTTGAATTAAAATCTTGAAGTAATTGTTCTTTTTTAAGGTTTGCATGGAGCATTTCAAAAAATTGAACTATACTCATAAAAAAGGGATAGTCTCCTTTGAGGAGATATTTCTTAAGTCGCACCTTGTTAGCCTTATCAAGATGGTCAAAAATTCTTGAAAAATAAATAATATTTTTTGTCAAAGCCTTTTTCAAATCCTCTACCAACTTTGGTGAAATATCTTTTAATTGATTATTAATAAGGGTGTTTAAATCATCACTCCCCCAGGGCAATCTCCCCCTTTGAGCGAAATAAAGTAATGTGTCATCTGGTGAAGCCATTTTTTCAAATTGCCCTTGGCGAATTTGTGTATTCACATGAGAGATAAGTTTATTAATTATCGCATCTAATGACTTATTGAGATTGAGAGGATCAATTTGACCTATGTCCAACTCAATTTTATCAAAACGTATGTTTTCTTTATTTTCTATTGCATTCAACCTTGATTGAAGACGTTGAGCAAAGCTATCGCGGAGTAGCGAAAAAAGTTGATTCGAGAGCGAATGAAATTCTTTTTCAGAGTCTAGTTCAATTTCTACTTGGAAGCTTTTAATTTTAAAAGAACGTTCCATCTAGCTAAGAGGTTTGTATGTACTCAGAAGCTGTATTAGTTGAAGTGATAGAAGATCTAATTGTTCAAAATCTTGATTTTTTTTAGCTTGAAGCCAATTCAAATAGAGGTCTTCAAAAAGGGATAATTTCCTAAAATCAAGTAAGAAGATTTCATAGCTTAAATGAGCGGGTATGTAGTACTCAATTTTTTCTTTAATAAAGCTCAAAAATTCACTGTTTTGCATTCTAAAGGGCCAGTTGGGGAAAATAATACTCACATGATTTGAATATTTAAAATCAGAGGGGAACTCATGGCTATTACCTTCTTCTATTTTGATGGATGAGAAGGTGTCTAACTCAACTTTATTGGCTCTTTTTTCCATAAAATAAGAAATCATTCTATTGATTTCTTTTTTGATGATGGGTTTCGAATAGTAAATTTTTGCCGACTTGAAGATGGGCTTGTTTAAGATATCATAAACTACAATTTTATATTGCTTGGCTTTGCTTTTGTTCGTTTCAATAACATAATTCTCCTCGTTTGTGCCCAGAATAAATATATCTTCTCTCTGATCTCGTTGACTTTCAAAATCACTTGAAGCAAAACTAATAAGTAATTCTTCTCCGCTGTGATCAAAAAATTTTGTGGTATAATTTGTAGGTATCAATGGACGAAGTAATATGTGTTCTAAAAGATAAAAACCTTCACACTGTATATTGAGATTTTGAAATTGGTTGATCAGATTATTCCTTTTCGCTATACAATCTTCTCTCGTTAAACCTTCATATATTTTTGTAGGTAATTCTTGATTAGGTGTGTTATAAAGTAAATTATAAACCACTTTTTTTCGCTTTTTGGAGGCTACAACCAAGAAACTTTTCATTTTATGTCCAAAAAGAAAAATGTTATTAAATTCTTTTTCATTCTCTAAGTAGAAATAGGCATCATTGCCATAGTCTCCATCGATTGAATGTATAGCCAAGGTCGAATCATCCTCTAATTTTAGATTTTTTTTTGACCAAACAATTTCTTCTGAGTCATTATTGTAAAAATCAAGTAACGGCGAAGTCAAAGATTTAGTCTTCGATTCCGAAATATCAAAAATTAATTTTAATCTCTTTTCGATTCCGGAACAATTATCTGTATCCCAAGTGTCTAGATTATAGTTGAATGCTTTGATTCTTTCTCTTCCAAGAGTGATGATGTTTCTAGCATAATTAATTTTAGATTTTATAGTATCCAATTGAATTTCATCGGCAGATTTATCCTCTAATAAAGATTGCCATAATTTGATTAGGATTGAATTTTCGTAAAATTCCCCAAATCTTGAAAGTAGATGATCTAAAACACTGTTTCGTCTTTTGAAAAAGGTTTCAGGTTGTTCAGAAAACTGTTTGAGAATGGCTAAATAATCCTCTTGAGTTGAAGGAATTAGAACGGATTCAATTTCAGGAATATCTGCGGGATATTGTTTAAAATAAGTTGTTTCTATGCTAGAATCTATCGAAAATATATTTTTAATATTTGCAACTTGGCTTAAATGATCAGCCATAATCTGCTCAAACAAGGTTAAAAAGGCTTTTAACTGTTTGGCTTGTGCTCTGCGTTTCTTAGGAGAATTGGTCGGCAATTCATTTGATCGAAGACCATATATGCTAGGAAGCTCTTTTTGGATAGAATAATATTCTTCTATTTCATTTTTTTCAAAGCGTGCAGGGGGTGTTTTTTTCTTGACGATTCCTACATTATTTGGTCGAAACTCAGAAGACAAGTTTAACGAATCATAAAGCTGCGATAGAATCACTGTATCAACTTCATAGTGATTGTTATTTCTTAAAAAAACAATCTTGTCTGTGGCTTCATGATAATCTATAATGTTTTTTTCTAATGAAGGATAGCTATTTCTTCCAAAAGAAACTAAATCTTCAAAAATCTTGATTCCGTTTTTGAATACATCAAAAGAAAGAATTTCAATTACACCCTCGATATTTTCGATAAGTTCTTTGAGCTCACTAACATAAATTTCGTTGGTTTTTGAAGTCAATTGATCAACTTCTATAAAACCTGTTTTTTGATGTGGTCCAGCATATAAATTGGATACATCATCATTTCTTTCTAGCATTTCTGCCTCGTCAAAAAATTGGACTTTGGGATTTATCATTTGTTCAATTTCATGATAAATTTTTGCTAAAATGGACTCTCCTAAGACAAAAGAGTCTATGTGAATTTTAGCATCAATAGAAAGCATTTCACTTGAAAGAATTTTAATCTCATGAAAATCTGTTCCCAATGAACGGTAATTCATTAATAAATCCCTAATCTGGCTTTTTATGCTTTCTTCTTTGGTGGGGTTTAATTCTTCATTGCATTGAACGGCAACTTCATATAGACCCTGAAAACCAAATTTATTGTCAATAATAGGTGACACCCAAGCGTTTTTTATTTGCTCTGTATGGGTGATGATTAATTTCCTAAAATCTTTAGCCGATAGTGGGCTTGACGGCAATATCTGAGAGGGGGAATGCAGCATGTTATCCTGCTCTAAATCGACCTTACTTCCCTTGTTGTATAAAAGATTTTCGAGAGGAAGGTTTGTTCTATAGGCTAAATCCGTAATTGCATAACAGATTTGTTCTAAGAATGTGATGCCAGGGTCATGGTAGTTGTAATCAGACCATTCTTTACTAGAGTATTGGGAGATCAGTTCTATGCCTTTCCCAATGAGGTAGTCGAGATTGAGGCTTTCATTAGGATTCTCCTCATCAGATATGAATTTTGGTTCGATCATCAATTAATCTGTAAAAATTTTAGTGAGATTAAAATGAATTTGATAGGGTTCGCCAGTGTTGCTGTCAATACCATAATGCCTTCTAGTGCGCACTTGTAATTCATAGTCATGCATCTCGCCAGTAAACCGAAACTCGATTTTATTTAAAAAACTGCCATAATGCGCAACTGTAGATTTTATTTTTGATCTTGATCCTCGTCCACCAAAGGTTGATAGCGCAATAGTGTGTGCGATAGCATATCTACCACTTCCCGCTTTGCCTCTAATGTAAGCATTGATTTCGAATGCATTTAAGCCATCTAAATTGGACAATATAGTATACCATGTTCTGTCACCGGGTGCTGTTCCCGATAAATAAGACCCTGCTCTTTCTTTACAAGCAAACACCCCATTGACCTCAAAATCATGACTCGGATCATTGGTGAGAATACCAATTTTATTGTTGTTTTTAAATTTCAGAAGGGTATCGTCCTCTTTAGATTGAAAAGATAGCCCTTCAACACCGTTGTGATTTATAGTGATCGAATAATCAGGTGTTTTCTGTGTTGACTTTTTGAAGAATGATATGAGCTTTGAGGAAAAACCCAGTGGATTAATTTTTAAACCGTGTTCTGGTTTTATGGCAATTCCATCATCGACAACATTCAAAGAAGAGTCGATCAAATCGACAAAATGTTTCTCTGTTGCAAATCCTCCTTTTTTGAAATAATTTTTTAAAGTCTCTCTATTAATTAACGCCATGGTGATTAAAATTTAAACCTTAAGGTGGTTGGTTTTATATTGTTATTATCGTTTTCATCTGAATCAAAATCATCTTTTTTACCAAATTCATTACTGGTTCTACCCGAAGTAATAATAAAATTTTGTTCTAGATTAAGTTCACTAAAATTGATAGGCTCAGGGCTGCTATATTCTTCTCTCTCTAGGAGATCGATGATCCCTATGCGAGGAATAAAAATAGATTCTAAAGCCCCTGTTTCAATACGTTCAATATTATTGTCATCTGCTGCGGAGTCATAGGCCACTTTCCCACCGTCTTCATTTTGCTTAATATGGATGATCGAAATTCCCGTCACAAAACTAATATAGGGGCGCTTTTTTATAAAATTAAATATTTCTGATTTCTTGATGCTTTTTTTCAATTCTACAGGGCCCGTATGCACATCATACCATGGGGTCATAAATTTAAAGAAATCATGATTTAACCTTCGAACCCCTTTGCCCGAGGAGATATTTGAAAATTTAACTTTACACTTAATCCAAATATCTTCAAAAATGGGATTCACCACTTGAATTTTGACAAAGGGTGAAATGTATTGATTCAAATAATCTTGTATTTGCTCCATATCAGCTAAACTCAATTTGACCTCTTCTATATTTTGGTCAGAAGTGACCTTTTTTAAACACAATAATTTCAAATTTGACGAGTCATTTTCAAATTGATTTTCGTCTTGATAATAGCATTTAGCGTATGACAAATAATTGAATTTAGATAAAATAAATTGTTCAATATCTGACTTTGTTACAGGTCTTGTTTTGTGTTTTAGCAGTTCACTCATGCGAGAATAGAACTCCATTTTAGATTCTGTTCCTTTGCCAAAAAAGGTTGAGTAAGGTTGGATAATATCAATAATCTCCGGAATTGGTTCTTCTAAACCTTCTGCTGAATTTGGAGGTAGGTGATTTGTAGCATCTAAATGGTTAGGGATGATTTCTGTGGCACTAACACCGTTTGAATATATTGACTTGATTAAACTCAACTGATCTGCTTTGTTTCTAGAGCAGGCCTTTATAAAATAATCACTACTTCCATAAAGTCGTTGATTGTTAGTAATATCTTGTGGTATTCTCAAAGAAACAACACCTGTTTTCATAAGGTTCATCGTCTCATCATAGATGATATCACTGGGTGCAAAGGGTTTCCAACCGTCATAACTTGTGTATAGCCATTCAATTTGATTACTAAATTGATAATTAGCATTTTCACTTTTTTTAACCTCTACCAATAAATTCAAAAATTGAGGAGGTGCAATATTTTCTAAGCCAATAAGCAACTCACCTTCAAAATCATATAGTGGAATAATTTTATTGGTTTCTACTCCTTTTTGAGAAAAGGTTTGCTCTATGTTGCTGGATTTAAAGAGAAAAAAAGCATTGTTTTGCTCATAGTCGTTTTCCGAAAGCGAACTTTGATTGAAATGAAGGCTGGTTTGTGAAGCATAATTAATACTCACATTTTCTGCTGTGGGTGAAAAGGGTTCATTAGGTTGGGGTATATTGAGGGGTGAGTTTTTAGACTTTTGTTTTTTAGTTGTAGCCTTAGTTACCGCTTCATTGTAGACTATTGGATACACTTCAAAACCAAACCCCATATTAGGCTCTACTAGTTCTAATTTAAGGTATCCTGTTTCCAAATCATTGTTATACTCCTCTAAATCGTCTCCTCTTAAAGTATAATTGGGCTTTAATTTCATTTTAGAAGCCTCAATTTTTTCTAAGTTTCTCTTGTTGTCTGTTGTGGCATCTTCATTCTTTTGAAACATATCAAATTGGAAAGATTCAGCTCCTTTACGCTCAAATCGATAGTCCGAAAGTGCAGTTAACTTCAATTGAAAACTATAATCTGTTATGTCTCTATTATAGTTTGCAAAATATTCTTCCAACGTATTTGTCTCAGCTGGAAGGTTGGTAAATTCCCAATTTAGGTCAAAGTTTTCAATAGGCTTACAAAATAATTCATGAGAGGAAAACAAAATATAGGCTCCTTTTTTTGGAGTGGCTCCAAGCATTTCAAATTCTGAATTGAGGTCAATCTCACCTAAAGAGCTATAGGCTCTGATTTCTTTTAAATCACTTACACCAACTCCAATATCAATTTTAGTCAATTCCATACCACTGAGGAAGGAATAACCAAAATAAAAATTGTTTGGATTTAGTGTAAAGCGAAAAAGGGGTTGGGTGCATTCGATGTCTAATTCATGAATTTCAAAATCAAAATTGTCTACTGAGGGTTCTTTTTTGTCTAATTTGATTACTACAGCAATTTTTCCTAAACTCCAATCTTCGGGATATTCGATCAGATAATCTTCAACAGAAACCCATCCTTCTACATTGGTATATTCTATAAGGAAAATTTGTGCAAATATTTCGTTAAATACATCTTCTTCTGAGAGCCCTCTTGAATTGGCTATATCAATAATTAAATTGGAAAGATATTCTATGGAGCTAGGAGAAAAGGAAAGACTAAAGGTTATTTGACGATTACTTCTACCTAAAACTAATAAGGGAGACGCAATAGCAAAGCCGAGCTCATTTTGGTCCATTGACTTATATTCTTCTGTCTTAAACATTTGCTCTTCTCCCAAAGCGGCAAAAACTTCTTGGTTTAGATTGAAGGCATCGACCTCTGAGGTGTTTGCACAATGGCGTTTTTGAAATATTCCTGCAACAAGTTTGTATCTAGAGTTAAACTCATATTGATTATTCCTACTGATGAAGTTGGTAATCAATTGTGAGATACTGACATTGCTCAATTCGACTTCTTCATTGGTTTCAAATAAGATATTTGAACCGTCTTCGTATTGACCCGCTATAATTTTACTTTTTTCGTCCAATACTAGACGCTTCACATTTTGATCAATATTGAAGGTCAAATACATTGTTTTAGCCAATATTCCTTTTGGCTTTTGGCCTAGAATATGAGCATAGAAATAATCAAGATGCTTGGCTGTAATTTTATTTAAATCTCTTTTAAGGTATTCAAAAAGGCTCAAAAAAGAAAGCAGCAGGCCAATATGCGGCTTATGAAAACCTGAGCTCGTCAAGGACTTTTCAAAAAGATCCTTAGCCTTAAGTCGCAATTCAAAAACGACTTTGTATATAGGAGAATACAGCAAAATCAATTTCTTTAATCCACTGCTTAAATCGGATTGAGTTGGGTCAATATTATCAAATATATTGTTGGCTTCAATTTCGTTTATCCCCCAAATTGAAGAAAATTCATCTAGTGAAAAAGGAAATGAAAAGTTATAGGCGTCATTGACTTCAAGACCTTTTACATAAGAGGCAAAAGTTTTAAAAGGAAGCTTGGCTTTTTTTAATATGGCTTGCTCAAGTTCTAACTCTACTTTGGAACTTTCTTGAGAAAGATTATTTTTTCGAGCACCTCTATACCAGTCTTCCATGGATTTGAAATAGGTGAAAATTAATTCTACAAAAGCTCTGAAAATTTCTTCTTTTTCTTCTCTTGGGGAGAATTCGTCAAAATTCTTAATCAAATTGAGCCTTTGATTATCATAATAGTGCAAATCATATTTTAAAATAATCACTAATAGAAACGTTTCATCAGTAATAAAAAAATCAAGCCAATTACCGTCTGGCTTATTTTTGAGATCAAAATATTGTAAAACTTGAGATAGCTTGGTGGCATACAAAATCATGTCTTCCAAATTTCTGTCATCAATTTGGAAATTCTCTGGATTGAGATGTACAGCTAAATCTTTATTCATTTTGCTAAGACCTTAAATTAGTGCCTTCATTGATATAAAAAGGAAAGACAATATTATCGCGAGTGTTTGTTGATTGTATTGCATAATCTAACTTCACGTTGATGATTCCCTCTTTTTCATTCGCCACATAAACCTCAACATTAAGTACGAGTATCCTGGGTTCATAATTTCTTATCATGTTGGTCAGAGAAACTTTTATAGAAGAAAGTGTGTTTCCATTAATTGTCCGGTATAAATAGTCATACACAATACATCCATAATCTTGTCTAACAATTCGTTCCCCTATTTTAGTAGAGAAGTAAATTTGTAAGCTTTCTTTAATATCTTCACCCTCTTTGACCATTTCAATTTCAGCCCTACTTTTATCAAAAGAAGGTGGAAAAGACCACCCTTTTCCTAAAAACGATTTTTCTTGTTTACTCATTTTTTCAACCTCCAATTTTTACGTTAAATATTCCTGAATTAATTTTTCCGCCGTGTGCCATAGGATCGTCTTTTCTCGCAACTGGTTTTTTTTCAAATTTCACTTTCGCTGACCCCTTTTGTATAACATTTGGAAGAGGTATAGGCACAGGGCCCGCAGGTGTTAGAATACGGTTCAAACAGAATGTTTGATCTCCCTGAAGACACACTGGCATTTTCACCACCTTGACTTTTTTAGAACAAGGAAAGAAAATTGGAATCTCTAAGTGTGTACCTACTGCATCTGGAAAATCACACCTGTGAAGCGCAAACTGGGTTGCAACTGGTTTTCCCATAATCAATTTATATTTACACTCGCGCCTTTTATATTAACGCTACCTGAGGCCTGTAGATCTGCTCCACTTCCTCCCTTTGCAGTTAATTTTGCAGAGGCTTTTAATTGAACATTATTTCCGTTTACTTTAACGCCACTTCCAGATTTTCCATCGATAGTAACTCCACTTTTACCTTTCAGTTTGATGGTCTTTCCTTCAATGGTGATATCTTTTTTACTCTTCATAACAATACCCTTTGCACTTGTTGTAATAGTATTACCATTCATGTCTTTGATTTGGATTTGCTTTTTATCATCATTAATCTCGATAATTTGCTTGTCTTTAGCTGTGCTAATACTCAAGACTTTCTTATCGTCATCAAAATGAATTTTTAAATCCCCCTTTGTTCTAATTTCTTTAATAAAATTGTCCTTATTTATGGCTGTTTCTTTGGGTTTATTGGCTTTGGTAAATAAGCCCCCTAGCACAACAGGATATCGAGGGTCATTGCCTAAAAAAGAAACCACAACTTGTGAGTTAAGTTCAGGAATGAAAAAGGAACCAGTAGCACTACCACCTGTATAAAAATGAGAGAGTCTAGCCCAAATACCATCACCAGTAGATTTTAAGACGGGAATAATAACTTGAATACGATATTCATTATCAGGATCTTTGTCAATTTTTTTCACTTTCCCTATGTGTGTACCTGCTATGTTTGGGGTCATATGGTCTACATCTAGGGTATCTTTTGAGAAATCGATCCCATCCAATCCAAAGCCTATTATAGTTGTAAAATCACCTCCTCTAAGTTGATGGTTCACCTTTGTGACATAGCAACTTCCATCAAAACGTTTTCCAAAACCCTCAAGTTTTACAAGCTGATCTAATGCTACTGTTTTAACCCCTTTAATTTTTATTTCCCCATAAATTCGGTTTAATCTTCCGTTTTGGAATTCAGCGTTTGCCAATTCTGTCAATTCATCAGTAGCAATAGGTTGAGGTAAGTTTACTGCATACTCTTTGGGGCTAAAAAAACTTGCCATCTGAGTCGATTTTAAATCACCTTGCGCTGTGAGTTTGGGCTCTGCAGCCTTTTTGGTAACGGCTTTTTCTCCAAAAGGATCATAGGCATTAAAAGTTAATCCTTGTAGTTGATATTGCGCACTCAATTTTCCGTTAAATGACAGTGTGCCCTCTCCATTTTGTATGGTTAATGAAGGGGTAGATGTTGCAGTGGGTACTTTTATGTCTATCGCATTATCAGAGTTTATGACAATCATGCCATTGGCCTTGGTTCTCTGTAAAATAAAGTCCCAATCATTGATATTATATTTAGGAAAAAAGTCGTGTTTGATTTTTGTAGCAGTGATTTTTTTTGTTAAGCCTACTTTAGAAATCAAAGTAGTCATGATTTCGCTGTCTTTTTTATTTTCATAAATATCAGTAGTGTTTGAATTTTTAAGTTCGATAGCCTTATCAACACAATTGACTATCAATAAACTCCTAACCTTATCAATTATATATCCTTCATCCATTTTTATTTCTATCTTTTCAACGATACCCTTAAAAACAGTTGAGTTTAATTGATTAAAACCTAACTTAATTTCAACATCCTTTCCTGGTTGGAAAATAGCATTTTCACCCTCTTCAAATTCATGCATCTTTGGATTACCACCCATAATAGCAAACCGAGCCCTCGAAATCTTATTCACCTCTTTTGTGGTTTCTATGGCAGCAAGTTGATATTCAGAGGACAATTCTGAATTGTTCAACATTATAGTGTATGATGAAATTTGATTATGCGTATCTGCTGGAGAAGCCATGATTATTTTTTAATTGGCGGAAACTCAATACTTTGCCCTTCTTTCAATCTTCTAAAAGTGGGGAGATTATTTAGTTTGGCAATTTGAATGTAATAGTTTCTATTTTGATAGTATTCCTCACACAATTGAGCAATACTGTCTCCCTGAGTGACTGTTGGAATTCTTGTTATGTCTGGTGATCTCCATGTTGCTGTATCTGCTTCTATTTCACCCATTAAAGTAAGATCAATTTTCGCCCTAAGAGGTGTTGAGTTGTGAAAGAATGTAAAATTTTGACTAAATGCTACACATTTTCCTTTAAAATTGAATTCACCCCATTGTACTCCAACAAATAGAGAATCATGTATTTCTTGATCTGGTGTTAGAATTATATCTTTAAGCAATTTAAGAGATAAACCAATATTTTCACCTACACTGTTGCAACCCTGGGGAAGGGTAGGCATTAAGCCTGTATTATCGATTAAAAAAGTACATTTCAACTGTCGCAAGCGCCTCGTAGGTGGATTTTTGGTTTGACTTGTTCCTTCAGAATCTGTTGAACTAGTAGAACTTACAGTGTCTCCAATAGTTATATCAAAAGAATCAGGTCCAGTTTGAAGGGAATAATCAGATTTTTTATTTTTGTAATCTTTATCTGTATAACCCGTAATAGTTAGATGATTTGAATCACTAACAAGGTTATAAATCATATCAGATAGAGGCATATCAATAATTTAATTTATGGTCAATGTAATTCTTAAATTCATAGAGACAATCTTGAATAATTCTTTCTCGTTCTGCATTGCTAATTTGATTTGGTTTTTTCTTTACTATATCCTGCACAAGCTTTATAATATCTTTTTGTTCCATTTTGGCATTTCCATTAACAAAGCCTTTAACAATTAATTCTTTTATTTCAACAGCCATTAGATAAAAGTATTATGAAGAATAGTCATTTTAGAATAATCAAGTTCAATTTTTTCTATAGCAATTCCGCTTGTTTGGGCATCAAGACCGCTATATTCAACACTCACTGGTATTGCGTCTTCAAAGGTCCATGTCATCAACGGAAACCAGCTGTCATTGGGATTTTTTCTGTCATATAGAGAAACGATAACAATTTTCTTTTCTAAAAAATAGGTTGTACCAGTGGGGTCTGGTATTGTTGCGGAATCTTGAGTTAAAAAATTGTTGACCCATAGAGTGAAATCAGAATACGATTTTGAAATTCCTCTCTCTAGAGTTAGGGTACTGTAGTCTGTTGTTGTGGGGAGCTTGTAGGAAAAATTATTGATGCCTAAAGGGCGGTATTCCTCAATTTTTCGTTGCGCTCTAATGCCACTTATAGATTTAAATTCAGCATCTGGATTTCCTCCTAAAAAGGATAGTGCAGAGGAAGCATATCCACCTGCGCTTCGTGCAATACTAGCTGGAGATGAATTCCTGCTATAAGATGTATTTGATGTCACTGAACTTACCCCAAACACATAGCCAATGGCGGGGTCTCTATCAAAATTAGTTCCACTCATATCTAATAAAAAAGAATAGCTAAAACGGATGCTTAGACTAAGACCCATTTTAGCTATCAAAGATTAAACTTATTAGATTTTCTTATTCTAAAGAATTAAGAAAATTATCCAACTTCAACAGTCAAACCTTCGTGTGCAAGCACTAGAGTTTCGATACCTGCTTCAGAAGATTGTGAGTTCATATCAGTTGGAGTGATTTGCTTTGGAAATGCATTTGTCAAAGTCCAAGTCATTCTTGGTGTTGCTGTTTCATCAAGCAAACGAATCACTACCGTTAGACGAGTATAAGTGTTAAGTGAAATTTGTGAAATCCACTCATAGAACGAATTGTCGTCAGCAAAAACACCTTTCTTGAGGGTAATGTCAGAAAATTTCATCATCCCTGGCATCTTTATCACTGAATGGTTAGGACTGTTTCCGTGTCTATATTCTATCACTTCGGACTCCACGTCTAATCCACTAACTTCTTGAAATGCTAAATCTGTTTCATCTCCAATATCAACGGAGAAATAAAATTTAGGTAGGGGCCAAAACTGATCCTGTTCTCCTCCCGTACCTGCAACTGGTAAAGCCATAATTTATATTTTTTTAAAATTGTATTGGTTTATGATTTTTGTTGTTGTTGTTCAAACGTAATGACAATAAACTCAGCCGGTCTTGTAATAGCTACTCTGATTGTCATTTTTAGAACACCGTCTAAGATGTCGGTAGGTGTCATTGTTGAACCTAATCCGATTTCAATCTCAAAAGAATCTTCAGCAGATTGTCCTGCTAAAATACCACCTTGCCATTGATTAGTTAAGAAATTTGCCACCGTAGCTCTTAGAGTAGACCATGTGGTTGCATTATTAGGTGCAAAAACAAAAGCTTCTGCAGCAAACTTAATGCTTTGCTCTAAGAACGTGAGTGTTCTTCGTACACTGATATATCTGAAGTCTTGAGAATTTCCATCTAATGTTCTGGCACCCCACACTAAAACCCCTTTACCTTGAAAAGAACGGATTGCATTGACAGCTTTTCCATTTAAAGGAAGATTTAAATCTTCTTGATTATCGTTATTTATATTAACAGTAGTTGAAACAACTGAACCTAAGCTTATGTTAGCAGGTGATTGAGCAACACTTGAAGTGGCATCTACCATGGTATATGCCCCTGCCATTGCTGGACTCGATGGCATCAAGTTTAACATTTCACTCATTTCAGCAATAACCATATTGAGTTTTGGACTAATAACGGTTAATGTAGCATTGATCGACTTGATTGCATCAGCATCATTATCTTCTGAAATTTTAGCAATCTCAGCGTTGATTCCTTCTGCACGGGCCTCTGTGATGTTGTCAGCTTCCAAATTGTCTGCAACTTCTTTAGACAAAATCTCAACTAATCCATCTAGGTTAGCCACTCTTGTGTAATCAATTTCAGAACTTTTTACAATTGCTGTGTTTAGAAAAGGGTAATATGAGGCTCCCCATTGTAGGAAATTTGACCCTACACCTTCTCTAAATTTGTTGATCACATCCTCTTCATCAAAAGTTCTTTCTAGTGTTCCATTGTATACATCAAGAATAGCAAAACGATTTTTCATTTTGTATCCACAATGTTGAAGCATTGCTGCTTGTATCGAATAACAATCCGCTTCAGACAATAAAATAGCGTCTGGAATAGCTAAAAGAGTTGGTTCTAAATGTTTTTCTAGGGTTGCAATTCCGCCACCCTTTGGGTCGTTTAATTGACCTGCATCAATTTTGTCTCCATATTTCCCAACTGAAACTATGTAGCAATCACCACCCCCGTTGGAGTAAAATAATCGCATCGCGTTGTGAAGAAGATATCTGGAGTCTTCTACAAATGAAAGTGTGAAGCCAGTTGCTGATTCCTCAGAAGCTTCGATGTTAAATTTTGTGTCAGGGGCACCGCCAAAAAATTGTTCGAACTGACCAAGCGAAGATATCTTCGTAGGCTGATTAGTTAGGTCTTTAGAGCCTCTATTTGCTTTCTCGGTATAACCGATAAAAGCAGGTATCGCTGTTTGAACAGGAACCACAGATGATCCAAAGGAACTTTTTTCTTCGATGTAAACCCCAGGTGTTGCTAATGTAACGGCCATGGTTTTATTTTTTAAATTAATATTATTTACTAAATATATATAGTTTTTTTATATAATTAATCAACTATTATAAAAATGTCATTAATAAATTGATTAATGTCTCGATCATAGCTCATTGATTTGATTGTAGGTTGAGGAATTGTCTTAGAAAATGTCTTTTCAAAGGGGTCATCCTTCTTCAGAGAGAACTTAAAATCATAACGGTCTTTGATTGAATAGCTTTGCTCAAAAACATAACTTATTACGTCCAATCCATTTTCTAATGTCCTTACCTGAAAATCATCTAATCTCTTCTGATCACTTTCATCAACAATATAGTATTGTTTTAAATCTATATCCGCTTGATTGGAGTAAAGATTAAATCTAGTTTTTACTTTCCTAGAATTAAATTTAACCTCATAATTTAAAAGAGTGAATTTTGTTTTATCCTCTTCTTCACTTCCAAAAAACTCATTGTTGTCATTTATCTTCAATTCGATGCGTCCTGAAATCCCTCCTTTTTGGCTTTCAAAAATATTTTCTTCATCGACATAGAAATTTTTGTGTAATAAGTTTGTGTCTGGAAATTCATTTTTAAATATAAACAGATGGTTATAATGGAAAGGAATATCTGTGATATTAAGAAAATATTGGTCTTTTACTGTAAAATCAAATTTCAATTCTAATGGGCCTGCAAAAGTGGGGCTTTGCAAAAGGATTGATTTATCCATAAGAATGACAAATCCATTCGTTTGCTCCTTAAATAATAAACTGTAGTTTCTAAGTTGTCTTAGGGTTTCCACATCTGGAGCAATATCAATACCTGTTAGCCGTTTATCGGTATAGAATTCATGAAAAAAATTTACCTCAACAATTTTTGCAAAGTTGGTTCGATATTGAAAAGTACTTTTTGGATACATACTCTTTAAATCAACGCAATATTAAAATCCATTTACACATTATGTTAGTCTTCTAGTCCGCGTCCTGCGATATTCGGAATATTCTCGAGTATTTGAGTTCCATCAAATCGAACGTGTTTTATTTTGTAAGCAACCGACGGGACATAGTTGGCTCCTATGTTTGACCATAGCTTGTTGATTTCATCCATATTTATATTGTTGAATTCAACATAAACCTTGTCGATCTGGTTTGAAAGTAAGGGAGTATTGAGGTTATCAAAATAGTTGTGGTTCTGAAAAAACTCTATCACAATTGAAATGTATTGTAGCGATTCGATATAATTGAAGTTTGAAAAATAGGCTGAGAACATCAAATATAAATTCATAGTCACTGGAGGACGGGCTCCAGGAATATTAGAGCTCACATTTTTTGTTACTTTTTCCTCTTCAATATTTAATAAAAAAACGCTTATTTTATTTTCAATGTCTTGATTCACATTTCCTTTGATGTCTACGATGCTTGATATTATGACTGCATCGTCTGTTAAGGACAATTTGTTTTTCACATACTCATCCAAGCGGTCACTAATCGAGGTGATAATATTGTGTATCATGATTTAAATATACTTTTTTATGGCAGCAACAACTATGCGAATTACATAAACACAGAGCATAGAAACAATACACCCCACTATATATAATTGAACCGTAAAGACTTTTTCAACTTCATTCAGGCTAGGATCAGAGGAGGTTAAACTGAGTATTCCTAAAAACAAAAAAGAGAGCACAAGTGAGATCATAAAAATTATGATAAACCAAAACAATTCTTTAATGATGAAATCTTTCATTATACTTAGGGTTTCTTAAACGGATTTATTCTTATTAAAGTGGATAGATAAAAAGCGATAATTCCAATCAAAAAGGTAACATAATATTTCCAATCTGATTTTAAGTAAAACAATTCATTAATTAAATAGACCAGAGGGGTGACAAAAAGATAAATCAAAACAATGAAGATGACTCGGTGAAATAGATTTCTAATAATTGAGTCTCTCACTTTCCAATCATTCAGAGTGATTACTAAAGCAATCACGATAGCAAAGAGTAGAAAAAGAGACGCTACAAGAATTATTTTTTTATTTTTTAATAAATAACTAGACGCTTTGAAAGGATAGCCTTCTAGTTGTGCAATTGGATTTTCAATTTCAATGGTGTCTGAAGCAAATTTTTCTTCAATCAAATCCCAAAGGGCTACGTGCCCATTGTCATATCCTAGAGCCCATATTCCGATTCCTTTTAAATCTTTACTTAATGCATAATCATATTTTTTGCCAAGGGTATATGCATCATCAAACCAAATTTCGATAGAAGTATTATCTGGATAATTCAGATTAAAATAGTTGGTCATACTTTCTCTTTGCAAAATGGGTTCTATATTATTTTCTTCTATGTACTTATCGTTAAAAATATTCATGACTTCTCTGTAAGTAACCTTACGTTCAAATTGAGAGCTTACAACGCCCCCTTCATCAATATTGCCTTCCCACATACTGCCATAATAGGGCAATGCTAACACTGTTTTATCTGGAGCTAATCCTCTCCCTAGATAAAATTCAAGTGTATTACTTAGGCTTATTCCTATATTCTCTACAGACACTAGTGGAGCAACAGCACCTTGAACTTGACTTCCGCTATTGTAGTCATAACCCATTATCACAAAAAGATCAGCATATTTATCTAATTCATCAATATCAAAAATTTCTCTACTGTCTACCGCCGGTAAGGTGACTGAAATGATTGGTTTCACATAGGTTATTCTTGCGTCAAGCTGGGTGCGTAAAAGTTTTACAAAACGATTGAAATTTCTTCTTTTAAAGTAGGAAAGTTGCTCAAAATTTAAATCAACACCATCAGCTTTTCGAACACTCACCAAACTGGTCAGACTATCAACTAAGTTATTCCATTTTCCTTCATCTTCTAGAAACATATCATTGTTTCTTTTGCCGTGACTTGAAACAGTTAGGAGCACTTTTGTCTTTTTTGCCTTTGCAGAGTCAATCATGGCAGTGGTACGCCACTCCTCCATTTGCTCTGGGTTAGAGTAACTACCGGTATAGGGATCAAGTTTGTAAGAAAAATAGGTTATGGTCGATAAAAGTTCGAAAGAATAATTTTCCCATGCATTGCCCATCCAATACGGATGCCATCCGAATACTTCTTTATTGTCTTTTATATGTCTGTATTTGGCATCTTGCACATAATATTTGTTTGTGGTTGAATCCCAAGTGAAGTTAGAACTAGTGATTAAGTCATTTTTCCCATTGATGGCATCATATAAATACCCATAGGAGTTGAGCATGTTTTTTTGTTCTAATGGAAAATAGTCACCACTAGTAGAATCTTGTTCTTTAGCATCCTTTGTTTCTATACCTAATTTGTTGGTTGCTTTATTGACTGATCTTTCAAAAAAACGAAACTGACTTTGAGTCCTCCTTACGCTACTGCGCAACTTGGTTACTTCCCTACACGAATTAAAGGTTAGCAATAAGCCAAAGGCTATAATGAGATATTGTAGTCTCCTATGCTTCATTCATATTTAATATTTAAAAGGAACTGAGGTTTATACAATTCTTTTTCAATTTCTTGATTAGAAAAAGCCAAAAAGGCTTGGACTACTCTCAAATAAATGTCGTGTCCATTAAGTTTAGAATTGTTTATAAATGATAAATTTGCTTTGGTTAGTGAAGACAGGGAGTCTGTGGTAAAAAAAGCATAATGAGGTTTTGAGTTGATACTCATTGAATCTTTTGTGATGGGATAAAAATCGATTTCAACCTCATCATTTTCTGACTCAGGCAGAAAAGTTTCTATTTTTTTTCTATTCAGTTCTGTGTATGCAAAAGTAATGAGTGGATTTTTGTTGGGGTCCAACTCTGCGAGTGTTTCAAAATTTTCTTGGTCTTTTTTTTCGAGCCCTATCCAATAGCCCCAACCGATCAAATTTTTAGTCGGTGGAAATGAAATGGGCACTTTAATTTCATTATTTCCAGTTATGTCTAAAGCTGGTTTGAGTATGTAGTGTTTGTCTTCAGCTATCGTAAATAGTGTATCTACAACTTGTTCAAAAACCATTCTTTTTGTTTTGACTGTATCTATTTCTCTAACAATACTTAACGTTTTTCTTTGGGGAACTCGAGCAATTTGAATTTTTACATTAGAACTAAAAAACCCCTTTTTCAAAATATTCAAGATCAACAGATTGTCTGAAAGAGCCCTAAAACTACCCTCCACATTTTTGTTGCGCCCGAGATTGCTGTATTGGTATCTTATTTGATTGCCTTCTATAAGTTCTATAGATTGTATGTTTTTTGATTTTATGTTTTCAAAAGAAAATAGGATGAGGTCATTTTTTTTGACCTCATATTGGAAACTAATTGGATTCCCTTTTGTATCTGTTTCAGAAAATAAATTTGCTAAGTAAATAGTATCTGATTTTTGCTCATCAGGAAGATAATCTTTCAAAAGAATCCCCTCTATCATATTCACTTTAACTGAACCACTATCAATAAGCACTTGACGCACACTGTCCATGTGTTCTTCATCATAATAGGTCGTGGATTGTTCTTTAGACAGAAAGGTTTTTAAACTGTCAAGAACATTAGGCGCATATTTTCGAGCTGCATCTGTTACCGTCTTTTCAGTGAGTGGTTTAGAGAGTGCCTTTGGCACTAATGCGCTTGGGTCAACTTCATCTTTGACCCCAGAAAGCAGGCTACAGCTCTCAGAAAAAATCATGACAATGACGAAAAATAAAAATTTTCTTTTCATTTAATTATTTTCTGCTATTTTATCTTCCAACTGATTCCGAATTCTTTCATATCGTTTTAAGGTTTCGTCCTTAACAATATTTTGAATTTGGGCTTCTTTAGATTTAATTTCATACCGAGTGGACATCTCTTTTAATTTCTGATTTTTTAATCTTTCATGATCAAAATCATCAAGTGCTTTTAAATAGTTTATTTCAAATTGTCTCTCATATTCTAAAATTAAGTTGTCATAAGGGCCTTTAGAAGACAATAACTTGGTCAATATGGGAGCTGTTTCAATCATAACGAATATAAATATTATAAATAAAGAAGATAACTTGTCAACATTGTTTAAAGCTCTTATTTGATCTATCAACCCCGTATTCATTGCGCCTGCAATTGTTTTCTTGTCATCGTCAACAGAACTTAGAAGCTTTAACTCTCGTTGGGCAAGATATCCTAAAATTGAATCTCTTCTTGACTTTTCAATTTCTAACTCCTCCATGAAGGATTCATATTTTTCTTTTTTACTAAAACATTCAATTCCTCTACCCTTTTTACCCGTGCCACAGGTGCCATCACATTCGCACTTAAACTCTTCGTAATATTTCTCTCTGTAACTCAATAAGGCGTTATAACTGTTTTCAGTTATTTTCTTTTCTGTTGACAGTGAGGTGAAATCAGCAGCATATTTCTTTTCAACATCTTTGACTAGCTCGAGCTTTTCTTGGGTTAAATAGGTTTCAATTTCTTTTTTGAAAATCTGTATTTCTAATGGCTTAGAAATGATAACAGCAATCAGAATGGCAATTATGAGTCTTGGAATGGCTTTTACAGTTTCTGATACCTTACTCCGGGATATTCGCATACTTGAAATTATATATCGATCAAGATTGAAAATAATCGCAGCCCAAAGGATTGATGCAGCCACGATGAGATAGGTGTTTTCAAAAATCAATGAAAAAGCAAAAAAAGAAGAAATAAAAGCTAAAATAGCTGTGAAACATATGGTAAGACCAATGCTTGAATACTTAGTGATTTCAAACCTTGGACATTTTTCTATTATCTCAACACTAACCCCTGAACATGCCAGTAAAAACCGGCTAAAAAAATTAATTTTTATTTTTGAATCCATTCTTTAGTGAAACAATTAAGTTTTTGATAGTGTTTATAATTTTTTCTAACCATTGGGTTATTAAAGATTGGTTTTGGTTCCTATTATTTTCAGAATCATTTTGACTTGCATCTGAAACCTTTTCGTCGTGAAAGATAATAAAACTTATCCTTTTGCTTTGGGTATTATTAATGGTTTTGAAGGTAAATAAAAATTCTTCATCTTTTTGGGCTAAGAAAGTATGATTTCCTTGCAAAGGTAGGTTTCCAATTTTTGTTTCTACGAGTTTTCCAATCATATTGATTGACCACGATATTTTGACTTCTTGATCAAAATAGACCGCATAAGTTCCTTTATTAATAGAAGAGGAATTAAGAGGAATCTCCTCATTGACGACTGGATCAAAAACACTTACATAAAATTCAATTTCTTTTTCCTCAATAACACGAACAAGTAAGCTTTTCTTTGATTGAAAATCTTTATTTATGGCTTCAATAGTAAACTTTTTACTCTCCTCAATTTTTATAACTTCTTTGCCAACAGAAGCTACTTGCCCCAAAAGAGGTGAAATTTTTATTTCATGTGCATTTCGAATTTTCCATGAAAGCTGAACTTCTTCATTCACAAAAACGATACTTCTATCAACATTAAATTCAATGTCTATATCACCTGTTTTTAATTTTAATTTCTTTGCACTTAGGGTTAGACCATTAAACAAATCATTTTTTAATCGAAGCAGCTTCTCTGGATCTGAAACCTCTGATTGTTTTCTTGAACAAACTAAAAAGGTTTTATCAAAGAGAGCAAAATAATCTTCTTTAACGAATAGAACCTTGTCAACATGCCAATATATGAGGGCATTCAAATCGGTCAATCTTTTGCACAAATTGACTAATTTCATACTTTTTTTGTCTGAAGTAGAGATAATAACAATTTCGATGTTGATCCCTTTTTCCAATGCATTTATGATTGATTTAGCTAATATGTAGAGGTCATATTCATCAACTAAAATTTGAGCGAGGTATTGAATTCTATTTAATTCTTTCTCAATTTCAGAGGTAAGATCATAACTTTGGAAAAACCGAAACAATAGAAATATAGTTTAGAGTTGTGTAATTTAATTTATATGTAATAAATTTAAACATTTATCGACCTAAATTTTTGAAATAAATGATCATAAACCCATTCAAAGGACTTAATCCATATTCTGAACAGGATAAAGACAATTTTCTGGGTCGGGAAGAAGAAGTTGAATATTTGCTTCAGATTATCCAAAAGAATAAACTAATAACACTTACGGGAATGTCAGGATCAGGAAAAACATCTTTGGTTTTGGCAGGTCTTATACCTCGACTAAGAAATGGCTTTTTAGGTCAAGCAGGAAAAGAGTGGTCAGTTTGTTATTGTAGACCAGGCATAGCTCCCATAGAAAATTTTGTCCAATCACTCACACATAATGGGGCATTGAGAATGGACAAAAAATCGAATACAGAAGATTTTGAACAATACCTCAACATTATTGAAACAAAGGGTAATTTAGGATTGATAGACATCTATAAAAACTCTGAAATTTTTAATAAGAAAAATTTGCTGGTTGTTGTAGATCAAATGGAGGATTTGTTTAATCTTGACCCCTACTTTGAAGCAAACAAATCAAATCAAGATGAACTTCTGATAGAAATGCTCTCGCGAACAGTGAAAACGACTGAAACCGCAATCTATGTTGTGCTTAGTATTCAATCAGAATATGTTTCTAGATTGATTGATTATTCTAAACTTCAAGAAATTAGAAGTAAGTCTCAATATTCATTACAAAATATTAGCACAAAGAAAATTGCGCTAATGATCAAACAACAATTCAACAAAAATAAAATATACTTTAACGATGATGCGATCAACCCAATTATTGAAAAGGTTTCGAACGATAATTCATTGTTGATTAATTTTCAATTTTTGTGTTTTAGGCTTTTTGAAAAATTCTCTGATCAAAATAAAACCCTAACACAAGAAGAAATAGATGAAGTTGGTGGCTTAAACGACTGTATCAACTTAGCCTATGAAGACTTTTTTCAATCCAAAAACGAAGAGGAAAAAATAGCTTTTGAAAAACTGATACGTTCCTTCATCCTTTTTAAGGAAGAGGGTATGGAGACTAGATGTCAACAATTCAAAAACATAGTTACAATATCAGGCATTGAAACTAAACAATTGGTGAATCTGCTCTTTGAATTAAGAGGAGTTTTTGGATCTTCCTTTGACTTTATTGAGCCTTTGATTTCTGGACGAGAAATCAAAATAAAACGCGATATAAAAAGCACTCATTATGTTTCGATGAAATATCAAAAAGCTAGATCATGGAAACATGAAAAAGTTTGGCTTGAAGAGGAGGAAGACAATTATGATAAATACAAAGTGTTTGCAGCTATGACTAAGAAATTTCTTAGTGGCGATGGAAGTTTATTAATTTCTCCTGAATTAGATATTGCGGTTGATTGGCGAAAGAAAACCACTCATTCTCTAGAGTGGTCAAAAAAATATAATGAAGACTATTTGAAAATTATTGATTATATCGACCAAAGCGACGAGGCAAACAAGAAAAAAAGAAAAAATGAGGAAATAAAACTCAAAAGAAAAAGAAAAATTACGCGCCAAGTTATTTCAGCCATGTCCCTTCTTGTGTTGGTAGCCATTGGAATGTTTATAAATGCCACCATCTCCAGACAGAGAGCAAAAGAAAACGAAAAAATAGCGATTAAAAAAAGTAATCTAGCCCAAATAGCGCAAGAGGAAGCAGAAAAACAAACCGAGCAAGCCCTTCTAAACGAACAAATGGCTGAAAGAGAAAAAGACAAAGCGCAAATGGCTAAACTCGAAGCAGAAGACGCAAAAAATCAAGCTGACTTAGCTAGAAGAAAAGCAGAAATTAGTGCCATCAACGCTCAAGAACAGAGTGAACGTGCTAAAGAAGCAGAAAAAAAGGCATTAGAACAAACAAAAATTGCTTTGCTTGAAAAGGATAGAGCAACTTTGGCCAATGATAAAATTGTACAACTTAAAAATCTGGCTGAAATTGAATCAGAATTTTATCCCTCCGTTCTTCGATTAGAAAAGCAAATATCATCTAGTTTGGAAAATCCCGAAAATGGTCTTGACAAAGAAACTATTGACCTTATTGAAGAAGCTTTGTCCAAGTTTAGCAATTTTGAAAATCTAAGCGACTCCTTGGATAGAAAGCCTGAAGTTGAAGGGGGGTATCTTTTATTACAAACTGCTCTAATGGCTCTAGAAGGAAAAACAGAATACAAAAACACCACAATGAAACTGAAACAAATACTTCCTTCAAGTGCTGCAAGAAGTATAAGTGCCAATCAAAACATAATTGCATTTGGTGGAGACGATGGCAAACTTTATCTATTTGACACTTCTGAAAATAGTGAAGTAGTAGAGTTTAAAATTAAAGAAAGAATACGATCTGTTCTGCTACTCGATGTTTCTAATTTATTAGTAGGTACGTTTAAAGGCAATATTTATAAATTAAACATTAATGAGTCGTTTTCAAAAAATAATCTCATTGCCAATAGTGATTCCCCCATTAAAAAGATTTTTCATGATCCATTAGAAAAAAAGATAGTTGTTATTTCTGAAAACGAAATTATCGTATTTAACGAATCATTTGAAATTGTTTCTCAAAACCAAACAGATCAAATAATCACGGCCGGAGACTACAAAAATCAAAAATTGATTATAGCACAAAGCAATAGATTGTTTCAAATTGTAGATGATGGATTAATACCCATAAATGGATTTCTTTCTGGGTCAGGGAATAGTAGGACTACTTCATTGTTCATTTCTACAAAATATCTTTTTGCTGGAAAATCAAATGGGGAAATTGAAATTTATACTTATAAAAATAATGATTTGAGTTCCCTAACTTTTCTAAATAAAATCTTGCTCCACCGCACTCGAGTAACAAAACTGCTTTATTTAGATGAATTTGAAACACTCTATTCCTCTAGTTTAGACAATCAAATTCTGAAGTTCAACCTCAACGGGAATAATATCGAAAATGTATCAAACAATTATATTGCTTTAAATGGTCATTCAAAATGGGTTTGGGATTTGGCAAGATCAAAAGATAATCAGGGAAGAAATATTTTGGTTACTGTAGATGAAGATGGTAATGTATTGTCATGGTATATTGAACTTAAAGACTTGGCAGAAAAAGTAGAAACCATTTACGATGTGCTCTAAAGATTCAAGCCAATATGAAGATTCTTATTTTATGTGAATCCAAACCTTTCGATTTAATTCAACTTAATCTAAGCCTTCAACTACTGACACACAAATTTGGTCAACCCTCTTTAGAATATCATCTGCTTTTTTTAGACTCACCCCCAGAGCTTATTGAACCACTTGTATTTAGTGAATCAAATTGGACCTCTGTAAATTCATTGAAGTATAAAAACATCAAAAGAATTAGAGCCGAAATTGTACCCAAAACATTTGATTTATTAATTCTAATGAAAAGGAACTCTATAAAGAACAGTATTGCAAGAATATTGAAATACAAAAACAAAATAAAATTTCGGAATATCAAAGAATTACAAAACCGCTTTGATTTAAAAACAATTCAACCTAAGCTAGATCTATATTTAAACTCTCAAGGAGTAAAAAACAGTCAAAAATTAATTTATTGGATATTTAACTCTTCTTTTGCAGTCCAATTTGAACAATCAAAATTTGTGTTAGTTAAGTATAAAGACTCTCTTTTTTCCCCAAGAAAAAGGTTGAGCAAATTAGCTCAAATACTGCAAAGCATTTCAAAATTCTCTAGGCTTAAAGTGGTATTAATTCTTGAAAAAAGTTCTTCAAAAAGGAAAAATTACCTAACAACACTAACCAAAGATTGGGGAACTGAAAAACTAATCATGAATTTGGCAGATAATAATGATTTAAATAGCCTATTTTTTTTATCTCGACAGGCGTCACTTGTTTTTGTCAATCACAAGGTGCATGATAAAATACTGACCACACTTGGTATAGAGTATTTTAATTTAAAAAAAAAGAGAGTTTCTAATACCTTTAGTGCAAGAGCTCTTTTTATCAGTCCCAATGAAAGGGAAAAACGAATAGACCGGATTAATTATTATATTAAGCAAAAAATCCAATGATTTTATGAAAAATGATAAACTTGATGATTTGGAATTCAGAGTCTTTGAATTAGAACAACAACTAGAAAACCTGACCCTTAAATTATCTGATGTGTTAGATCAAATTGGGTTTTATTATAAGGTCGAAGAAAACACGATCAAAGATGAACAAAGAGAAAATTTACTCACAATAGAAGAAACTTCTCAAATTTTAGACCAGTCCATTTCAACTATCAACCAATGGGTTGCCAAGAATAAGCTTTCCGCAATCAGGATTGCGAATAAAATTTATTTCAATAAAGATGAGGTTAAGAAATTATTTAAAAAACTGATGCTAAATGATTAATTTTTAGCTTGGGGCTAAACCAATTTTAGTGGAAATTATCAATACCTTATGTATGAAAAAAGTCGACTCCATACTCTTTCTAATTGCAATAATTTTTTCATACTCTTTTCAAGCTCAAGTTAAAGTTAATGGAATACCCCTTGGAATGGGTTGGGCAAAAAACTCTATTAATGTGGTCAAGTTTAGAAAAAATGCACTAACCACTTTTAAAGGTCACCAATATGCGGCCTATTATGATCCTAGCAAAATTGTTGTTGTAGCAAAAAGAGCTCTTGAAGCTACTCAATGGGATATAAAGAATACCTCTTTGTTGGGCGACACTAACGATGCCCATAATTCTATAAGTATCGCCCTAGACGGAAAAGGTTATTTACATCTTGCTTGGAATCATCATAATGATCCGCTACATTATCAAATTAGCAACTCTCCTGAACAATTAGAGTTTCAAACAGCAAACATGATAGGGCTGCAAGAAAACAGTGTCACTTATCCTGAATTCCATAATCTACCCAATGGCAATCTTCTTTTTCTTTATAGAGATGGGAGTTCAGGAAATGGAAATTTAGTGGTAAACTTATATAATGTTCAAAATCAACAATGGGAAAGGTTACACAACTCACTCATTGACGGAGAAGGAGTGAGAAATGCGTATTGGCAATCAACTGTGGATCAAAATGGAATCATTCATCTCTCCTGGGTTTGGAGAGAAAGCCCAGATGTGGCTAGCAATCACGATATAAACTATGCTAAGTCGTATGACAGTGGTGTTACGTGGGTTCGTGCAGATGATTCTCCCTACAGCTTACCAATTACCGCTAAAAATGCAGAAATTGCTTGGCATGTTGCTCAAAATAAATCATTAATGAACCAAACGGATATGACCACAGACCAAAAAGGCAATCCCTTCATTGCCAATTATTGGGAAGAGTCAGACGGAGTTCAATACAGAGTGGTCTATCATGATGGTATGAAATGGATAAAAAGAGACTTAAAAGTAAGACAAGGTACATTTCGTCTATCGGGTGGAGGTACCAAAAAAATACCAATCTCTAGACCATCGGTATTAATTGAAAAGGATAAACTTTTGTTGATCTACAGAGATGAACAAAAAGGAAATAAGGTCCAGTTGTCCACAGCGAACCTATTTGACAATAAACCACCAAAAACCTTTGAAATTACGAATGAAACAGTCAATGATTGGGAGCCCAACTATGATACGGTACTTTGGCAAAGGGATAGAAAACTCAACCTTTTTGTTCAAAGTGTGGAACAAGTAGATGGAGAAGGTCTTGCCAATTTTACAGAAAGTTTAGTAAGAGTTTTATCAATAGAAAATTGGTAATTTCGTAATGTTGAAAATAATGGAGTCCTTATTTAATTCATTTAAAATTCAATGTAACTGATAGCACCTCAATATGACAAAAACAAGCGCACTTAAAGGGTTTTATAAACTATCTCCAAAAGAAAGGTTAAAAATAATTGCTGATTTTAGTGATTTGACAAATGAAGAGGTCAGCCTTCTTCAAAACACAGGCTCATTGCCAGAGGCTGTGGCCAACAATATGATAGAAAATGTTTTTAGTGTTATGCCATTGCCCATGGGAGTAGCCGTAAACTTTACAATCAATGATAAGGATTATCTAATTCCAATGGCCGTAGAAGAGGCATCAGTAGTTGCTGCTGCCAGCAATGCAGCCAAAATGGCACGGATAAAAGGGGGATTTTTTAGTAGCAATACTGGACCAATGATGCGAGCACAAATTCAGCTTGTTGATATAGATGACCCACATAGTGCGCGATTAAAATTATTTGAAGCAAGAGATCAAATAATAAAAATGGCCAATGAAAAAGACCCTGTTTTAGTTTCTTTAGGGGGAGGAATGATAGATCTTGAGGTGCATTTAATACCCTCACCTGCCGGAACTATGGTAGTGGCTCATCTTATAGTAGATACACGCGATGCGATGGGAGCAAATGCCGTAAATACTATGGCTGAGGCTATAGCTCCCTACATGGAGAAACTAACTGGAGGAAAAGTTTATCTAAGAATACTTTCCAATCTTGCTGATAAAAGGTTAGCTCGAGTTCGAACTGAAATTGACAAAGAAGCATTGGGAGGAGAGGAAATTGTGGATGGAATTGTATGGGCTTATACTTTTGCAGAAGCAGACCCTTATCGAGCAGCTACACATAATAAAGGAATAATGAATGGCATTATTCCCGTTGTTATCGCCACGGGAAATGATAGCCGTGCCATCGAGTCTGGAGCTCACGCTTATGCTGCTAGAAAGGGTCACTATGGGTCATTAACACAGTGGGGGAAAAACAAGGTGGGTAATTTAGTTGGATCTATTGAAGTGCCCATGGCTGTGGGATTGGTTGGAGGCGCCACTAAGGTCCATCCAATTGCAAAAATTGCTGTTAAAATTTTAGGTGTTAAGAGTGCTGTTGAACTAGGAGAGGTGATTGCAGCAGTGGGACTTGCCCAAAACCTCACTGCCCTAAAAGCACTAGCCACTGAAGGTATACAAAGAGGACATATGTCTCTTCATGCTAGAAATATAGCTCTGACAGCAGGGGCAACACCACAGATTCTTGAACAAGTGGTAGATGAAATGATTCTAACCAAAAAAATTAGGCAAGATTTCGCTGAAGAATTGGTTAAAAAACTTTTGAAATAATCCCCTAAAAAAATTAGGGGTTACGAAAGACTTGAGTAAAATAAACAATACTATCCTTTGTAAACTCCACCCCTATTCCAATTTGTTGAAAGTCTCCAACTAGATTTGCATAGTGAACAGGCGAATTTTCCCAGCCCTTCATCATGCAGTTTACAATAGTTTTGGCTGAGCGAGTATCCCCACAGTTAGTCACATTTTCAAACCAAGGTACCCTACCAATGTTTTCAGCAATTCCAGTCCAACCAAAATCTAGTGCATCTGCACGATCAGAAGGAGACGCATTTTCATGATCCTTATGATCAAAAAAATTGTGCTTAATCATATTGTGAGTGTGCAGTTTACTGAGAATATTCATATCTTCAGTTTGTTCTAAAACTGAAAGTCCTTTTTCACTTCGCAATGTATTGGTTTTTTTATAGACTTCTCGAGCAATTTCTTCTTCTAAGTTCAAATTAAAATTTTCTACTTTAGAGTCAATATGTTCTGCATAAATAAATGAAAGAATAAAAAAAAGATATCGCATAGGCATAGAATAGTTAGTTTTGAACTTTGATGTGTGCAATTCTTTAAAAATAAACAAATAAAATATTCCTAATTTTATATTCTGTATAATTTCACTATTGATTTCAAATAAGATTACCGCAGCATTTCCATATCTAGTTTCACTAGCCGCTGCTCTATCATTAGTATATCCCCCTTTTTTTACTTGGTTTCAGGGGCCATTTATAACCTTGGGCTTAGGAGGTATCATGTTGGGTATGGGACTCACCCTTAAATGGGGCGATTTTATAAAAGTTGGTAAAACACCAAAGTGGATTGTTTTAGGCCTCCTACTCCAATTTACATTAATGCCTCTCTTGGGTTGGGCTATAGCTTTTCTTTTTGAGCTTCCTCCCTTTTTTGCTGTCGGTTTAATTTTAGTTTCTTGCTGTCCAGGAGGAACAGCATCAAATGTAATTGTTTATTTGGCTAAAGCAGATGTTGCTCTTTCAGTGAGCATGACCGCACTTTCCACATTATCTGCAATTATTGCCACACCCATATTGACCAGTTTTTTATCTGGCAGTTATATTAGTGTTGATGCTAATGGCCTGTTTATGAGTACATTAAAAGTGGTTTTATTGCCCATCGCCCTAGGGTTAATTTTGAATCAATTTTATCCAGCAATAACAAAAAGAATAATTCCCTTTGCTCCACCTGCAGCCGTCACATTAATCATTTTTATTGTAGCTAGTATTATTGGACAAGGCAAAGATATTATTCTTTCTTCTGGATTTCAGTTGATGCTGGCCCTTATGTTATTGCATTTCCTTGGTTTTCTTTTGGGCTTTTTTTTTTGTTTTCTCATTTTTAAAAATGCTACGGTAGCTAAAACAATTGCAATTGAGGTGGGGATGCAAAACTCAGGATTGGGAGTTGTTCTAGCTCGAGAAAATTTTAGTCATCCAAGTGTGGCAATTCCTGCTGCACTATCAAGTTTGATTCACTCATTATACGGAAGTCTTTTTGTCGCTCTTTTCAAAGAAAAATAATTAATTTTTCTTTGAGTGTATTATCTCTTCAACAAATGATGCGCTTATGATTCCCGTTGGTATAGCAACTACACCAATGCCAACTAAAGAAATGATAGAAGCAAAAATCTTTCCTCCTACAGTGATGGGGATTACATCTCCATAGCCCACTGTAGCCAGGGAAACAGTAGCCCACCAAACTGAAGCCGTTATACTTGAAAATGCGTCTGGCTGAGCCTCGTTTTCTAAAAAATAAATTGCCGAAGCAGAAAAAAGGATTGTTAAGATTGAAAGAAAAAGGGTGAATTTTAATTCATTTCTAACCGCCGATAATGCTTTAATAAATAACTTTAACGATTTACTTTCTCTTCCAAGTTTAAAAATACGCGTAAGTCTAAAGAGGCGTAAAATTCTGAAAAAACGACCGTCTATGGCAATAAATTGTTTTAAATAAAATGGGAGAATTGAAATTAAATCAACAAGACCAAAAAAACTAAACACATAACTATAAGCCCCTCGCCACCCCGCTTCTCGGTAATAAATAAAAATTCTATAAATATATTCAAATGAAAAAATGACAATAGAAAACAATTCAAACTTTGTGAAAAAAGTATCATATCGATTTTTTATGGCAACGTGTGATTCTAAAATCATCGCTATGATGTTGAGAATGATTAGGGTATAGATAAAGAAATCAAAACGAATCGAAAATTTCTCATTTTTTTTCATAATAAATACTAACTATATTTTATAAAATTAAACTTTTTCTCGCTAAGTTGGTTTCTAGACTAGATCTTTACAATAATTGATCACTATACATATTTTTATCAACTTATCAGGATACTACCATATTCAGAATTTAGAGATAGATTGAATTTAAATGTTATTATTTAGAAAATAATATCACTTTTTTAACATCATTAAATAGGCAGAACAATATTATTTATTGATACTTTTATATCAAACCAAACAAGACATGAAATTCTTTTTGCCCTTACTCTTTCTGTTTATTTTATCTGCTAGAGCACAGGAGAAAAGTGACCTTTTCATTTATGGAGATTTGCTCCCAGACGCTCCAAAACTTTCAGAGAGAGGACCTTATAAAATCGGTGTTCGTACACTCGAAGTGATACACAAAAATCAAGTTGATATCTTAAATAGAGTAGACAATGAAGATGTTTTTTATGATCGTCCACTTACTCTTGAAGTTTGGTATCCCAGTGCAATAGATAAAAATGAAACTCCAATCGAAGTATATCATGAGGTCATGGGGAGTAAAAACGATCCAAAACGACCACTTATTCCCTTTACTTTTTTGGGTAGGGCTCTCCGTGATGCCACTCCTTTAAAATCATCTGAACGTTTTCCATTGATTATTGTCTCTCATGGATATCCAGGGTCTCGCTATTTATTGACCAACATAACAGAAAACATTGCTTCTAAGGGATATGTGGTTGTAGCCATTGATCACACTGATTCTACCTTTAAGGATGTCACAGCATTTTCTAGTACCTTACTTAATCGATCTATGGACGTGCTTTATGTATTGAATGAAATTAGCAAAATGAATCGTTTAAAGAATCATTTTCTTTATTCTTATGTTGATACTGACAGAACGGGGCTTATTGGTTATTCTTTAGGGGGTTGCGGCGTTCTTAACATCGGAGGCGCAGGATATAGTCCAACTAGTGTAGATTTATTTAAAAGAATGACTAATGGAAGTAGGGTTTTAGAAAAGCTAATGATTGGAAATAGTTCTTATGAAGCTTCAATAGATTCAAGAATTAAAGCAATAGTAGCAATAGCGCCATGGGGAATGGAAAACAATTTGTGGAATATGGAAGGTTTAAAAGGCCTCAAAATCCCTACGCTCTTTATAGCAGGAAATAAAGACGATATTTCAGGATATAAAAAAGGAACTAAAGCAATATATGAGGGGGCTATAAATAGTGATCGATATTTACTCACGTATGAAAATGCGAGACATAACGTTGCACCCAATCCAGCTCCTGTTGAAGCACTCAAAAAAGGATTAGATATTAATGAATATTTACGTTACGCAGACTCTGTTTGGGATCAAAGAAGAATCAATAACATAAACCAACATTTTATTACTGCTTTTTTGGGAATAAAATTGAAAAATAAAGCAGAATATCTCCCCTAGTTAGAAGTGGCAAAAATCAAAACTCAAAGCCAATGGGAAGGTTTTAAATCAAGAACATCAGTAGGCCTGCAGTTAGATTATTCTCCTAGCCAAAATGTAGAAAAGTAATTTTTTTAATCAATTATTGCTTGGTAGATCAAAGGCCTGAGTTTTTGGTGATCGTCTACTTTTCTAGCGGGAATAAGTTGGGTAAGATAAACTACAGTGAGTCTTTCCTTGGGGTCTACCCAATAAGTCGTGTGGTATGCTCCACCCCATCCAAATTCACCATAGGAGCCTAGTATGCCCCTTGCTCCAAGGTTTTCAACGGTAGAAAATCCTAGGCCAAACCCCGTGCCACTAGACCAAGGAAAAATGATATCGCCCAAATGATTTTGGGTCATTATTTCTACTGACTTTCTAGATAGTAAGCGCTGACCTTGAAAAGTTCCTTTGTTTAGTAACATTTGAATGAAATTTGTATAATCTTTCGCAGTGCTGAGTAAGCCGGCTCCTCCAGAATAACTTTTTCTAGGACCTTTGACATAGTCCCCTTGACTTTCCATAGTGCCTTCATCTGGGGCTCTTACTATAAATCCCTCTTCAGATGAGTAAACAACTGCCAATCGATCACTTTTCGATTCTGGAAGATAAAAATAAGTATCTTGCATCTCTAATGGCAAGAAAATTCTTTCAGTTAAAAATGCAGCAAGAGTTTGTCCAGTGACAATTTCAATCACTGCTCCTAAAATATCAGTATTATAGCCATAAACATAGTCTTCTCCTGGATGCGCTTGATTAGGCAAAGAAGCCATTCGCTTAATGGTTTCTAAAACAGGTTCATCACGATGAGCAAAATACCATCCTTGAATATCAGCAGCTTCCCATTCATCTTCTGCTGTTCCATAGCCATAGTCGATTCCTGCAGTGTGGGTAAGCAAATCTCTGAGGGTGATTTTTCTTTCCGCCGGAACCACATCATAACCATAATAAGTAGCTTCTGCCACCGTACTTTCGTTGAACTCAGGAATATATTTAGCCAATGTATCTGAGAGCACTAATTTACCTTCTTCTTGCAGCATCATAATCCCAACACTAATCAATGCTTTCGTTTGAGAAGCGATTCTAAATATTGTATTCTCTTCCATGGGTAGGCCTTTTTCCACATCACGCATACCAATCGCTTCTAAATAAGCTATTTTTCCATCTCTAGCAATTAAGGTGACGGCGCCTGAAATCTTTTTTTGGTCAACATAGTCTTCTAATACTCTGGTTAAAAGGTCTACACGCTCAGAAGAAATACCAACTGTTTCTGGACTTACTTTTTCAAGAGTTTGGGCTATTGTATGTGAACCTATCAGATAAAATGAATAAATTAAAAAATGAAATGGAATTTTTTGGGCCATCATGTGTCAATATAATTTAAGATTTGGATTTGGTTTAAGGCACTTGTCATAAGTTAGAAAGCAACAAAATTAAAAAAATGAAATCAATTCTTTAATACTCAAGCAAAAACCTAAGAGCCTTTTACATCAAAAGGATTTGCAAAACTCCACTAATTCGTTCTAAACCCATAGACGCCAGAGTCACTAGAGTTGTTGTTGGCATCATTAGCCACCACTTTCCAATAATAAGTGGCTTTTAGCTCCACCTGAACGTTGATACTCATGGTTTCACTCTCAAAAGCAAGTTC
>JADHMP010000019.1:0-12021 GCA_016779985.1 Flavobacteriaceae bacterium
CTGGGTATACATCAAAACTAAATGCTGCCGTTGAGGGTACAGACTTAGAAGGAAAAAGTATTGAAGATTTATTGTCCAGTCTTGATCTTTCTAACTCAGCTGTTAGAAATAATGGTGGAGGGTACTATAACCATTGTTTGTTTTGGGAAATAATGAGCCCTAACGGGGGAGGTTCACCCTCAGGAAATCTTCTTGCTGCAATAGAAAAAGCTTTTGGCAGTTTCGATGAGTTTAAAGCGGAATTTTCTAAAGCAGCGGCTACAAGATTTGGTTCTGGATGGGCTTGGTTGTGTGCTCATTCTGACGGATCTCTAGAAATCTGTTCGACTGCAAATCAAGACAACCCAATAATGAATGGAATAGGGTGTGGAGGTTCTCCAATTTTAGGACTTGATGTATGGGAGCATGCATATTACCTTAACTACCAAAACAGAAGGCCTGATTATATCAATGGATTTTTTAATGTAATTGATTGGGTAAAAGTTGAAGAAAAATACAATAGTATTATTTAGTAAGCTCTTTTGTTAGAGCCTTCAAAGTAATTTATAAAAGCCTGGTTAACCACCTTGTTTCCACCTTTTGTCGGATAATCTCCAGAAAAATACCAATCGCCTAAATTGTTTGGGCATGCCTTGTGTAAATTATCAATGGTTTGATATATAACCTCAACCCCGGCATTAATATCTTCTTCTTTAAGCATTTGTGATATTTTATGACTCACTTGTTCGTCAGAAAAATCTGAATAAACTTGTTTTACTATGTTTTTAATCTCAGAAGCTTGTTTTTGGTTTTCAGAAATACAAGATTTATATATTCTTTCTAATTTAGAATTTTTCCCATTTTGCTCTAATAATGAAACAGCAGCTCTAAATGCTATTAAATCTGTCATTTTAGCCATGTCTATACCGTAACAATCAGGGAACCTAATTTGTGGAGCACTAGACACAATTATAATTTTTTTTGGAGAAAGCCTGTCAAGCATTTTAATAATGCTTTTTTGA
Source organism: Flavobacteriaceae bacterium (assembly GCA_016779985.1). Lineage (GTDB taxonomy): Bacteria > Bacteroidota > Bacteroidia > Flavobacteriales > Flavobacteriaceae > JADHMP01. The sequence goes on from JADHMP010000019.1 coordinate 1,002, forward strand.
AGCGTAGTTCCCCGAACAATACTGTCATCAATAATTACTAGGGTATCCGTTTCTTTTATAGAGCCATATGTGATGTCATATACGTGTTTTACTAATTCATCTCTGCTTGAATCATCAGTTATGAATGTTCTTAATTTAGCATCTTTAATAGCAACTTTTTCAATTCTAGGCCTTAATGAAAGAAGTTTTCTAAGCTTTTCTTTAGACATATCACTTCCGAGTTCTAAAATTTTTTCTTCTGCATAATTGTTTAAATAGTCTTGAGCTTTATGAACCATTCCAAAAAATGAAACCTCAGCTGTATTAGGGATATAAGAAAACACAGTGTTCTTTAAATCATAATTTATAGCCTTTAGAATTTGAGGAAAAACTAATGCTCCAAGCTTTTTTCTTTCATCATATATTTCAGCATCACTTCCTCTTGAAAAATATATTCTTTCAAAAGAACATGATTTTTTTTCATAGGGCTTGGTGATGTTTTTTTGAATTATTTTTCCGTCTTTTTTTATAATGACACAATTGCCTGGATCAATTTCATTAATATCTTCAAAAGCTGTGTTAAATACAGTTTGAATTACTGGTCTTTCTGAAGCTATAACAGCAACTTCATCGTTATGATAAAAGTATGCGGGCCTTATTCCTGAAGGGTCCCTAACAACAAACGCATCTCCATGTCCAATCATTCCACCAATTACATAACCTCCATCCCAATTTTTTGTAGCTTTTTTTAAGACTTTAGATATATCTAATTGCTGGCCAATAATTTTAGAAGCGTCTGGCTTTGAGACTCCTTCTTTTTTTAATTTTTTATAAATTTTTATTACTGCTTCATCTAAAAAATGTCCAATATTTTCCATGACAGTAACAGTATCGGACATTTCTTTTGGATGTTGGCCAAGGTAAACCAAATCATCAAAAAGCTCTTTGTTGTTGGTCATATTAAAGTTACCTGCTACAATTAGATTTCTATTCATCCAATTGTTTTGTCTTAAAAAAGGGTGAACCGCTTCTTTACTGTTTTTTCCAAAAGTACCATATCTAACGTGTCCAAGAAAAAGCTCTGAAATGTGTGGAATCTCTTTTTTTTGAAGGTCTAAATTCCCTTTTAGATTTGGATTATTTATTAGTTCCGATTGAATTCTGCTGTTAGATAATTCAAAAATCTCTTTAATTGGGTTTTGGTTTGCAGATCTCTCTCGATGCATAAACCTTTCTCCAGGATTACAATCTAGTTTAATGCTAGCAAACCCAGCTCCATCTTGACCTCTGTTGTGTTGTTTCTCTAACATCAAATACAGCTTATTTAAGCCATAAGTTGATGTGCCGTATTTTTTTTTGTAATAATTCAGGGGCTTGAGCAACCTAATTAAGGCTAATCCGCATTCGTGATTTAAGTGGTCGCTCATTGTTTAAAAAACAAAATAACGAAATAGTTGTGAAAACTATGTCAAATATGATTTGAAAATTTCAAGCCTGTTGTTTAATGTTTCTTTATCAAGTTTTCTTAAGCCTTCAACCCCAAAGCTTTCAACACAAAAAGATGCTGTTAAAGTTCCGTAAATCATAGCTTCTTTTATCTCTTCAAAACCTATTTTATTTTTTGTGGACAAAAGACCTGCAATACCGCCTGCAAATGAATCTCCAGCTCCTGTAGGATCAACAAGGTTAGTTACTGGAAAAGCTGGGAGTATAAACTTATTATTTCCATCTAAATAAATAGCTCCATGCTCTCCTTTTTTGATAATTACTTTATTAGGTCCCATTTTAAGCATTTTTTCACCAGCATTAAAAATATTTTTTTCACCTGTTAACTGGTCTGCCTCTTCATCGTTTATAATTATTAAATCAACCTTCTTTATAACGGAAAGAAGTTCGCCTAATGCATTGTCCATCCAAAAATTCATCGTGTCCATTATAATAAAACTTTCAGAGTTGGTGGACTGATTAATTACTGCATTTTGAACAGCTGGGTGTAGATTCCCTAAAAGAATAATTTCTGAAGATGAAAAATTAGAATTCAATACGGGATTAAATTTTTCTAAAACGTTAAGTTCAGTAGTAAGAGTGTCTCTGCTAATCATGTTTTCATGATATTTTCCTTTCCAATAGAAAGTCTTTCCGCCAATCACTTTTTCAATCATATCTGTATTAATTCCTCTATCGTTAAGAAATTTTATTTCTTCCTCAGGAAAATCTTCACCAATTATTGAGACAATAGCTAAGTTTTGTGTAAGTAAGCTAGAAGCTAAACCAATGTATGTGCCTGCGCCTCCAATAATTTTTCCGGAGCTTCCTGCTGGCGTTTCAATGTCGTCAAAAGCGACAGTTCCTGTTATAAGTACTTTTTTCATTTTTAATTATTTTCGAAATAAGTGTCCGTTTTTAAGTTTTTGTTTTTACTGGCTTCAACAGCAAGACGATCACATCTTTCATTGTATAAATTATTAGAATGTCCTTTAACCCAAAAAAAAGAAACATTGTGTTTATTATAGATTTTTAAAAAACGCTTCCATAAATCTGGATTTTTTTTTGATTTAAAGTCTTTTTTTTCCCAATTAAAAAGCCATTTCTTTTCAACAGCATCGCTAACATATTTTGAATCTGTGTAAATATTTACTTTTTGGTTTTCATATTTAATTTTTTCTAACGCTACAATAACTGCCAAAAGCTCCATCCTGTTATTTGTTGTTTTTTTGTATCCACAAGAAAACTCTTTTATATAGTTAGATTTTGGCTGAATCATAACAATTCCATATCCTCCGGGACCTGGATTTCCTCTTGAGGAACCATCAGTGTAAACTATAACATCAGGATTCATTTAAAATATTTTCAATTATTTGTGGGTAAAACTTGTGTTCTTCGGCTAAAATTTTTTTTGCTAAATCCTCAGGGTTCTTAGTGTTCGCTCTGATTTTTTTTTGAAATATTATATCACCTTCATCGTAGTTTTTATTTACATAATGAATTGTGAATCCAGAATACTCTTCATCATTGTCTAACACAGCCCTGTGGACATTAATGCCGTACATACCCTTTCCTCCGTATTTTGGCAATAACGAGGGGTGAATATTAATGATTTTATTTCTAAAAAGATCTATTATTTTCTCTGGGATTTTTTTTAAAAAACCAGCCAACACAATCAAATCAGGTGAAAGTTTCTGCAAATCATTTAAAACTTTATCAGAATTGAGTTCCTCGTTACTGAATAGTAGTTTTTCTAAACTATTAATTCTATTTCTTTCCAGCACACCTGCTTCAGGATTATTACAGTATAGTTTTAAAACTTTAACGTTTGGTTTTTTACTAAAATACAAATAAATGTTCTCTACACTAGATCCTCCTCCAGAGGCAAAAACAACAATTTTTTTCATCAATTATATCTGTTAACAGAGGAATTATAAAATTAAGTTAAAATTATAAGTTTATAATACAAAGTTTTATATTTTTGCGGGAACAATAAATCAAATATTATGTCAGATATTTCTTCAAGAGTTCAAGCTATCATCGTTGACAAATTAGGTGTTGACGAAAATGAAGTTGTTTCATCTGCTAGCTTTACTAATGATTTAGGAGCGGACTCTTTAGACACGGTTGAACTTATCATGGAATTCGAAAGAGAATTTGATATTCAGATTCCTGATGATCAAGCTGAAAAAATCGAGACTGTTGGACAAGCTGTTCAATACATAGAAAGCGCAAAGTAAATTTTATGAGTTTAAAACGAGTTGTTGTCACTGGCCTTGGAGCTGTGACTCCAATTGGTAATGACATTCATTCATATTGGGAAGGTCTTATCTCTGGTAAGAGCGGCGCAGACTTTATTACTTATTTTGATACTTCTAAGTTTAAAACTCAATTTGCTTGTGAGTTAAAGGGCTTTGACGCTCTAGACTATTTCGACAGAAAAGAAGCTAGAAAAATGGATAGGTTTGCTCAATATGCAATTGTCTGTTCTGATGAAGCTATCAAGGATTCTGGAATTATAGATGATAATGTTAACAAAGAAAGGATTGGTGTTATATGGGGTTCTGGAATTGGTGGATTTGAAACAATCCAGAATGAAATGATTACATATACAAAAGGAGATGGAACTCCTAAGTTTAATCCGTTTTTCATTCCAAAACTCATTCCTGATATTGCACCAGGAATGATTTCAATTAGGCATGGTTTTACTGGGCCTAATTTTGCAACAGTTTCAGCTTGTGCTTCATCTGCTAATGCTTTAATTGATTCACTAAATTACATAAGACTAGGTTATTCGGATGTTGTTGTTTGTGGCGGGTCTGAGGCAGGAGTTACTATTGCTGGAATTGGTGGTTTTAACGCTGTTCAAGCTCTTTCAAAAAGAAATAACGACCCTAAGACTGCATCAAGACCATTTGATCTTGACAGAGACGGATTTGTATTAGGTGAAGGGGGTGGTTGTTTAATTTTAGAAGAGTATGATCATGCGGTTGCAAGGGGAGCAACAATATATGCTGAAGTAATAGGCGCAGGGCTTTCCGCTGATGCATATCACATGACAGCTCCTCATCCTGATGGAAATGGAGCAATTGCAGTTATGAAAAACTGCTTAAAGGATGCTGGAATCAAACCTGAAGATATAGATGCAATTAATATGCACGGAACATCAACACCTCTTGGCGATAAGGCTGAGGCAAAAGCTATAAAACAAGTTTTTGGTGAGCACTCATATAATATAAATATAAACTCTACAAAATCGATGACTGGACATTTACTAGGTGCTGCTGGTGCAATTGAAGCAATTTCGTGCATTTTATCAATGAAAAACAGTGTCGTTCCACCAACAATAAATCATTTTACTGATGATCCAGAAATTGATCCTAAAATGAATTTTACTTTTAATAAAGCGCAAAATCGGGAGGTTAATTTTGCTTTAAGTAACACTTTTGGTTTTGGAGGTCATAATGCTTGCGTCGCTTTAAAGAAACATACCTGAAAATAATACAAAATGGGGAAATTAAAATTAAACCATTTTGCTCTAGATGATGATTTTCATTTGATTGCTATACATAGCAACAGTGAAATATTCAAAATTGCTTTTGAAATAAATAAAAGGCTAAAAGTTTCACTCAAAAGAATAGAAGACATTTCTTTTAAAGATAAAAAGGTATATCATTCGATTTACAAGTATGAATCTTTAAAATATGATTCTAAAATGTTTTTGTTTTCAAACAAATCAGCGCTAGAAGAGAATCAAATTTCTCAAGGACTGCTATTTCAAGGTTTATCACAATTAAATATTTTACTCAGTGAATTTCCAAAGACGGAGTATTTTTTAAAAATTGAGCAAGGAGAATTTGATATTCCATGGCTTATAAATAATTTAAAAATGTGTTCAGCCGTTCTTTCTTGTTATAAGGTGGAAATCAAGAACGAAAAATCAAAATATAACCTTATTTTTGAGTAATGAAATTTAAGAAAACTAAAATCATTGCAACACTTGGGCCTGTATCTTCAAGCAAAGAAATGATAAAAAAGCTCATAAAATCTGGAGTAGATGTTTTAAGGGTTAATTTCTCCCATGCCACTCATGAAGAAGTAGATAGAATTGTTGACATAGTAAATGACTTAAGAAAAGAGCTTTGCTCAAATGTAACTCTGCTGGGTGATCTGCAAGGTCCTAAAATTAGAATTGGTGAACTTGAGAAAGATATTGTGCTAAAAAAGAATCAGTCCTTGTCAATTTGCTCAAATCTAACAGAAAGCAATGGCATTGACAAGATATTTATAAGCTACCCCTATTTTGCTAAAGATGTTAAGCCAGGAGATACTATATTGGTAGATGACGGAAAATTAATATTTAAAGTTATGTCAACTGATAAAATAGATATTGTTGACATAAAGGTTGTTCAAGCTGGGGTATTAAAGGCTAGAAAAGGTGTTAATCTTCCAAACACTAAAATTTCTCAACCTGCTTTAACTGAAAAAGACATAGATGATGCAAAATTTGCCGTAAAAAAGTCCTTTGATTGGATTGCCCTTTCTTTTGTAAGGTCAAAAAAGGATGTTTTACAACTAAGAGAGCTAATTGAGTCTCAGTGTGATTACCACGTCCCTATTATTTCTAAAATTGAGAAACCTGAAGCAATAAAAAAAATTGACAGTATTATTAAGGTTTCTAATGGAATTATGGTTGCAAGAGGCGATCTTGGAATTGAAATTCCTGCTGAGGAAGTTCCTTTGAATCAAAAGAAAATTGTGGCTAAATGTAAAAAAAGAGGTATTCCTGTCGTTATAGCTACTCAAATGATGGAGTCAATGATTGATAGTTTAACTCCGTCAAGGGCTGAGGTAAATGATGTTGCCAACTCGGTAATGGATGGTGCTGACGCCATAATGTTATCAGGCGAAACTTCAATGGGGAAATATCCTTGTGAGGTAGTGAAAAAAATTGGAGATATAATTTATGGTGTTGAAGATTCTCCTTTGATTAAAATTCCATTTGATTTATCCGATATAAAATCTGATAGGTTTATTACTAAATCTATTTGCAAAAATGCAGCAACAATTGCAAACCAAATAGGCGCTACAGCTATTTGCACTTTAACAAATAGCGGCTATACTGGATGGCAAATTTCATCTTGTAGGCCTAGCTCTTTAGTAGTTGTTTTTACTTCAAATAAAAAGATCTTAACACAAATGAATTTGCTTTGGGGGGTAAAAGGAGTTTATTATAACAACTTTGAAAGCACTGATAAAACTGTAGAAGAAGTAAATTCTCTAGCAATAGAGAATAAATTCATTAAAAAGGGTGATTATGTAATTAACCTAGCTGCAATGCCTATTTATGAAAAAGGTCAGGTCAACACCTTAAGGATTACAAAGATTTAAAAAACTTAAATGGAAACTCAACGCCAAAGAAAGGTTAGCTCTTTGCTGAAAAAAGATTTATCTAATATTGTTCAAGCTTTGTTTAGGGAACATACCAGGCATAATCTTTTGATAAGCATTACTAAAGTAAATGTTTCAATTGATCTCTCGCACGCAAAAGTTTATGTAAGCGTATTTCCATCAAATATGGGTTCAAAGTCAATTGACTTTTTGCAAAAAAAGGGGTTAGAGGTCAAAAAAAAGTTTTCTTCTCTAGCTAAAAACCAACTACGTATTATTCCTGATTTTGAATTTTACATTGATGATTCATTAGATTATATAGATGAAATTGACAAGGCCTTAAAAAAAGGAGATAACCCAATCAAATAAAAAGTTGAAGCCTACTAATTTTCTTGCGCTTAAATATCTGTTTTCTAAAACAAGATTCAATATAGTTTCAATTGTCTCTTTATTTTCAATAATCGTTCTAAGTGTTGGTTATTTTTCCTTCACTGTAATACTTTCTGTATTGTCCGGTCTTGAAAATTACAGCTTACAATTTTCTAAATCTTTTGATCCAGAAATTAAAGTTTCTCAAGAAAATAATAGGCTAATTATTCTTGATGATGATGATCTTGATTTTTTATCAAAACATGAGAACAACACAACAAAGGTTTTAAAAGGCAATGTGTTAATTGAAAACAATGGAGACGTTAATTATGCTGAAATAATAGGGGTTGACAAAAACTTCAACAACGTAATTGATTTTTCTAAATTACTTGGCGTAGGGAGCTACAAAGGGCTCAATGAGTTTAATAGTTACACCAGCTATTCATTAACAGAAAAGCTAGATTTAAACTTGTTCAGTGCTGCAGGAGCGTATAATGTTTATTCAATAAATAATATCTACCCAGATGTTTTGATTAGGCCATTTAAAAATAGTGTTGTTCTATTTTCTGATGGTGTATTTACATCCAGAAACGATAGTGAAGAGAATGTTATTGTTGCCGATCTGTCTGTTGTTCAAAATCTATTTGGTCTTAATGAATATACTTGCTCTGAAATATATTTTTCTGATTCTAAAAACAATGGTGATTTAAAGCTAGAATTAAAAGATCATTTTGCAGGATTTAAAGTTCAGTCACATGATGAGATTAATGACACTCTTTATAAAATGATTCAAAGCGAAAAGCTGGCTGTAACATTAATTATGATTATGATAATTATAATTTCTGCATTTAATGTTATCAGCTCGGTCTTAATACTAGTCATTGAAAAGGAAAATGATATAAAAACACTGAAGTTTTTAGGGCTAAACAAGAGAGATGTTCAGTCTGTTTTTTTTAAAAATGGTTTGCTTTTAAATGGCCTTGGGATTTTTATTGGATCCATAATTGGAACAATCCTAATAATTCTACAAAAGAACTTAGCCTTAATTAAAGTTGGAGGAATGAATCTTGCTTATCCTGTAGAAATTACTGCTTCGAATTATGTAATTATTTTGGTTGTAGGACTTGTAGTTGCTGTTCTGTCTTCTTATTTTTCTTCCTTAGCAGTCAAGAAGTTGTAAGAGCTTCTGTTTCAAAAAACCTTTCTCTTAATTTTTGAAACAACTCGAATAATTCTTCAGAATAGTCCAATGTTACCATTTGAGATCTATACTGCTTAAAGCCAGGAATGTTTTTAAAATAGTTTGAATAGTGTCTTCTAGTTTCTAAAACACCAAGTTTTTCGCCTTTCCAATCTATTGACATTTTTAAATGTCTTTCAGCCATGTCTATTCGCTCAGATATAGAGGGTTGTTCTTTGTGCGTTTTGTGTTTAAAAAAATATTTAACCTCGTTAAAGAACCATGGATATCCAATAGCTGCTCTTCCAATCATCGCTCCATCAAGGCCGAAATCATCTCTCATTTCAACAGCCTTCTCGGGCGAGTTAACGTCGCCATTGCCAAAAACCGGTATTTTCATTCTTTGATTGTTTTTAACTTCTGCTATTTTGGTCCAGTCTGCGGATCCTTTATACATTTGAGCTCTTGTTCGTCCATGAATTGCTATTGCTTTTGCACCCGCATCTTGAATTCTCTCTGAAACTTCAACAATTTTTATTGAGTTCTCATCCCATCCAAGTCTAGTTTTTACTGTTACGGGCAGCTGTGTTCTTTTAACAAGCTCTCTTGTTAACATCTCCATCTTATCTATATCTTTTAAAATCCCTGCTCCAGCTCCTTTACAAACAACTTTTTTAACAGGGCATCCAAAATTAATATCAATAATATCAGGACTTGTTCTTTCAACAATATCAACAGCCTGAAGCATAGAGTCAAGATTTGATCCAAAAATTTGTATTCCAACAGGCCTCTCTTTTTCATAGATATCAAGTTTTATTACGCTCTTTGCGGCATCTCTAATAAGCCCTTCGCTAGAAATAAATTCTGTGTACACAACATCTGCTCCATTCTCCTTACACAAAGCTCTGAAGGGCGGGTCACTGACGTCTTCCATTGGAGCCAACAAAAGAGGAAACTCTCCTAATTCTATGTTGCCTATTTTAACCATTTATTATTTAATGCGTGACAAATTTAAACTATTAAAATTTATAAGATAAAAGGGATTAATTGGATTATATTTGTTCACAGTTTATGGAGAACATTAGAAACTTCTGTATAATAGCCCATATCGATCATGGGAAAAGCACTTTAGCAGACAGGCTATTAGATGAGACTGGTTCTGTAACCGACAGAGAAAAACAAGATCAATTATTAGATGACATGGATCTTGAAAGAGAAAGAGGGATTACTATTAAATCTCATGCTGTACAGATGGATTACGTACATAATGGAAAAAACTATATCTTAAACCTAATTGATACACCAGGCCATGTTGATTTTTCTTATGAGGTCTCTAGATCTATTGCGGCTTGTGAGGGAGCATTGTTGATTGTTGATGCTGCACAAAGTATACAGGCCCAGACAATTTCAAATCTTTATTTAGCTCTAGAAAATGACTTAGAAATCATCCCTGTGTTAAATAAAATAGATTTGCCATCAGCAAAACCGGAAGAAGTTTCTGATGATATTGTTGATTTATTGGGGTGTAGTCTTGAAGACATAATAAAGGCTTCTGCAAAAACAGGAGAAGGAATTCAAGACATCCTTAGTGCAATTATAGAGCGTGTTCCTCCTCCTGAAAACAAGGCAAATGATGAATTAAAAGCTTTAATTTTTGATTCTGTATATAATCCTTTTAGAGGAATTGAAATTTACTTTAGGGTTTTTTCTGGAAAAATTAGAAAGGGGCAAGAGATAAAGTTTTTTGCAACTAAAAATAAATACGGCGCTGATGAAGTAGGAACATTGCGCTTAAAACAACTCCCTAAAAATGAAATTTCTTGTGGTGATGTAGGGTATTTAATTACTGGCATTAAAAACGCCAAAGAAGTGAAGGTTGGGGACACAATTGTTGATGCTAAATCTTCAATTGAAAATCCTATTTCAGGGTTTGAGGATGTAAAACCTATGGTATTCGCAGGAATTTATCCTGTTGATACAGATGACTACGAAGATTTAAGGTCTTCAATGGAAAAACTTCAGCTTAATGATGCCTCGTTAGTATTTACGCCTGAAAATTCTTCAGCTCTTGGTTTTGGGTTTCGTTGTGGTTTCTTAGGAATGCTTCACTTAGAAATTGTTCAAGAGAGGCTGGAAAGAGAGTTTGATATGGCTGTAATTACTACAGTTCCTAATGTTTCATACCATGCGTTCACTAAGAAAAATCCTGATGAACAAATTATTGTAAACACTCCATCAGATCTCCCTGAGCCTACTCATTTAGACAGGGTTGAAGAGCCTTATATTAAAGCTTCTGTTATTACAAAATCTGATTTTGTTGGTAATGTTATGAGTTTGTGTATTGAAAAAAGAGGGCAAATTAAGAATCAAACATACTTAACAACTGAAAGGGTAGAGCTCACTTTTGACATGCCCTTAGCTGAAATTGTTTTTGATTTTTATGATAGACTGAAATCTGTCTCTAAAGGCTATGCTTCGTTTGATTATACGCCCATAGGATTTAAGCAGTCAAAATTAATAAAGATGGATATCTTATTAAACTCCAACCCTGTGGATGCTCTTTCAGCTCTAATTCATTTTGACAATGCTTACTCTATGGGAAAAAAGATTTGTGAA
>JADHMP010000004.1:0-154192 GCA_016779985.1 Flavobacteriaceae bacterium
ACATATTAAATCCGTTCAAGGTAAGTGATAAGTTATCATTTACCTTTTTTTGAAGACTTAGGTCTAGTTTTCCCATGGGCAACATAAACCCTCCGTTATTAAGGTTCGTTTTCGATTGATAAAATCCAGATACCTCAACCCTCCATGAGTCTGTCAAGCGAATATTGTTGTTCATGTTGAATCGAACTGAAGTAACAGAATTATCAATAAATAACCCATTCATCTCACCTTGAGCTTGTGCATAAGAAAGAGAGGTAAAATAACGTATACTCCAATCTTTTATTGGGTTTAAAGGGAAACTTAGAATAGCAGTAAGTGTTTTTCTTGAATCTAAATTATTAGGTGAAAAAGTAACGAAATAGGTATCTTCATTGATGGCAGGAGTAAATTTTGAATAGACATCTGTTTCGTCAGAATATTGAGCAGACAGGCTTATTGTTTTATAACGATAATCAAGTTGATAATTTTTAGAATAGCTAGGGACTAATCCAACATTTCCAAATACGGCAGTGTTTAGATCCAAAAAGACTAAAAAGGGAGCCATGTCTGTAAAAGCAGGTCGTGTGATTCTTTTGCTGTAGGATAAATTCAAATTATTAAAGTCATTGATTTTATAGCCCAAAAACAAACTAGGGAAAAAATTACCATATTCTCTGTCTACAAAAACCTCACCATCAAAACTGTCTACAAAAGTATCTGTATATTCATAACGCATTCCAGCTTGGACCTTGATATTGTCGGTAACATCAAATTTGACTTGAGAATAGGCAGCTAATAAGGTTTCATCTAAAAAGCTGTTGTTTACAAATTCAGCTAAAGGAGCTTGGTCTATCTCTACATTATTGTAGTTTTCAAAATTTGATTTTACGTATTTGAGTCCTGCAGTATAATTAACCTTAGAAAAAAGTTCTGTTTCAAAATCTAGCTTGGAAACATTGATTTCGAATGGTGACTCTTTTTCTGTATATAAATTATCAGGTAGGTTGTATTCAGTTGTGCTGAAATTAGCCTCATAATTAGTAAAGTTTTGATATTTGAGTATATCATAGGAAGCTTCGATCTTGGTTTTTTCTGAAAACTTGTAAACACTAAAAAAATTAATCTGGGCACTCTTCCATTCTTTTAATTCGTCACGATCAAACATATAGGCTATGTCATTCCCCTCAGAATAGTCAGTTGTGCCATTTTGATTTTCGACGGAGGAAAATCCACTCACACTTGTTCCAATTTCTAACTTTTCGGTAAGATAATATTCATAACTAAACTTGATATTGTGTGTAGGCACATCCATTCCTCCATTGAAAAACACAGTACTAGTTTCAATATTTGGGAACGCATTGGTATAAATACGTTTGAAATTACCTTCCCAAGGAATCTGATTGCGAAGAAAAGAATAATTCACATTTAAATTTTGTTTGGCATTTGAGGCAGTAAAATTTCCAGAAATATTTCTCTGATTTTTATCGTCATTATAGCTGTAACTATTGGTAGCCGCAAAAGAAGCGTTATACCCTTCATCTAACTTCTTTTTGAGCACTATGTTGATGTAGCCAGAATTTCCTTCGGCATCATATTTAGCGGGTGGAGTAGTAATAAGTTCAATCGATTTAACTCCATCAGCAGCTAAACCATTTAGATACTGAACTAATGCTGTAGTAGGCATATAAGTCATCTTACCATTGATCATTACGTTGACACCATCTTTCCCCAACATAGATATGCTGTTGTTTTGACGGTCAAGAATTACTCCAGGGGTTTTTTCTAAAATGTCCAAAATGGAAGACCCTTTGGCTGAAGGAGTATTCTCTAGGCTAATGACAGTTCTATCAATTTCTTTTTTTATGGGAATTTGCTCTGCTACAACACTCACATCGTTTAATGCAAAAGCTTCTTCAACCAACTTTATGTCAGACAAGTCAATTGTATCTCCTTCGTTTTTAAGTATAATTTCTCCAGTATTGTATTCATCAAAACCTATACTAAGTACTTTCACCTTAACTTTTCCTTCTCTGTAGGTTTCAACTTTAAATAAACCTTCTTCGTCAGCGCTTGTGCCTTCAAAGTTTTGGCCATCAATTGGGTCTACCAACAAAACGCTCGAATACGGTATAGGATTTTGATTTTCATCAACTACTCTTCCAGAAATGTAAGATTGTGAGATAGCAAGGCTTGGGAGCAATAAAATTAATAATGTGTATATATTTTTCATAGCTAATTTTTTATTGCAAAATGCAAATATGGGGTTACATTTGTTAATATATCACTAACAAAACATCAACCTTTTGGGGTTTTATCACATTTTGAATTTTTATTTATTAACTATAAAAAGTTTTTAAAGTTCTTTACGTTTGATTGTCAAATTATTAAAAATGAATCTACTCTTTCTTTGACATGCAGGGAGAATAAGTTTAATTTTATAAAGTTCTATACGACACTTTAGTATAAATCTGAACAAAAAAGGAGAAGTCTGCTCTGATTTAAATAAAATACAATTTTAGAAAGAGCTTTCTAATTAATAAATAAAAATTAATAATTTTATGCACTTTATTTATAATTAATATAATTTCTATCGGTATCAAAATTAAAATTGCGACTTTCTTTTTTTTATTGGTTTTATCAAACAAAAGCTTTTCTCAAGAGGATCCTCTAATTTCTCTTTCCAGTTTCATTTATAATCATAGCCAATTTCAAGAAACAGGGCAGGGGTTAATCATTCCAGAATTAGACATAGCTCTCTACAGATCGATTAATTTTTTTTTACAAGAAAAGTTTAATAATATTGAATATATCCCCAACGTGATTTGGGAATCCTACAAAACCTCTCTAACACCTTACACCAGGTCTCACTATTACACCTACACTGTGCGAGTAAAAGTGAAGAACCAAAGACAGCTTTTAAATTTAGAAGTAGATTACTTTCCCTCAAATGGTTCTCAGCAACAATTCTCAACAAATTATATCTGGGATGGACAAGCACAAACCTTTAGACTCGATGATGCATCATTAGAGCGGTTTAAAGTAAGGTCAGATTTAATATTACTTAAAATTGAAAATCAAGAAGAGAAAGCTACAATTGATGAAATAATAAATGAAATTGAAATCTTCCAATCAGGAAATAATAACAATCAAATTATTTATTTTGATCAGAGAAAACAAATTCAAATTAATCAAATCATCTCCTCCTTTATTTTAAAATCATTCCCAAATGTTGATTTTATAATGAATATAATTTGGGACTCCTATTTCACCTCTATTAGCAGCTACGATAAATTTCATTATCACAAATTCATTGCTCAAGTTCGATTGAAGAATTCTAACGTCTATAAATATGTAGATATTTTTTACAATCTAAAAACTAAAAATCCTGCTACAGATCAAAAGTGGAACGCCAGTAGAGAAATATTTGCGGTAGAAAATAATCAATAATTAAAATGCCCTAGTCAAGTGAGCTTTCATTAAATTTATAAAAGATAACCTTAAACTAAAAAAATGATTCCTATTAAACACCTTATGCATATCAATGCCTCAATAGAAGAAGTATTTAGTGCACTATCAGACATCGAAAAACTTTCTGAATGGTATACCACTAGTGTAAAAGGCAAATTCGAAAAAGACGAAATAATCACCTTTGAATTTGTCAATTTTGCGGTATTTAAATTTAAAGTTGTTGCTTTAATACCCAATAAATCTGTTCATATTGTATGTGTAGAGTCTGAATGGGAAAATATTGGTCATGTCATGAAGTATGATCTTGAAGAAAATGGAGAAAAAACAAGAGTTCGATATTCTTATGAAGGCTTTTCTGAAATGGACGATGCCTATGCCAATATGAATTATAGTTCTGGAAAATATTTGGAGAGTCTAAGACAATTTTGTCAAACGGGAGTGGGAGAAGCATTTGGATCAACAAACTATAGATCTTAAATTTAGGGTTAGCACTCAAAAGGATGCTTTCTAGAAGGCTGCAATGACAAAATAATATGGCAATGAGACCTCATGGAGCCAGCTAAAAATTAGATGTAAAATCTTTTTCTTATATTTTGATAAAAACAGACCATTATTGAATCCCAAAAAAAAGGTTCTTCAGGTAGCCTCATACTGTTAATTTTCTCAGGGGAGCTTATTTTTATATTACCCTACTTTATTCCAAGAGTTTTCAGGCCTACTTTTTTAGAAGTTTTTAATCTCAATAATTTTCAAACAGCAAGCTTACTCTCAATATATGGAATTGTTGCCTTTTTTTCTTATCTCTTTGGAGGACCGCTTGCAGTCCGGTTTAAGCCAAATAGATTAATTGGAGCAGCTCTTTTGCTTACTGCTTTGGGGGGGTTAGTTTTAGCTAGTTATCCGACCTATCTAGTTTTAAAAATACTCTACGGATACTGGGGGTTTACCACTGTATTATTGTTTTGGGGTGCAATGATCAAAGCCACACGCATTTGGGGAGGAGCTATTCATCAAGGGAAAGCCTTTGGTTTTTTAGAAGGAGGTAGAGGGCTTGTGGCGTCACTAATGGGCACTGCAGGTGTTTTTCTTTTTACTCTATTTTCCGTTGAAGAAGAACATCTGCAAACTCTTGTAACCCAACAAGAGGCTTTTAGATATGTCATTTTGTTTTGTGTTGTTATTGTCGGTGCAGCAGGAGTTGTGGACTTTGCCTTTCTAGAGAATCCAAAATACGCTATCACTGAGCAACAGTCAGTGAGTAAAACCCTAACAAACTTGAAAATATTATTAAAACAAGAGTCTGTTTGGCTATTAACGCTAATAATAATGTGTGCCTATTTTGGCTACAAAGTCACTGACATCTATTCATTATTCGCTTTTAATGTGATGGGCTATGATGAAGCAGAAGCGGCCAACATAAGCGCATTGCAGTTATATCTTCGGCCGATAGTGGCCATTAGTGTTGGTTTTTTGGCTGATAAAACTTCTGCTATAGTATGGGTCAAAAGAGGTTTTGGAATTATGCTTCTAGGGGCTCTTCTTTTTGCTTCAGGAATAATTAAGCAAGAACAAAACGTTCTCTTTTTCTTTTCACTTATTATGCTAGCTTCAGGAACGTATGCTATAAGGGCGCTTTATTTTTCATTACTAAAGCAAGGCGTAATTCCATTGGCACTTACAGGAACTGCCGTTGGACTAATTTCCCTTACAGTGTATACACCAGATATTTTTGCGGGACCAATTATTGGCTACTTTTTAGATCACTATCCTGGATTGATCGGCCACCAAATTGTTTTTTTATTCTTGTCAGGTTTTGCTTTAATTGGCTTTTTAGCCACACTTCGTTTTTCTTCTAGAACTAATAAACCTACTACACCAAAAAAAAATACCCTCTTTTTTAAAAGAGGGTAAATTCGATTTTATCGCACTGCCATTACCAAACTTAACACCTCAACGTTTACCATTTCTCTAAGGTCAAGAATTTTTTGGTAGTTCATTTTTTGTTGCTTTGAAAGTTGAGCAACTCCATCACTATTGCGATAGATGTCTTCCATATTTTCAAAGAAATTAGCGGTTAAATAGTCTGGTTCATTTTCAGCATGGGGAGTAGTGATTCGGTGCAGAGCCCAGCCTTTCATTAGCGTGTTATTTTTATGCCCGGGCATAAAATTGACCAACTCCATTTGCTCATAGTCATAATGACTAGTGGGGTCAACATTCATATAGCTAAGCTGCACAAAATTGACTGGCTGATCTTTGATAGGAGCAAACCCTCCTTTGAAAGATGTCATCAAAAATTTTGAATCAACAACCATTGAACCCCATTGCTCTTGGACCATTGCTAATTCTTCTTTAGAAAAGTAAGCATCAGTGTCTCCAAAACCAAAACTTTGAGTATCCAAATTGGGCTGCAAATGGGTATAAACAAAGGTGGTGTGTTCAGGAGTAGCACTGCTTTCAAGGCGCCACATATCCCAGCCAATTTTTTTCCCAGCATCTATATTCGCCTTGTGAAGCTTTGAGAAGTAGTTCTTTTCTAATGCGATTAGTTTCTCTGCATCACTAGATTTTACTGTCACATAATGCAAAGCCACTGGCATATTTTTTTGTGCCAAAACAGGCAAAGAAATACTTAAAATAGCAATAAATAATAATAGTTTTTTCATTATAAATGTTTTATGATTATTGTGCTAAATATAGAATTAATTGTGTGATTGACAAAAGGCAAAAGGTTTTGAAAAACATCTTATTTTTGTACTGTATAGTTTAGAATTGATATGGCTAAAACAATTCTTTTTTTAGGGGCTGTGATTTTCACTTTAGGATTGATTTTTTATGCTTTTGAAAAAACGGGAATGAGTTACCAAAACCCCTTAGATTTCAAATTTGAAAAAGGCAACACAAAATTTTATTTTCCGTTGGGCAGTTCTTTATTGATAAGCATAGTTTTATCATTATTTTTTTATTTTTTAAATAAATGGAAATGAAACAGTTAGTCCGTAGTGCGGGTTATTTTTTTCTCGGATTAGGCATCACCTTGACTCTTTTTGATTTTTTTCTTGAGCACAGTGAGTGGGTAGTTGGGGCGGGTTTCATTTTGTTGATTCTTTCTTTTTTATTTAAAAAATACTAACCCACAAGGTGTCATAAAACTAAAGTTATTCTTCTTGGCCAATAACAGTAATTAATAATCGTCTTCTATGGGGCTGATTACGGTGTTCACACAGATAAATACCTTGCCATATTCCCCAAAGAGGAATTCCATTTTTGATCGGAAAGCTTACACTGGCGCCCAATAAACTACTTTTAATATGAGAAGTCATGTCGTCTGGGCCTTCCTCGGTGTGAAGATAGTGGGTAGCGTCTTCGGGAACAAGCTCATTAAAAAAAGTTTCAAAATCCATACGTACGGTTGGATCAGCATTTTCATTTAGTGTTAAACTGGCAGAAGTATGCTGAATGAAAACCTGAACAATGCCACTCACCTTTGGTAAGTGAGGGGTCACTTTTTCCGAAATTAAATGAAAACCGCGCGAATAAGCAGGTAACTCAATCTTCTTTTGAAAAACCATATGAATTCTTTTTCTTAAAAATAGTGGTATTTAAACTTCTTTGTGTGAACCATCACAGATCGGTTTTTTTTGGGACTTGCCACAACCGCAAAGAGTAAATGGATTACCATGAGGAATCGCTTTTCCCTCTTGATCTACGAGTTCAAAGTTTTCTGGTGTTGTTCCAAAACATCTAATTTTACCGTTGTTATAAACTTCTAATCTTATTTTTTCCATACTTTTTTATTCTTGTTCTTTAAGCCATTTTGGAAGCTCTTTTATTGAAGATAGAAAATAGTGGGGTTGAACTTTAGCCTTTTTAGCTAAGGCTGCTCTATATTTTCCAGTCTTAACCATAATCGTGGAATAACCCATTGCATGGCCTCCCCCAATATCATTTATAAAATCATCACCAACCAAGACTATTTGCTCTGGTTTACAATTGAAATGGGCTGAAGCTAGTTCAAAAAAGGTGGGATTGGGCTTGCCTACCACTTTGGCGGTGACTCCTGATGCATATTCTAACCCAGCCACAAATGCACCTGCATCAATGGTTAGGCCACCTTCAGATTCAAAATAGCGCCCTTTGTGCAAGGCAACTAGCTCGGCACCATTTAACAAATCTTGTAGCAGTTCATTCATCAAATTGTGATTCCAATCGGATCCAATGTCGCCTACTACAATAGCCTCTAAAGGGGCATCATTTTGAGTCAAGTGAGAATAGTCTTCTTGTGCTTCTGGGCGTAAAATCAATTTGCAATTTTTCAAATTCAATTGCTTTAATAAGAGAACACCAGCATAATTGGCGCTAATGATTTCCTCTTTTTCTACCTCTAGCCCCAATTGAATGAGTTTAGAGGTAAGTTCATTTCTGCTTTTAGTGGTATTATTTGTGATAAACCGAAAAGGAATTTTTAGATCACGCAAATATTTTAGCGTTTCGTTTCCACCATCAATTAATTGATTGTCTACATAAAAAACACCATCTAAATCAAATAAAAAAGCTTTAATCAAATTGCCCAAAACATCAAAATTCTAGTTCCAAAGATACAATTTCAGGCATAATCATTCCACACTTCCTTACCAATGAGTTATTACTATGAAAGAATAAAATTTCGCAATACTCATCACTAATAAAATGGAAAACATATCTTATATTTAGGGTTTATTTATTATGTCTATGAAAACTCTATCCACAAAAGCATTATTATTATTTATAGGTCTAATCATCTTCTCCTGTCAGAAGGAAGATGAACCTAATGACCCCCTATTAGGAAATTGGGAAAACGTTTCAACCAGCTATCCAGACGGCTCGACAATCGTTTGGGAAGAAATTAAAGCCGATTTGATAGAGCTGATACCAGGGTATTCTTGTATGTTATATACCTGTAACGTCAATAAAAACACTGTAACTGTTTCCTATACAGCACCAGATACAAGCACAAATTCATGTAAACCCACTTCGCTACAGATTTTCACCTGGGTAGCTGAGGGCTCAAATTATACCTTTGTCCAAGGGACAAACTTGGTAAAGTATACCATTACTTACAGCAACAACGATAACCAAATGCGATGGGTAGACCAAACAGATAATACAGTTACGGTTTGGAGCCGTTCTGCTGCTCAATAAAATTAAAAACAAACAAAACACATTGTCCCGTGAAAGAAACATTCTTAAGTTTACTATTACTTTTTGTGGCCTCCTGTGGCGTTCAAAAAAAAGTAGCAACTCCTGCTGATCCATATATAGGGGTTTTTAACATTACCGTTTTAAACGTTGATGGGTATGGAGATATTCCCATTGAACTCACTGTTAACAAAGAAGAAAATGCTTATAAAGCATCTTTTGGCGGCGATATTCCCATCGAAATCTTAGACACTAATTTTGTAAATGATCAACTTGAAATAGACACTTTTGCCCAAGGGTATGATGTTTTATTTGAAATTAAAGTTGAAGCAGACACCGTGACTGGATATATGATGGGTACCTTCGAAATCGAAGGTGAGCGTTCTATTCAATAGGATTATATTATTTGATACGCCAATGCAATTGGTCTGGCAATGTGTCTTTCATACCCTCAAGATGCTTTGCTATATCGTTTTTCATCGCACCCACCAAAGCGGTATTTTTTGCTGCTACATCATAGCGCTCCCCAATGTCTGAACGGAGGTTATATAATTCGGGTGTTTCTAAAATAAAAGCATTATCATAATTTACAGGGGCTCTTTGTTTTAAATGCAGCTTCCAAGGTCCTTTTCTGTAGGCATGTAACTCCCCAAAGGCCCAATAATAAAAATCTTCTCTAGAACTTTTTTCTCCTTTTGTAAGGGTGTTCACAAGAGAGCTTCCATCTAACTTAAGGTCTTTAGGAACACTAACCCCTGTTAACTCGCAAACTGTAGGCAATAAATCTAATGTAGCTCCCATATCTCTAACCACTTTAGGAGTAACTATTCCTGGACCCCAAAAAACAGTGGGTACTCGTTGTCCACCCTCAAAAGTGGTTCCTTTTCCAGCGCGCAGCGGCCCTGCAGAACCACCATGGGTGGTGTAGGATAACCAAGGGCCATTGTCTGAGGTGAAAATTAAGAGTGTTTCATTGGCTATCCCCTGTAACTTTAAAGCCTCTGCAATTTTACCTACACTTGAGTCTATAGAATGGATCACAGCTGCATACAAACTAGAATAGGCTTTTATGTCAATGTCTTCGGGAACAAACAATGGTATGTGTGGCATTGAATGGGCTAAATACAAGAAAAAGGGTTTTTCCTTATTTTGTTCAATGAATGAAATTGCTTGGTCAGTATAGCGTTGTGTAATTGTTGATTGATTTACTGGACGTTCAATAATTTTTTCGTTTTGCATTAAAGGGACATTATAATCTCTATAATCAGGTTGGAAAAAGGGGTTGTTTCTTCCTTCTTTATAAGCACTAGGCCCTTTTTTATTGGCGTCCATATCATTTGAATAAGGAATTCCATAATAAGAATCAAAACCATGCTGCATAGGCAAATAGTCAGGGAGATGCCCTAAATGCCATTTCCCGATCATAGCAGTGGTATATCCCACCGTTTTGACCAATTCTGCAATAGTAGTTTCAGAATGAGGTAATCCTTTAGAAGAATCAGGAAACAAGACGGCTCTGTTTTTTGAAGTCATCCCAGAGCGAATGGGGTAGCGCCCGGTCAAAAGACCAGCTCTGCTAGGAGTACAAACTGGATCGGCAACATAAAAGTGTGTCCATTTTTGACCTTCTTGTGCCAGTTGATCGAGGTGGGGTGTTTTTATTTCTGGATTTCCAAAAATACCTAAATCACCATACCCTAAATCATCGGCAAAAATGAGTATAATGTTGGGAGAATCAGTTTGAGCAAGTAGTGTTGGTGATTGTAGTTGTACTATAACTACAATCAATAATAAAATATTTTTCATTTAAAGAAATTATATAGTTAGTGAGAGAACCAAAAAAATAAAATCAAGAATAGCTTCTTTATTAAACTGAAGATTAAAAGTGTTTTAGCTTTATGGTTTATTTTTTTCATTTTTTATTTTGCATACCTCTAATGGCCATGTAGAGCAGATAGACAACTACTGCAATGGCGACATAAACCAAAATATTTCTAATAAAGTAGCCCAAACTTATCTTAAAAACCGTTCTTGAATTTCAATGCAAAGACCTATAAAAAGACACAAAGCTAAACTTCCAAAAAAAAGTGCACCAACTCCCATATTTTTATTTAAATGTAAGCAATCTAGAGTTTGTGACAAAAACTATTTAGGATAAGAAAACTTTTGTACATTGAACTAACAAACAAAACTTACAATGAAATCTATAGATCGTCGCAATTTTATAAAAAAATCATCATTATCAGCAGCCTCACTCTATGCTGTTGGACAACTCAAGTTAGGTGAAGCTGCCTCAGAAAGAGCCATTGATGCTCAGTATATGGGTGATTTTGCCGCCCCTAAAATTGAAAATGTGCGGATCGGTATTATTGGCGTTGGGGCTAGGGGTTCTGGTCATATTAGACAATTAGCTTCAATAGAAGGAACCGAAATAGTTGCAATTTGCGATGTATATGAAGACCTAGTTAAACGGTCAATGAAGGCGTGTAAATCTATTGACAGAAACAGGCATGGTCAAATTATGGCGTATTATGGGGACGAGAATCAGTGGTTAAAAATGCTTGAAACGGAAAAGCTTGATGCTGTTTTCGTTGCGACAAATTGGAACAATCATGCTCCTATGGCCATTGAAACAATGAAACACGGTGCTCACGTATTTGTTGAAGTTCCATTAGCGGTCACTCTTTCAGAAATGTGGCAACTAGTAGATACCTCAGAGCGTACAAAGAAACACTGCATGATGATGGAAAACGTCAATTATGGGCGTGAGGAACTTATCTACCTCAATATGTGTCGTAAAGGGCTTCTTGGAGAACTGCTTCATGCTGAGGCCGCTTACATCCATGAGTTGAGGTTCCAAATGGAAGAACAAAAAAGAGGCACAGGTTCCTGGCGCACCTATCACTATGCCAAACGGAATGGAAACTTGTATCCAACTCATGGGCTAGGACCTGTTGCACAATACATGAGTCTAGCAAGAGGAGAAGATCAGTTTGGAACGCTTACATCTTTTTCAACCCCTGGAAGAGGGAGAGCCCTCTATGCGTCTAAGCACTATCCTGCAGATCACAAATGGAATCAGTTAGACTATAAAGGAGGAGACCTTAATACATCCATAATTAAAACAGCAATGGGTAAAACGGTTATGGTTCAGTGGGACGAAACAAGTCCAAGACCGTATACTAGACACAATCTTGTTCAAGGCACTCTTGGGATAGTAGCTGCTTACCCAAACAGGGTTGCCCTAGAAGGAGGTGTACCTGGAGCAACCAAAGATCACGAAAGTTGGGCTGAAGGGAAGCAATTGAAGGAATTGTTTGAAACCTATGAACACCCCTTGTATAAACGAATTGGCGATTTAGCTAAGAAAATGGGTGGCCACGGGGGCATGGATTTTCTTATGCTTTATCGAATCATAGAATGTTTGCAAAAGGGTTTGCCTCTTGATCAAAATATTTATGAGGGAGCATTTTGGAGCGCAGTGGCTCCACTAAGCGAAACATCAGTGGCCCAAAATGGAATGCCACAACAATTTCCTGACTTTACACGAGGAAATTGGAAGACGACAAAGCCTTTAGAAATTATTGCTTAAAGGGAATCTTGTCTTAAATTCGTTATACTTTTGTTTTATGATCGAATTTAAAACCCCTGCTCGGGTATGCTTTTTTGGAGACCATCAAGATTATTTAGATCTTCCCGTAATTGCAGGAACAATCAATCGCTATATTCATTTAAAAGCTACCCCAAATAATGAGGGTATATACAACGTATATTTGCCTGATATTGAAGAAAATAGAGTAATACATCTCAACAATAAAACAACAAAAATAGAGCGGGACGATTATTTTCTTTCGGGAATAAAAGTTTTAGAACAAAAGGGAGCGCATTTTGCACAAGGGTATAATATTACAATAAGTGGCAATATTCCTGTAAATGCAGGCTTATCTAGTTCTTCAGCCTTAGTAGTTGCATGGATCCGCTTTTTAATTCAAGCACAAAAAGACCCTATACAATACAGCGATTTAGAAGTGGGTCAATTGACTTATACCTCTGAAGTCCTTTTTTTTGATCAGCCTGGTGGGCTCATGGATCAGTATACCATTGCTCAAGGGGGGTTGCTCTATATAGATACGAAAACTACCGATTGTACTGCTTTGCCTGGTAAATTGGGTCCCTTGGTGGTGGCGGAGTCTGGCATTGCCAAACAAACGCTATCTATTTTAAAAAAAGGAAGGATTTACGGTCAAGAAGCGATAAAAGCTATAAATAATAAGTATCCAGATTTTAATATTCAATCAATTCATGTTGATGATTACGAACGATATAAGAATGATGTACCAAAAGACTATTTGCCCTATTGGTATGCTGCAGTGCATAATTATGACATTACATTGAAAGCTAAAAAAGTATTAGAATCGAAGGGCTCAACGGAGGAATTAGGTTTTTTAATGAATAGTCATCAAAAGATCCTAGAAGAATATATTTTGAACACACCGAAACCCATGATGAAGATGATGCAAAATGCTAGGGAGAACGGTGCTATGGGAACAAAAATAATTGGTTCAGGAGGAGGAGGTTGTATGGTAGCTATGGTGAATGAAGAGAGCAAAGAGAACGTTATAAATGCCTTTTTGGCATCAGGCGCAAAAGCGGCTTATGAAGTACAATTAACATACAATTCAAATGACTGAAAACACCTCTTTACTAATCTTAGCTGGAGGAGCCTCCTCTAGAATGAAACGTTCGCTCGAAAGTGTCAAGCTATCTGTGGACACAAAAAATATTGCCCTAAAAGCCCATAAAAGTTTAATCCCCCTGGGTAAAACAGGGAAGCCTCTTCTTCACTATCTATTAAAAAATGCAAAAGCCGCCGGCTATCAAAAAGTTTATCTCATCACTAGTCCGGAAAATGAAGCATTTCATGATTTTATAGACTCAAACGGCTCAGAGAACCTTCCACTAAATTTTGCATTGCAATACCTCCATGAAGGTAGAAAAAAACCATTGGGAACCGCAGATGCCTTAGCTCAAGCCATGGCTCAATATCCTGAATTGAAATCGAACAGTTTTACTATATGCAATGGTGACAACTTATATTCAGTCAAAGCCCTTTTGCTGTTGAGAGAAAATAGAGAAGCGCCTCATGCACTTATAAGTTATAGCAGATCAGGCTTACAATTTCCAGATGAACGAATTTCTAAATTTGCGGTTATGGCCATCGATAAAGAAAATTATTTGGAGAATATCATTGAGAAACCGGAGCCCGAAGTGGTAGAAAAATATCGTGATGTGGACGGGGAAATTCGAGTAAGCATGAATGTTTTTAGCTTTGATGGCGCTTCAATAGATCATTACATAAGAGACTGTCCAATTCATCCTTTAAGACAAGAAAAAGAGTTGCCAGAAGCTGTCCGTAATTTTGTGAAGGATCATCCAAAGCAATTTATTACTATCCCTGTCTCAGAGCATCTACCCGATTTGACAGCAGCAGACGATATAGAAGATTTTGCAAAACTTCAATGAAAGGATAGGCATGAAATATATAGCCTATGGGATATTTGTTTTTGGGGCTATTCATTTCGCCAAGGCACAAAATCCTTTTCCAATAATTTTAAAACAGTCAGATGACAGATTGAAAATGGTCATGCTAAACGAAAAAGAGCATGAATTACAACTAATTTATACTCAAATTAGAAGAAATAAAAAGGGTATACCTAGTTTCAAATCTTACCGATATGGAAATTCAAAAAGGGATTATTTCTATCCAGCAAGTACAGTAAAATTGCCTTTGGTGCTTTTAACATTAGAAAAAATTAATTCATTAAGAGAAAAGGGCATTGGAATAGCAAGTGAAACGCCGTTTATTGTTGCAAATCCCGATTCTGAGGTAATCCTAGTTGCTAAAGATAGCACTCACCCAAGGGGTCAACTCTCCTTAGCACATCAGATAAAGAAATTGTTTTTAGTAAGTGATAATCAAGCGTATAATTTCCTATTTGATTTTTTAGGACAGAATTATATCAATACTACCTTAAAGGAGAAAGGGTATCAAGACATTCAATTGAATCACAAATTTTCAGGAATACCTCCAATAGAAGAAAAGGCAAGCCTTTATTTTATTGAGGGAAAAGATACACTCTACACAAAATCAATAAATACGCCTCAACCACAAATTCAAAGTTCTAAATTAAAGGGATTATTAAAAGGTAAAGGGGTTATAAAAAAAGGAACATTACTCAAACAACCTATGAACTTTAGCGCCAAAAATCGAGCTTCATTAGAAGATTTACATCAAATGATGAAAGGAATTATTTTTCCAGAACAAGTTCCAACCAAAAATAGATTTAACCTCACTGGTGAAGATCTAAAATTTATTCGCTATTGGATGAGTAGAAAGACAACAGAGGTTGAGGTGCCTAATTATAAAAATGATACCCTTTATTGGGACAGTTATGTAAAGTTCTTCTTATACGGCGACAAAAAAGGGGAGATGAATCCTGAGGTTCGAATTTATAATAAAGTAGGTTCAGCATATGGCACATTAACCGATGTGGCCTTCATTCAAAATGAAAAAGAAGGAATTGAGTTTTTTTTGGCGGCAACAATTTTAGTGAATCAAAATCAAATATTTAATGATGATCTATACGAGTATGATACTGTAGGGATTCCCTTTTTAGCTGCTTTAGGAGAAGCTATTTATACTTATGAATTGAAAGAAAAAGATTAGTTTTTTAGTAGACCTAATTCATGCAGGCGAAGGGTTAGAAATTGACCTGCAGTAATGTCTTCATATTGTTTAGGATGGGCCTCATCAACACATTGGGGTAGGCAAGTTAAATCCATTTCGGGGATAGGATGCATAAAAAAGGGTATCGAATAGCGAGGTTTATCCCAAAACTCCTTCGGTGGATTGACGACTCGGTGCAAGGTTGATTTTAATTTATTATTGGTCAATCTGGAAAGCATATCTCCAATATTAATGATAAGTGCATTCTTATCAGCTGACGCCTCAATCCATTCCCCTTGGTGATTTTGAACTTGAAGCCCACTGCCTTGAGCACCCATCAACAGCGTGATTAAATTGATGTCTCCATGAGCTGCTGCTCTAACGGCTCCTTCTGGTGGACTCGTTATTGGGGGATAATGAATGGCTCTCAAAATGGAATTACCTCTTTGAACAAATGAATTAAAATAATGATCCTCTAAACCCAAATGAATGGCTAAGGCTTGAAGGACTTTTAATGCTATTCGCTCTAATTCTTTAAACACTTTCATTCCTACACTATTAAATTCTGGAAGTTCAGTAACAACTATATTAGCAGGATAAGTTTGCTTTAAGGATTCATCATTGGATATTTCTTGGCCAAAATGCCAAAACTCTTTTAAATCACCTTTTGACTGACCCTTTGCATGTTCTTTTCCGAAAGCAGTGTACCCTCTTTGTCCACCTCCACCTTTTATTATATATTGATTTTTTGAAGCTTGTGGCAAAGAAAAAAACTGGCTCACTTGTTCATATAATGCCTGTTGCATATCTGGTGACAGGCTATGCCCATTTAAAGCAACAAAACCGATAGTTTCAAAAGCATTAGCTAGCGCTTTTACAAAACTTTCTTTTTTTTCTATAGAGCCACTTACAAAGTGGCTAAGATCAACTGAAGGAATTTTTTTCATTACTAATACAATTAAAAAAAGCGAGCCCATCGACTCGCTTTTATTGCAAAAAGGAACCTTAGAAGGATGCTGTAAAAGGCACCCATAGTCTAAGTTTCCTTGTATAATTATCACTAGACATATGACACCTCCTTTCTACATTAAATTAAACATTGCTGTTGTCACAGCGTTAACGATCATAAAATTATAAAAATGTTTTGCTACCACTTAAGATTTCACAATTTTTTTTAGGGTAAGACCTTGAACTAAAATGGTAAACAAGACCACACTGTAGGTGAGAATTAAAATAAGATCTTTTCCTTCACCAATACTATCTGGAAGATTTAATGCCAAGGCAACACTGAGGCCACCTCTAAGGCCACCCCATGTGATTATTAAGGCTGTTTTTTCTTCAAATTGTTTTTTAATAGAGAGAAGCTTTATAGGTAAAAAGACACCAATTCCTCTAGAGACCACAACAATTATGATCACCAAAATAATTATGAAAACATACCCTAGCGCGAAATTTTGAAGGATAGGAATAATCTCTAAACCTATCAGTATAAATAAAATTGCATTTAAAGTTTCATCTAACAGATGCCAAAATTTATACACATAGTCGCCCATGGCTTTTTGCAAACCTTCTGCCTTTTTATCAGAATCTATGTTTTGATTTAAAAATAGCCCCATTACGACAACGGCTAAAACAGCTGAAAAATGAAATTGATGAGAAATAAGAGGCGCTAGAAGCACAAGAGAAAGAGTGATTATAACTTCTAATTCTACATGTTCGTTTTCTATATATTTTACCAGCTTCAGTCCTAAAAACCCCATAATTGCTCCTAAGATGACCCCGCCAACAACTTCATTGAGAAACAACAAACTCACACTTTGAGGAGTTATGTTTTCAATTCCTTCCAACTTAATACTGAGCAGTGTCAAAAAAACCACAACACCAATACCATCGTTAAAAAGAGATTCACCTGCAATACGTGTTTCTGTAACCGAAGAAAGATTCATTTTTTTCACCATAGCCAAAACAGCAATTGGATCGGTTGGTGCAATTAGTGCACCAAATAAAAGACAATCTACATAAGTTAACCCCATTTCAGTTAGTCCAAAAACAGGTTGCTGTGTGATCCAAAATACGGTAGTCCCAACAGCAAAAGTGGAAAAGATAACTCCAAAACTAGCCAAAAGTAAAATGACCCATTTATCATTGAGCAATTCATGCACATTCACGCTAATAGCACCTGCGAAAAGTAAAAAGGGGAGCATCACATTGATGAGAAGTTCACTAAAATCAAATTGTTGGGTTAGTGAAGTCGCAATGGATAAAAACTCAGGTGAAATGATTCCCACGATCAAAACTATTGCAGAAAGGGCAATAGCTAACACCATCAAACCAATAGTTAGGGGTAACTTTAAGATCCTTAGATTTATGATCGAAAAAATTGCTGCTAGTGAAATTAGAAATGTGGTTAGTTCTAAAAGTCCCATCAATATAGTTTTTTATTAAATATATTAATTTTTATGTTGAGACTGAAGTTTCGCTATATATTTTCCGATCATATCAAATTCTAAATTGACGAGACTACCGACCTCAATTTGGTGGAAATTGGTGTTTTGGTAGGTATAGGGAATTATGGCAACAGAAAATTGCTTGGGTTTAACATCTACTAAGGTCAAACTCACACCATTAATGGTAATGGATCCTTTTTCTATAAGGAGGTTTCCGGGAAGAGGATCAAAAGTGAAGGTATAGCGCCAACTTCCATCTTCTTCAATCACAGAGCTGCATTTTGCAATTTGGTCAACATGTCCTTGTACCATATGTCCGTCAAGACGAGCTCCCGCTACCATGGCTCTTTCTAAATTGATTTTTGACCCTATGGCGAGTGTTTTAAAGTTCGTTTTTTCAAGAGTTTCTTTTATGGCTGTTACAGTATAGTGTGTCTCATCACAAGCAACAACTGTCAAACAAACGCCATTATGTGCCAAGCTTTGATCAACTTTTAGCTGAGCTGCCATGCTACTCTGCATGATAATAGTGAGATTGCCTCCTTCTTTTTCCAACGATTCGACCACACCAAAAGCCTCAATGATTCCTGTAAACATCCGCTTATATTTAATTACATTTACACTTCAAAAATAGATATTAATAATAGCTTAATGCACAATACAGGAAAAATTAAAATTGGCATAAGTATTGGTGATCCAAATGGGATAGGGATAGAGCTATTGCTCAAAGCCTTTGAAGACAAACGCCTCTATGATTTCTTCACTCCTTTAGTATTTGCTGATTTTGAACTCTTGAAAACAGAGCAAAAAAAATTTTCATTCCAAACGGCATTAAAGCCCATCAAATGGGGAGAAAATCTAAACAAATCTAAACTCAATGTACTCTCAGTTGCAGCGCAATCTTTTTCTGTTGAATATGGGAAGGTATCTGAAAGTGCGGGGCAATTTGCAATACGATCCTTAGAGGAAGCAGTCAAGGCACTTCAGAAAAATAAAGTAGATGTACTAGTTACCCTACCCATTCATAAACAAGCCTTTCAGCTTGCTGGCTTTAAATATCCAGGTCATACGGACTATTTAAACGAAAAGCTACAGGGAGATAGTCTAATGTTTATGGTGCATGAAAATCTAAGAGTAGCCCTCGTAACAGATCATATCCCTATCCAAAAGGTAGCTCAAGCACTATCTGAAGACCTTTTAAGGCAAAAAATAGATTCCTTACTTAAAAGTCTTAAAGAAGATTTTGGAATAAACAGACCCAAAATAGCCCTGTTAGGATTAAATCCGCACACGGGTGATCAGGGGGTTATTGGCACTGAGGATGATGATTTAATTCGTCCAGTAATAAATGATTATTTTAATAAAGGGGATTTGGTTTTTGGGCCTTATGCTGCTGATGGTTTTTTTGGTTCAAAACACTACCAAGCTTTTGATGCTGTTTTGGCAATGTATCACGACCAAGGCCTCATTCCTTTTAAAACACTTGCATTTGGAAGTGGGGTTAATTTTACTGCCGGATTAGAAAAGATCAGAACTTCTCCAGACCATGGCACTGGTTTTGACATTGCTGGAAAGAAAAAAGCAGACCGAAGTTCTTTTATTGAAGCTCTATTTTTAGCTCGAAAAGTATATGCAAATCGCTCCGAAATGCATCAGGAAGAAGTTTAATCTAATTCCAGAATTTCACTTGTGTTATATCCTATTCGAACGGCTTTAACTTTGATAGGACTCGTTTTGGTTAGAGGTTGGTCATAAATAGACCAGACACTATCTCCTTCTTTTTGCCAGATAATCGTACTACCTGCGTTTTGATGCTTTAGCACAATTCGATTGTCAACAATTTGATAGCTTGGGGGAAAAAGTTTAGGGGGGTTTCCATCTGGAAAAAATTGCTTTAAAATTTCCTGTTCAGGCAAGGCCCCTAAATCACCTGTTTCCTTCATCCATTGTTCTAGTTTGTTGCGCAACATTGAAAGTGTATCCTTTAATGTTGGGTTTGCTGCCAAATTATTTAGCTCATAAGGATCCACAGTAATGTCATAAAGTTCTTCTTCTGGTTTTGGCGTAGCAAACCACCTAGCTGCTGCCTCAGGCAAGGTCTTTGCCTCCCATTGCTCGCGCATATTTTGCATCATAGCCATTTGTTCTCTGTAGGCTACTGGCAAAGCGTTTGAAATCTCTACATTGAAATTCCGAATGTATTTGTAATTACCATAACGAACAGCTCTTAATCGATCTACTTTTTCATCATAACGATCAGAGGTTGTAAAGACAAATGAAGGAGCTTCAGTTTTATATTTCCCTAAAAAAGCTTTCCCTTGCATAATTTTGGGAGGTTCAATACCCACAAAAGAAAGTATGGAAGGGGCATAATCAATAAAACTTACCAAACGGCTTTCTTGACTTCCTGCATTTGTATTTTGAGGCATTTTAACTACTAAAGGAACTCTGATACCCGTTTCGTAAAGTGCTCGCTTATGTCTTGGAAAAGGGCCACCATGATCTCCATAAAAGAAAATCAGTGTATTGTCATATTGACCAGTAGCCTTCAATTCATCAATAATTACTCCTATTTGCTGATCGAGACGCATCAGATTGGAATAATTGACCGCTAAATCTTTTCGAATTATTGAATTGTCAGGAAAAATAGGCGGAACCGTCAAACTATTAGGATCTACTAATAGAGGTTGATCTGCCTGTCTCCAAATTTGTGATTCATGGGTAATTTGAAAATTAAAAACAGCAAAAAAAGGAGCCCCTTTGGGCCGATTACGCCAGTGTGCTTCTTTACTACTTTCATCCCACGCGGAAGGGAGGGGTTTGAAATTATAATCTTCCTTAGGATTATTTGTACAATAATACCCAGCAGTTCTTAAATATTCTGTAAACATTTTAACGCCCTCAGGGACAACGGGTGAATACGATGGAATATTAATGGAGGGCTCATTAAAATCTTTATAGCCATTATAGGTGCGCATATTGTGGGTGCCCATAGTGCTAGGATACATTCCAGTTATAAGTGCACTTCTAGAAGGGGCACAAACTGGCACAGGGGCATATGCGTTTGTATAAAGCACGCCATCTTTAGTAAGTTGTTCTATGTTAGGTAGTGAAACAAATTTATTGCCATACATCGGGAAATGCTCTGGTGATTGGTCTTCAGCAACCAACCAAACAATATTTGGTAAGGTAGAAGAAGCCTCGGAATGCTTATTATCACAAGAAATAAAGACAAAGTATAAGACAACATAGATACCAATAAATATACGCATAGAACTACAGGTGTTAAAACAACCGAATATACCTTTTTTTTTATAAATTTGCCCACCAATTGTCTTAGGATGGAAAAGTTGGATGAGTTTGATATTCCCTTTATAGGTTTAAAAAATGGCATACACCAATTTGTTTTTATCCTTGACAATACGTTCTTTGAAGGTTTTGATTTTAATGATTTCCATCAAGCTGATTTCAAAGTAGAACTTGCACTCCACAAAAGTGAAAGTCTCTTGGAACTGGAGTTTACCTCAAAAGGAAGCGTGGGCGTTTCCTGCGATGTGACCACAGAATACTTTGATTTAGCATTAAACCCTAGCTGGTCTCAAATAATTAAATTTGGAAATCTTGAGGCTTCCACAGATGAAATTTTAGTTTTGCCGGTAGGAGCCTACAAGTTCAACGTTTCTCAACAAATATATGAGATGATTGTCTTAGAGATTCCACCAAAATTAGAGCATCCAGGAATTGCAAACGGTACGTTACAATCAGAAATTCTTGACAAACTCAAAACCCTAGAACCAAAAGCAACCCCTGTTGAAGGTCAAAATGACCCCAGATGGGACAAACTGAAAGATTTATTATAGAAAATATTAGTTCATGGCACATCCTAAAAGAAAAATTTCGAGAACTCGAAGAGACAAAAGAAGAACCCACTACAAAGCAAGCAATAGGCAAGTAGCCAATTGTGGGACTACAGGGGAAGCTCACTTGTATCATCGTGCTCACTGGCATGAAGGAAAACTCTATTACAGAGGAAAAGTTCTCATAGACGCTACCGAAGTAGAAGCATAGTCTTTAGCAAATAAGGCTCTATAAAGGGGCTAAATTTATGAGATTTACTCATTTAATGGGAAGTAGTTTTCTCACTATTCAACACAAAATCATAGTTAATCCCTGCCTTAAAAGCGGACAGAAATATGGTTAAAGCGGCTATAACGGGGGTTGGAGGGTATGTTCCTGAAACTATTTTAAGTAACAAGGACTTAGAACAAATGGTAGATACCACCGATGAGTGGATCCTATCTCGCACTGGAATAAAAGAGCGCCGCATTCTCAAAGAACCCTATCAAGGCTGCTCTACGCTAGCTGTACGTGCTGCTCAAGATTTAATAGAAAAAAAAGGGATTGATCCAAAATCAATTGATTTGGTTCTTATAGCTACCATTACGCCTGACTATCAGGTGGCCGCAACAGCCGCCTTTGTTGCTTCATCTATTGGGGCAACGAATGCATTTGCCTTTGACTTAAGTGCTGCGTGTTCAGGGTTTTTATATGGCATGAGTGTGGCAACTGGGTATATCCAGAGCGGACGATATAATCGGGTTTTATTTATTGGTGCTGATAAAATGTCATCTATAGTCAATTATAAAGACAGAACCACCTGTATCATTTTTGGAGATGGAGCAGGAGCTGTACTAATTGAGCCCTCAACAAATCAATACGGTTGGGAAGATGAATATTTTAGATCTAATGGAGCGGCAAGAGAATCACTTTTAATTAAAGGTGGAGGTTCAATTTTTCCAACCTCACAGTCCACACTTGATCAAGGATGGCACAATTTATATCAAGATGGAAAAACAGTTTTTAAATACGCAGTTTCCGAAATGACAGCATCAACCCAAAAAATTATAGAACGCAATCACTTATCGAGTGAAGAAATTAATTACCTTGTACCTCACCAAGCGAATAAACGAATCATAGATGCAACAGCTAAACAGTTAGGTCTTGCAGAAGATAAGGTTTTAATGAATATTGAACGCTACGGAAATACAACTGCGGCCACCATCCCGCTCCTTTTATATGACTATGAACAGCAGTTAGCCTGCGGTGACAAAATCCTTTTTGCCGCCTTTGGTGGAGGTTTTACGTGGGGCGCTGCCTACCTAACATGGGCTTACTAAAATATAAAATTTTTACGATCTATGGATATTAAAGAAATTCAAAACTTAATCAAATTTGTAGCCAAATCTGGGGCTCAAGAAGTTAAACTAGAGACAGATGATTTTAAGATTACTATCGTAACTAAAGGATCTGAACGCGCTGATAATGCTACAATTGTTCAACAAGTTCCAGTGAATATTCCAGTTGCAGCTGCTGAAACCAATGGTGGTGTTGAAACCCCCACTGAAAAAGTGGCAGAAGCCCCAGCACCACAATCTAGTGAAGATCATCTAATCACGATCAACTCACCAATGATTGGCACTTTTTATCGAAAAGCATCACCAGATAAACCAGCTTTTGTAGAAGTGGGGGATGTTGTAAAACCAGGAGATGTGATGTGCGTTGTTGAAGCCATGAAACTTTTTAATGAAATTGAATCTGAAGTAAGTGGAAAAATTGTAAAAATTCTTGCAGATGATGCCACTCCCATTGAGTTTGATCAACCCTTATTTGTGATAGATCCCTCATAATTTTTAATCATGTTTAAAAAAATATTAATTGCCAATAGGGGTGAAATTGCCATGCGATTGATTCGTACCTGCAAAGAAATGGGTATAAAAACCGTAGCAGTTTATTCAAAAGCTGATGAAGAAAGTTTACACGTTCGTTTTGCAGATGAAGCAGTTTGTATAGGGCCAGCCCCGAGTTCAGAGTCCTATCTAAAAATGGCCAATATTATTGCTGCAGCTGAAATTACTAACGCAGATGCGATTCACCCAGGGTATGGATTTTTATCTGAAAATGCTAAGTTTTCAAAAATTTGTGAAGAACATGATATAAAATTCATTGGCGCTTCTGCTGAGATGATAGAAAAAATGGGTGATAAAGCCACTGCAAAAGCCACAATGAAAGCCGCTGGTGTTCCAACCATTCCTGGTTCTGAAGGAATCATTCCTTCACTTGAAGTATGCCACACCCTTGCTAAAGAGGTAGGATATCCCGTGATGCTCAAAGCCACAGCGGGAGGAGGAGGAAAAGGAATGCGTGCCGTTTGGAATAATCAGGAATTAGAAAAAGCATGGGAAAGCGCACGACAAGAATCAAAAGCAGCTTTTGGAAACGACGATATGTACCTCGAAAAACTGATCGAGGAACCAAGACATATTGAAATACAAGTAGTCGGTGACAGTTATGGCAAAGCGTGTCACTTGTCTGAACGTGATTGCTCAGTGCAACGCCGCCATCAAAAACTCACAGAAGAAACCCCTTCTCCTTTCATGACGAAAGAACTCAGAAAAAAAATGGGCGAGGCTGCGGTTAAAGCGGCTGAATATATAGCCTATGAAGGAGCAGGAACAATTGAGTTTTTAGTAGACAAGCATAAGAATTTTTATTTCATGGAAATGAATACTCGCATTCAAGTCGAACATCCTATTACAGAACAAGTAATAGATTTTGATCTGATTAGAGAACAGATTTTGGTAGCCTCTGGTGTCCGCATTTCGGGGAAAAATTATTTACCTAAATTACACTCTATTGAATGCAGAATTAATGCTGAAGATCCATATAATGACTTTAGACCCTCACCTGGAAAAATAGAAACCCTTCATTTTCCTGGGGGACATGGCATTCGTTTAGACACCCACGTATATAGTGGTTATACTATCCCTCCCCACTACGATTCTATGATTGCTAAATTGGTGACCACAGCCCAGACAAGAGAAGAAGCGATCAATAAAATGAAAAGAGCTTTAGAAGAATTTGTTATTGAGGGCATCAAAACAACTATTCCTTTTCATAAAAAGTTAATGGAGCACCCAGACTATATTGAGGGAAATTATACTACAAAATTTATGGAAAATTTTAGTATGGAAGACTAAAATGAAACGGATCCTCCTCTTAAGTATATTCTTTATCCTTTGTCTTTTTTTAGATGGATGTTCTCCCTTAAAACAATATGAACAAGACACCTACGCATGGGCAATTCCAGAAATTGAAAAGTTTAAGGAACTTGATACAAAAGAAGACTATGCACCTAAATCTGTTCTGTTTTTGGGAAGCTCGAGTATTCGTTTGTGGGAAACCCTAAAGGAAGATATGGCTCCTATGCCACTCATTCAAAGAGGCTATGGGGGAGCTCATTTTAGAGACCTTATTTTCTACATAGACACCATTTTAAACCAGCACGATCTTAGTATGATTGTTTGTTTTGTGGCAAATGACATTAGTCAAAAAAATTCTAATGAAAGTGTTAAAACGATACTAAGAAACTATGACTATGTGATCAAGCGTATTCGAAAAAAGCATCCTACCCTCCCAATTTTACAAATTTCAATTACGCCTACAGAAAGCAGATGGCATTTATGGTCTAAAATTAATGAGTTAAACATGGCACTGAAGGACTATTGTGCCTCTGATTCAAAGATGATTTTTTTAGAAACGACTTCACATTTTTTGAATGCTGAGGGCTTACCTAAAAAAGAATTATTCCGCAGTGATAAATTGCATTTAAACAAAGAGGGATATATTCTTTGGAATAGTTTAATTAGGCCTCAAGTAGAAACTATTTTAGCAGCACAATAGTAGAACAAACTATAGCAATTGATTATTGACTAAAAATTCAGCAATTTGAATTGTATTTGTGGCGGCACCTTTTCTTAAGTTGTCTGCTACTACCCACAAATTCAATCCGTTTTCGATCGATTCATCTCTCCGAATACGCCCTACAAAAACCTCATCCTGATCTGCCGCTTGGAGAGGCATGGGATATACATTATTTTCAGGATCGTCAAGAACAACTACACCTGGAGTGGCGTCTAAAAGGCTTCTGACTTCCTCTAGGTCAAACGATTTTTCAAGACTCACATTGACTGATTCACTATGCCCCCCAACAACCGGAATTCGAATAGCTGTAGCAGTGATAGCCATATCGGGTGCTCCTAAAATTTTTCTAGTTTCATGCACTAATTTCATTTCTTCCTTTGTATAGGCGTTTTCTAGAAAAATATCACAATGGGGTAATGCATTTTTATGAATAGGGTGTGGATAGACCTTTGGCCCCTCTATACCAGCAGTTTCATTTTCTAATTGTTCAACAGCTTTGACACCTGTGCCAGTAATCGATTGGTAGGTAGAGATGACCAATCTTTGTAACCCATATTTTTCATGAAGTGGAGCTAGGGCCATCACCATTTGGATGGTAGAACAATTAGGATTAGCAATAATCATATCTTCTGGAGTAAGTACACTTGCATTAATTTCAGGAACGACTAATTTAATAGTTGGATCCATACGCCAGGCAGAAGAATTGTCAATCACTTTGACTCCTTCAGCTGCAAATTTAGGGGCCCATTCCAAAGAGGTGGCTCCACCTGCTGAAAATAAAGCCAGATCTGGTTTAGCTGCTAAAGCGGTTTCTAAGCCAA
Source organism: Flavobacteriaceae bacterium (assembly GCA_016779985.1). Lineage (GTDB taxonomy): Bacteria > Bacteroidota > Bacteroidia > Flavobacteriales > Flavobacteriaceae > JADHMP01. Next base: position 26,382 of record JADHMP010000004.1, read on the forward strand.
TGACTTCAATTTGTTCTCCCTTAAATGAAAGTGATTTTCCTACAGAACGTGACGAGGCAACTAAAAGAAGTTCATCCATTGGAAATTCATGCTCCTCCAAGACTTTTAACATCACATGCCCTACCATACCTGTAGCACCTACTACTGCTAATTTCATAGTTTAAAATTTGAGGCAAATGTAATGTGAATTTAAATAGAGCACAACGCATGTGAATTGTTATTTCAACACAATCAGAAAATGTTGTAAAACAAACATTATCTCTACTTGTGAATAATTCTTTCCACTCTTTGACCAACATTTGAAAGGAGCTCATAAGAAATAGTATCTCCTGACTTTGCTACTTTTTCTGCGGAGTTTTTAAAACCAAATAGTTCTACCTCATCCCCTTCATGGCAATCAATTTTGGTCACATCAATCATACACATGTCCATACAAACATTACCCACGATACTTGCTTTTTTTCCATTGATGCTAACTTGAATTTTTCCTAGACCAAATTGCCTACTTATTCCATCTGCATGCCCCAGTGGGAGTGTAGCTATTTGAGCATCATGTTGAGCAACCCAACCGGAATTATAGCCCACTGTTTCTCCTTTTTTTACAGAAACAATCTGAAGAATCGTTGATGTCAATTGACTTACTGGTTTGAGCATCGCATCCCATTCTGGGTGATTAGCAAATCCATAGAGCGCAATACCACTTCGCACAGCATCGTGCTGATGTTCTGAATAGTTGAATATGCCAGAACTATTCAATAAATGGAAAGCGACTGTTTCTGAAACTATTTTTTTGCTTTTTCGTTTTAATTCTAAAAACTTTTCAATTTGAGTTTCACATATTTGCGAAGGGCGTTGTTCTTCACTAGCAGCTAAATGAGAATAAATACTAATTAAGTTGAAATAATCACTTTGGCTCTTTGAAACTATTTCCTCTACTATCGAAGGAGCAAACCCAAGGCGATTTAATCCTGTATTGAATTTAAGATGTAAAGGAATAGGCTTCAATGTATTGTCCACTGCCAGAGATTGTAGTTTATTTAAAATTCTAACACTGTAGGCAACGGGCTCAAGATTATACTCTAAAAGAGTTTCAAGCGATTCGTGTTGAGGATAAAAAACCATAATGGGGCATTTTATGCCTGCCTTTTTGAGGGCAACTCCCTCGGCAGTGTAGGCAACAGCTAATCGGTCTATACCCAAAGCTTCTAGACATAAAGCAATGGAAACGGCATCGGTTCCATAAGCACTTGCTTTGACTACACCAATTAATGCTGTTGAAGGTTTGATGAGCCCCTTCAATACTCTAAAGTTATGCTCTAAGTGAGATAAATATATATGGAGTTTATTCAATTATTTTTTCTTTTTTTTAGAGGGCTCTTTCTCTTTTCTATGCGTTTTCATGGCATTAAAAAATGCGGCTCTAGAAAGGGGTTCGTAGTGCTCTTTTTCACCTATCAAGACTTGGTTTTTGTTTGCCGTATGACGGAAGCTGTATTGGGCCAAATTGCCTGTTCTCGTGCAAACAGCGTGTACCTTTGTGACATATTCAGCGGTTGCCATCAGGGCAGGGATAGGACCAAATGGGTTGCCCTTATAATCCATATCTAAACCAGCAACAATAACCCGAACGCCTCTGTTAGCTAAATCATTACAGACTTGCACAATCTCATCATCAAAAAATTGAGCCTCATCGATGCCAACTACTTCACAGCCATCTGCCAATAAAGCTATATTAGCGGCAGCTGGAACTGGGGTGGATATTATTTGATTGTCATCATGTGAGGTCACTAAGCTGTCATCATATCGAACATCGATGGCCGGTTTAAATATTTCAATCTTTTGTTGTGCAAATTGAGCCCTTTTCAATCGGCGTATCAATTCTTCAGTTTTACCTGAAAACATTGAACCACAAATCACCTCTATCCAACCAAATTGTTCTTTTGGGTTTACCGTGTTTTCTAAAAACATTTTGTAATTTTCTACTTTTAATAAGGAATACCCTGTGAAGTACTCCCTTAACAAAGGTATGAATTATGACGGGTTGAAAACAGTATTAGTATGATAGAAAAGTTAAAAGAATTGATAGAAGAATTAGCTAAGGAAATCATTTCTTCTTCTGATAATGTACAACCCCTTTTTTGGAAAGAAAAAGCAAAAAAACTATATGAACTGCTTACGGTTTATACTTTCATAGAACAGCAAAAAGACAAGACCTCTGTATGGGAAACTCAGCAAGCACAATTTAAATCTGCCGTTTCTAGGCTGGAAAATGTCTCTCTCAAAAAACAAAATAGCTCAGTTAGCAGCGAAGAAGATAGTCTAGATGTTGCCCCTCTAATGGATACTATTAATGATATCCTTACCGAAATGCCAGATCAGACGATGCCTGAAGAATTGTTTCAAGACGCAGCTCACTCTACCACATTTGAAAAGAAAGAAGCAGTTGAAGAAGAAAAAAAAACCTCCATAATTGAAGATAAACCCCGAATCAATGATCGTTTTTCAAAAGATTTAAAGATTGATTTGAATGACCGCATTGCTTTTATCAAACATTTATTTAATAATGAAAATTCTGACTATCAGCGTGTAATTAGGCAAATATTCACTTATTCTACACTGGATGAAGCTAAGGCATTTATTAATGAAATGGTAAAGCCTGAATACAATAACTGGTTGGGGAAGGATACCTATGAAGAACGTTTTTTGCGTGTAATAGAGCTTTATTTCGATCCTCCTAACTAAATGAAATTGATAATTCATTTAAGCACTTTTTGATGTCTAAGCTCATTCTTATACCTACCCCCATTGGAAACTTAGAGGACATCACGCTAAGAGCTTTACGAAAGTTACAAGAGGTAGATTTGATTTTAGCTGAAGACACTCGAACGAGTGGAAAGCTATTCAAAAAATATGACATCAAAACGCCTTGTGAAAGTTTTCACATGCATAATGAGCATAAAAAACTGAATAAGATCATTGACCGATTGCAAAGCGGACTAACCATAGCTCTCATTTCAGACGCTGGCACTCCAGGCATATCAGACCCGGGCTATTTGCTTGTCAGAGCCGCTTTAGAAAAAGAAGTTCCTGTTGAATGTTTACCTGGGGCTACGGCACTAATTCCCGCTTTAGTGCAAAGTGGACTGCCCTCAGACCGTTTTATTTTCGAGGGTTTTCTACCTCCCAAAAAAGGGAGACAAAAGCGCTTGTCTTCTTTAGCGGAAGAAACAAGAACGATAGTTTTTTATGAGAGTCCACATAAGCTAGTGAAAACATTGCAACAGTTGATGCCCCATCTTGGACCAGATAGAAAACTGGTAATTCTTCGAGAGTTGACAAAACTCCATGAAACAGTATATTCATTAACCCTTCAATCTGCCCTACTTTTCTTTGAACAAAATCCCCCCAAAGGAGAAATAGTGGTATGTGTAGAAGGAATAAAACCTTAATGTAATGCTTTGGAAACCTACACCTTCTCCAGACAATCAAAAAGTAAAAATCTTACAAGAGGCACTGCAGGTGCCCCAAACAATAGCGTCTCTTTTAGTTCAACGTAAAATAACAACATATGAAGCTGCGAAAGATTTTTTCCGCCCTCAATGGGATGCTCTTCACGATCCTTTTCTAATGCAAGATATGTTTTCAGCAGTTGAACGTATTGAAAAAGCAATTGCTGAAAAAGAAAGCATTATGGTTTATGGGGACTATGATGTCGACGGTACCACTTCTGTGGCTTTAGTTTATTCCTATTTGAGACCCTTAGCAAACGTTTTTTCTTACATCCCAGATCGATACCTGGAAGGATATGGAATTTCTCGTAAAGGGATTGAAGTGGCTAAAGAGAAAGAGGTTTCATTAATCATAGCCTTAGATTGTGGCATAAAAGCGATTGACCAAGTCAACTACGCTTCTGAATTGGAGATTGATTTTATTATTTGTGATCATCACAGACCAGGAGCTAGCTTGCCCAATGCGGTTGCAGTATTAGACCCTAAAAGATCAGATTGTTCGTATCCCTTTGAGCACCTTTGCGGTTGTGGGATAGGGTTTAAATTAGTCCAAGCGCTCAACCAAAAAAAAGGAGCAACACAAGAGGATTTAATGCCCTTTTTAGATTTGGTGGCCACAGCAACAGCAGCTGATATTGTTCCCATGATTGGAGAAAACAGAATACTCACCCATTTTGGTTTGAAGCAAATTAATGCCGCACCAAGAGTCGGAATTCGATACTTTGTGAATGAACTTAAAAGACCCGTGAATGTATCAGACTTAGTGTTTAGGTTGGCCCCAAGAATCAATGCAGCTGGTCGCATGGAGCATGGGATAAATGCTGTTCGTTTGCTCACTTCTTTGTCAATTGATGAGGTTCGGCCTATTGCAAGAGCTATAGAATTTAATAATTCAGAACGTCGTACAAAAGATGAAAAAATAACTGAAGAGGCGTTACTGCAGGTTGCAGAGAATGAGTTAGTATATACCAATGTTGTGTTTGCTCCTCATTGGCATAAAGGAGTCATAGGAATTGTGGCTTCAAGATTGATAGAACACTATTATAGACCGACAGTAGTCTTGACTCAAGGGGGAAATCATTTGGTTGGCTCGGTTCGTTCTGTAAAAGGATTTGATGTTTATCAAGCCTTAGAAGCTAGTCAAGATTATTTGATACAGTTTGGAGGTCACAAATACGCTGCCGGCCTCACACTTCAACCCAATCAATTAGAGGGGTTCAAAACTCGATTTGAAGAGGTAGTTAAAGAGCAATTAAAACCAGATCAAAGAGAACCACAATTAGACTACGATTTAGAAGTAGGGTTTGATGATCTCAGCCCAAAAGTGTTTCGAATCATGGAACAAATGACTCCATTTGGGCCACTTAATTTACGCCCAGTTTTTGTTGTTCATGAGTGTAAAGATGCGGGTGGTTCAAAAGTTGTGGGAAAAGACAATAAGCATTTACGATTAGAATTGATTGACCAGACCGGACAAAAAATGGCAGGTATTGCTTTTCAACAAGCCCATCACCTTCTTGATGTTAAATCTCAAAAGTCTTTTTCAATTTGTTTTACTCTAGAGGAAAATAGGTATAATAATTCTACAGGTCTGCAACTGAAAGTTAAAGCGTTACACTTTGATTAATTAAATGTTTTTCAAAAGTTCAATTAATTTTGTGGTGGAAGGATCGTGAGGTTGAGGAACCAAAGCTTCAAAATCATCTAAAACTACGTTTGCCAGTTGTTTACCCAGCTCAACTCCCCATTGGTCATAACTAAAAATATTCCACAATACCCCTTGAACAAAAATTTTATGCTCATAACATGCAATTAGTGCACCAAGGCTTTTTGGAGTAAGCTGTTCAATCAACAAGCTATTGGTGGGGCGATTGCCTTCAAAAACCTTAAACGGTGTCAATTGTTGAATGTGCTCTTTGGAATGGCCTTTACTAAAAAGCTCTTCTTCCACTTTTTTTTCTGATTTACCCATCATGAGGGCTTCTGTTTGAGCAATAAAATTAGCCATCAACTTGGATTGATGTTTTTTATCCCCATGCAGTGCCTTTTTAAATCCAATAAAATCCGCAGGGATAAGTTTGGTACCCTGATGCAACAACTGGAAAAAAGCATGTTGTGCATTTGTTCCTGGCGCACCCCAAACAATTGTTCCTGTTTGATATGTGACTGAATTTCCATCTCTATCAACCCCTTTTCCATTGCTCTCCATAATGGCCTGTTGTAAATAGGTAGGGAAATTTTTTAAATATTGAGTGTAGGGAACCAAAACTTCTGTTTCAGCTTTCCAAAAGTTATTGTACCACAAACTTAATAGTGCTAATAGGACTGGGATATTATTTTCAAAAGGCGTTGTTTTGAAGTGAACATCCATTTCACCCGCTCCCTGGAGAAGTTGTTCAAAATGCTTAGACCCAATACCCAAGCAAATGCTAAGGCCCACTGCACTCCACAGAGAAAACCGACCTCCAACCCAATCATTCATTGGGAAAACATTTTCTGGAGCTATGCCGAAGGCATCAATTTTTTCCAAATTAGTCGAAACTGCTACAAAATGTTGAGTAATCCCCTTTTCTGGGGCAGACTCTAAAAACCACTTACGAATGGTTTGAGCATTACTTAATGTTTCTTGAGTAGTAAAAGTTTTGGACACCACAACAAAAAGTGTCGTTTCGGGGTTAAGTCCCTTAAGGCTTTCTCGAACATGATCTCCTTCAACATTGGAGACAAAGCGTACCTCAAGATGATTTTTATAGAACGCTAAGGCCTCGGATACCATTGCAGGGCCAAGATCAGAGCCACCAATGCCAATATTAACTACGTGTGTGATGGATTTCCCACTATAGCCTTTCCATTTTCCAGAAATAACTGCCTCTGAAAATGCATACATTTTCTCTTTTGTCTCTTGTACTAATGGAATGATATTTTCTTTATTGACAAAAAGGGGGTCAGCATTTATTTGCCGTAAAGCAGTATGAAGCACCGCCCTGTTTTCGGTTTGATTGATAGCACTTCCATTAAAATAAGAATCGATGGCTTTTGGAAGTTCTGCCTCTTTGGCTAATTCAAGAAGTATGGAAAGTGTTTCTTCATTCCATCTGTTTTTGGAAAGATCAATAAAAAAATCTTTCCAATGCCATTGAAACACTTTACTATGCTGCGCATTTGCAGCAAAATGATCTTTGATGGAAAGGTTCCTAATTGATTGAAAATGTTGTTCTAGGCGGCTCCAATTTTTGAGCGTTTTTGGATTATGGTTAGGAAGGATCATTCACAGCATTTTTATGAAATGTTATACGTTGTGGTGTAGCATCATTTTGGTCAAAACTCATGCAGTCAAGTTGGTATTTTATGGGTTCAATAAATTCTAAAAAAAGTTTTTTGGAGAACTCAGAAATGGGTTTGGCTTCTGGGAGCTTTTGTTTGAATGGATCCACTTGTCTTCCATTTTTCCAAAAACGATAACAAACATGGGGGCCTGATGTATTGCCTGTCATACCAACCCAACCGATTACTTCCCCTTGGGCCACTTTTTGTCCTCTCCGCACTTTTCTTCTCTTCATGTGCAGATACTGGGTGCTATAGGTTTCATTATGTCTTAGGGTTACATAGTTTCCATTGCCTTTGCTGTAAGACGATTTGACAACCACACCATTAGCGGTTGCTAAAATTGGCGTGCCGACGTTAGCGGCAAAGTCAGTCCCTTTGTGGGGTCGAATTCGATTTCCATAATAGGCGATCCTTCTTCTTAAATTGTAGCGAGAAGAAATGCGACTAAATTTTACGGGAGCTTTCAAGAAGGCTCTTCTCAAATTCTTCGCTCGATCATCAAAATAATCAACGATTCCCTTTTGTGGATCTTCAAACTCAAAAGCATAATAGGGTTTGTTTTGATGTTCAAAATAAGCTGCTTTTATTTTTTTGATACCTACAGAGAGGCTATCATTCACGAATTTTTCCTCATAAATAATTTTGAAACGATCTCCAGGATATAGTCTGGAAAAGTCGATGGTCCAAGCATACACATCTGCCATATAAAAAGTGAGTGCGTCGCTAACACCAATACTTTTCATTGTCTCATAAAGGGAAGAGGTAATGATTCCTGCAGCTTCAAGCTCTCTAACTTTCACTTCTTTAAAAATCGTTTTCCCATAGATACTATCTTTCAAATGAACAATAGTGTAGCTCTCCACGTTGGGGTGATAAACAAAATATTCTAATTGTTTCAAACTGTCTTTTGAAAAAAATAGGCTATAAGGCTTATACAATTGAAGTTTTCTAACGTTCACACTGTTTTTAATGCGGTTTACAATGGTATGCACTTCGGGATAATCTATTCCATTTGCTTCAAGTATCGAACCAAAAGTATCGCCACGTTGAATTTTCTTCTCCTTCTTTTCAAAAAAATTCAAATCCAAACCAAATTCTTTTTTTGGAACAATAACATGGTTTGTGTAGACCTCAGGAGAGGGCGAGGAGGGTAACACTGAATTTTTGTCACTACAACTTACCATAAGAAGAAATACGAGAACAGAAAGAATCAATCGCATGGCAAAATAATATCTTTCAAATTTCGCAATAGCTAGCATATAATAAAACGGTATTCAAAAAAAGTTTTACACGAGTTTATAATTTACCCAACTATTGATCGACCGTTATACTAAAGGGATGATTTAAATTTTTAAAATTTTCTAAATCAGCATAGATAGATCCCACCACTATGTCAGCCTGAATGCGGATAGGAATTTTATTTTTATCGGCAGAAACCCATAGGGTAACACTTTCCTGCTCCTTAAATACTCTTCCTGATTGAACCATGGGGCGAAATTTCAAGCAGGGGACCTTTCCAAATTTGGTGTTTATGGTTTCCTTGCCAAGGAACTTGAGCTGAAAAACATAGTTTTCTTGATCAAAAAACATATTAATACTAAAACTCTCATTTTCTTTTATTTCATCCTTTGGATAAAAGTTTCTGAGGTAATAAAAGCTGGACAATAAATCTTGAGCATTTGGCTCAAAAGGGACATTATATTGCTCTTTTTTCTTTTTGTCATTGATCCGAGCTAATAGACTGTCATGATCAAATTGAATCTCTACATTTTTTGTGTAGCCTCCCTCATCAATGTCTCTAATAAATTTGTATGGCAGTCCATTTTCAGCATCAAAATAGGTTTCATAATGGTCTTCAACCTTAAAAAACCAACGGGCAAGACCCGTAGTACGGCCATAGCCCTTTGCATGAAAAACTTCTTTACCATCAAGCTCTTTTTTCTCAAGGGAGAGACTAGCATAACTCGCATTAAAAATTCCATAATAAATTCGAAACTCAAACCATTCACCATCTTTAAATGGGAGCTCTGGTTTGGGTTCTTTCTCATGTTGGAGTTCGGAGAAAGAAGACAGAATAAAAACTAAAAAATAAAGGATCCATTTATGTTGCATCTCACAAAAATAAACATTCAACTTGTGGATAGAGGTTAAATTTTTTTTAAAATCAGTGCGTTTTATTTTGAGAAATTCATTAAGGCATTATGAATTTTCTTTCCTCTTTTAGGACCAAATAGGTCAATTAAATCTTTTTCAGTAGCGGCTTGCACTCGTTTGAAGGACTTGAATTTTCTCAATAATTGAGATCTTGTGCTAGGGCCAATACCGGGCAGATGGTCAATTTGAGATTGAAGTCCCCCTTTACTCCTTTTCTTGCGATGCAATTGGATACCAAAGCGGTGTGCTTCGTCTCTTGCCCTTTGAATTATTTTTAACGATTCGGATTTTTTATCAATATAAAGTGGAATTGGGTCATCAGGAAAAAATATTTCTTCTAGTCTTTTAGCAATACCTACAATGGCAATTTTCCCTCTGAGTCCCAAAAGCTCTAAACTTTTAACAGCGGAGGAAAGTTGCCCTTTTCCACCGTCTACCACAATGAGTTGAGGCAAAGAGGCGTCTTCTTCTAATAGGCGCTTATAGCGTCTAAAAACAACTTCTTCCATCGAAGCAAAGTCGTTAGGGCCCGCAACAGATTTTATACTAAAATGACGATATTCTTTTTTACTTGGCTTTCCATTTCTGAATACCACACAAGCAGCTACAGGATTGCTTCCTTGGAGGTTTGAGTTATCAAAGCATTCAATATGATAAGGGTGAGCGGATAGTCGAAGATCAGCTTGCATTTGGGCCATGATTCGTTTAATATGTCGTTCTGGATCAACAATTTTCATTTGTTTGAATTGTTCTAAGCGATAAAACTTGGCATTTTGCATAGACAGTTCTACTAATTTCTTTTTATCGCCTTGTTGAGGCACAAGGATTTTATAAGATGATCCTAACGCTACAGGATGTGAGCTATAGATTTCTTTGGTAGTGCTATCAAAGCGTTGTTGCAATTCAACAATGGCCAGTTGCAAAAGTTTTGTATCCGCTTCATCTAATTTTTTCTTAAGGTCAAGGGTGTGTGAGCGCACTATAGCTCCATGAGCAATTTGCATATAGTTGATATAGGCATGAGATTCATCTGAAAAAAGGGCAAACACATCTGCATGATTAATCTTGGGATTAACTACGGTTGATTTTGCTTGGTAGTTTTTGAGAATCTCTATTTTTACTTTGATTTGTTGAGCCTTTTCAAAGGCAAGGGCTTCTGCAAAAGTTTTCATTTGTTTCTCAAAAGCGGACAAAGATGCTTTAAAATTTCCTTTGATAATTTGTCTAATAGCCATAATGTTTGCATCGTAGATTCCTTGTTCCATCTTAGACTCACAAGGGCCTAAGCAATTGCCAAGATGGTAGTCTAAACACACTTTAAACTTATTGGCTTTAATCTTATTTTCTTTTAAATCGTAGTTACAACTCCGCAGTGGATATAGGCTTTTAATTAAATTGAGCAACGTACGAACCGTTTTCATGCTGGTGTAGGGACCATAATATTCAGATCCATCTCGAATGATTTTTCGGGTAGTAAAAATTCGTGGGTAGGGTTCGTTTTTGATACAAATCCAAGGATAGGTTTTATCGTCTTTGAGCATTACATTATAGCGTGGCTGATGTTCTTTAATCAAGCTATTTTCTAATAAAAGCGCATCCATTTCGGTGTCTACCACTATGTGCTCAATACGGTGAATTTGCTTGACCAATACAGAAGTTCTTCTATTAGCATGGGTTTTAGTGAAATAGGAATTGACCCTTTTTTTTAAGTTTTTAGCCTTACCTACATAAAGCATCTTGTCAGTCTTATCAAAATATTGATAAACACCGGCTACTTCTGGTAAACTTTTCAATTGTATTTCTACTCTTTCCAGTTCCATACTTACGAAGGTATAGAATTCTAAAATCTATTAAAATTTCACTTCTTTTTTTATGAGATTTATTTTGCATATTTGCCTTTAATGGGATTGACCAAAGAGGAGCTTAGGAAAAGTTTTTTAGCAAAAAGAAAGAAGCTATTAGATAACACACATGCAGAAAAAAGTCTGGCAATTGCCCAACAATGTGTAAATCTTCCCTTGTGGAACCGCTCCATTTTTCATCTTTTTTTACCAATGCAGCATAAAAAAGAAGTGGACACTCTCCCACTGTTGACCATGTTGCAGGGAAAAGATAAGCAAGTCGTTTTGCCTAAAATAGTAGGCAATAAATTAGAGCATATTTTACTCACAGACGACACCTTATTAAAGGCAAATTATTTGGGAATAGTTGAGCCTCAGAAAGGTATTCAAATGGTGCCCAACACCATTGAAGTGGTATTTGTGCCCCTATTGGCCTTTGATAAAAAGGGACATAGGGTTGGGTATGGGAAAGGGTATTATGATAAATTTTTGTCTCATTGTGCCCCTTCAACTATTAAGGTTGGCCTAACTTTTTTCACGCCAGTTGAAAAAATACAAGATATAGAAACAACCGATATAGCGTTAGACTATGTTATTAGTCCAGATATAATCTATTCTTTTTGAGAACTAGCTTGGCCAAAAATCTTTTTATTGAAAACAATAAGAAGACCAACTCCAGTACTAATTGAAGTGTCGGCGACATTAAAAATGTATTGAAAGAAGGTATAGGGTTTACTTCCGATAAATGGTATCCACTCAGGCCATACCCAACTAGCCAAAGGAAACTGTAGCATATCAACAACGTGCCCAAAAAAGAGCGGCGCATAGCCTTGCTCTGGAAGGAGTGTAGCTATTTGACCAAAACTACTAGAAAAAAGGTATCCATAAAACACAGAGTCAATAATGTTGCCAAGAGCTCCAGCAAAAATGAGACACAATGCCCAAATGAGTGTTCTTGAGCTTCTTTTTTTTATATGTTGCCATAGCCAAAAGCCTATGGCAACAATGGCAATTAGGCGAACAATGGTCAATAGTAACTTAGCTGTTTTTTCACTGAGAAAGGGCAATAAGTCGTTGAGCTTTGTGCCCATAGCCATTCCTTTGTTTTCTACAAAAAGAAGTTTAAAAAACCCCCAATCTACAATGGCTTGATCTCCATAAAGCGTGAGGGGGTAGTGTAGCTTAATATAGATTTTACTTCCTTGATCTATAAGGAGCACCCCTAAGATGATGATGAGGGACCAAACTAATGATAAGGATGTTTTCTTAAGTTCCAGTTTATTTGTCATTAAGATAAGGTGCTAAATTAAAAAATATACAATTCAGCGTTGCATTATATCTCCATTTATCGACTGAACTATCAATTGTGGTGGTTTCTCACCTATTGGAAGAATGTCAACACTTCCATTTTGACTGGATGCTAAAACACGAATACTTTTTGAGTGGACTTTCACATTTGATTCTACACTTTCAATATGCCCCTTTTGGAGTGACGCTTCCCACAAACAGAGCCCATTCTGTTGTTGCAAATCCAATTCTGAAACACTACCCAAAATTTCTACAACAGCATCTTTCACCTCTAACAATACTTTGACTGCCTCGGGGGCATATATTGTTACATTGGACACAATATTTTTATGTGCACTCAATTTATCGTTTGGCTTTAAGGCGAGGGGAGAAAACTTTTCTTCAATACGGAGGGCATCAATATTTTTGGCTTGAGATAAGAAGGTTTGATTTTGATATTCTCCTTCAGTTCTGTAAATAATTTTTAGAGGAATTTCGTCTTTGATTCCTTGAAAATTAATATGATCAGCCCATGGAAAAACTAATTCCACTTGGGCACCCGTTGGAAGAATAAACTCTTTTTCAATCACCTTTTGTGCTGAAAGCCATCCCCAAAGTAGACTTACAACAAGGCCAAGAGTAAATTTATTTCTGAAGGTTTTTAGCTTCAATACTTAAGGTTGCGTGAGGAACTAAAAACAGTCGCTTTTTAATGATTAGTTTGCCAGTAACTCGGCAAATGCCATAGGTTTTGTTTTCAATTCGGACTAAAGCGTTTTTTAAATCTCTTATAAATTTCTCTTGTCGTATAGCCAATTGAGTATTAGCTTCTTTAGACATTGTTTCTGAACCTTCTTCAAAGGCTTTGAATGTTGGGGCAGTGTCATCTGTGCCGTTGTTGCTATCATTCATGTATGCACTTCTTAGAAGCTCCAAATCAGCTTGGGCTTTCTCAATTTTTTCTTCGATTAGTTTTCTAAAATCTTCTAATTCTACATCAGAATAACGAGTTTTTGTGTCTGTATTCATGATTCAATCTTTTGTATGTTAATCTTAGTTTTTATGTTATCAAACTCTATAATTGTTCCTTTTTCAATTTTCGAGATAAAATCTAGCGTTACTCCAAGTGTTTCTGTCAACACATAGTCTTTGTTCTGCTCGACAGCGACTTGTAATTCTGGTTGTAACTCCAGTTCTATTCCAATTGTATCAGTGATTTCGAAGCCATGCTCTTTTCTTAGATTTTGAATACGATTCACCAACTCCCTACTAACTCCTTCTTGTATTAAGGTGTCGTTGAGCGTAACATCCAACGCCACACTCAATCCATGGCCTTGTGCGACCTGCCATCCTTGAATATCTTTAAAATAGATTTCAACATCGGCGAGCTCTAAAGTAATATTTTTTTCATTTAATTGAATAGAGACGGATTTTTTTTCTTCTAATGTTTTTATTTGCTCTGGATTTAAGGTTTTGATTCTTTGAGCCACAATGCTCATAGACTTTCCATATTTTGGGCCTAATACCTTAAAATTAGGTTTTATTTCTTTGACTAATAATGAATCTGCATTATCAAGAACTTCAATTTCTTTTACATTTATTTCCAGTTTCAGTTGTTCTTCCACTTTTTTTACCACTGCTCTTTCTTGCATGTTTTTAACAGGGACAACCAGTTTTTGAAGCGGCTGACGAACTTTTATTTGTGCTTTTTTTCGCAATGAAAGTGCCAGAGAAGTTAGGTTGCGAGCCATATTGATTTGAGCTTCTAAGGCTGCATTAATTTGTTCTTTGTTTGCTCTAGGGAATTGAGAGAGATGTACAGATTGCTTCTCTAAATTCAGGTCTTGATAGAGTTGATCCATATAAAAAGGAGCTATAGGGGCTGCTAATTGACTCACTACCACTAAACACTTGTGAAGGGTTTGATAGGCTGCTAATTTGTCTTGACCGTATTCACCTTTCCAAAATCTTCTTCTGTTTAACCGCACATACCAATTGCTCAATTTTTCTTGAACAAATTCAGAAATGGCTCTAGATGCTCGAGTTGGTTCATAATCGTCATAAGAGCCCGCTACATATAAAATGAGACTATTCAGTTCAGATAAAATCCATTGATCAAGTTCACTTCGATTTTTGAAAGGAATGGCCTTTTCTTGGTTTACAAAGTAATCAATGTTAGCATACATGCTAAAAAAAGAATATGTGTTGTATAGTGTCCCAAAAAACTTACGGCGCACTTCACCAATCCCTTCTACATCAAACTTAAGATTATCCCAGGGGTTGGCGTTTGAAATCATATACCAGCGTGTAGCATCTGGACCATAGTGTTTTAGTGTATCAAATGGATCTATCGCGTTGCCTAGTCGCTTAGACATTTTTTGGCCGCTTTTGTCCAAAACAAGACCATTAGAAACCACATTCTTATAAGCTATTTGATCAAAGACAAGGGTGCCTATTGCATGTAGCGTATAAAACCACCCTCTGGTTTGATCCACACCTTCAGCTATGTAATCTGCTGGAAACCGTTGATTGTTGTCAATTTTATCTTTGTTTTCAAAAGGATAATGCCATTGGGCATAGGGCATTGCACCAGAGTCAAACCAAACATCTATCAAATCAGTTTCTCGGCGCATGGGGTGACCTGTAGAACTTGACAATATGATTTGATCCACTGTATTTTTATGTAGGTCAATCTGTTCATAATTAGAAGTATCGTTGTCTCCTACTTTAAATTTCTCAAAAGGATTCTCTCTCATCAATCCTTGTTCAATGGCACTCTTAATTTCACCAATAAGCTCTTCTAAAGACCCAATAACTTTTGTTTCGTCTCCAGACTCAGTTCTCCAAACGGGTAGAGGAATACCCCAAAATCGAGAACGAGACAAATTCCAATCATTAGCTTGAGCCAACCAATTACCAAATCGCCCTTCGCCGGTAGCTTTGGGTTTCCAATTGATTGTTTTGTTTAATTCAAACATTCGTTCTTTGACATCGCTCACTTTTATGAACCACGAATCAAGGGGATAATATAAAATAGGCTTATCGGTACGCCAACAATTAGGATAAGAGTGCACATATTTTTCTACTTTAAAAGCACTATTCATTTCTTTAAGATGAATAGCAATTTCTACATCGACCGATTTATCAGGAGCTTCACCCTCTGGGTAATATTGGTTCTTAACAAACTTATTGGCCAAACGTCCCATTTCTTTTCTAAAACGTCCTTTAAGATCGACCAAGGGTACGGCATGACCATTTTCATCTTCAACAACTAAAGCGGGTACTTCTGGAATAGCTTCTTTAGCAACTAATGCGTCATCGGCTCCAAATGTAGGTGCTGTGTGAACAATGCCAGTTCCTTCGTTAGTAGTCACAAAATCACCACTTATGATTCGAAAAGCATTTTCTGGATGGTGCATGGGTAGGGGAGCTTCATCCCACAATTGTTCATAGCGTATGCCTATTAAATCTATACCCTTGCAGTGTGCTTCTATATAATAAGGAATTTTTTTGTCTCCCCCTTTATAGCTTTTTAGGTTTTTCTCTTCTGCAACAACTTCATATTTTTTTCCTAATTGTTTTGAAAGTAATGCTTCTGCTAATAAAACTCTGATAGGCTCAAACGTATATTGATTGAAGGTATGTAAAATCACATAATCAATTTTTTTACCTACTGTAAGGGCAGTGTTAGAGGGCAATGTCCACGGAGTAGTTGTCCAAGCCAAAATGTAGAGTGGAATTTCTTTTTGAAAGGTTTTAGGTAAACTTTCCTTCAGTGTTTTAAATTGTGCAGTAATGGTAGTATCAGTGACATCTTTATATGTGCCCGGTTGATTTAATTCATGTGAGCTTAGCCCTGTCCCGGCCATAGGAGAATAAGGTTGAATAGTATATCCTTTATAAAGCATTCCTTTTTCATGAATCTGTTTAAGCAGCCACCATACAGATTCAATATACTTTGAGGTATAGGTCACATAAGGATTTTCCATATCGACCCAATACCCCATCTTTTGAGTCAATTGATTCCAAAGGTCAGTATATTTCATAACGGCCTTTTTACAGGCTTCATTATAATCGGACACACTAATGGATTTACCAATATCTTCTTTAGTAATGCCTAATTCCTTTTCTACTCCCAATTCGACTGGTAAACCGTGTGTATCCCATCCTGCTTTTCGGTGTACTTGAAATCCTTTTTGGGTTTTGTAACGGCAAAATATATCTTTAATGCTCCGGGCCATAACATGATGAATGCCTGGTTTTCCATTAGCGGAGGGAGGACCTTCATAAAACACAAACGGGGGGGCACCCTCTCGTTGAGAAATGCTTTTTGAAAATGTATTATCTGTTTTCCAAAAAGTTTCTATTCGATTTGCAATGGCTGGCAAATCCAAGCTGTCATATTCTGTATATTTCATGCTCTAAAATCAATCTTCTAAACAGATGTGCGAAAGTAACCATTTTCATTGATATTTTTTAGAACAAGAAAATATGAATATGTGGTCTATTCCCTCTATACTTAAAAGAATAGGAGTAAAGAATAATACTATAAATCAACCTTAAGACCTAGATTTAGGCTTCGCCCGGGTGCAGACAATCCAGAAGCAAAGGGGCGATAGTGCACGTCGAGAATATTGTGCAATTCAAAATTAAGTACTGTTTTCTGAGAAAACTGATGCGATCCCCTCAGATTGAATACATGCCAAGCCGGGCTGCCTGCATAGTTGAGCAAATCACTGCCAAAATCACCCAAAAAGGGGGTTTCTTCCAAACCATCTTCACCACCTAAACTAAAATTTACAGGACGTTTTGCGCTATTAAAATTCCATTCAGCGCGCAAGTTCCACTTCGCATTTGAAAAGTTGAGTGAGCTAGCCCCAAAAAAAGGCAATATGGACGGGAGAGGTCCGTAGGGGCTATTCTGATCTCCCTTTGTTAGGGTAAAATGTGAATGGATTGAAAGATCAGACCGTAATTCGACTTCACTTTCAAAGGTTCCTCCATACAGAAAACGATTGCCTAAATTTTTATTTGAAATGGTTATTACTTCATTACCATTATAAAGAATAGTATTTAAATCTTCTGTTGATTTATCGGCAAAAATGGTGTATTCAGAACGCGTAATGTGTCTTGAAATGAGTGTGGTAAATCCACGGAGAGAAAAGTAAACCTTTTGTTTAGAGTTTCCTCGAATCAACCCAATATCGAAATTATAGGCATATTCTGGTTTTAAAAAAGAATTAGGAACAACCAAAATGCCCTTGCTTTCTCTAATTTTACCAATATCGTCAATGTTTGGACTTCTAAAACCACTTGAGAAAAGCATATTCCATTGAAGGTTTTTTCTGGGGCGATAGATTAAGGCAATGGTTTCTGTCAATGCTTCTGAATTCAGTTTAGCTTCAGAAAGCAAACTGTTTATATTGTTGGTTTCCTTCCAATTTGCTTTCATATCAGTGTAGGTCAATCGCAAGCCTGCATTGAGAGAAAGTTTATCATTGATGTCCCAAATCCAATTTCCATAAGCCGCAAGAGTTGCATAATAACTACCAGCGCTAGGATAACGAGAAGGGTTAGCATATCGATATCCATAATCAGAAATAGTATTGCCTTGCAAGATTAGTTCACGCTGGTAAGCAAGCGAATAAACATCATTATAGGTACCTTCAAAACCATAGGAAAAATGATGCTTTGGACCAAGATTAAAATCAAAATCACCATTTAGGCTTAACACATTGACGGTTTCTTCTTGAAAGACTTTATTCAAACTAGTAAACCTTCTGTTTATTCTAGACTCTTTTACATTTTGATATGCTAAAACCAAACGTCCTTTTTTCATCAAATTTTTTTCAGGAAAAAATTTGAATTGAGGAGAAAATAAAAATCTTTTTTGAGGACCATAATACCATTGGGCATAGCTTAGTTTTTCATTTTGAATTTCAGCTAGTTTGTCAAAGCGGTCAATGTCAGAGGAAGTAGAATATTGTAGATTTATAAGCAATTGTTTTTGTTTAGGCAGCTGAACAACAAACTTTTGTAATAAATCAAACTGACTGTAGGCTGTGTTTTTTTGAACATTAGGATTGTCATTGACAACAGCGCTGGAGTTATAATACGCATTAGTGTTGTCAGAATAAATGGGGTTTAATCCCCATTGCTCATAACCGTGTTGACGTCTTTTGCCCATTCTAAGGTCGCCAAAATTTGAATAACTTAAACTCGTTAGGCTGGCCCATTTTTTAAAACTTAATTCGGTAGTAGCATTATTTGTTGATCCCCAGTTGGCTGAATGAAAATGGGTTGAAAAGGAAGATTTAAATTTTTCATTACTGTTAACCAGTGGACTTTTTGTGTAATAATGCACTACACCGCCAAGTGCATCAGATCCATAGCCCACTGATGATGATCCAAAAATAACTTCTACGCGTTCTATATTGTGAGGATTAACTGTGATAGCATTCTGCAAATGGCCTGTTCGATAGATGGCATTGTTAAGCCGCACACCATCAACTACCAAAAGCACTCGGTTGGCTTCAAAGCCTCTAAGAACTGGGCTTCCTCCACCAGCTTGAGATTTTTGGACACGAACACCAGGGCTAATGGTAAGCATATCAGCCCCTGTGGCAGGCTGCTCCAACTGGATGTCTTTTTTTGAAATGACGGCTACCTGTTCAGCAATTTTTTTTCTACTTGATTCACTTCTAGCTACCGATAAAATGATTTCTTCTAGCAGTTCTTGTTGTGGAAATAAAAAAACTGTTACCGTATCTTTTGGGTTTAGTGACTCCTCGAGATATTGATCTTCATAGCCATAAAATCGAATCAAAAGGGGTCTAATATTTTCTAAACCTACTAATGATACCTGCCCCAAACTATCTGTGGCTCTTTGTATTGATTTTATATCATCAGCAATTATAGCACCTTCCAATGGACTTTGAGTTTCTCCGTCTATAATTTGTAAATGCTGAGCTGAAATAGTTTGAAGAACCAAACAAGCAATAAGTAAACTTATACCAAAAAAATTATTTAAAAAGCTCATGTAGAATCGTAATAGATTTTGGCATTTTAAAATTTTGAAGGTGAAGTTGATAATAGAATAACAATTGTTCCAATAACCTTTTTTTGTGTGTTTTGTTGATTGGTTCCACTAATTGTGTATCAAATTTCATGCCGCAAAGCGTAAACCATAAATTCTTGAGAGCGCCTTCAAGAAAGTCGTGGTGAGGTATTATTGTTGTGGAACAACCGTTTTTTAAATCAAAATAAGGATGCTTTCTATCTTCTATTAAAGGATAAAAACCAATGTAGTTAGAGAGTTGAAATAAAAAGAGCAAATGAAAAACACCTATGTAATCAATTTTATCAAGCGATATGATACTTTGTTTCAAAAAGGCAAAAAGGCTAGTATTGGCCTGTGCTTCTTCTTGAAGCACTTGAAGCAAAACTTCAGAAAGAAAAAGGGCAAGTGTACTTTTTTGAATAACAAACGGAAGATTAGTGAACCCATAAGTGAGTCGAGCTTCTTTGATATACCCTAACCGATCAGTGGGTTGGGGAGCTGTTTCAAATTCTAAAAGTGATAAAGGTTGAAAATACGATTTTTGAAGTAACCCCTTTCTACTGCTACTAAGAATTCCTTTAAGCATATAGGTTTGCTTTCCATAACGTTCGGTAAAACAATGGGCAATTAAACTACTGTCACCATATTTTATGGTATTTATAACAAGTGCCTCAGTAGTTTCCACAAGGTTCCTTTTTTTATACTACACCTTGGGCGAGCATGGCATCGGCTACTTTCACAAAACCTGCAATATTTGCTCCTTTCACATAATTCACATATTCTTTTTCAGCACCAAATTGCAAACAAGATTTATGAATATCAATCATGATATTTTTCAAGCGTTCATCTACTTCTTCTCTTGTCCAATTATAACGCAACGAATTTTGTGCCATTTCTAACCCTGAGACAGCAACACCTCCAGCATTTGATGCTTTTCCTGGAGCAAACAGCACCCTGTTAGTGGTAAAAATATGAATAGCTTCTGGTGTTGAAGGCATGTTGGCTCCTTCGCCAACAGCGAAACACCCGTTTTTAACTAAGGCTTCAGCATCTCGTTTTTCTAATTCGTTTTGAGTAGCACAAGGCAGTGCAATATCGCAAGGCACTTCCCAGGGTCTCTTCCCAGCAAAGAAAGAAGCCTTCGGGTAGGCTGTAACATATTCGTGAATACGTCCTCTTTTATTGTTTTTTAAATTCATAATAAATTCTAGCTTTTTTTGATCAATACCATCTTTATCATAGATATAGCCAGAAGAGTCTGAAAGTGTTAAAATTTTAGCGCCTAATTGAATTGCTTTTTCAGCGGCATACTGTGCAACATTGCCCGAACCTGAGACAACGACGTTTTTGTCTTTTAGACTGGTTCCTTTGTTTTCTAACATTTGTTGTGTAAAATAAACTACTCCATAGCCGGTGGCTTCAGGGCGAATTAGTGAACCGCCCCAACTCACCCCTTTTCCAGTTAGTACGCCTGTAAATTCATTTTTTAACCTTTTGTATTGACCAAAAAGATATCCAATCTCTCGGCTCCCAACACCAATATCACCTGCTGGAATGTCTCTGTTGGGGCCAATATGTCGGAATAATTCTGTCATAAAACTTTGACAAAAACGCATCACTTCGGTGTCTGAACGCCCCTTCGGATTAAAATCTGATCCCCCTTTTCCACCGCCCATGGGGAGTGTGGTTAGACTGTTTTTAAATATTTGTTCAAAGGCTAAAAATTTTAATACACTGAGGTTTACACTTGGATGAAAACGTAAGCCACCTTTATATGGACCGATGGCAGAATTCATCTCAATACGGAATCCTCTATTGACTTGAATTTCTTCATTATCATCAATCCATGCCACTCGAAATGAAACCACTCGTTCAGGTTCTACCATTCGCAACAGTATGTTTTGTCCATAATAAATATCGTTTTGAACGATATATGGAATCACTGACTCAGCTACTTCAGTTACTGCCTGAAGAAATTCAGGTTCATTTTGATTCCTCTGATTGACTTGTCGCAAAAATTTCTCAATAATGGCATCCATTTTAGTTTATTTTAGTGTTTGCTGTAAAGATATAATAAAGGAGCCTATTCTGGGTGGGAGTACTAACCAAAAAGATACTCCACAACTGAGGCTATATTGGAAAAAGAGAGCACTTCTATAGAGCACTCCATAGGAACAGTTTTGGAAAATTTAGAGACGATAATTTTTTGAAAGCCTAACTTTTGTGCTTCCAAAATGCGTTGTTCAATTTTGGGCACTGGGCGGATTTCTCCTGAAAGACCAACTTCTGCGGCAAAGCAAACTCCCTCAGGCAGCGGTAAGTCGTGATAACTTGAGAGTATAGCAGCAACCACACACAAGTCGGTAGCAGGGTCTTCTATTGCCAAACCGCCAGTAATATTGATAAAAACATCTTTGGTGCCTAAGGCAAAACCAGCTCGTTTTTCTAACACAGCCAACAACATGTTTAGGCGTTTGCTATTAAACCCTGTGCTACTGCGTTGAGGCGTACCATAGACAGCAGAACTGACCAGCGCTTGCATTTCAATGAGAAGTGGGCGTAGGCCTTCAATAATAACTGCGATGGCATGGCCACTCAAAGGGCCATCCTTTTCAGAAATTAGAAGTTCACTAGGATTAGAAACTGGACGTAGGCCACTGGTTTGCATCTCATAGAGTCCTATTTCTGAAGTAGCTCCAAAGCGATTTTTCTGAACTCTTAGAATTCGATAAAGGTGGTTTCTGTCGCCTTCAAAAAGCAACACAGTATCTACCATATGTTCTAAGATTTTAGGACCAGCTAGGGTTCCGTCTTTAGTAATATGCCCAACCAAAATGACTGGCGTATGAGTGGCTTTAGCATACCGAATCAACTCGTTTGTGCAGGCTCTGATTTGTGAAACACTTCCTGCACTACTGTCAATTTGTTGAGTATTTAAGGTTTGAATAGAGTCGATGATGAGCAGGGCAGGGTTCAATTTTTTTACATGTTCAAACAAAGTTTGGGTTTGGGTCTCACTCAAAATAAAGCAATTCGACGTGTTGAAATCAAGTCGTTGAGCCCTACGTTTGATTTGTTGAGGGCTTTCTTCTCCTGAAACATATAATATTTTTCTTTGTAATTGAAGAGCCAACTGAAGCAACAATGTAGATTTTCCAATTCCTGGCTCACCACCCAGTAGAATCACCGCTCCAGGTACTAGACCGCCACCCAGAACTCGATTAAACTCTTCATCAGGCGTTAACATTCTTGGGAGATGTTCAAGATCGATTGATTCAATAGTTTTTGGAACTGTTGCGGTGGCTGCTTCTGCGCCAGACTTCCATTCAGCTTTAGTGCCTGTGTTAAGAATTTCCTCTACAAGTGTATTCCACTCTTTGCAGGTGCTGCACTGTCCTTGCCACTTTATAAACTGGGCCCCACAACTTTGACAAAAAAAAGCTTTTTTTATTTTGGCCATCTATAGAACTACAGCTCTTTTTTGCTGTTCAATAAAGGTAAGACAAAAAATGAGAGCCCTCCAAAGAGAAGGATCATCAGGGTTTGTGCACTCCACATAATCCAACCAAAAGCAAAACCTGCTTCGGTTGAAATATCAAAAGCGGTTAGAACCATTCCGACGGCATAGGGATAAATTCCAATGCCCCCATTGGTTGCTGAAATGGTTAGGCCTCCAACTACAAAAGCGGGAAAAAGAGCATTAAAATTGAGATTTGCTGTTTCTGGGAGGCACCATTTGACCACATAAAACGTAGCAAAATACATTGTCCAAATAAAAATAGTGTGAGCAACAAACCATCCTTTTTTTGGCATTTTCTTTATGGAAAGAATTCCTTCTAAAAGGCCCCTTAGGAAATACTTAATTTTTAACACAATAGAATTTTGACTGTTTTTTAGTTGGTGTCTCACCACCGCCACAATAGATAAAAATAAAACAGCACCGATCATTAGTATTGGTAAGTCAATTTTTTTTTGAACCAAATAGACATAAATCATATCAAACTGTAAAAAAAGCGCAATTATTACGGAAAAAGCTAATAACAAAAGATCAATGATTCTTTCGGTGATGATGGTGCCAAATCCTTTTTCAAAAGGAATTTTTTCATAGGTAGTCATGGTGGTAGCTCGAAAAATCTCGCCTGATCGTGGTACACCTAAGTTCGCTAAATAGGCAATTAACACGGAAAGAATGCTGTTATAAAGTTTTGGTTGATAGCCCATGGGTTGGAGCAAAAAGTGCCATCGATAAGCGCGGGATATATGACTCAAGACTGCAAAAAGTACTGACAACAACAGGAATCTAATGTCTGCACTTTTAAAATATGTAACTATGCGTATACGATCTTCTGCTGTTGTACTTTTAAAAGAGAGATAGATAAAAAATACACCAAGAGAGAGCGGGAGTATAGTTTTTAAAATTGATTTAAAAGACCTCAAAACTCAGCGGAGTTGATTTGTTTCTTCATTAGGGAAAATGAGGGTCGGCTTAAAGTTTTTGGCATCCTCAAAATCTATCTGTCCGTAGCTAATGATAATGATGATATCACCAACTTGAACTTGTCTTGCAGCAGGACCATTTAGGGTTACTTCCCCAGATTCGAATGCTCCTTCTATAATGTATGTTTCTAATCGTGCGCCATTATTAATATTAACAACCTGTACCTTTTCACCTACAACAAGATTGGCAGCCTCTATGAGCTTTTTGTCTAAAGTAATACTACCAACATAATTTAGTTCAGCCCCAGTGACGGTAACGCGATGAATTTTAGATTTTATAACCTCAATTAACATATGTCAAAGGTAATTTATATTTTAGTTAAAAGCATATTGTCAATCAACCTAATTGGGCCTACATTAACAGCGATAAAAGCCCTACAGCTTTTATTCCTGCTAAATTCTGTAGCGGGGACCAAAGTTTCCTCTTCAGCAATACAGAAGTAGTCCAATTGGAAATCTTGTTGCTTTTCAAATTGCCTTTTGACCTCTTTTTCTAGTGCTGAAATTTTTGTTTTAGAGCTTTGTTTAGTAACCCACAGCAGGGTGTTATGTAAAATAGCGGCTTTATCTTTGAGTGCTGGTGTAAGCAGTTGATTTCTAGAACTAATTGCAAGACCATTAGTTTCTCTAATGATAGGGCATCCTATTATTTCAATGTCCCATTTTTTTTGCTTTGCTAAATTTTTGATTATTTGGAGTTGTTGAAAATCTTTTTCGCCAAAATAGGCTTTTTGCGGATTTATAAGCTTAAAAAGCTTTTCCACGACTGTGGCGACACCAAGAAAGTGATTGGCCCTTGATGCTCCCTCCATATGCACTGCTAAGGAGCCAAAATCATAGGTATCTGCACTAACTGTCCTACCATATAATTCTTCTTTTGTGGGAACAAATAAGATTAATGATTCTTCAAAAGGCACTAGCTTTTCAATGTCTTCTGTCAAAGAATGAGGATAGTTTTCTAGGTCTGTTGGGTTATTAAATTGAGTTGGATTTACAAAAATACTAACGACTACAAGTTTATTTTCTACAACTGCTTTTTCTACCAAAGACAGATGGCCTTGATGTAAAGCGCCCATCGTGGGAACAAACCCAAGACTAGTTTTTTTCTCATTTAGATACTGCAAAAGGGCTGCTTTTTTTCGATAAAGCCGCATGAATAACGAGTTTTGGGCGCTAAAGTAGCTAGTTTTTGGCTCATTTAACTATAAATTCCCTATTTTTGCACCACTTTAAAAATAAGAAGTACCGTCATTTATGAAAGACAAAAAAGTACTTATCATCTCGTCAGAAGTTGTTCCATACCTCCCTCAGACACAGCAAGCAGTCAATGCGTTTAAAATTCCAAAATCAGTGAACGACAATGGGGGTCAAACGAGGATTTTTATGCCTCGATATGGACTTATAAATGAAAGGAGACATCAATTGCACGAAGTGATTCGTTTATCGGGTATGAATTTAGTCGTAAACGATATGGACACGCCCTTGATAATTAAAGTAGCCTCTATCCCAAAAGAAAGAATGCAGGTGTACTTTATAGACAATGAAGAATATTTTAAGCGAAAGGGAATACTTCATGATCCAAATGAGAAACTTTTTAAGGACAATGATGAAAGAATGATATTTTTCACCAAAGGGGTTATTGAAACAGTAAAAAAATTGAACTGGTCACCCGATATTATTCATTTACACGGTTGGTTTACTTCCTTATTCCCTCTATATTTAAAGACTTATTATCAAGATGAACCTATTTTTGCGGATAGTAAAATTGTTGTTTCATTCTATCCGAAAGATTTTGATGGTGTGGTTTCTAAGAAAATGTATCAGAAGTTGACTTTTGATAAAATACCAGAAGTGGAGATCGATAAATTAAAAGAAGCCAATTATGAAAATCTTTGTTATACGACCGTAAAACATGCTGATGGCTTTGTTTTTTCTGACTCTGCTGTAGATCAAAGTATTTATGATTTTGTGGCCGATTCTAAAAAACCCATCCTTGCGCATGACAACATCGAGCAAGAAAATGCATATGTAGATTTTTATAAAGAAGAGATAATATAAATCACTATGGTGCGAACCGCCTCAGTAACCTCCTTAGCAATTCTTTTTTTGGTAACCCTTTTGCACTCTTGTGAAAAAGACTTTCATCAGGTTAGTGGTAGGCTTTTTGAGTCAGAAATGCTTCAATCACAGTCCTTAATTGTGCCTGTCAACACCTTTCAAGAAGGAGTCTCTGCGGTAGAAAGCAGTGGCTTGCCCTTGGCCCAGTTGGGTCAAATAAACCATCCTGTTTTTGGTAATTCTCAAGCTAAAATTGTGTCTCAACTAAGCATTAGTAACGATCCTTTCTTTGGAAATTTTCGCCAGCTCATTGAAGAGAACCCAAATGAAGACAATGCCAGTCAAATTCCAGAAAATGAAAAAGTAAAAGCGGTCTATTTAGAAATTCCTTTTTTCACTAATCAATTAGATTCGGACAATGACGGCGTAGTAGACGCATTTGATGTTGACCCCAATGATCCCAATAGTAATTCTGATAGCGATAATTTGACAGACCTAGAGGAATCTCGAGCGAATTTAAATCCTTTGAACCCCGATAGTGATGGTGATGGCATTCTTGATCACGAAGATGATGATAATGCTGGGTATGACAGTGAGGATAGTGTCTATGAAATTGATTCATTATATGGTAATCCCGAGGCGAGGTTTAACCTCAAAGTGACCAACCTGACCTATTACCTCAACACGCTTGACCCCACACTAAATTTTGAAAAAGACCAACTTTATTATTCCAATCAAGATTTTTATGAAGATGGATTTTACGATCAAGTATTGTTTGATGACCAAATCGAATTGAACTTTGATGAGCTACGTTTTTTATATAAAGAGGACGACCCAGAGACTGAAGATGTTGATGAAACTACCCAAATTGAAACGCGCCTCTCTCCGAGACTTAGAGTGCCTTTAGAAGCATCATTTTTTCAAGAACATGTTTTGGATAAAGAAGGCGATCCAGTTTTGGCCAACAACAGTAATTTCAATGAATATGTAAGAGGTATAATTATTCAAACAGATCAGTTCACAGAAGATTTGTATATGCTTTTAGATATCTCAAATGGAGCAATAAAAATGGAATACACCTTTGATGAATATGACACCAATGGGACTGTTGATAACGCAGATGATGATTCAATAATTACTTCTGAAAAAACTTTTGAAATAGCATTAGATGGGATTCAAGTCAATACGTTGAAGAACAGTAGGTTTGATGCTACCATAGCACAGCGTATTGCTCTTTCTGAATCTGGACAACAAGCGGATAAATTATTTATAAAAAGTGGGCAATGGCATGGTAGGGTTCGTTTATTTGGAGCTGAGTCAGGTGGTATCAACACTATTTTATTAGACTCGCTTAGGAATCAAAATCAGTTGATCAATGAGGCTAAATTGAGTTTTTATGTAGATGCTAACTATAATACAAATGCTGATTTAGTGCCACCACGCCTGTACTTATATGACCTTCAAAATGGAAATTCATTATTAGATCAGAACACAGACAACTCCGAAAGTCTAACTGGTACAAACCTTTCAAAATCAAGGTATGGAGGTATTTTAGAACTCAACGAGAGTAATAAGCCCTATCGTTATGTTTTTAAAATCACAGAACATATCAGTAATATTATACGATCTGATTCTACAAATATAGATTTGGGTATCGTTGTTTCTGCAGATATCAACGACGTTTCATTTAGAGCAACAAAAAACGAGAATCAAACAAAGATTAAATATCCAACATCTTCGCTTTTAAATCCTCTTGGGGTTGTATTGATAGGCTCAAAACCAGAAGCTAATCAAGAAGACAAAAAAGTACAACTCGAGTTGCTTTTCACAAAGTTTTAGAAAATTATCTTCCAAAGGTAAAAACCTATAAAGACCAAAACTATCCCCAAGGTGCCTTGGATCAATGTGCCAAGGGTGTGGGTTCTATAGGCTGTTTTTACATCCATACCACTCATCTGTGAAACAATCCAAAAATAAGAATCATTAGCATGAGAAACGGTCATGGCTCCTGTTCCAATGGCCATAATGACCCATACTTTTCCCATTTCACTTTCAAGCCCTATAAGAGGCAACAGAGGGAAAATTATTGAAGCGGCAGTAATAATCGCCACAGTTGAAGAGCCCTGTGCTGTTTTAAGTAATGCCGCAATCAAAAAAGGAATCAGTAGCCCAAAGCTTTCTAATCCAGAGAGGCTCTCAAGATGTTCACGTAGTGGTATTTCCCCAATCACTTTTCCTAATGCACCACCCATTCCTGTGATAATAAGGATTGGAAAGGCCTGTTTAACTCCCTTAGAGAATGATAGGGAAATACTTTTTGACCCCATCGGAAGTAAAAGTCTTATACCGAAAAGGGCCCCAATGGCTAACGCTGTTATAGGATTACTCAACACTTGAACTAGTTCCAACTGTTGAGTGGTCAAGGCACTTTTAGGAATTAACGCACCTAGACACATTAACAGCAGTGGAAGTAATATGGGCAGAATAGCTTGCTTAAATGAGGGAAGTGTTTTGTCTTCTTTTGGTTCAAGAATAGGCTCTTCCAAATCCACTTCCTTGTAGGGGTATAATTTACTTATATATAACGCAAAAAGACCTCCAGTAAGAATTAAAATTAGACCAATGATGGCGCCTGTTATGATTAGTGGAAAAAGATTGGCCAAGTCTAGATTGGCAGCCGCTGCCAAGGGCCCTGGAGTGGGAGGAATCAGAACATGTGGGGCAAAGAGACCTGTGGAAAGCGCCACGCTTAGTCCAACAAATGAGGTTTTTGTTTTTTGCGCCAAACTTTTATTTAATTGGGCTAGGATCACAAAGGCAGCGTCACAAAAAACTGGAATAGAAACCAAATAGCCAATACAACTAATCGCAATTGGTAGTGGTAATTTATGCAAATACCGAAGTACCCCATTTGCCAACGCATTAGTCCCACCAGAATGTTGAAGAGAGGTGCCAATAAGTGTTCCAAAAAGGATTAAAAAACCGATACTTTTCATGGTCCCTCCAAAGCCATTCAATAAAGTTTGGAAGATGGAGAACGGATCAAGACCTAGTAAAAAGCCTAACAGAACGCCGCCTATCAAAAGGACTAAAAAAGGGTGAAGTTTTAGTGTTGAGGTGCCAATGACAATCCACACAATTACAATAAAAACAAATACAAGTGACAAAATCATGTTGTGACTAGTCTAATTTTTTTAACTCATTTAAAACGCTTAAGACTCGATTTTGTAAGTTTTGCTTTGCGAACTTCATTGCTTCCTCAGTGTTTTGATGCTCTGGTTTGCAATTGATGAGTCTTATGTTTGCAGATAGTTTGTCTTGCTTTACTAATGGGTCAACTGAACCAGCAAAAATAAAAGTAATCTTTTTTTGTTCATCACCCCATTGAGCAATTTTAAACGGTAGCTTTCCAGCAGCAGTTTGACCATCAAATCGTCCTTCTCCCGTAAAAATAATAGTTGCTTTCTGTAAAGCTTTTTCTAATGCTGTTTTTTTAGATAATAAGTCAAAGCCATTAGTAATTTGGGCATCGAGTAATCCTTTCAATCCAGCGGCAACACCACCTGCTGCTCCACCTCCTTCAATGGAATTAAGTCTTTGGCCGTTCAAATGCTCTATTAATTGGATAAGATGCGCCCCATTGGTCTCAAGTGTTTCAATCATATTAGATGAAGCTCCCTTTTGAGTCGCATAAACATATGCTGCCCCTTTTTCTCCTAAAAGCGGATTGTTCACATCGCAGGCAATCACAAATTCAGTTTGTTCGATTCTTGAATCAATTAATGAGTTATCAATCTTGTATACCCTATTTAAATTTCCACCTGAAGGAAAAACAGCATGACCTCTATGATCTAATAATTGTCCACCAAGCGCGACAAAAATTCCCGCCCCTAAGTCATGCGTTGCACTACCTCCTATTCCCAAAATGATCTTTCGACAGCCTAGATCCAATGCATGTTTGATTTGATGCCCGACTCCTAATGTGCTGGTTTTTAGAGGGTTTTGTCTCTTTTTTTCTATGCCGACTAGACCTGCACATTGCGAGAGTTCAATCCATCCGGTAGCCTCTTTTTCAAACATAAAGTATGGCTTATTAATTTTTCTGTTCAGTGCATCGACGCTGTCACAAAAAATTAATTTTCCTGCTGCTTTTTCAACTAAAGTGTCCAAGGCACCTTCCCCGCCGTCGGAAAACGGGAAAGTGGTATAATTGCTTCTAGGCAATACTTTTTCAATACAGGCACTCATAATTTGTGTTACCTCAATTGCGGAGAGGCTACCTTTGAAGGAGTCGGGAATAAGTAAAAATTGCACTTTTGAATAACTTTAGACAAAGAAACGCATTCTGAATTAGATTAAAAAAATAGGGGATTTACCCTATTCGGAAAATCACTTTTGAATGGCCTCCATAATCAGTGGAGCATGATCTCTAGAATTTTCTATAAACCACTTATTTGTTTTGTATCCTCCACAAACAACACCAGCCAAATATACTCCAGGTGCAAATGACTCCATCGTTTCAGGATTGTATTTTGGGGTCTTATGTTCATCCTCTTTAAAGGTCACACCAAGAGATTCTAACAACCCAAAGTTGGGTTGATACCCTGTCATGGCTAAAACAAAATCATTCTCAATTTTTTGTTTCCCCATATCGTTTTTAAATAAGACTTCTGTCTCTGTAATTGCAGTTATAATTGTATTGAAATGGGCCTTAATGCTGCCCTCTTTAATTCGGTTAATGATATCTGGTCGAACCCAATATTTTACATTAGTGCCTATTTCTGGTTCTCTTATTAGCATAGTTACACTTTTCGCCCCTTTACGGTAGGTTTCAAGAGCTACATCAACTGCAGAATTTGCTGCTCCAACAACAACCAAATTCATGTCAAAAAAAGGGTGAGGTTCTCTGTAGTAGTGAAGTACTTTTGGGAGGTTTTCACCAGGGACGTTTAATAAATAGGGGGCATCATAAAAACCAGTGGCAACAACAATATTTGCTGCTTGATGAATATTTTTTGTAGTTTTTACTACAAAGTGATCTTTGTTGCGTTCAATTGATTTTACACCGTCATAAAGATGAGTGTTTAATTCCCAATGTGAAGACACACGCCTGTAATATTCTAGCGCCTCAGCACGTGTAGGTTTTGGTTGGTGCGAAACAAATGGAACATTGCCTATTTCAAGTTTGTCTGAGGTTGAAAAAAAGGTCATATTTAACGGATAATTATAAATGGAATTGACAAGAGGACCTTTGTCTAAAATCAAATAATTAAAGTTCTTTTTCTCTGCCTCAATCCCACAAGCCAAACCTATAGGCCCAGCACCAATAATCACTACATCATACATACGACAAAGGTAAAAAATCCTGCGGGACAGACTAATAATTATAAATACTTATTAAAAATAATTAAGCATAGATAATACTTATAAAAAAGAATTAAATCCTGCCTCTTTCATCAAGATATTTAATAATTATAAGCATTACTTATGCAAATACTAAATTAATAGTATTCGTTGTCTCAAGAAGAGTGAAGCTAGAGAGACCAAAAAATAAAGCAATGCAATTGATAGACTAAAAAATGTTGCAATTGCTAGGGTAGAGCAAAGCCACCAAATGGGGAAAAGAAATGCACCAGAAGCATACTTGATTGAACTGACAAAAACCCTGTCTTCAGAGCGGTTAATGATTACTCTTGTTATCCATAGTGGTATAAGGTTTGGAAGACTCAGAATGTGTCCCAATAAATTTCGTCCGGATATTTTCTTAGCGTTTAATAAACCTTCGCCGAGTGCCAATTTTTCCTTTAAGTCACTAAACTCTAACAAGGTATTTTTTGCATTGATCCACTTTTTTTGTTGTTCATATTGATTCGATTCCTCAGGAATCCAAAGACATGCTTTCATTTTATAGGTTAAGGCTTCCTTCACCTGATTTATGATTTGTGCTTCAGAAGCGGATGGAGTAATAAAATCTTGAACTAAAAGTGGCGTTCCAAAAACAAAATGTAGGCTACATCGCGCTTGTTTATGATGACCATAATTGAGACCTACAGGCATGATATAGATTTTTTCTTTTGGATATTTCATTTGTGCTTGATAAGCAAGTCTACTGCTTCCCTTAGATAGTGTTTGAAGATAGTATTCGTCATGGTGTCCACCCTCTGAAAACATGAGCATATTTCCTTTGTTTCCCAATAGAGAATAGCATTGTTTGAAGGTGGCATCATTTTTCTTTAAATTTTGATAACCATTCCGAATGCGATAAACCGGCAGCATTTTGAGTACATCAAAAAACCACTTTTGTGGCCCATTGAATACATCAGCTCTTGTTAGTGAGGTTATCGTTTCTGGTGTAAAGGCACCAACTAAAAGTGGGTCTAAAAAGGCACCTTGGTGGTTGGGAGAATACAACACACCACCATCTCTAGGAATGTTTTCTAAACCGTAAAGTTTAATGTTCCTAAAATAAATATAGCTGTAAGTTTTGATGTAAAACTTTAACAGGAAATATAGTATTTGTTTCAACCGTAACTTAATTATTGAGTTAAACATACAATTTTAAACGATCATATTAAATAAAAATGACATCCAGACCAAAAAGCTGATTAGGAAAAAAATGCAAATGAAATAGTTCTTCTAACCATATGATTCGCGTAAAAAAGATTATTAGTTCTGGAGCAGAACCCCTTTTGTACTAAATAATTTCTTAAATTTGAAATAAAATTTCGGAGACATTTTCCAAAATTTGAATGATTACTATTAATTAGATAAAACAGAAAACAAAACTAATTACAACTCGATGAAACATATATATTCTTTTAGAGTGCTAACGTTATTACTTTTGATGTTTAGTGCTATGACTGTCCACGCGCAGAGTAAAATCTCTGGTTCTGTGATGGATGCCGAGACACAGGAATTAATTCCAGGTGTCAACATTATTGTTTTGGGTTCAAACACAGGAACCACAACAGATTTTGATGGAAATTTCTTATTAAACACTTCTGCATCTCCACCTTTTACTTTGGAAATTAGTTCCATAGGTTTTGCAAGTCAGCAAATTGAAGTGGTTTCTGCAGACCAAAGAATTGATGTGATGCTAGTTCCTGGTCAAAATTTAGACGAAATAGTTGTTTCCGCCTCTAGACGATCTGAAAAAGTATTAGATGCACCAGCGTCAATCACTATTCTTTCTTCTGAAGAGTTAACAAATAACGCCAACGTCAATGATCCTATTAGAAACTTGATCAATGTTCCAGGAATTCAATTTCAACAGCAATCTGCGAATTCAATCAATTTTGAAATGAGAGCAGGCTCTGGGGTTTTTGGGACGAGTGTTTTCCCAATTTTAGATTATCGTTTCTTACAATCCCCTGCTAGTGGATCTTTCTTCAATGCACAGTCGGGTCTGTCTAACTTAGATTTAGACCGAGTTGAGGTGGTTAGAGGGGCTGCTTCTGCCCTGTATGGATTTGGTGTTGAGTCAGGTGTTGTTCACTTTTTCTCTAAAAAAGCCATTGATAAACCAGGTACCTCAGTTGAACTTATTGGTGGAAACTTAAATACTTTTTCTGCGGCAGTGAGGCATGCCTATGCAAATGAAAAGAAAACCTTCGGATTTAAAATTAATGCACAATATAAGCGGGGTGACGAATTTCAACTAGACCCAGATTTGGATGGGGATTTTAATGATCAAATAAATGCTGCTACAGCTAACGGTATTTTCCAGCCCATTGTTGCTAATGGGAGAATTGATCCAAGCCAAGTGCCTTCAACTCCAATTTTAACCCAGTCTGAATTAGACCCCGATGGCGATGGGAATTCTTATTTAGGCCAATATGAAAGTTCAAGTGTGAATGCCCACCTCGAATTTAGACCAAATGACAACACTGAAGCAGTAGTCTCTGGAGGCTGGAATGCAGGTAGTTTTCTTGTCAACCAAAATCAGGGCCCAGGTGTTGGTGCTGGAAATGATTATTGGGCTCAAGCCAGAGTTAATTCTGGCGGTTTTTTTGGTCAGATATCTTATAACTTTAATGATGGAGGTGAAGGAAAAGAACCTTTTTATTTGTATTTGACAGCGCAAAGAATCATTACAAAAAGATCGGCTTTAGAGGGTCAATTTCAATATAATTTTGAAGCAAAAAGTTTCTTAGATTCAAACTTTACTATTGGATTTGATTACAGAAACATAGACGTAATTACAGACAATACCTTATTTGGTCAAAATGAAGGAAAAGTAGATTATGTTCTTTACGGATTTTATGGACAGGGTACTTCGCGGTTTAGCGATAAACTGGATTTGACTTATGCTTTACGATATGATAAACCGAGTTTTATTGATAAGGGTAAAATTGCGCCTAGAGTAGCCTTGGTATTCAAACCGAATGAAAAAAATAGTTTTAGATTATCATATAACGAAGCAACATTTGGGCCAAGCACCTTAGAAATGTATTTGGATTTTCCAGTTTCAATACCAGCACCAGGTATTTCAGATGTATGGTTATCAGGTCAAGCATCAGCACAGAATTTTGATCCAAACGCTCCAATAGAAATAATTGGAGGGGGTGGAGCTGTAGTGCCTGCAAACACCACAGATTGGCCTTTAGCTGTACCTTATGGCGCAGTGGCTGGACAAGTATTACCTCAACTATATGCCGGGGTTGGAGCAAGCCCATCTTATGCTCCCCTTTTGCCACTTGTTCAAAACTTTTTTAGTACATACGTGCCTTCAGGAACATCAGGAACTATTGAAGGCTATAATGTTTATAATGGTAGCCCCATGCCAACAGCTATAGGTACGCCCTCAGCACTCTTGGGGACAACTTCTTCTTGGGAGATTGGGTATAAAGGATTCTTGGGTGACAAATTTGCTTTGGGAATTGATGTTTACACTTTCTCAAGAACTGGATCAACCCAAAATACGGCCATAGGCCCTACCTTTAGATTAAATAATTCTAGTGGAATACCGGCAGATCTTGGGGCCCGTGTGGCTTCAGATTTTGCTTCAGATCCTGTTATTAGTGGAGCAATTACCCAGGCGGTGACTAATGGAGTCAATGCACAAGTTCAAGCAAGTGTACAAGCACAATACGAAGCACAAGGCATCCCACAGTCAATATGGGCTACCGGAGCGCCAGAAGGGGCGCTTTTCCCGGGTTCTCCAGCAATACCCTCTGTTACTGACGCCACAGCAGCTGCCGCTGCTCCCTTTATAGCACCTGCAATTGAGGCGGCTTCTGCCGAAGTTCAAGCTCTTGTTGGAGGGGCTTTCATTCAAGGGGGGCAAGGTTATTTGGGTGCTATTAGTTCTGAATTTATTGGAGCAATAGAATCTCAAAGAGTTCCGCAAGGAGATGGCATCACGCACATCTCTGCAGGGTACAGAATTTTTGATAATGTTACTCGATCACACTGGGGTAGTGACATATCTATGGAGTATTTCGCAACCGATAAATTGACTTTTTGGGGAAATGCTTCTTGGTTGAGTCAAAACGAATGGATACCTGGAGAAGAAGATGACGACGGTTTACCTTTTCCAGATTTTCTTAACGCACCCTTATTTAAGTATCGTTTAGGGGCAACCTTCACTGATAGAGATGGTTTTCAAGCTTCTTTAGCTTTTCAACATGACGATGAATTCAACTCTAATCAAGGGTTTTATGCAGGAACTGTTCAAGCAAAGAATTTGGTTGATGTCAGTTTAGGGTATAAATTAACAAGTGGTGTTAAACTAGATTTATCCGTAACAAACTTGTTTGACCAACAATATAGAACCTTCCCAAGAATGCCAGTTATCGGAAGAAGAGTTAATTTAAGAGCCACTTACAATTTACAATAGCAACCTTTTAGTTGTTTAATGAAGGGGCTTTATAGCCCCTTTTTTTAGTAAAAAACCTAAAAATTG
The DNA here is from genome assembly GCA_016779985.1 of Flavobacteriaceae bacterium. Classification (GTDB taxonomy): domain Bacteria; phylum Bacteroidota; class Bacteroidia; order Flavobacteriales; family Flavobacteriaceae; genus JADHMP01. The sequence continues at coordinate 62,019 of JADHMP010000004.1, forward strand.
ATAGTGAATCTATCCCTATCCTACTATATTTGCAATGCAAAAAATAAATCCAAAAAAGATGGCGCAATCGCAAGGCATTGTATCCCAAATCATCGGTCCTGTTGTAGATGTTGAATTTGCGGGAGAAAACAATGAACTACCCAATATTTATGATTCTTTAGAAATTAAAAGAGAAGACGGTTCAATTCTTGTTTTAGAGGTTCAATCACACATTGGAGAAGATACCGTGAGAACAGTTTCTATGGACTCGACAGACGGTCTTAGCCGCGGCGCAATTGCCGTAGCTTCAGGCAGCCCGATTCAAATGCCTATTGGGGAGTCCGTTTATGGACGTTTATTCAATGTGATTGGTGATGCCATTGATGGAATGGAAAATTTACCCAAGGCAGGGGAAAATGGTTTGCCTATTCATAGGGAACCACCGGCCTTTGAAGATCTTTCTACTTCTACTGAAGTTTTGTTTACTGGTATTAAAGTAATTGATTTAATTGAGCCCTATGCTAAAGGTGGAAAAATTGGATTGTTTGGTGGTGCAGGTGTAGGCAAAACAGTGCTTATTCAAGAACTAATTAATAACATTGCAAAGGGCCATGGTGGACTTTCAGTGTTTGCTGGAGTTGGAGAAAGAACCCGTGAGGGGAATGATTTATTGCGTGAAATGTTAGAATCAGGAATCATCAAATACGGAGATGATTTTATGCATTCTATGGAAGAAGGTGGATGGGACCTTAAGAAAGTGGATAAAGAAGCCCTCAAGGAATCAAAAGCAACCTTTGTATTTGGTCAGATGAATGAACCTCCTGGAGCCCGAGCCCGAGTAGCCCTCTCTGGATTGACTGTTGCCGAATACTTTCGTGATGGAGCTGGAGATGGGCAAGGAAAAGACGTTTTGTTTTTTGTAGATAATATCTTCAGGTTTACACAAGCAGGTTCTGAAGTATCGGCTCTATTAGGGCGGATGCCTTCCGCCGTTGGATATCAACCTACACTAGCGACAGAAATGGGAGCCATGCAAGAGCGAATAACTTCTACAAAAAAAGGCTCTATCACATCAGTACAGGCCGTTTATGTGCCAGCAGATGATTTAACGGACCCGGCACCAGCAACAACATTTGCACACTTAGATGCCACGACAGTATTATCTAGAAAAATTGCAGAACTGGGAATTTATCCGGCTGTAGATCCTTTAGATTCTACATCTAGAATCCTCACTTCAGATATTTTAGGCGATGAACACTATGCTTGTGCCCAACGTGTGAAAGAATTATTGCAGCGTTATAAAGAGTTGCAGGATATTATTGCTATTTTGGGGATGGAAGAATTGTCTGAAGAAGATAAACTTGCAGTAGCTCGTGCTCGACGCGTGCAACGCTTCCTCTCACAGCCCTTTCATGTAGCTGAACAGTTTACAGGAATTCCTGGAGTTTTAGTGGATATTAAAGAAACTATTAAAGGATTCAATATGATTATGGATGGGGAACTAGACCATCTACCAGAAGCCGCTTTCAATCTCAAAGGAACAATTGAAGAGGCCATTGAAGCTGGAGAAAAAATGCTTGCTGAAGTTTAAAACTATGTATATTGATATTGTTTCGCCCGAAACTACTTTATTTAGTGGAGAAATACAAAGTATAACCGTTCCTGGAACAAAAGGCTCTTTTCAAATCTTAAACCAGCACGCTCCAATCGTTTCGACTCTAACAAAAGGGAAAGTCAAAATTCAAGGTGAATTAAACCTCTCCGAAGAGGTGAGAGAAAAAATTGTTTTAGAAAATGAAGGGCACTATTATTTCCCTATAAATTCAGGAGTTATTGAAATGAGAAATAATAAAATAGTTTTGTTAGCAGAATAAGCTACTAAAGAAACGACTCCCTCAGGACCTCTTAAAATTATGATTATGTTGCGTTTCATTGGGTCTACTTTTATTCTTTTTTGTAACACAATTATACTTTATGGTCAGGGTGATAGTCTCAGTGTTTCACAACAATTAAAAGAAGTAGTTGTTTCAACCAATCGTATTGCTCTACCTTTCTCAAAGAATGAGCGCACTTTACAAATCATAACAGGAGAAACACTGCGCTCTAGTGGAGTACCCTCTGTTGCTGTTGCACTTCAACAAATTGCAGGAATTGATATTCGTCAAAGGGGGACAGCAGGCACCCAAGCTGATCTTTATATTAGGGGAGGTAGCTTTGATCAAACTTTGCTTCTTGTAGACGGGATAAAGCTAGATGAGGCTCAAACGGGACATCACACTCTCAATTTTTTGCCCCCTGTGGAAGTCATAGATCGAATGGAAATAATTAAAGGCCCAGCAGCTAGGGTATTTGGACAAAACGCTTTTACAGGTGCAATAAACATTATTACCAAAACAGATTATGAAACAGGAGGCAAATTGGGTATTCAATCAGGTGCCTTTGGACAATTGTTTTTAAATGGAAACTTTCAATATGCAGGAGAAAATGCTTCTTATTTAGTGCACCTTGGAAATAATAAATCAGATGGGTATCGGTATAATACAGACTTCAAAAACCAGCAGTATTTGATTCGAGCCAACCTCTTAAAGAAATCACAATCCCCTCTTCAATTCATTGCCAGTTTCACCGATCGTAAATTCGGAGCTAATGGCTTTTATGCCTCACCCCAAGCCAAAGATCAATATGAAGAAACCGAGGCTCAGTGGGCAGCTGTTCAAACTCAATGGCAAAAAGGCAATTGGATTTTCAGACCACAATTATATTGGAGAGGGGGTGAAGATCATTATGTCTACATAAGAGAGAATCCAGCTATTTATGAAAATTTACATAAAACACAAAAAGTAGGTGGCTCTGTCAATGCAACCTATCAATCAAAGTTGGGTACTACAGGGTTAGGAGTAGATGTTTTTAGTAATACCATAAACAGTAATAATTTAGGCGATCGCAATAGGAGTGTATCGACCCTTTTTTTAGAACACCGGTTTTTGTTTTTGAAAAACCAATTATCAATAACACCTGGTGTTGCTTTCAACAGCTATAGCGATTTTAGTAATTTCTCCTACCCTGGTTTAGATATAGGTTGGACTTTTTCGCCAAAGATTATCCTATATGCTAACGCAGGTTATACTTATCGAATCCCCACCTATACTGATCTTTTCTACAGCGACTTTACTACTCAAGGGAATAACAATCTTAAACCAGAGAAAGCCCTTACAGGAGAAGTAGGCTTTCGATATGGCACAGATAAGGTCCAATACTATTTGGCCTATTTTAATCGCAAAGCGAGTGATTTAATTGATTATGTCAAATTTGACGAAGCATCAAAGTGGGAGGCTAACAATATCCAAGAGCTAACCACCAACGGAATAGAAGCTGAATTCCAATGGCAATTTATTCTTGAGGGGCAACCCCAAAAACTCATCATGGGCTATGCTTTTCTCAATGATAATTTAGCCGAGGGTATAGTGCCCTATTCGAGATACAGCATCAATTCGTTAAAACATCACTTTACTGCCACCTACCAAGCCCAGTTTAGTGACCACTGGTATTTCTTTACAGCTATTAAATATGGTGAGAGACCCATCCAAGAAGGATACACCGTAATTGATTTTAATCTGGTTTGGAAACAAAAAAAGTGGGAATTAAACCTTATGATTAATAACCTACTCGACACCCGCTACACAGAAACAAATTTAGTACCTATGCCAGGGCTCAATGCGCTTGTGGGAATCCAATTTCGTTTTTAGAATCACGAATTTAGGGCGGTATAAATCCGGTCTTTTTCCCAACCTCGATAGAGCAGATAATCCATTATTTTTCTTTTTTGGATTAATGGTGAATAATGCTTTACCATTTCTTTTCTTTTTTCAAAAAGGGACGAAAAAGTTTCCTCATAGTCGGCTTCATTTATTTCTAATAGGGCCTTGTTGCAATTATAGTCGCTTATATTTCTTTTTTTTAACTCCAATAAAATTCTATTCTTTCCCCATTTTTTTTGATTAAATTTTCCGCGTGCAAAGCCACATGCAAAACGTGTTTCATTTAAAAAATCTTGTTCAATGAGATAACTCACAATAGCTTCTGAAGTAGATTTAGATATCCCTAGGCTGTAGAGTTTTGCCCAAACCTCTTGGTGGCATCGCTCTTGATAAATACAAAACCGCTCCAATTTTTTTCGTGCCTCTGTTGGCAAAAATTCTGGCTTTGGCATCGTTAAAATTAAATGTATTTTAAATATAAGGTATTGATAGAATATTTAGGAATGCAGTGATTTAAAAATTCATTCAAAAAAAAACCGCCCCTGGTTAGAGGCGGTAGTGTATTGATATTAACTGCGGAGTAGTTTTCTTTTTTTATTGAGAAAATGAAACTCCAAATAACGGTAAGCGTGGCGTGGTATAATGCGGATCCACTTTTGATATTTAAAATACCATTGCGTACGAACGGATGGAAGTCCTTGCAATAGATAGGCGGCTACAAAGGGATGAACGTGTAAAAAATACGTTTCGCCTTTGTTGCGCTTATTCTTAGTAATCTTACTAAGCTCTGTGTTGATTTTGTCAATTAAAACGACTGGTGCTTCAACCTCACCTGATCCGTTAGGATTGGGTTCTTTGGTTTTAATATTCATCTCGGGGCGCACCCTTTGTCTAGTAATTTGTATGAGTCCAAAACGGCTAGGAGGCAGAATTTTATGTTTTGTTCTGTCTTCCTGCATTTCCTTTTGAAGGTGTTCAAACAGTTTTTTTCGATTAGCATTCGTATTGAGATCGATAAAATCGACTACAATTATACCTCCCATATCACGCAATCTTAATTGTCTAGCAATTTCGGAGGCGGCAATCATATTCACTTCCATTGCGGTGTCTTCTTGACTTTTTGATCGGTTAGAACGATTACCACTGTTTACATCTATCACATGTAATGCTTCTGTGTGTTCAATAACCAAGTAAGCTCCCTTTTGCATGGAAACTGTTTTTCCAAAAGCATTTTTAATTTGCTTGTCAACACCAAATTTTTCAAAAATAGGAATGTGGTTATTATAGATTTTTACAATCCCTTGTTTTTTTGGTGCAATGCTAGAAAGATAAGTTTTGATTTCTTGATGCATAATGCGATCATCAACATGAATTCCCGTAAAATGATCGTCAAAAATATCTCTTAAAATGGATGAAGAGCGATTGATTTCGCTCAACACTTTTGAGGGAAACGTCTCTATTGATTTTAATTTTAAAGACAATTCCTTCCAACGTTTTAACAATTGTTGCAAGTCAGCATCTAGAGCAGCCACTTTTTGATCTTTTGCTACTGTTCTAATGATGATACCAAATCCTTTTGGACGTATACTTTGGACTAACTTTTTTAATCTGTTCTTTTCGTTGCGATCTTCAATTTTCTGTGAAATTGAAATTCTATCTGAAAAAGGCATGAGGACCATAAATCGACCAGCTAATGAAATCTCAGAGCTCAAACGAGGCCCCTTAGTTGAAATGGGCTCTTTGACCACTTGAACTAGAAGGGTCTGTTTAGCATTCAGCACATCACTTACTAGACCGTCTTTCTCTATATCTTTTTCGTAACGAAAATTTCTTAAAAAATAATCTTTGCTTTTACCTGTACTTACCTGTTTAATGTATTTAAAAAGTGACGGAAACTTAGGCCCAAGGTCGTGATAGTGTAAAAAACCATCTTTTTCATGCCCCACATTGACAAAGGCGGCATTGAGACCTTGAACAGGTTTTCGAATTTTAGCAACAAAAATGTCGCCTACCGAAAATTTGTTATCCTCAACTTCTTTATTTAGCTCAATTAATTTTCCATCCTTGAGCAGTGCAAAATCAACAACAGAGGAATTTGAACGTATAATTAATTCTTTATTCACTCTGATAAAATTTTTGCCAAAGGCATAGCCTTTGACGGATTAAACATATTTTTCAGGATTTTCCTGAGGCTTCAATTTTATTTGAAACCATTTTCAATGAACTTTGGTAAATGTTTTAAGTGTCTTGCCAAACACTATTTTTTCTTGTGGCGATTGGCTCGTCTACGTTTTTTTCGCTTATGAGTTGCTACCTTATGTCTTTTTCTTTTTTTACCACTTGGCATAGATAGAAAATTTAAGTATTAAATTATATTTTTTATGATACAGGAACTTTTGATTTTACTCCATGTAAAAACGTTTTTGCTGGTTTAAATGAAGGAATGTTATGGGCAGGAATTTGAACAGCCACATTTTTTGAAATATTTCTTCCAGTTTTAGCAGCTCTTGTTTTAATAATAAAACTACCAAACCCCCTTAAGTAAACATTTTCACCTTTTTCAAGTGCACCTTTGATTTCTCTCATGAATTTTTCAACTGTTGCTTGAGCATCTGTTTTGTCTATGCCCAAGTCATCTGAAATGTTTGAAACGATGTCTGCTTTGGTCATTTTTATATAAATTTTTGATATTTTATTTCCGTTTATAAAGGCTCGCAAATATATAAATAAAATTATAAAACCCTCTGTTTAAAGTTTTTATATTATACTTGACGCTTAAAAAAAGGAATCTTATTTTGTCTTGGACAACACTTTTATTAGAATGGTATTCCACCCACCAAAGAAATTTTCCTTGGCGAGAAACAACGGACCCCTATAAGGTCTGGTTGTCAGAAATTATATTACAACAAACTAGAACACAACAGGGGTTACCATTCTATTTAAAGTTCATAGGTGCTTTTCCAACAATAAATAAACTTGCTCAAGCGCATGAAACAGAGGTTTTAAAACTATGGCAAGGTTTAGGGTATTATAGCCGAGCAAGAAATTTGTTAACCACTGCTAAAACGATTGTTAATGAATATGCTGGGCAATTTCCATCTAATTTTGATGAATTGTTACAACTCAAGGGTGTGGGAGATTATACGGCAAGTGCCATTGCTTCCATTTGTTTTGACCAACCACAAGCTGTTGTTGATGGCAATGTTTATCGTCTCTTATCAAGATGTTTTGGCATCGATGAACCAATCAATACTTCAGTTTCATTTACACTTTTTAAAAGCAAAGCACAACAATTAATGGATCCTAAACAACCAGGTAATTTTAACCAAGCATTAATGGAGTTTGGGGCTCTCCAATGCATTCCTAAAAACCCAAACTGTTCTCAATGTGTTTTTCAATCTTCGTGCTATGCCTTTCAAAATGAAAAAGTTCACACCCTGCCAGTTAAATTAAAAAGGATTAAAATTCAAAAACGGTACTTCAATTACTTGGTTTTTTTAGATAAAACAAATCAGTTTATTTTAGAACAGCGTTTTTCAAAAGGAATCTGGCAACAACTCTATCAATTTCCTCTTTGGGAGTCCAATAAGAATTTAAAAAAGCTACCAGCTGAAGCGAAGAAAAAGATAAATGATGCTTTCTCATGGAAGAAATGGAACAAAACACCAATTCTTCATAAGCTGAGTCATCAAGAATTGCACCTTACTTTTTGGATTGCTAAAAGTGAAAAAAAACATAATCAGGGGGTTACCCATAATGATCTGCAAGACTATCCCGTTCCTGTTGCTCTTCAAAACTTTATCAATGAATTTTTCGAAAATTCCTAACGATTTTTTAAATTTACTACAGAGTTAATCCCAAAAATTTAGAATCATGAGCGGTACACTAAACAAGGTTATGTTGATAGGTCATCTAGGTGACGACGTTAAAATGCATTATTTTGACAATGGTGGAGCCTTAGGACGCTTCCCCCTTGCAACAAACGAAACCTACACCAATAAGTCAACTGGTGAGAAAGTGACAAACACAGACTGGCACAATATTGTTGTGCGAAACAAAGCAGCAGAAGTTTGCGAGAAGTATCTCAGCAAAGGAGATAAGGTATATATTGAAGGAAGAATCAAGACGCGCAAGTGGACAGGAGAAGATGGCAATGATCGTTATACAACCGAAATCAATGTTGATGATTTTACTTTTTTAAGTAATAAAGGAGGAGAAATTTCGGGAGAAAAAAGCTCTTCAAATGAAACTTCACCTTCTGTAAGTCAAGAAGTACCACCTGATGATGATCTACCCTTTTAATTTTTTTTGATTGGATCCTGAACCCATAACCGTATACGCATTTAGCTTTTGGAATGAGAGTTTTTCTTTGCTCATTCAATCTTTTTTAGTCGTTTTGTTGTTAATCCTATCGGCTTTAGTTTCAGGTGCTGAAGTGGCTTTCTTTTCTCTGACCCCCAAGCTGTGGGAAGAAAAACTACGTAAAACAAGAGCGGCAGTTCGTATTGAAGGGTTATTAGATCGTCCTAAAAGATTATTGGCCACCATATTGATCGCAAATAATTTCATCAATATTGCAATTGTATTACTTTTTGCTTCTCTGCGACAATTTTATATGACGGGCATTGAGAATGAAACACTTCAGTTGGTTATTGATATTGGAATTATTACAGCAATTATTCTAATTTTTGGAGAAATTTTACCAAAAATTTATGCCAACCGAAATGCCTTAAATTTTGCACGTTTGATGGCCTTGCCCATCAGTGTTTTAGATCGATATTTTTTATTTTGGCTAACGGTGCCCATGAGCAAAACTACAGGGTTTTTAGAAGATCGTTTAGGCCAGAAGAGAAAGGGATTTTCGGTTGATAATCTCTCCAAGGCTTTGGAGCTTACTTCTGATCATGAGACCACCCAAGAAGAACAAAAAATTTTAGAAGGAATTGTGAATTTTGGCAACACAGACACCAAGCAAGTGATGTGTCCTAGAATTGACATTTTTGCTTTAGCCGACACAACTTCATTTACAGAAGTCTTAGAACAAATTACAGAAAAAGGGTATTCAAGAATTCCAGTTTATAAGGATAAATTAGATGAAATAACAGGCATTCTCTATGTAAAAGACTTACTACCACATCTTGAAAAAAAGAAATTTGATTGGAAGAAACTGCTCAAATCCCCCTATTATGTTCCTGAAAATAAAAAACTAGATGATTTACTACACGATTTTCAAAGCAAAAAGATGCATATGGCAATTGTAGTTGATGAATATGGAGGTACATCAGGGCTTATAACTCTTGAAGATATACTAGAAGAAATTGTTGGAGAGATTAGTGACGAATTTGATGAGGATGCCTTGAGATATTCTAGAATCGATAATAATACTTTTGTTTTTGAAGGAAAAATTAACATTAAGGACTTTGTCAAGGTAATTGAATTGCAGCAGGAAGAATTTTTTGATGACATTAAAGGAGAAGCAGAAACACTCGCTGGACTGTTGTTGGAGCTAGCACAGAAATTACCTCGAAAAGGACAAAAAATTCATTTTAAGGGATTTCAATTCACTATTGAAGAGGTTGATCGAAAAAGAATTGTTCAAGTAAAAGTGTATGTTCCTAAATCAATAATTTCAAATTGAGGATGAAACTACAACAATTTTTACTCTTCTTGCTTTTGATAATTTCTTGCGAACAGGTGCAGCAGCCTCTACCAAAAGGATATTTGAGACTAGAATATCCAGAAGCGAACTATTCGCTTCATATTTCGGCTTATCCATTTTCATTTGAGCACAACCAATTGGCTAAAATTATTGATGACAAAAGGGGGATTAAATTGGTTTACCCAAAAATGAAAGCAACGCTTTATTTAAATTATAAACCTATTAAAGAAAACTTAAATGACCTTCTAAATGACGCCTATCAATTGCCCTACAAACATGTAGTGAAAGCAACCTCTATTCCAGAGAAACTTTTTATCAACCCTAAAGAAAAAGTCTACGGAACCTTGTTTTCAGTTGAAGGAGATGCGGCCTCTCAATTTCAGTTTTTTGTGACAGACAGTACGCGTCATTTTTTAATTGGATCACTTTATTTTTATGCTCAACCCAATTACGATTCGCTCTATCCGGCCATACAATATCTTCAAAAAGATTTGACCCATTTTATGGAAACCATACAATGGGACTAGTTTTTAAGAGGTACCTCTAATGGATTGATACTAGAAGATGCACTAACCTTATACGTTTTTCCGTCTCCACTTTTTTCAACTATTGCAATAAGACTTTGTGGGTTCACATCTGATGTTGTATCATAGATTACCCAACCCGTTTTAGATTCAAAATCAATTTGTGCTGAGACTACACCTTGGGTTTTAGAAAGGTTTTTTTCAATAGTTGCTGCGCAGCCGATAGCACACATCATTCCATCAATTGATAATTTAGCAGCTTGTTTGGAAACATTTTTATCAATAGCTTCTACTTTAGTATCCACTAAAATAATTTTAGGAACTTTTTCATTTTGGCAAGCTAAGAATAGGAATCCTATAATTAAAAATATTTTTCTCATGGCTAAAAAGTTGTTTCAAAGATATGATAAAGCCCCTAAAAATTAATCATTCAAAAATTTGGGGATCAATAGGGTCATTAAAAGTTGCTTTTTCAAGGGTAAAGTTAATTTCTTGTGGCCCCATGCTAACAACAGTAGTATGCGGTAAAATGATTCCTTCTGTTTCTTTATGATCTTTAAATTTGATGATGGTTGTCTGAATTTGTTCTTGTATAGATACTGTTTCAGTAGATTGTAATTTGTAAAAACTATTAATATCATAAAAAAGGGTTTTATTGTCCGATACTTTTATCTCATAAGCTTTAACACCATCGAGGTCAACTTCACCCAAAAATTCTATCGTTTCAGTATCCATATTCAATTCGGGAAAAATCTCTGCATCTTCTATCATTTTGGAAAGCATATCACCCTCCAAATCCATTTTCTGACCTTGTGTTATCATGTAGCCTTTGGTCTTATTAATCACCTGTTTTTGCATGGTACTTCCCATCATTTTCATTTCAACAAGCATTTGTTTTTCATTGGTCACGGTAGATTCTATAGCCAGAGTAGTGCCTTGAATCTCTCCAGAATAGTTCGTTTTTAACGAATTGATGGATTTCAACTTTTCCGTTCCACCAATTGCTTTGAGGTGTTGCGTTATGATATAAGAGGCATTGATACCCTCAGGAGCTTTCACGTCATAATTAGGTCGCTCAATAGAATTGCCATATTTATCGTGATATTCAATGGGTAGTTTTTTCCCCTCAAAAGAAATATTTTCTAATGCGTCTAAAATTTCTCTTCCTTTCCCTGTCACTACAATACGCGCTTGGTCATATAAAAGATATTTTTTTGCCACTCGTTGCACATCCTCCGGTTGCACTGCGTTTATATTTTTAAGGAAATCTCTATAAAAATCTTTGTCTAAATCTTGTGTAAGAACATTGAAGGCAAAACTTGCGATTAATTCTGGATTTTCTAACGAAAGAATAAAACTCCCAGCATATTTAGCTTTGACCAATTCTAGTTCTTCATTTGTGATGGGTTCATTAGTAAGCCTTTTAACTTCTTTTAAAATTTCAACAGTGGCACTATCAGCAACCTCGTTACGTACACTACTTCCAGCTCTGAAAATAGACTTGGTCTTGTGTTCAGTCCTAAAACTCGAATAAGCACCATATGTATATCCCTTATCTTCTCGAAGGTTTAGGAAAAGACGAGCTTCTCCACCTCCGCCTAAGACTTGGTTTGCAACCATAATTGGGAAATAGTCAGGATTTTGCCTGCTCAATGAAGCTAAATTTAATAAAGCAATTTCGGTTTGTACAGCATTAGGCATTTCTACAAAATGAAGGGTTGTTGTAGGGGCATTGATAGGATCATTAAGTTCAGAATAAGAAAGCTTTTTAGGTTGCCATTGACTAAAATACTGTTCAACTAGAGCAACTACTTCTTCGAAAACAACATCTCCAGAGACAATCACATAAGTATTCCCCGCATGATATAGTTCCTTGTATTTTTCTTCAATATCTTTTAAAGTGAGTTTGCTGACTCCTTCTTCGGTGATAAACTCTCCAAAGGGATGCTTTTTCCCATAACTTAATAAATTTTCTACCCGTCGAGCGGCAGAAGTAACACTTTTCTCGTTTGCACGCAGACCTTCAATTGTTTTGTCCTTTTCTTTTTGAAATTCTTCTTCTAAAAAATTAGGATGTAGAGTGGTTTCGTATAAAAGTTCCATAACACGAGGGAAGTATTTTTTGAGAGTGCTGGCATAGCTACCATTTTTGCTAAAACTTAAGCTGGCACCCATAAAATCAATTTCAGCTTCAAAATCATCTTTAGGGATACTTTCTGAACCTTTGCCCATCATTCTTGACAACAAGTCTGAAGTACCCACTTTCTCATTCTCTGCCACCAAGTCACGATCCATTCGTAGGTTAATATTAACCTGTGGAAGTTTGTGATTTTCAACAACCAATAAAGTGAGGCCGTTATCAAAAATAATTTTCTGAGGATTTCCAATTTCGATTGATGGAGCAGGACTTGAAGCAGGTTGTTGGGTTCTATCTACTTGACTGTAACCAAAAGACATATAGCCTATAAAACAGAGTATAAAGAGAATTTTTTTCATGATTTTTTGGGATTTTCAGTTTGTCTTTCTGGTAAATACTCCAGCTCCAAACGTTGATTTGAATTTAAATATTTTTGTGCCACTGCTTGAATTTCTTCACGTGTAATGGAACGATATAATTCAATTTGAGTATTGATTAAATTAGTATCCCCATATATAATATAATAATGAGCCAATGTGTTTGCAATATTCTCTACGGATAAATTATCTCTTACAAAAGCAGATTCAAATTGATTTAATATTTTCTGATAATCGTTTTCATCAATCAAATTATTTTGAAGCAATTTTATCTCTTCATCAATAGTTTTTTTCAAGTGTTCTAAAGATGTTTCTCCCATTGGAATACTAAAAAATATAAAGGGGCTGTAGAGTTCATCGGAGAAATTATAAGCTCCAACGCTTAATGCCGTTTTTTCTTCATCTACCATTCGTTTGTATAGTTTAGAGCTTTTGCCTCTGGAGAGGTAAGAAGAAATCATTTCTAAAATTTGACTATCTCTTGAATTTTCTCCAGGTGTTTTATAAGCCATCAAGAGGGCAGGCAATTGTATATTAGCATCATAAGCTTTTGCACTAATAGTTTCTCTGATTTCTGGTTCTTTAGGATAATTTCTAATTATGGGTTCTCCTTTTGGAATTGATCCAAAATAGTCGGCTATTTTTTTCTTTGTTTCTGCAATATCTATTGATCCAGCAACTGTCAAAACAGCATTGTTGGGGTTATAAAACTTTTTATTAAAAGCCAAAAATTCTTCAAGTGTAGCAGCATCTAAATGTTCCATTTTACCAATAGGAGAGTGCTGATAGGGATGTTGGGTGAATAAATTTTCATAAACGCTACTGATCCATTTTCCATAAGGTTGATTGTCGTAGCGCAATCGCTTTTCCTCTTTAACCACTTCATTCTGTGTCTTCACTCCTTTTTCTCCTATGATAGGATGCAACATCCTTTCTGACTCCATCCAAAGCGCTAAATCAAGCTCATTAGCAGGTAGTTTTTCATAGTAATAGGTATAATTTCCTGAGGTATAAGCGTTGTTTTGTCCGCCTCTGGAGGTAACAATATTAAACCATTTTCCTCTAGGGATATTTTTGGTTTCTTCAAAAAGAAGATGTTCAAAAAAATGAGCAAAACCTGTACGGTTTTCGGCCTCATCCTTAGGACTAACTTTATACAGAACACTAGCTACCACTATAGGCGTGCTTTTGTCTTGATGCAAAATGACGTGCAAACCGTTAGGCAAGTCGTATTCTTCAAAAGTAATCTGCTGGGCCGAAACTCCAGACACTAATAAAGAAAGAATAAGAAAGCAATAAATTTTTTTCATAGTATAGATTTTGAGTTAGTATTTATTGTAATAGATTAAAAATGAATTAAATAGTTTAATTAATCAATTATCGCATGAAGCACATACAAAATAGTAAATTTGAATAAACTAAAAAAAGATACCGATGAATAAATCTATTTACTCTACTTATCTCATGTTATTCCTGATTTTAGCAAGCCAGATTCTACTCAATGCGCAGGTCTATGAATTTACTTCTCAAACAGACAATACGATACTCCAACATCGTATATTCAAGGACTCAAATTATTTTATTGAAACTGTTTTTGTGGTAAATCCACCCCAATTCAAATTTACTAGAGGGGGGTTTTATACAGAATCAGCTAATCGGATAGAAGTGATCTTTGAATTTAATTCCAACATTGAAAGTGATGGTCTAAAAAAGCAGACTTACAGTCAAGATACAAATTGGGAAATGGTCTCCAAAGAAAAACTCCCTTTAGAAGGGAAGTGGCTCATGGGGGGTCGTGTGACTGACACTGGGGAACAACGCCGAGACCTCTCACGCTCACGAAAAACCATGAAAATGCTCTTTAAAGGGTATTTTCAATGGACGGCTTTCAATACAGAAACCTTTGCCTTTTTTGGGTCAGGAGGTGGGCGTTATCTAGCAGGAGAAGAGAAATATGAAGAAACAATAGAATATTTCTCCAGAGACAACTCTCGTGTAGGGCAAAAGTTAAGCTTTTCATATGATCAAAAAGGGAAAGATTGGTATCACAATGGATTGAGTAGTAAAGGGAAGCCTCTCCACGAAATTTGGACTTCTAGAGACTGATTCTGTTTTATAACATATAATTCTCCCTTCTTGTAAGCTAAAAAAAAATTGTTTATTTGCATTTTTAAAATGCCTCAATTGCAAATCAAATTAAAGCAATTCGAATGAATACTATTGATGACCTCATTGCTTTGTTGACCCTCCAAAAAATTTCAGAGAATCATTTTGTAGGTCAAAATTATGCATCCCCGTGGGGGCGTGTTTTTGGTGGTCAGGTTTTAGGTCAGTCATTACATGCCGCCTATCAAACTGTTCCTCAAGACCGTCTTGCACATTCCATGCATGGGTATTTTATTTTAGCCGGTGATATTGATGTTCCGATAGACTACAAGGTTGACACCATTCGTGATGGCAAGAGCTTTACAACAAGAAGAGTAGTAGCTTATCAAAATGAAAAGGCAATTTTCAACATGGCAGCCTCATTTCAAAAAAGAGAAGAAGGTGTTGATCATCAAATTACCATGCCCAATGTGTTAACTCCAGATCTTTTATTGACGGACTTGCAGCAAGCTAAACCACTCCAAACAGAAGATCCAGAACGCTATGCCAGACTCAAAGCAGCACATCCTAAAATGGTTGAATTTCGGCCTGTAGAACAGGCCACTTTTTTACAAGCTCAAAACAAACCACCAAAGTCTCATGTGTGGATGCGTATTCAAGGGCCCACCCCAAAAGGCATACCCTTAAATCAACAATTGTTGGCTTTTGTTTCAGATTATAGTCTCTTGATTACGGCAACCCTTCCACACCGAAAAGAGCTAATCAAAGCAAAAACCTTTTTTGCAAGTCTAGACCACGCCATTTGGTTTCATCGTGATTTTAGAGTGGGTGATTGGTTCTTATATGAAATTGAAAGTCCAAGTGCCTCAAATGCTAGAGGTTTTTCAAGAGGAAATATATTTGATAAAAAGGGAATACTATTAGCCTCAGTAACACAAGAGGGTCTAATGCGAAAACACTTTTAATACAATGAAAATCTACCGTCTTTTTTTTAGCTTTCTATTCACCGCTACGTTTTTGAGTCATGGACAAGAATATGAAAAAGTTGTTGGCGTATGGAATGCGCTATTTCTCAATAATAAATTAGGAGAACAATTTCATATAACAACAGAACTGCACCATAGAACGGTCAATGGATTTGAGAACTTAGATCAACAAATTTTTAGACCCTCACTCAATTACAAAAGTCCATCGGGGATGCAATGGACTGTGGGCTATTCCTATCTGCGAAACTTTACATGGGGTGGAGAAATTAAATCCGAGTTTTTTAAAGAACATAATATGTGGGAGCAGCTCCAATTTTCAATTACAGGAAAAAAAGGGGGAAGTTTTGCCAATCAATTGAGATTAGAACATCGCTTTATAGAACAAAGAGATGGGTCTAAACCCTATTCTTTTTCTAGCCGCATTCGATATCGCTTTACTTATGCTTATCCTCTTTTAAAAGGGCCATGGGCTGAAAAGCTAAAATTTGTTTTTTATGATGAAATTTTCTTGATCCTAAACCCACAAGGGATTCCCTTTGCATTCAATCAAAATTGGACGTTTTTCGGAATAAACGCCAAATTGAGCAACAAAGCGTCATTATCAACAGGGTTTCAAAAAAATACCATTGCAAGAGGAGAAGGTCGTTATCTAAAGAATCGCTTTCTGAATACGATTTTGAGATATGCTTTTTAATTTAACTAAAATCTAATCTAAGCATTCATATTTTTTGCTCAAGAATAGTTACTTTGGTTAAAAAACAAAAATATGATACGATCTATTTTTTATGGGATTCTTTTTTTCAGCATATTGCAAACTTATGGGCAGAATTTAACGCAAAAACCGCTATTTGTTGCACCAGAGAACCAAGAACTAATTAGTGCCGATCTTCACATACACACTGTTTTTTCTGATGGTTCAGTATGGCCCAATATTAGAGTTGAAGAAGCGAGAAGAGAAGGCTTAGATCTTATTGCACTCACCGAGCACCTGGAATATCAGCCTCACGCTGAAGACCTACCGCATCCAGATCGAAATAGATCATATGAAATTGCACTCAGCAGTTTGAAGGAAGGAGAAAATTTAAGAGTCATTCACGGTTCAGAAATCACACGATCAATGCCGCCAGGCCATTTGAATGCAGTTTTTATCAAAGACGCCAATCAATTACTTTTTCCTAACGATTCATTGGCTGGAATCAAAGCGGCTAATACGCAAGGGGCTTTTGTTTTTTGGAATCATCCAAATTGGGATGCTCAACGAAGTAATGGCATTGCTCGTCTAGATCCTTTTCATACGTATCTTATTAAAAATAAGTTGCTTCATGGTATAGAGGTGGTCAATGAGACTACTTTTTCAGAAGAGGCCCTTCAACTGGCTTTAGATAATAATTTAACGATTATTGGAACTTCTGACATTCATGGACTCACCACATGGAATCATAACATAGCAGGGGGAGGACACCGCCCAATGACTTTTATTCTTTCTAATTCGAAACGACCACAAGCCATTAAAGAAGCTCTTTTTGAGGGTAAGACAATAGTCTGGTTTGAAGACCTACTCATCGGTAAAGAAAAATATATCAAAGATGTGATCAAAGCAAATGTTACTGTTGAAAGCGCCTATTACAAAAAAGATAAGCAAATTTTATATGTAACCATTAGTAACCACAGTGCCCTGCCAATGCAAATGAAATATATTGGAGAATACAGCCTTCATTTCAACAGTGACTGGTTTCAACTACACCCTTATTCTTCAAAAGAGATTGCCATAAAAACCGTCAAAAGACAAAAAGAAACCGAAATGCCTTTTGAAATCATAAACGCAGTTAGTGCCCCAAAAAAGCATCCACAAATTACGTGGAAAGTCAATCTTTAAATATTATTAATTTTAGGTATATTTAGTGAAGTTGATTTAAGCATGAAAAAAGACAATTGGCATCCTTTGAAAAGCTGTTTAACAATAGCTAAAAGCAAAATAGAAGGATTAGGTGTTTTTGCCACTGAAAGCATACCAGAAAATACTGATCTAGGAATGTCACATGTTTTTAATATTGCCTTTCCAGATAACTACATTAGAACTCCCTTGGGCGGGTTTATAAACCATCATGAAATCCCTAATTGCAGTGCAGAATTTCGAGATACTGATCCAACAATAGGCAAAATTAAACACATTCGTATAATTACTCAAAAAAGGCTTGCTGCAGGAGAGGAATTAACGGTCAAATATGTGATAAATAAGTTAGAGGACCCCAACTGGGAGTTTGAGTATGAAGCCACTCAGTAGCAAAGTGTTTAACTCCTTTTATTTTGAGTAAAATACCAGAAGAAAAAACCTATCGCATAGCTAAAAGAACGGTATAGAATTGCAAAATTCTTCATGCAAACAAAGAAAAACAATAAACTTTCTAACTAGATTAAAAAAAGGTTAGTAAAAATTTAATTTTTAGAACTATTTCATTGCAAAGTTTCCAAAAAGTTAGTTTAATACGAAGAAATTGTTAATTATTTGTGGAATTTATTAATAATATCTTAATTTTGTAGAACAATTCTTCTATGATGAATTGGTTTATGGTTATTGCCTTTAGGAATAATTCCTGAAGGCTTTTTTTATTCTAAAGCAAAAGCAACGTAAGCGTCTCCTGACGAAACATTTAGTTTTCCACCACCACAGGCTATTATTAAATAAGACCGATTTTCATGAGTGACAAGAGACGGCGTAGCAAACCCTGCATAAGGTAAATCAGCTTCCCAAAGAATTTCACCTGAAGTTTTATCAAAAGCTCTAATTTTTTTATCGGGTGTCGCTGCAATAAAAACAAGTCCAGACTTTGTGACCAGTGGCCCACCATAATTTTCTGTTCCTGTTAGCACTCCTTTTTCTATCCCAATAGGGCTGTTTCCTAGAGGGAATTTCCATTCTATGTCGCCCGAATTTAAGTTTAAAGCAGTCAATGTGCCCCAGGGAGGGTTTATTGCTGGATAGCCATCTTTGGTCAAAAATTTGTGATAACCAGTAGATTTATAAGTTTCTGGATTAAGTTGAAGCGCTGTCTTAATTTTGCTTCCAGGGGTCAATTCCATTAAATAGTTAGTCAATTTTCTTATATTTTTTTCTTCTAGATGCTTAAAGGCAGGCATCATTCGTCTTCCATTTGTAATGATGGTTTCAATTTCTAAAGTAGAAAGTCTGTCTTTAATTCCAATCAATGAGGCAACATTTTCACTACCCTTAAAATTACTGCCATGACAACTTATACAATTCAAGCTATAAAGTTGTTCAACATCTTGCAATCCGTCTTTTTTAGAAAAAGGGACCATGGTTAAAATCCATGGCATCTCATTGGTATTGACATAAAGCCACTGATTCTCAAGATCAAGCGCAGGCCCACCCCACTCGGCTCCTCCATCATATCCTGGGAAAATGAGAGTACCCTCTTGAGAGGGTGGGGCAAAAACATGATCTTTTCTAAGACTTCTAAATTGAGCGAGTAGCTTTTCATTTTCTTCTTCTCCTAAGAATGGATTTAGCTCATTTTCATTAAATGTTTGTCTTGAAAAGGGTGAAAAAAAGGAGGGGATAGGTTGCGTGGGGGATAATTTTTCTCCCAACAAAGGCGTGTTTGTAGGTACTTTTTCTTCTTTTATTTCATATATGGGTGTTCCAGTTATTCTATTGAGAACAAATACATAACCAGATTTAGTCACTTGAGCTAGTGCTGGGATTTTTTCACCTTCTTTATTATAAGTGAAAAGAACAGGAGGTGTTGGTAAATCACGATCCCAAACATCGTGGTGAATCGTTTGATAGTGCCATAATAATTTTCCTGTTGTGGCATTGATAGCAAGAATAGAATTGGCAAATAGATTATCTCCTAGACGGTTGGCGCCATAAAAATCATAACTTGCAGATCCTGTTGGAGCATACAAAATGCCTCTTTCTTGATCTAAACTAAAACTAGACCAAGCATTTGCACCTCCAGCCCATTTCCAGGCGTCTTTATCTTCCCACGAATCATAACCTGTTTCACCAGGTTGAGGGATGGTATGAAAATTCCAAACTAAAGCACCTGTTTCTGCGCTAAAAGCCCTAATATTTCCAGGAGCAGCAGGAAGGGCTTCATTCACTCGCGAGCCAATAATGATCAGGTTATTATAGACCATTCCTGGGCTAGTGGCGGCAACATATAGGTCTTTTGCCCGTTCACCTAAGCCAATATGAAGATCAAGAATACCTTGTTCAGCAAAGGGTTTGTATAGGTTACCCGTGGCGGCATCTACTGCAATTAAATAAGATCCCACTCCATAATACAGAATTGACCGCCCCTTTTTATTTATATAATGGCTGATACCTCGACTGACATTCATTGAAAATTGAAACTTATCTTGCGATTGCCCCAAATTTTGATTAAAAGGGTCAAAGGTCCATAGCGCTTGTCCAGATTTGATGGAAAGAGCAAACAACTTCAGTTGTGGAGAAATACCATAAACAATAGAATCTAGGATTAATGGATTGGTTTGAATTTGGGTGCCTTTAGTTGCATCTCCAGTGTTGTATTCCCATACTTTCTTTAATCTGTTAAGATTGCTAGGATTAATATCAGAATTCTCGATGTAATGCGTTTTTTCATTTGACCCACCATATACAGGCCAATCTGTATTCTCTTTTGTGACGGGAGAACAACTTGCCAGCAGCATTAAAAAACTACATGGCAAAAAGATAAGTTTAAACCAATGTTTCACAATAGTCCTCTAATTTAAAAAATTGAAACTATTTTATCTATATTCTTTGTAAATTTTAATTAAATCAAACCAGAGTGAAAAAGCATAACCAAAAGGCACTTTAGAATCAGGCGTGTCTATCCACTGTTCTACAGGAACTTCCATTGATTTTTGTCTAAATTCTTCTTTACCAAGACCCTCCATTGCCCTAAAAAAGAGTTCCACATCAAAAAGCCAACGGGAAATAAAGCATTTTTCAAATAGCATACGAACAATAGAAGCATCAAAAACTTTACCCCCGCATTGGGTATCATAAACTGGCAGGGAGAGCATTTTTGAAATTATTGTGGCAATGACTCTTCCTATGAAAAAGCGATACCATTTGCGCTCAATAGTGTTGTCAATTTTTTTGATTCTCGATCCAAAGACAAAAAGTATTGTAGCGTTGATATATTTACTTAGTCGAAAGCATTCTTCTGATGTTACAGAAAGATCTGCATCAAGAAAGCCAATTTTTTTAGGGTTTAATTTTAGGGCTTCTAACATACCCACCCGAACGGCTTCTGCTTTTCCTTGATTTTGATTTTGAACTAAGACCCTTATTGATAATTTATTTTGGTCCTCCCATTTTTTCAGCATTTCTCCAGTACTGTCTGTAGATCCATCATCAACAAAAATAAAAGCACAATCTGGATTTGAATTTAGAAACTGTTCAAACTTCTTTTTTTGCAATCGATGTGCCTCATTAAAACAGGGAACAACAAGAATTAAATCAATAGTTTGTGAATTTGATGAAGGAACCGCCAAAGTGATAAATTATTCGCTTTTAATGCCAGGGAGGTTGATAGGAACGCTCTCTTGCCAAGATTTTTTTCCAAATTTTTTAGGATTGGGGTATACTTCATCTAAGGTTTCGGCGTCGTAAACCCTACCGTTTTTTATCACATAATAAAGGCTATTTGTATTTCTAATATCGTCAAGAGGGTTTTTGTTCAAAATGATTAAATCTGCCAACTTACCCTTTTTTATACTTCCTAAATCTTTTGCTAACCCAATGGCTTCTGATCCGAGTAAGGTTGCTACTTTCAACGCATCATGGGTAGAAATACCTCCAGATTGCATGCTCCACAATTCCCAATGGTAGCCAAGTCCTTGTAGTTGGCCATGAGAACCCACCCCTGCAACGCCACCTGCTTTTACAAGCTCATTCACAAAAACAGCATGATCTTCAAAAACATATTCTTCTTTCATAAACCATCCCGCATTACGTCTTCTTGATTTGGCATCTAGTTCAGATTTGGGAGTAAATCGGTTGAGCTTTGGATCATTTTGCACATTTTCTGTTGCATAAAAATAATTCTCCGCCCAGGGCCCTCCATAGGATACGAGGAGTGTTGGGGTGTAAGCAGTTTTAGATTGAGCCACAAAAGAAATAAAATCAGTATAAAGAGGATAAATAGGAAAACTATGTTCATGGCCTGGATAACCATCTAAAATCTGAGTGAGATTCAATTTAAAATCAAGACCTCCTTCTGTGGTAGGCATCAACTTTTGTTCTTTTGCGGCTTGAATGATCCATTGGCGGTGCTTTCGATTTCCTGTTAAATACATTTTAATCGTCTTGGTATTATAATATTCAGAATATTGTCTCAAGACATTCCGGGCATGCTCTAAACTTTTGATATTATATCCCCAAAAGCCAACACCAGGCCCAGTAGAATAAATTCTAGGACCTATCAATGCCCCAGACTTTACACGATCAGCATACGTGAGTACATCTGTTGTTCCGGTTTGTGGGTCTCGAGTTGTGGTTACTCCATAGGCTAGGTTGGCGGCATACATCCAATTTTCATTTTTATGAAGATCCCAAGCCGGCCACATGTGAGCATGCGTATCGACAAAGCCAGGAAGAATATATTTCCCACTGACATCAATACGATAAACGCTTTTGGGAACAGACATTGAATCTACAGAACCAACTTGTTTGATTCTATTGTTTTCAACCCACACTCCTCCATTTTGAATAATTTCATTCCCTTCCATAGTGATTAGCGTGGCATTGGTTAATAAATAACTACCCTTTGGAATATCTCTATTTTCAGCTACTCGTACTCTAATTTCTTTAGGTTCGTAGGCTGATGAATCTTCCTCTTCTCCCTCCTTTTCTTTTTCTTCTTTCTCAGCCGCTTTTTCGAGTGCCATTGCTGCTGGAATGTTATAAGCAAAAAAAGCATTGCCTGTGGACCAGTAAACCGTCTTGCCATCATGGCTCCAACTGGGAAACTGTCCACCAATTTCAGTCAATTTTTTTGAGGGAAATGCTGCTGCCTCAGGGTCACTCACATTGATGAGTGTAGCTTCTGCACCAATAAAAGGGACTGTAACTATATAAATATCATTATTGATTTGAGCCAAAGCATACGGCCCTTTAGGGGCTCTTAGAATGATACTCGCTTTTGAAGGCTTTTTTTCTGCAACTGTTGGGACATCAGACAATAAGTGGTGTTCGTTGTAGGCAAAACCATACACAGTAATACCCTCTACTTTAATGTATTCTTTTAGGTCTGTCCCATCCCAGCGAATGGAAACAAGCCCCTTTTTAGAATGATTTAAGTATATACGATCATCTCTATCAATAAAATGGGGTTGTGATAATTCATCGGCTTTGCAAATAAATTCTGAGGATCCTCCCTTCATTGCAT
Organism: Flavobacteriaceae bacterium; assembly: GCA_016779985.1. Taxonomy (GTDB): domain Bacteria; phylum Bacteroidota; class Bacteroidia; order Flavobacteriales; family Flavobacteriaceae; genus JADHMP01. Next base: position 84,966 of record JADHMP010000004.1, read on the forward strand.
CTACCCAAACCAGTTTAGTTTTACTCATAAAAGGTCTAGGACCTGTTGCGTTTTGAAACTGTTGGCGAGCGCCTTCAAAAAAAACAATTCGTTGAGAGCTATGCCATGTGGGAAAAGAGTACACCGCAGCTTTTGATGTTAATTTAGTGGGTTTTCCCTTTCCGTCAGAGCGCACTTTATAAAGATGTCCTCCCGCATTTTCATCCCAAGTGACAAAAGCTATTTCCTTGCTGTCAGGACTCCATGTTGGATGAGCCTCAACATGGTCGAAAGTGGTGAGCCTTTGAGGTGTTTTTGTTTTTAAATCCATGACATATAATCGGTCTAAAGCTGTGAAGGCCAACGTTTTGCCATCTGGAGAAATCTTAGAATCGCGAATCTGAGTTACATCAAAAGTGGGACTGTCTTCTATAGGATAATTAAACTTCAGCTGAGGTCCTAAAACAAGTGTTTCTTTTATGTTAAATGGAATTGGAAGTGCAGGGCCACCATCAATGGGAATTCGATACATTTCTCCACCATAACTGGCCACAACAAATTTACTATCAGGAGTGAAAGACATGGCTGGCAAAACACCTAAAGGAGCAATGGACTCTTGTTCGTCTCTTTGCACTGGGTAGGCTAACCATTTCTCATCTTGTGTAGTTAAGTTTCGTGCTAAAAGTCCTGTTTTATCATTGTAGCGTGTTCCATACACCAACCAATTACCATCTGGAGAAAGTGTTGGAGTAAAGGCAGACCCATAACGGGAGGTCATGGTTGTTGAGCTACCATCTTCTCGGTCATAAACAGCTAATTGATATTGCGGTAATTGCGCATTATATTGCCATGCATTATTTCTTTTGGCATACCAAATGTAGCACCCATCGGCACTAAAATCAGGCTCAACAGCTTTTAGATTTTCTGGCTCGCTGAAGAGCTGTTTTCCTTTGCCACCCTCTTTGTGATAAAGATGGAGCTTTAAATTTCGAGTACCTTGACTCACCACAATATAGTCACCATCTGGAGACCATTGTGCGGATTGCATTTTTGAAATATCTCCTTTTGTAACTTGAATTGTGTCTTCGTTTTCTCGATCGATATACCAAACATTATTTCCACCGCTGCGGTCGGAAAGAAACAATAGTGACTGACCATCTGGGGCATATTTTGGATGCGAATCAAAGGACAAACCTTGAGTGATTCGGGTTGCTTTACCACCGCTCATCGGCATCTCATAAATATCTCCCAATAAGTCAAAAGCAATTTTTTTGCCGTCGGGGCTTACGTCTAGAGACATCCAAGTGCCTTTGTTGGTTTCTATTTCAATCTTTCTTTCAGCTTTAAGGGGCAGGCCTTTTTTCTCTGTAGAGTCTTTTTTCTCATCACCACCTTCACTTTGTGCACCTACGCTTGAAAGTATCATGCAAAAAATAAAAGTAAAAAAAGGTGTTAAAAACGATTGGTAAGAATTTTTGAAAGCGGGAAATACCATAAGATTAATAGTTTTTACTGAAGTTCCAATTTTGTTTTTGATTGTCCTTCATTGAATGGGGATTGGTTTTTAAAATGCTCTTCAATTTTATCTAAAAAGAGTAACTCTGAATAAAATTGCCAGTCAAAATTTATAGTTTGATTGGCTGGATGACGGTGGTGATCTTGATCTAAGATATAATTTTCTGGTTTATTGAGTATTCGTGTTTGGCCATATACTGTTTCCAACTCATTGCGAAGAAGATTAAATTTGGTGCGTTGTTTCATGATATTTTCCATCGCTTCTTGAACATCTTTTTCTGAGGTGGCCTTGTCATATTGCTCCAAGAGCAAAAGCGTTTCAAATGAAAAATGAGTGAGCTTCAAAACCTGTTGATACACTTCAATCATAAACTCATTTTTTGCTCCTCCCTCGATCAACATTTCCATTTTTTTGGCATTTGTGCTTGTTTGTTCATAGTGTTTCTTTGCGTTTGAAAGCCTTGCAGCATATCGTTCTGCCCATTCACCCTTTTGATTGGCATTTGGAAGCGTAATAAGCAATTGTTCTTTGGCGTTGTTATTTTTCTTTAAACTATTGCGATGCCTTTTATCGACCACTAGTGCATTGACCCACGCTCCAACGGGTGCTTCAAGGGAATCGATAAACGCAAAGTTTTCGTTTTTCCATTGTGGTCCAAAAGTGCGGTGTCTAAACAAACTTTTATATTCCTCTTTTGTGCTTTTATCACCTGCCCAAGTATATTCGGCAAAAGCACCAATTCCTCTCTTGTAAAGTTCAAAGTGAGGAGAATCATCATCCCACAAGGTCAATAGCAATCCCGATAAATTTCCTTTGATAGAATTGATGGCAAAAGTTTTAATATTATCAATATTACTTTCTCTTAGGGGCATCAGTGTCCAACGGGTTTGGCCTGCTGTTGCTCCCATCACTTGCAGGTCGTTCTTTATGAACCATTCCATGGCTTTTTGATTGCCATAGGTTTGAGGCGTATGATAATTCCACCTCATGTAAATACAGTTTTTTGGAAATTTATCTAAAAAAGCATTCAACTTGGGTTCATTGGCATTCCATATTGAATCTACTTCAGCATTTGAAATTGAAGTGTTGTAAATGGGATCCATTAGAGCTGCTTCTTTTAGAGGCATGTCATCCCAAAAAATGGGAATCCGATTTTGTCGTTGTGCATACATAGCTACTTTATTGAGCCAATAAAGTTGTAACTCTAATGCAGACTGACCGCTATTTCTACCTGTAGTTTTTACTTCATCGCCTCCAACGTGTAGATATTTGCCATGAGGAGTTATGGCAAGGGCCTCGTCGTAAAGGTCAAATTGAACTTCATAGGTTTTCTGATTTAGGGGGTTGAAGGCCCAATCACTTTGAGGATTATCCCTCAATTCAAAATAGGTAGGATGCTTTAAAATAAAAGAAGCATGACCCAATCCTTGCACTAAGGGGCTAATGCTAATATGTCTCTCCATAGCATACTCACTAATGGCCAACCATTGGCTGGAGCTAAAGGCGTCAGCGGAGCCAATTTCTGGATGAGTTTGATATTTCAATTTATCCTCAATTTCTAAAATGACGCCATTGATTTTCTGGCGCGCCATATTATCGATTAGATCATAATAGTAAGTTTCTTTGTCTAGATGGTGTTTCACATCCCAATGAATGCTTCTGTAGGAAAGCTCTGGATAATCTTTTATTTGAGCAATAGGGAGATTGACTCCTTGAAGGGAAGCATCTTCAGCAATTTGATCTAAGGTAACAAACCCATAGAATAGTCCGGCATCATCTTTAGCTTCAATAATGATTCGCTGATCAGTGATGTCTAAAAAATACCCTTGTTCAGGCAAATCTAGCCCTTTGTTGATTTGAAATGAAACTTGTGCTTGCGATTCGTTTTCAGTTTCTTGAAGTGTTTTTGTAAAATCAAAAAGTTTTGGGAGGGCATCCTTTGTTGGGCTATAGGCCATAACCAAATTTTCTGGGGCAATAGAAGAGAATTGCGCTCCAACTGTGCTTTGCTGGGGGGTAGGTAAAATTAAAAAGGTTGCTTTTTTTGTTTGTTGACAAGAGAGCACAATTAGCCCTACACCTAACAGCATTATTTTTTTTAGAATGGTCATAATTTTTTGATTTTAATGTTTCTAAAAGCGATTGAACTAGTGTGGTCTTGTAGGCCAATATAACCGGTTTTGAATTTTCCATAATCTGGAGAAAGTTTCCATTTGCCTGCATTTTTTTTGGCATACCAATCTTCAGACCAGGGCTCAAATTCAAGAACTTTTTTTCCATTGAGCCAGTGTTCTGCTTTCTCTGGGGTAAAGATAATTTTTGAACTGTTCCAATTTCCTGTTGGATATAAAATTTTTTGTGCAGGATCTGCAGTATGCATAGCATAGTCTGCAGCGGTTTGTTGGAGGGGCTTTAACTCATTAGGGTTTTCAGTATATCCCAAACTCAGATTATATTCCGTTAGATCATCATATTTAATATAATTTTCATCATCAATAATTTGATACTCGGGCGAAATTTCTGAAATAACTTCATAACCTTCTTTTACATGATAGAAAATACCACTATTTCCTCCAGGCGGAATTTTCCACTCCAAATACAATTCAAAATTATCAAACTCTTGTGCTCCGTAGATGAGGTCTTTGTTTTCTTTGAGATTGTATTCGTTTTCTGCTTTTTTTTCTGAGATAAAGGTAAGAGCATTGTCTTTGATTCCCCATCCCTCGGGTAGATACTCACCATTATAGGTGCGCCAGCCTTCAGTTGAGCTGCCGTCAAAAAGAATGATCCAATCTGCAGACGCTGTAGAGTGATTTTGTTTACACCCTAAGTGAAGTAAAAGAATAAGAAGAGGTAGCATTTTATAATTCATATCTAATCTGTTATAAATGAGGAAGCAGGTAGCCCCTCTTGGTTAAATAGTGTGGCTTCAAAATAATTTTTCCAGCCATAGCGCACATATTTTGGGTTTTTGATATCAAGATGTGAGACTACAATATAGTCATTTTCAATTCTTGCTTGGCCAGGAAGAAAATTGCTGTTTTCATCTGCAATTTCAAAACCTTTGAGGGCTCCTTTTTGAACAAGTCCATTTTTTGCATAATCAAAAAAGAGATACATGCTATTGTTTTTGATTTCGTGTCCTTTATAAAGTGGCCCGCTAGGCACTATAGAGGTAAAACCATATTCATTCTTAAGGGCGTGAAGGGCCAAACGTTTTCCTACATCTTGTTTGTTAGCTGGGTGAATATCGTTCTTTTCTCCAATATCCAAAGTGACAACCATTCCTGTTTTTGGAACCGCCAAACTTTTTCTTTGGGCCTCACGAAGCGCTTGGGAAGAGTCTCGAGAAGTGTATTTAAAGGGAGCAATTTGAACATAATAAAAAGGGAGTTCAGCATTCCATTGTCTTCGCCAGTCAAAGATCATACTTGAAAATAATTCTTGATATTCTTGATGATTCCCAACATTAGATTCTCCTTGATACCATAATGCGCCTTTAATTTTGTAGGGCAATAAGGGCTGAATCATATTTGCATTTAAAATTCCTAAAGCGTTATTTTCATTGAAAGGGAACCCCTTGTGAAGAACACTGTCTAACTTACTTTCATTTCGTAAAAACTCTGCGTTAGAATAACTATGTGGATAGAGATAACCATTCAGATATAGCGCTTGGTGTTTAAAATGCCAAGTGCCTTCTTCTAAATAATATTTTTTGCCTTCATTTTCTATAAAAATATTTCCTCTAAATCCACCCAAACCACCCGTATCTATAACTCTAATAGCAAGGGTGTTTTCGCCCTCACGCAACACCTCTTGTGAGACAGTGTATCTCACTTGGCTGCAACAGGTCCAAGATTGGCCAATCAAAACCCCATTAAGAAAGGTTAGATTCCAATCATCTACACCCCCTTCAAAAACAAGTTCGTAAGAGCCATCACTTTGGGTCTTAAAGTCAAATTTTTTTCTATACCACACCATCCCATCTTCTGCCCATTTATTGTCCATAAAAAGGAATTCGAAATCCAAAATCATTTCACTACTTTCAATATCATTGATATTTTTTAGTTGGATCCCTGTCCAATCATCAGTGTTTAGGTTCATTTGAGAATAAGAATGATCTTCCATATCAAGTTGAAGCAACCCCAAACTATCCCCTATTTTGGGTGCTATTTGGGCGGTTTTATTTAAAAAACGTTCATTATTTAGTCGAATCGAATCATTAAACTTTTTTTTAATTTGATTTAAATCATCATACCCACCCGTTGCTACTATTTCCTCAGCTTGTTCTTTGGTCATATCGTGTTTAGCTAATTCTTTCAAGCGCATCCAGGCCTCCACTCGAGTGCCGCCCCAGCTACTATTGATTATACCTATTGGTACATTTATTTTTTGAAAAACCTCACGAGCAAAAAAATAGCCTACAGCGGAAAAATTTCCAATGGTTTCACTTTGCGCGATTTGCCATTGTGTGGTTTTTATTTCTTGCCCTTTCAAGTCTCTAGGCACAGAAAACATTCGGATAGAATTGAAATTAGCAGTTGCTATTTCCTCTTTTTGATTGAGAATTCTATTGTCAAGGGTCCATTCCATGTTAGATTGACCCGAGGCGAGCCACACTTCTCCAATCATTACATCTCTAATGGTTACTTGTTGGGAGCCTGAAATAATTTCTAGCTCATAGGGGCCTCCATAAGATGGGGTTTCAAGTGTTGCTTCCCAATGGCCCTCTCTATCTACCTCAGCGATGGTTTTTTGTCCCCAAGAACTAACAACCACAATTTTTGTCCCAATTGGGCCAGTGCCCCATAGAGGTACTACAGCGTTTTGCTGTAAAACCATATGATCTGTAAATAATGGCCCCATCGATAAAAAACTTTGAGGGGTACACGAATAAAAAAGGAAACAACAATTTAGAACTAAAATCCAAAGATTGAAACGAAACACGATAGATGATATTAATTTGCTAAACTTAAGCAAAAATTGATAAACGAGGTGTTGTCAATTATATCAAGGGCTAAAAAAATCCTCTTCAGAAATTACGATAAAATTGCCTTCTACAGAGGCATCATAGAAAAATGTGAAGGTGTGTTTTTCTCCGAAGTTAATGACTGTTTTCTGTTTGTCTTCATAAAAAAACTCCTTGGATTTATACTGTACATAAATCCGATCAATGGGAAGATTTTTAAATAAATATCTTTCATTGTTTCTGATGTAGATATGCGAAATATATTTTTTGTTTTGATCTCTGATACACACAATGATGTCATGATCAACAGTGTTAATTACCATCAGGGTGGCATTTGAGTTTTCATTCACTATATCTGGGGGAAATCGGTAGGCAAAAGTTTTGTCTCCTGTTTGACCTCTTTGGGCGAAAAGACAAGCGGAGAAAAACAAAAAAAGTAAAAATAAAGACTTGTTTTTCATGGCTTTTGTGTTAGGTTAATTTACTACAATTTAAGGAAAAATTACATTAGAAACACATTTTAGGGATACGCTTTTTTTAGCTAATACCCATTTGCTAAGGTAGAGGTGAATAAGAAAAAAAAACATTACTGCAATCTTAAAAGCCTAGGTGGTTTTGTGAGGCATATTGTATCGAGATATTATAAAAATTAGTTGCCTCGAAAGGCATTGCCTACTTGTCTAAACGATGTAATAAAATAATTATAGATTTCAAGTTATAAACGAAAATTAATTATGCCTTTTTACTAATAGGAGCTGCTAAAAAAACCTGATTAAAACCCTGTTCAGTGAAGTTTTGTATCTTTTGCAACTAAACAATCAAAATTGAACAATAGCGTATGGCATTAGGGACTATTTGTTTAGGGATTTTATCTTTATTTATTCTAGTTATTGTTTTTCGATTACACACCTTTCTATCCTTTATTATCGTTTCAATTGGTGTGGGCCTAGCTCAGGGAATGCAATTTACTGCAGTCATTGAATCTCTTCAAGACGGGATAGGAAACACCCTTGGTTTTTTGGTTTTGATTTTAGCTCTTGGCGCCATGTTGGGAAAGCAAGTGGCCAACAGCGGTGCTGCACAACAAATTTCAGACTCTCTGTTTGCTGTATTTGGCATTAAAAATACCCAATGGGCAGTAATGCTCACTGGTTTTATTGTAGGAATTACTCTTTTCTATTCAGTAGGATTTGTCATTTTGGTACCTTTGGTGTTTACTATAGCAAGAAGCACAGGCCTTTCTCTAATGTCCATTGGTCTTCCCATGTTAGCCGCCTTATCGGTCACACACGGGTTTCTGCCCCCACACCCAGCCCCCTCAGCTATTGCCGTTTTATTTGGAGCGGACATTGGACTCACCTTATTGTATGGGTTAGTGGTTGCTATACCGGCAATATTAATTTCGGGGCCCTTGTTGGGGCGATATCTCAAAAAAGTGGAAGCCAAACCTTTAAAAGAGTTTTTATCGACAACCCATTTTCAAAAAGATGAGCTTCCTAGTTTGTGGAATAGCATTTTAACCGCCCTGCTGCCTGTTGTATTAATTGGAGGTGCTACTCTATGTAAAGAAATCATAGCGGAAAACCATCCACTTTATGGGCCCATTACTTTTTTAGGAAATCCTGTCATTGCCCTTTTAATTGCTGTTTTGGTGAGTATTTTTAGCCTAGGTCTTTTGCGTGGTCAAACAATGAAAGCTACCATGCAATCCTTTAATGAATCGCTCACTGGAATAACCTCCGTGCTTTTAATTATTGCCGGTGCTGGTGGTCTCAAACAAATTTTGATTGATAGCGGCGTGAGCGAATCTCTAGGCACCCTTCTCCAAGTGAGTGCCCTTTCTCCACTTTTAATAGGTTGGCTCACAGCGGGCCTCATTCGTGTGGCTGTTGGTTCAGCAACCGTGGCCGGTCTCACCGCTGCTAGCATCGTATTGCCGTTGGTAGAAAACGGGCTGGCTAATCCTCAACTGATGGTACTAGCCATTGGGTCTGGCAGTCTGATGCTTTCTCATGTGAATGATGCTGGATTTTGGCTGTTTAAAGAATATTTCAACCTTTCCATCAAAGATACCCTATCCACTTGGACTGTGATGGAAACATCCATTGGAGTGAGTGGTATTTTGACTATACTTTTTTTAAATCAGTTTATTTAAAAATTCAATATCTGAAGCACTATTAATTTTCTTTAAGGATGTCCATTACTTTAGTGGGTCACAAAATGATTTATGAGACCTTCATCTGAAAGTACAAATGTCCGCTATCTCCAAAAGTAAGGAGTAAAGAATCAAAATGCCCTTTAGGGAAATGGTAATGTTATACACGAAGTTAAAACATAAAGAAAGAGAAATTAAAGAGTTGACTGATATGGGTCTTGTAGACACCCATTGGCTTCGTGACTTAGATATATTTGAAAAGTTCCGCGCCATGGAAGAATGGCTGCCTTGTAAGGCTTGCCGATATGAAAAAATCGCAGAAGAGGTAGGTTTATCTTCTAAAAGGGTTAAAAAGATTATTTTATTGTTGGGGAATTAAAACCCTTGTTTCTTTTGCAAGGCTCTGTTGTTATCTTGGCTTTTACTATAGTCATTCATCCACCAATCATAATTGTAAATATGTAAATTTACAGTATAGGAAATAGATGACCCATTAAAATATTTCACAGGGTAAAATTGAACTATTTTAAATTTTTCTTGGTCAAACATAATCATTCCGTACTCACTTTGTGATGAGTGAAAATTTTCAGGAGCGTCCCACCAATCAGGCTTTAAAAATATTTCATAGTTTAAGTCATCAAAAAACATTTTTGTTTGTAACAAATACGCCACGGTATTACTATAATCCATGCCAAATAAAGTGCCCTTTGGCCCTAGTTGAACACCTACCAATCCATTATTTGTAATGCTGTATTGAAAGTTCTGATGGTAAATCCTATAATAAAAACCATTCCCAATATAAATATTAATATATTCTTTTTTGTTTTTTTTGAATTCTGTCTTTGCCTGTTTAGGTGTCATTCCGAATTGAAGCCCTTTATAAATAGGCTGTCCGAAACAAAGTGCCGATAAAAAGAAAAAGAAGGGGAATAATTTTCTCATAAGTAGGTTGTTTGGGGTTGAGATATTGTAATATAAAAAAATTTTGTATTGTAGGGATGTTAAGCTCAAATACAATGCCTATTTCTAAATTTTTAATCTCGCAACGGATGAGAAAACAATTTATCGAATCATTAAGAAGATGAGCTAAAAACGGATAATTTTTAAAAGGGTTTTTTTCCAAATATTAAATCCTGAACTTGATAGAATTAAATCATAGTTTTGATTTGGCTGATGGCCTCCGCTTCCAATTTCAATTAATAATTTATTATCTATTTCAGCCAAATAATACCCTCCATTTCCATTGGCTATGTCTAATACGTTTATATTACTGTTAGCGTGTATTTTCATCTCTTTTCGTAATTCAATTAGTTGGTTAATTGTTTGTTTCAAGTTTCCAAAAGGGTCAGCGAATAGATAATGATAAATCCAAATCATCGGGATACCAGGGTGTGTGAGTAAATAAGCGTAACCCTGCTCTATTTCTATTATGTTTGAGGAATATAAAGACTCGCAATTATTATGATTAATACAACCAGAGTCATGGTTATCAAGAAAAGTGATTGATTTATCTTTATATCCTTGGTGAAAACCTAGGGAATAATTTATGTTCAATCGATCAAAACGCTTATTGACAATCGCCTCGTTTAATTTGTATTTAAGAGCAAAATCAAATACTGCTGTTTTTTCCACTACTTGGCCAGAAATTGTTTTATCGGAATTATCAATCCAATACTTTAGGGTATCGATATTCCCGCTCCAAACTTCGGCAACAGCAATATAATATGAACTGGAGTTGTTGTAAGATGCAATATATTTAGAAGGGTAGCCTTGACCGAAGTCGTACCTCCATGAATCAAAACCAATGTTATTCAATCGAGAAATAAATTCTTTAAGCCCTTCTTGGACTTCAATACTTTTGTGATTAAGATCTCGAGCAGAGCTCCAATTTAAGCCCTCGTCTTTATCTCCGCAGGGTACTGTCCCAAACATATTAGGATTCGTTGTTGCTTCATCATCAATACATATAGATTCGCAAGACCATGATGGGTTAAAAAAGTCTGTCCATGTTTCTGTTGCTGCTCTATGGTTAAAGACTAAATCAGCCATAGCGTGTATTTTTCTGGAACCCATATTTATCAAAAGGGATTCAAGTTCTTCTTTTGTTCCATGCAAAGAATTGAAATTAAATAGTTCACGAGGATGATAACCCATGCCGTCAGCAGAATCACTTAATGGGGGAAGCCAAAGCAAATCAATATGCGCTCTGGAAATGTCATCCAAATATTGATTTAATGTATTGTAATAGGATCCATTTTGTGTTAATCTTGAGTCATTGTAGCTGCTCCACCAAAAAGCCTGCATAATTACATCGTTGTTTGGGTCTTTATCTGAAAAACGACTTATTTCAACTTCTGTTTCAGTTTCTGACAACAAGGGGCTTGATGCGGTTTCTGAGACTGATGCTACTTCATTTTCATTAATACCGTCCTCTTGAAGAGTATTGATTACGAGTTTTTCACAACTCAACAATAAAATAAATATTAGAAACAGCAACATCTTTTTCATAAGTAGATTATTTTATTAATTCTACAGTTTGAATTAGTTGGTCTGAGTAGTTATAAATATCATCTAAATACTCAATTGAGTATCGAGTTTCATTTTTGCTTTCATCTAAAAGACCAATATATTTAGTTTTCCCATTAAAATGAAGCCTACAAATAGGTTTCCTGTTGTTGTCATCTAGCAATATGCCAAAGTAGGATTGAGTATCTCTGCACACAACCCTTTTTAAATCGACCACCCTTCAGAGTATTGCTTTTATTATCCTAAACCCTTCCATCTCCTCTTCAGTAGTTATTATTTTACTTTCCTCGACAGGTTCCTCTATTTCGGATTCCTTTTCTTTAGATATTGCACTTTGTAAACGATCATTTACTTTGTCATTGATCACTTGATTAAGTGCCTTGGGTATTAATTCTTTAAATAAACTAATGTTCTTTTGAATTGCCCTTCCAGCCGTTTTAGATATAAAATATTTCACTAATTCAATGGATGGGGAATCAATTTCATTTTTAAATATTGCCTTTATTTCGTTGAGACTTCTTAAAGTTATTGCGTTAATTGAAATTCGATCCTCATTAAAATTATCTTTATGAAATTTAGAAATTTCGCTAACAAAAGAGTCTTTTATATGCGAAAGACGAAATGTCAAAAAAGGCTTGTTATCCATTACGTTTGGCGTATCTAGATCAGTGTAAAAATGATATTCAAATCCATTAGTTAAAATACCGAATTTTGTTTTTGTTACTGAAAAATACCTGTGAAGCTGGGAGGTATGGTCCTTTAAGTTTTCTCTCCAATGCTTACATTCAAAGATCATTGATATTTGATCGTTTATTTTAATAGCATAATCTACCTTTTCGCCCTTTTTTAATCCTACATCAGCAATAAATTCAGGAATAACTACTTTTGGATTGAATAAATCGTAACCCAGAGTATTAATAAACGGGAGGACAAAAGCTGTCTTTGTTGCTTCCTCAGTTAAAATATCCTCTTTTAAATCATTGAATTTTTCAGCCAATTGGCTCAATGGGGCTTTAATGTCCATTTAGTAGGTTATTTGGGGGTTAATATATTGCAATATAAAGAAAATATAAGAAAATTACTCCTGCCTATTGTTTAACTAATCTCTAAGCTACTCTATAGAAATAAAGGTGGTTAACCTAGCTAATTTAACCCCCTCTTAGGAGGGGTTTTTTTAAACCTGCTAAAAAATATACACCTAAACCAATAAAATGCTATTGTATTCCAAGAAAGACATAAATAAGAACAGTGATTACGCAAAGTGAGGCAGAGAGTAATTTGGTGTGTTTCCATGGGGCCAGATCGAGGGAAGAAGTTAGCGTTGCTATGGCATTTGTTTGGGGAGGAAAAAAATGAGAAACACTAAACATGACCAACATGTTCAACACAAATTCTATACCCCAAAGATGAACAAAATGGAGTCCAGTATCAAAAACAAAAGTAGTGAGCAAATAAAAAGCGAGACCCACAAAAAGCGCTGCTTTCGCCCCTAGGGCAGAAATACGCGGCAAGAAAAAACCAGCAATCAATATGGAGGCTATAGGAATAAAAAAGATGCCGTTCAATTGTTGCAATAGTTGATAGAGTCCATCAGGGGCTTGTGCAACAAGGGGTGCCATTAAAATGGAAAAAACCGCCAGGACAGCCGCAGAAATACGTCCGATTTTCACTAGTTTTTGATCGCTTGAATGAGGGGCTATATGTTGTTTGTAAAGGTCTAAACTAAATATAGTAGAGGCACTGTTTAAGACACTATTAAATGTGCTCAAAATGGCACCCATCACTATGGCTGCAAAAACACCTAAAAGGCCAACTGGGAAGACCTTTTTAAGGAGTTCTGGATAAATCAAATCTTGATTTTTATAGAGGCTATCGCCAAAATAATAAAAACCTATCACGCCCGGTAGAATGATTACTAAAGGAATTAGAATTTTTAAGACCCCCGTAAAAAGTAAACCTTTTTGTGCTTCAGCCAAGTTTTTAGCTCCCAAGGCTCGTTGAATAATTGTTTGATTCATGCTCCAAAAATAAAGTTGGTTGATAATCATTCCTGTGAACAACACTTCAAAGGGGAGTACAGAATCTTTGGCCCCAATAACATTGAATTTTTCTGGAGCGTGATCATATACTTTTGAAAGACCGTGTAGTGGGTTACCATCGCCTATAGCAACTAGTGCTATAATTGGAACAGCAAGTCCCCCTAATAGTAATCCATATCCATTTAGGGTGTCTGAAACCGCAACGGCCTTTAGCCCACCAAAAATAGCATAAATAGACCCAAGGCAGCCAATGCAAATGATGGTAAGCAACATTCCTGTTTCTTTGGGTACATTTAGCACTTCTGAAACATTAAAAATACTTTCTAAATTAATGGCACCGGTATAAAGCACAATTGGAAGGAGAGTGATTACAAAAGAAATCATTAAAAAAAGAGCGACAAGGGTGCGTGTTGTTTTATCGAAACGACTTTCTAAATATTGAGGAATTGTTGTGAGCCCCATTTTTAAATATTTTGGAATAAAATAAATGGCCGCTGCAACCAATGCAAGAGCAGAAGTGACTTCCCACGCAATGATGATGAAGCCATTTTTATAGGATGAACCGTTCAACCCAATGAGGTGTTCTGTTGAAATATTGGTGAGCAACATAGAGCCTGCAATAACAACACCAGTTAGACTTCTGCCTCCTAAAAAATAGCCGTCTTGAGAATTGAGATTGTGTTTTCGAAGTTTAAACCAAGAATAAAATGCAACAAAAGCAGTATATGCAATAAAAGAAAGAGCTGTAAACATTTGTTAAAAATATAAAACTTGAATTAAAGTGAAACAACCCTATTTTCCTTCACTGATTGCTGGGCTGCCAAGGCAATATTGAGCGCTCTAAGCCCATCAATGGCTCCCACAGGTTGCGGTTTATTTTGCAATAAACAGTCTAAGAAAAGGTCCATTTCTCTTTGGTAGGAGGCTTCATACCGTTCAATAAAAAAGGATGGTGGGATTGCCTTGTGTTTTCCAGTAGCATCAGCAGTATAGGATTGATTGATACGCTGGTTATCCATGCCACATAAGCCTTTGCTCCCAAAAACTTCTATGCGTTGGTCATAACCATAGGCAGCGTGCCTACTATTATCAATAACAGCGATAGCACCATTTGCAAAAGTTAGGGTGGTCATAGCCGTATCAATATCACCCAGTTTCTTTATTTCTGAGTCACCAAAAACGGTACCTGTGCTATACACCTGAACCACTTCTTGATTCATTAAATGACAGGTCATATCAAAATCATGAATCGCCATATCTAAAAACAACCCTCCTGAGGTGGGTATATATGCTAGCGGTGGAGGAGCGGGGTCTCTACTAATCACTTTTATGATTTCGGGTGTGCCAATCTTACCTTCTACGATAGTGTTTTTTATATCTTCTACACTTGGGTCAAAGCGGCGGTTGAAGGCAAGAAAAAAAGGAACTTTTGTCTCTTCTAAGACGCGCACAACTTCATCCACTTTCTCTCGATTTAAATCAATAGGTTTTTCAGCAAAAATTGCTTTTCCAGCTTTTGCGGCAAGAATAATCTGTTCTGCATGAACAGCAGTTGGAGAGGCAATGATTATGGCATCAATAGCTGGATCTTCAATGAGTTCTTTATAGTGGTCATAAAAATGTGTAACCCCCTGTAATTGGGCCCAGGCTTTCGTGTTAGGATTGGTATGATAGGCTGCCTTGATACCCACAGGGGCACTATTTCTTTGAACATTTTGAGTATGAATTTTACCTATGCGACCCATCCCTGAAATTCCCAATTGTATTTTTTTCATTTTTATGGTTTTACACCTAATGTAATCATTTTTGGAGGAAGATTTTCAACCTATTTTAAGTGATTACCATAAAGCAATTTATCTTTATACCCTATATTTTTTAGTTTTTGAGGTGTGATTAGAAAGTGTTTTTTTGTGATACTATTGTTCAGTTTTTTGTCTCAGTCACAACAAAAGCAACTGCATTTTGATTTACGATACACGAGTGACTTTGCACGTAACTTCAGTGGGGGATTAAATAAAGGAAATCTTTATATAGGAATGGTTGAAGGGGAATTTGAATTGCATTCTGAAGCACTATCATTGTGGAAGGGAGGCACCTTTTTTTTACATGCTCTACATACGCACGGTGAATCTGTTTCAGCATTGGTTGGAGATTTACAAGGAGTCAATAACATAGAAGCGTTCTCTACCCTTCGCATCTATCAGTATGGCTATCGACATGAATTCAAAAAAGGATCTATCTCTTTGGGGCAAAATGATTTAAGTGCAGACTTTATCACTAGTGATTTGGCCTCGTTATTTATTCATAATTCCTTTGGTATTCAACCAGATGTTTCCTCAAATGTGCCCCTATCAATTTTTCCTGTCACTACCTTGTCCGTATGGGGGCAGTGGTCTTTGACTCAAAACTGGTCGTTTTCATCAGGAGTTTATAAAGGATACCCTGGAACTCAAAAAGAAAACCTGAATTCACTATCCTATAAATTTGACAAAGGGGAGGGCATATTTTGGGTTTCGGAGTTGCACTTTCAACCCCAAAAAGAAAATGAAATTTTTGGAACCTACAAAGTTGGATTTTGGAAACATACTGCAAAAAACCTAATCGTAGAAAGCCAAAAACCAGGAGGGATTTATTTCATTGCAGACCAGACCCTTTCATTTGAGGAAGAAAACCCTGCCCAATGGGCTGCTTTCCTTCAACTAGGAGCAGCACAAAAAGCAGCTCAGACACTCACTTCTTATTGGGGTGTAGGTTTGATTTGTGAGGGGCTTCGGGCACCAGAAAAACAAGAGCGTTTTGGCGTAGCTTATGCTTCTGCCTCTTTGACTGATGCTTTTCGACGGGAGTTGGGACCTAACGCTCAGTCTAACGAAGATATTTTAGAATTGACTTATACCCGTTCTATGGGAAATTTTTTTTCAGTGCAACCCAATTTGCAATTCATCTTCAACCCCAGTGGAGTGCCCAATAGCAAGAGTGCTTGGGTAGGTACCCTTAGATTTGTTTTTGAACTATAATTAGTCCATTTTCATAGGCTCGCTATTGAGTGATAAAAAAATTTATTTTAAACGTGTTCTTTTAGTGCATTGAATTCTAGCGCGACGTCAATAAGCGCTAAATGAGAATAAGCTTGTGGAAAATTGCCCAGCATCCTTTTGGATTTAAAATCTAAATCTTCGCTGAATAAGCCTAAATGATTGCTATAACCTAACAATTGTTCAAAGTATTTTTTCGCTTTTTTATGCTCTCCAATTTTAATCAAACATCGAATAAACCAAAAGGTACAAACAGTAAAGGACGAAGAGGGCAAACCAAAGTCGTCTTCATTTTTATAGCGATAGAGTAGTCCTTCAAAAGACAATTCTTTTTCAATCGCTCGTACTGTTTTAATAAAACGGTCATCGCTAGGCGAAACGAATCCGTATTGTTCCATCAACAAAACAGAAGCATCTAGATTTTTAGTTCCATAGGCTTGTGTATAGGCTTGGACCTCTTCATTCCATGCGTGTCTGTGAATGTCATCGCGAATTTGTTCTGACAGGGTTAGCCATTTGTGGGCAATTTCATTTTTAGCTAAAAGTTTTGCAATTTTTATGGCTCGATCTACAGCCACCCAGCATAACAGTTTAGAAAAGGTAAAATGACGGTCTTCTGATCGGAATTCCCAAATGCCTTTATCGGGCTCTTGCCAATGTGTTCTAACTACCCACACAATACTTTTCACTAAAGACCAAATTTCTTCTGCACGATCAAAATCTGATGGAAATTGCTCCATCTCAGCATGAATAGCATCCATAAGAATACCGTAAATATCATTTTGTTTTTGAGAGTAGGCAGCATTACCAATGCGCACCGGTTTTGAATTTTCGTAGCCCGCAAGATGATCCAAAATTTCTTCGGTGAGGATTTTCTCACCACTTATACCGTACATAATCTGCAACTTTTCATCCTTGTCTGGAATCAGCTCAACGATATAATTGATAAAGTTTTTGACGATACGCTTGTGCCCCAATTTAGAGATCACCCGAATCACCATAGAAGCATCTCTTATCCAACAAAAACGATAGTCCCAGTTACGCACTTCACCTATAGTTTCAGGGAGTGATGTAGTTACAGCAGCCAGTACAGCTCCTGTTTTATCATACGACATTAGCTTGAGCGTCATAGCGCTGCGCTGAATGGCCTCATTGTAATCGTTGAAATGGGGTGTTTTATCACACCAATTTAACCAATACACTTTGGTGCGTTCTAAATCTAAAAGACTCTGTGATAGGTTGGGTGCATTTAGTTTTTCATTGTAAGAGATAGTGAAAAAAAGATCATGCGTTAGAGAAAAGGTTTCGCTTTGTTGAATATTAGCTATTGGGCCATTCGTGTAGAGATATAAACTGTCGTGTTTGGGCTCAGTGACTACACTAACTATTCTGTTTTCTTTAGGATAATTTTTAGTCTCTCCTTGAGCATATTCTAATCTTGGATCATAATGAAGACAAATTTCAGGTGCTCCCTTAATGACCCTAATCAATCGCACAACCTCTGGGGGAGCGTGAAAATCCCCTTTTTCATTTTGATAGCGCGGCATAAAATCTACAATTTCAAAAGAAGCGTCCTCATTTTCAAAAGCAGTCACTAGAATACAAGTTTGATTTAGATAAAATTGTTTTTTTGAAAATGAAGCTGCGGTAGTGACCCAAAAGCCACCTCCTTTTTCTTGATCTAAAATTTTTGCAAAAACGGAAGGGGAATCAAATTGAGGCAAACAGCACCAATCTATTGAAGTATCCTCATTTATAAGGGCTGCAGACTTACAATTCCCTATAATTCCGTAATTCAAGTTTTGAACGCTAGCCATAAAATCAATGAAATAAATATTTTTGGCTAAATTAACCTTATAAGCCTAAATTGAAAGCAGATGGGAAAAAATATTATTGTTTCTAACCGTTTACCGGTTCAGACAAAAAAGGAAGAGGAAGTTTGGGTTTTTACACCAACGAGCGGGGGGTTAGCCACAGGTATGAAGTCTTTTCATCAAGAGGGTGATTCGCTGTGGGTGGGATGGCCAGGAATCAGTTCAGACAACCTAGATGAGGAGAGCCGAGAGCAGATTGACACTTGTTTGGAGAAAGATTCCTACAAAGCAGTTTACTTAAATGAGGAAGAATTAGAAAATTTTTATTTTGGACTCTCGAATAAATGTCTCTGGCCCTTATTCCATTATTTTGTTGAATATCATCAATTTGATACTACTCAGTGGGAACATTATGTGGCCGTAAATCAAAAATTTGCAGATGCGGTTATTGCCAACTTAGAAGATGGTGACAAAGTTTGGATTCACGATTACCAACTATTGCTTTGTCCTCAAATGATTAAGGCAGTAAAACCAGAAGTGACCATTGGTTTCTTTTTACATATTCCTTTCCCCTCATTTGAGATTTTTAGGATCTTTCCTGAGCGCGAAGCCTTATTGCAGGGTCTCTTAGGAGCTGATTTGATTGGTTTTCACACCTATGACTATGAACGTCACTTTCTTAGTTCAGTAAAAAGAATTTTACGTTTAGAAGTAAATTTCAATGTGATTTCTTATAAGGGTCGCGAAGTAACAGTCAATACTTTTCCGATGGGTATTGACTTTAAAAAATTTGAAACTGCCGCGCATAAGAATTTATCTTCTAAATCATCAGAAAGTTCAGAATTAAAACGTCAGATTGAGGCACACAAAACAGAAAGCCAAGGCAAGCTAATATTATCTATTGATCGGTTGGATTATACTAAGGGAGTGGTGAATAGACTACGTGCCTTTGAATTATTTTTAGATCAAAATCCAGACTATCACGAAAAAGTTCGCCTAGTGATGTTAGCGGTTCCTTCAAGAGCCAGAGTGGTGCAATACAAAAAGCTAAAACGCGAAACAGATGAAGTGGTGGGGCGAATTAATGGAAAATTTGCTACCGTAAACTGGACACCCATCTGGTATTATTATCGTTCTATGGATTTTGAAAACCTCATTGATCTTTATTTAGCTGCAGATGTGGCTATGATCACACCAGTTAGAGATGGGATGAATTTGGTTGCAAAAGAATATCTAGCCACGCGTATTGAAAATGATGGTGTACTTATATTGAGTGAACTGGCAGGGGCGGCGAAGGAGCTTCCTCAAGCCTTAATGGTCAATCCTTTTGACACCAACCAATTGGCAAAGAGTATCAAAACAGCCATAGAAATGCCCTTAAAAGAACAACAAGAACGCAATAAAATTTCAAGAAAACGGATAAAACGCTATGATATAGAAAAATGGGCTTCCAGTTTTATGGAGGCACTAAATACGGCAGAAGACAATGCCTATCCTCATGAAGTCCAACCGGTAATAAAATCGGTAGCTGACCAAATGAAAAAGGGCTATGATGCCGCTCAAAGAAAATTATTGTTGTTGGATTATGATGGTACTTTAATTGGTTTTCACGATAATCCGCTTAAAGCAGTCCCTTCAGAAAATGTGCTAATATTACTTACCAAGTTATCACAAAAAGAGGGAACAGATGTGGTTATTATTAGTGGACGACCTCCTGAGTTTTTGGACCATCACTTCGCTCATTTAAACATCACTTTAGTTGCTGAACACGGGCATATGTCAAAAACTCCTGGAATGTCTTGGGAAGAAAAAAAAGGAGCCAGCAATGGATGGATGCAACATCTGCTTCCTATTTTAGAGACTTTTACAGACAACACCCCAGGTACCTTCATCGAACAGAAAAAAAATTCTTTGGTGTGGCATTACAGAAAGGCTGATCCAGAGTTGGGCAATGCTAGAGCAGTAGAGTTAAAAACCGTTTTAACCAGTATGTTAACTAACGAACTGGCTCTTTTAGATGGTAATAAAGTCATTGAATTGGTAAGTGCAAATATCAATAAGGGTACAGTTGCCTTAGAACTCTTCAATGCAAAAAGGTATGACTTTATTTTAGCAGCAGGGGATGACGTAACGGATGAAAATATATTCTTGAACTTACCATCGACTTGTAACACCATTAAAATTGGTAAGAAAAAAACAGCGGCCTCTTACTATTTTGCTCACCACGATAAATTTTTAGATTTACTAGAAAGCTTTACCTAACAAGAAGACATTCAGACAATAAGCCTAAGCGCTAAAATGAGGTTTTTGGTATTAAATACTCATAAAGTAATTATATTTATAGTAAATAATTTAGTTGATAAAAAAAACCGTTGCATTTTTTGTCTTTTTTCTGGTTGCTTTTTGCTCAAGGGGTCAATTAAGTACCATTCATTATATCCCTCCAATAACCTCAAGTGATGATAATAGAAATGAATATCCTAATGAACAGTCGATATTCATTTCAACCCCTTCTACAGCAAATATCAATTTTACTATTCAACCCGTTGGAGAGCCTACATCTAATTATATTACAGGCACGTTGAATAAGACCAACCCTGTAGAATATGCCATTTCGGGAGGTAGGGATTCGCGTTTTCATGTTCGAAAAGGGTCTATTAGCACTGTTTTAAACAACATGGGTTTTATCATTCAAACTTCAGAGCCAAGCTATGTATCAGTCAGAATTAGAAGTGCTGACGAACTTCAAGCAGGGGCACTTGTCAGTAAAGGTTCTGTTGGTTTAGGAAAAGTTTTTCGTGCCGGAATGTTCACCAATGGTACAATTAATTCGCTTTCTACCATGATGAATTTTATATCAATCATGGCCACAAAAGACAATACAAATGTGACCTTTTCAGATATTCAAGCGGGTGTAAACCTGTATAACTTTTCTCAAAGACCCTTAACAGCTAATTACTCGACAACCATTAAGTTAGATAGAGGGGAAACTTATGTTTTAGCTGCAGACATCATAGAAAACACTTCCTACCCAGCTGCTCTTGTTGGAGCTCTAATATCTTCCGATCAAGAAATTGCGGTAAACGTTGGCTCCACCAATGGCACCTTTGATAACGGAACTCAAGGAGGGCGCGATTACGGAATAGATCAAATAGTGCCTATTGATAGGGTAGGCACAGAGTATATATTCTTGAAAGGAGATGGTTATGATGATATTGAAAATATTGTTATTGTTGTTCATGAAGACAATACAGCTATTTATATTAATGGAAATTCAACAGCAGTTGCCACCAAAAATGCTGGTGAATATCATTTAATTGAAGGAACTAACTATACCACAGATGAATCTTTATATGTTTCTACTTCAAAACCCGTTTATGCCTTTCAAGGCATCGGAGGAACAGGAAACTCTGCTAATCAAGCCCTTTTTTTTGTGCCTCCCCTATCTTGTAATGTCGCAGGAACGTTAGAAACAATTCCTAAAATAAATGAGGTTGGAAATGCAAATAATTTTACAGGAAAAGTATTTCTCTACACCAACAATGGAGCTACTGTAACCCTTACTGACGATGATAATACAAATGCTTCAATTTCAGGTGTTCTTGCTGGAGGGGTAAATGTTGACAGTAGGTCTATAACGGGCGCCAATTATATAGCCTATGAAATAACTAACTTGGATGGGGATGTTTCCTTTTTTTCAGATAAGGAACTATATGTAAATTATTTTAATATAAATGGAGCGGCAACCTCTGGAGGATTTTATGCGGGCTTTAATAGCGATCCTCAAGTTGACTTAGATCGACCCGATGTATCAGGGGATTTTTGTTTGCCTAATGTCCAACTTTTGGCAAGTGGTGTTCAAAATTTAGACAGCTTTTCGTGGTATTTTGATGCTCTATCAGGAGGAGGTTTTGTTTCATTAAACAATGCTAATAACCCCTTTTTGCCTTCTCTTCCAGGAAAGTATAAGTTAATTGGTCAAACACAATGCGGGTCCAATCCCATTCAATATTATGAATCGGACCCTGTAACTGTTTCTAATTGCCCACCAGATTTTGATAGCGACGGTGTGAATGATAATATAGATCTTGACATCGACAATGACGGTATTTTAAATAATTATGAGTCTTTGGGGGAGGTGCTCATCAACGTATCGGATCCCTTAAACCCGAGCACTGCTCAAGGGGATTCATTTTCCACTACTTTTACTAGTACAGGGGCTTCAAGCCTTAGTGGAGACGGGATTGGAAATTTGACCTCAACTGTTGCTGTTGGAGCATCATCAAATATATTACGGTATGCATTTGGATCTCCGCTGAACGTAGAATTATCACCGAGCCTTGGTGCCTCCAGAACAGTATTAGATGATGAAAGTTTTTCATTTCAAAGCTTACCAACAAGTAAAACAATTACTCTACTAAATCCCGACAATCAATTACTAATTGACATTGATTTTGATGGTATTTTTGAATCTGGAATAACTGAATTTAGCGCCAATCAAATTTCATTTAAGTACAATTCAACACCCTCTGGCAATACACCCAGTACTTTTCATGCCGAACAAATAGAAAGTGTAGAATTTATTCATACCAATAACAACACTACTCAAATTTCTAGTTTAGATATTAATATAAAATTATCTCATTATCAGAGAGATACAGATTTGAAGGGAGATGCAGACGCATATGATTTAGACAGCGATGATGATGGATGTTATGATACACGAGAAGCAGGATTTTTGGATGAAGATTCAAATGGAATTTTGGGCTTAAATCCTGTTAGTGTAGATGCTAATGGGAGAGTTACTGGGCAAGGTGGTTACACACGACCAGCAGATGGCAATTCAAACGGAGTAGATGATTTCCTTCAACAGGGTTCTATATTAAGCTTTACTGCCCAGCCCCAAGCCCAATCAGTTTGTATAAGTGAAACAGCACTTTTTTTCGTAGGGACCACTCCCACTTCTTCGTCATTTGTCTATCAATGGCAGCAATTAGATGGATCAAATTGGAATGATTTATCAAATGGTGGCAGTTATACTGGAGCTACCTCTCAAGTGCTTTTCATCACTCCAACTGATCTAAGCCTACATCAAAAGCAATATCGTGTTAAGGTTTGGAGTACAGATTATATATGTCCTATAATTTCCAATCCAACGCAATTGTTTGTGGGTACACCAGCCCTCCTCTTGAGTGCATTAAATCTAATTGAAGGAGAATCGGGCACGGTCCAAACCATTCAGTTGAGTTTGGTTTCAACACCTACGTCTGATGTTGTTTTTAATTTATCTAATCCTGATCCGACAGAAGCCATTTTAAGCCCTAATAATTTAACCTTTACTCCTCTAAATTATAACACTCCTCAAGATATTTCAATTACTCCACAACAAGATTTTATTATAGATGGGGACATCACATTCACTGCAAGTTTGACTGTTGATGGAGTACTAACAACAAATTGTTATTCCACTCTTTCGGATGAGCTTATTACGATCACTATCTTAGATGAAGATAGTGTTGGATTTTTCATTACCCCCCTAGATAATATTACTGATGAAAACGGAGATACGGGAAGTTTTTCAATTCAATTAACAGCAATTCCAACAGCATCCGTTACACTAGGGCTAAGTTCAAATGATGCTACTGAAGGGGCTGTTCAAAGTGAAGTTGTTTTTACTCCAGCCAATTGGAATATTCCACAAACTATAGTTGTTACCGGGCAACCAGATCCAATCCCTATTCATGATGGGGCAATCAACTATTTTGTGATCACAGGAAATGTGAGTTCGACTGATGTTAATTATAATGCGCTTGATGGATCTACTATACCAGACGTTCCTTTTACGAATCAAGACAATAACGCTCCTGGGATAGTCATTAATGTTGTGGGAGGAGACACAACAACTAACG
Organism: Flavobacteriaceae bacterium; assembly: GCA_016779985.1. GTDB lineage: Bacteria > Bacteroidota > Bacteroidia > Flavobacteriales > Flavobacteriaceae > JADHMP01. The sequence continues at coordinate 108,908 of JADHMP010000004.1, forward strand.
AATCTGGTGATACCATGATTGTTGAATTCACTTTGTTGTCACAGCCTTTGGGAGGGGCAGATGTTTCACTTCCATTAAGTTTGAGTGGTCCTACAGGAGAAGCTAGTTTAAGCACTTCTCTACTTGTTATCGAAAATGCAAACTGGAACGACCCTTCTCTCAATAGGGTCATCATCACTGGGCTAGATGACAATGTGAAAGATGGAGATATCCCAATGATATTAGTCACAGGAAACCCCCAGTCTTTAGACACACCCTATGATGATCTTGAGGATACTGATATAGCTAATGTAGCCTTTCAAAATTTAGACAATGATAATGCGGGATATTCATTAACCCCAATTTCAAATAATTTACTAGAAGAGGGAAATAGTGCCTATTTTTCAATTGTATTGGATGCAGCTCCTCTATCCACAGTCCGATTCACTATTACAGCCAACGATTCTTCAGAAGCAATATTAGCAGGAGGGTATGATCAAATCACATTCTCGAGCTCTAATTGGAATGTACCTCAACGCGTTTATATAAACAGTGAAGACGATTTTGAAATTGACGGAGATCAAATTAGCATTATCAATGTTGCTGTTAATCCTTCTTCAGACTCTCTGTTTGCGTCACTTTCTGCTCAAAGTCTAGCTGTAATTACTGAAGATAATGATGCTGCAGGAGTCATTATTACACCTCGTGATCCACTAACAAGTGAAGACGGTGAAAAAGGATTTTTTGAAATTCAACTTAAAACGAAGCCTACTGCTCCCGTTTCTATATTTTTTGAAAGTTCAAATAGTTTGGAAGCATCGGTAGAGACATCAGTCGTTTTTGACTCAACCAATTGGAATGTTCCACAAAAAATTGTAGTTGTTGGGCTTGATGACGATCCTCCCGTTGCAGATGGTGCTCAAAATTATACAATCAATATTATTCAACTCATTAGTATTGATTCATATTATAATGCATTAGCTATTGATCAACTCCCTACAGTTGCAATGATTAATCAAGATAATGACTCACCGGCTGTAATTTTAAAAGTATATGATGATGACTATGCCACTTCAGAGGCTCAAGATTCTATCCGAATAGGATTTAAATTAGTATCCAAGCCAACGTCAAATGTGACCGTTCCTCTTAGTTTAGGACTCCATCCTGACGAGATGACTTTGATGCAAAGTCAGATAATCATAACCCCCTCTGGATGGGATAACTTTGAAAGTAATACAGTATATCTTGTTGGAGTTGATGATCCACTAATCGACGGTGATCAAGAAGTATCATTTATTACTGGGGCACCTAGTTCAAGTGATTCTTTTTATGCTAGTTTAACGGCAGATCAAATAGCAGATTTAACATTACAAAATTTAGATGATGATATTGCGGCTCTGGAAATTTCAGAACCTGAAGTTTTAAGTGAAGATCAAAACAACACTTCCATTACAGTTGCATTAGCCACTATCCCAAATGATAAAGTAGTTTTAATTATCGAAGTTTCAGACCCCACAGAAGTGCTCCTTTTGCAAACTCAATTGAATTTTGATGTTTCAGACTGGTTTGTGCCTCAAACATTAGCTCTTTTTGGTGTAGACGACCCCTATTTTGATGGAAACATCTCTTCCTATTTGAGTATTAGACCCTCTACAGAAACATTGGATACCAATTATTCAATGTTGCCAGAACAGCAAGTAGCTTTGCTCACCTTAGATAATGAAATAGACACTGATGATGATGGGGTGGAAGACACTAAAGACAATTGCCCAAACAGCATTAATCCTACTCAGGAGGATATGGATCAAGACGGGATTGGAGATCTTTGTGATGACGATATTGATGGGGATGGCGTTTTAAATAGTAAAGAAATTGATGACAATACTAATCCAAGAAACAATTGTAGTTTCTTAGAAGAAAGCATCACTTTACCCATTACAAGTCCAAAAGATTGTGACAATGACGGGGTTGCGAATGCCTTAGATTTAGACGACGATAATGACGGCATATTAGACACACTTGAGTCAGATTTTGATTTTGACCAAGATGGTATTCCTAATAGTTTGGATCTTGATAGTGACAATGATGGATGTTTGGATGTCATAGAAGCAGGGTTTGATGATGCAGATGCAGATGGTGTTTTAGGGACTTCACCCATTCAAACAGATGGTGAAGGGTTGGTTGTGGGCCAAGGGGGATATGAACCCCCCATTGACATTAATAATAATGCGCGCTATGATTTTCTTGAAACGATAGAAACTCTTGAAATTCAATCGCCTTCTGAAAGGCAAGTTTCTTTTGAAAAGAATGTCCCTCTAGTGTTGAACTATTCACTACTAATTTCTAATAACATTGAGCTTGAATGGCAAAGTGATTTTGGAGAAAATAGTTGGAACAGTCTACAAGAAGGGGTGCAATATATTGGTGTCAACTCATCTCAATTAACCATAACAAATCCAGATGAAACCATGTCGGGATGGCAATTTCGACTGAAAGCAAGTTTAGTCTATGCAGCTTGTGAAACATTTATTTTTAGTGATCCAATACAAATTGTCAACGAAGCGCTTACCTTTTTGAATGCCTTTTCTCCAAATGGAGATGGAATTAATGATACTTGGGAAATTGAAGGGGCTTTGTCTTTTCCAAACAACAGACTCACTATATACAACAGATGGGAACAAAAAGTTTTTGAAAAGTCAAATTATCAAAACGATTGGAATGGAACCACAAACAGGATAAACAATTCCAACACAAATGAATTACCTAACGGTGTATATTTCTATTTCTTTGAGGAAGAACCTAATGGGAGGCTTCACAAAGGATTTATTTTTCTTAAAAGATGAGGCAATTGACAAAACATAAAATAGGGGCATTTTTCTTTTTCCTTCTTCTAGGGAAAAGTCTTCTTTGGGCGCAGCAAGAAGTAAGTTTCAATCAATACATGTTTTTGCATCAAACGATAAATGCAGGCTATGCAGGGTCAAAAAACTATGGTAGCCTAACTGCAATAAATCGCTCACAGTGGGTTGGGTTTGAGGGAGGTCCCTCCACACAAAGTTTTTCATACAACAGAGCAAGAGGAAAAAAGAATATGGGGTTTGCTATAAGTGGCCTTTATGATCGCATAGGACCTATAACCACATCTCAAGCAGCTTTTGATGTGTCTTATCAACTCAAATTGAACAACAAGGAACATTATTTAGGAGTAGGTTTAAAACTGTCTTCGATTTGGTTGTCTTTAAATGAATCAATTTTGATTGCAAAAACATTAGGAGATCCCGCTTTATTTTCTAATTCTAATCAGATTGATCCTAATATTGGTTTTGGAATTTATTATCAAACGCCAAAGTTTTATGCAGGATTTTCAATGCCTAAAATGATAGAAAACCCTGAAGTTTTTATTCAGCGGCACGCCTTTTTTATTGCAGGCAATCTTCTAAAAGTAGGAGAATCGCTTGAATTGAAAACAAGTCTTTTATTCAGAAGAACAGAGGGTGTTCCGTTAGGATATGACATAAGTTCTTTGTTATACTTTAATAGAACACTTTGGGTAGGTCCCCAAATCAAAAATGTGAATAATTTGAGTAGCCCTTTTTCACAATCAGGTGTTGGATTAAGTTTTTTGGGAGGTGTTCATCTTGGACAATCATTGAGCCTGGGCTATGCCTATGGGAACGCCGTGGGTATATCAAATGCTGAAAATGTTAGTTCTCATGAAATTTTTTTACGATATGATTTATCTCCAAAAGTTTTAGGTATCTTACGTTCACCCAGACTTTTCTAAACAATGAATAAGACAACGATACTTCTTTTTGTTTTTCTTTCTTTTATAGGCAACAGCCAAAAGAATTTGTCAGAAACAGTTTCTCGAAGTATCAATTGGGGGAATTATTATTATAGTAATCAAGCCTATAAAAAAGCCATTGCTCAATGGAAAAAAACATACAACACTTTGTCGCCCGAAACTTTGCTTTTGCTTTCAAAAGCATATGCTAAAATGGGTCAAAAGGACAGTGCTCAATTTCATTTGAGTCAAATTATTGATTCCCGTCATGTAGGGGTAGAAGATTATTATTTTTACGCTAGCCTGCTCTCAGAAGATGAAGTTTTGGCAAAAGAATATAGAGACAAAGCTTCACTATTACCTCTTGAAAAAAGAAACCCTAAAGAGCCAGAAGAAAAGACTGAAGACAGTTTGCTCATAAATCTGAAAAGAAACACACCCCTTTCAGAATTTGGAGCCAATATAGTTCCTCAAGGAGATCAGTTAACCTTTTATTTCTTGACACCTCAAAAAGAAGAATGGTCAAAAAAAATGCGAAGAAGAGTAATAAGCAGTTCAGAAGTATACAATCTTCACAGAGGAAAGTTAACCCCGAACTTTGAAATTGATGAAGAAGTTATTTTGCCAACCAATCTGAATTCTATTTTTCAAGAGGGTCCCATTGCAGTGGATACTCTCCAAAAAATAATTTTTCTCTCTCGCAGTAGTGGTAAAATAGACAATAACAATAAAGTTCAAGTTGATCTTTATCGCTACAACTATGCTAAGTCCAACCAAATTCCCACTCCTATGCCTTTAAACATGGCTGGCTATAGTAGCCTTCATCCAGCAGTTGATTATCAAAATAATAGGCTTATTTTCTCCAGCGATCGTCCTGGGGGATTGGGTGGAATGGATCTTTATTATATTCCTTTGGACCAAACTGACGAATCAATTGAGCCAGTCAATCTAGGTACTGATATCAATACTGATAATAACGAAACCTTCCCTTTTATTACTTCAGATGGAACCCTTTTCTATACTAATGAAGCCAAAAACAGAAACGGTGATTTTGACATTAATATGGCAATTAAAGGGCCTGAAGATCGGTGGAAAACTTTTTTATTGCCTGAGCCCTACAATTCTAAAATGGACGATTTCTCTTTTGCTCTTCTTTTGGAGCAAGGGCTTGGAAGTCTTTCTTCAAACCGACCCGGAGGTAAGGGTAATGATGATCTTTATATGTTCTATTTTAAGCCTCAAATGAAAGCCATAGAAGAAGACTATACCTTTTCATTAAAAGACACCTTAGTAGTTCCTTTTGAGGGAGTTCTAACCAATGACCTAGAATTGATGTATGACCAAGATCCTCTTACACTTCTCGTAGAGAAGCAAGCTGTTTTATTAGATGAACCAAAAAATGGTCGTGTTCAATTGAATAAAAATGGTTCTTTTCTGTATAAAGCCACAACCTCTAAACCTGTTTTAGATTCTTTTGCCTACCAGATCCAATCTGATTTCTCTACTTCAAAAAAGGCTTGGGTCCGGCTGATTCCGAAAGAGGAGTCTATTCCTGAAGCGATAGTGGAAACTTTTTGCCCCATATATTATGATTTGGATAAAAATAATTTAAAAGAGTTTTATCAAGACCGAGCAGACGCAGTGATTGATGTGATGAATCAGTACCCCGAAATGGAAGTAGAGATGATCTCTTCCACAGACTGTCTTGGAAGTGCGAGTTATAATTTGAAGTTATCAGAACGAAGAACACAAACTATTTTAAATTATGTGAGACCACATATATCTAATCCAGAACGTTTGCGAGGAAAAGGCATAGGCGAGTCTACAATCCCAAATAATGACAATAAAAACTATACCCTTTTTGCTGGTCATTTTCAGAACCTATCCACTGCCATAAGAAAACAAAAAAGACTCTTAGATCAAGGATTAGCAACAACCCTTAGAATCAAAAGAGATAGCATTTATGCGTTGGTCGTTCAAAACTATGATTATGCTTATGCCGCCCGTAAAGCAAAAGCGGCCCTCACAAAACAAGGGTTTGATTTAGTAATCATACCCTGTGACTGTTATCAAGAAACAGAAGAGGTACACCAAGAACAACGCAAAACGATTTTTAATATCATTACAATTGGAAGAAAAGAGCTAAAATAAATCAACTTATTTTTCTAAAAACCTTTATTGGCTAAATTATTCCAAATGACGATATACCTCCTATTATAGGACTCCAGCCAATTGGAATATTCCACAAACTATAGTTGTTGCCGGGCAACCAGATCCAATAATGTTAATTATAATGCGCTTGATGGATCGACTATACCAGACGCTTCACTTTCTTTAAGTTTGAGTGGTCCTAGAGGAGAAACTAGTTTAAGCACTTCTCTACTTGTTATCGAAAATGCAAACTGGAACGACCCTTCTCTCAATAGGGTCGTCATCACTGGGCTAGACGACAATGTGAAAGATGGAGGTGTCCCAATGATATTAGTCACAGTAAACCCTCAGTCTTTAGACACACCCTATGATGATCTAGAGGATACTGATGTAGCCTTTCAAAATTTAGGCGATGATAATGCGGGATATTCAATTACCCCAATTTCAAATAATTTACTAGAAGAGGGAAATTCTGCCACAATGAATTATAGCCGTTGTTGTTTGTAGTTTTATTTGTTTTTTAACGTGAAAATTCGACTCTCTTTTTCCTGAAACCCTAGTTTATTATACAAATGGATTGCATGAGTCCTGTGATCTTCTGTAAATAATAAAATTTCTGATAATTCTTTTTCCTTACCAATTTCCAGTAACTTTTGCATGAGTTTTTTTCCGATACCCTTTCCTCTTGAGTTTTTATCTACAACAACATCTTCTATCCACCCTTTATTTCCAGATATTACTTTATAAATACACATAGAGGCAATTCCAATAATTTTATCATTTTCTATACAGTAAGCCATGGTAATTTGATTTTTATTTCCAACAATTTTATGCAGTTGAATTTGCTTTGTGTGTGGGCTTAATTGCTTAAATAATTCAGAGATTTGGTCTTGTAGAATTGAATTTAAATCCTCTTCTTTTAAAACATCTATTTTCATTCTATTCGGTTTGGTAACATGCTAATAACCCCTTTTTGCCTTCTCTTCCAGGAAAGTATAAGTAAATTGGTCAAACACAAAAATAGTTAAAAGCAAAAACTTTTGATTTTACAATTTACCCGCTATTGCTTATACACTTTGTTGGCTGCTGGCTTTCTTTTCCGCAAACTTGCTAGCGTTGGCGTGAAAGCTCTTTTTATTTTTTGAGGCACGAGAGAAATGAAATGTGCTTGACTGTGCGGTTGAATTCGCTTGCAGGTAACGGATTGGATGTGCCCAGCGTCTCCGGCATAGGAGGATATGCTGTGGTCACATCTTGTTATAGGTCGTATTTAATTTAGTTTAAAAGCGGTCCTCCATCCAATTGTGAATTTTTTTATTGGCAGCTTGCATTAAAGCAACATTTTCTTGGTCAGGGTTTTCTTGTTCATCTAGCAAACCATACCTTCTAGCTTTGTTTCGCTGGTAAGCACCACACAAATGAAAGCCAACACAACCTGGATTTTTGTGAAGGGCTGCCAATGTTTCAGCGTACCAATGTCCATTGTTTCTTGTAAACTCACCTTTCTTGGTTTGCCATTTCATTTTTGCTGCATCCGCTAATAACACTGGCTTACCTGTCTTTTGATGCCAGTCTTTTAAATGAGTAATAGGATCTCTAAAATCTTGAAAAGATAAGACATCCACATAAGGCAAGGCGGCATCGATCACTTCTGTAGCTATTGGAGCATTGGCTTCATAGCGATCTCCTAGGATAAGGTGGTTTTTGTCATATCGCCGGATAGCGTCATAAGTTGTTTTGTAGTATTGTTGAGCTAATTCAAATAGTTCCTTTTTGCCAGTTTCCGTCTTTAATCGGTCTGGATCGAAAATAGGGCCTCTCCATTTATTTTGATCTTGGGTATGTATCCAAGTGGGACAGTCATTGTAAAAATACCCAATCAGATTAGTGTCTTCAGATAAAGCAGCACAATGGTCTCTAGCGACATAATCGCACCACTCTTCCCATTCTGTACTAAAAAAATCAAAATGAGTGGTATGTTGTTCCCATTGGTGCATTTCAGTAAAAGGCAACAAATGGCAGTAGGGCATATCCAATGCCTTATATTCATCATTCGTAAAAGATCTGGAATGACGCCATTGACGAACAGTGACTTCTTGCACCCATCCGACAGTATTGAATCCCCATTGTTTTAGATTGGGTACTACGGATTCTTTTATCCATTTAATTGTACTCCCCTGGTACTTATCCCGCCACAGGTGAATGTTCTCTGGATACCTCAAAGAAGCAGGGTCAATATGATTGAGACCTATCGAAAAAAAAGGTTTCCCGGCTGGAGTAATAAACCACCAGTGATCGTCTCTCTTATCAATTGAGAAAAATCCTTTTGAGCTATTCGCTGTTCCCACATTGGATGAGCCCCGTAAGATTGGCCATGTCATGGCAAACCCGCTGAAAGAGATGGCTGAATTCAAAAATGATCTTCGTTTCAAGGTTTTTTTCTTTTCTGGTTATTTAATTGCTAATGACCTATAACGTTCTGTGTATAAGCAGTAGTGGGTTTTATGCACTATCTGTTCAGTCAAACACAAAAATAGTTAAAAGCAAAAACTTTTGATTTAGCAATTTACCCGGGTTTTTTCTAATGATGACCAACACTCGTATAACTACTATAAATAGAAATGCTATTGTAGTTATATAGCTTATTTCTGCAATGTATTTTTTTTTAATAAAGAATCCAAAGGGCTTACAATAGTCTTATTGTTAATTTCAATAGTTTTGGTATAAATTTCAGTTGTTTTTGGGGAACTATGCCCTAACATATTCTGTAAATGGCGAATATTTATATTGTTTTCTATGCAATGTGTCGCAAAGGAGTGGCGCAGTGTATGTACCGTTGCTCAGGGGTTAGAATTTGTGTTTTTAATTGCTTTTCTAAATATAGATCGTATGCTAGCTGTACTATATTTACAACCTGTTTGCCCCTCAAATAACCAGTATGATGGCTTATATTCTTTATAATATGCTCTTAATAAAGCTAATAACTGTTCGGGTAGAATAGTTTTTCTATCTTTTTTACCCTTACTATCTTTAATAAATAAATAACCATCATCCGAATGAACATCAGCAATTCTTAAATTTAAAAGTTCTGATATACGCAACCCAATGCCATAAGAAAACAAAAAAGACTCTTAGATCAAGGATTACCAACAACCCTTAGAATCAAAAGAGATAGCATTTATGCGTTGGTCGGTCAAAACTATGCTTATGCTGCCCGTAAAGCAAAAGCAGCCCTCACAAAACAAGGGTTTGATTTAGTAATCATATACCCTGTGACTGTTATCAAGAAACAGAAGAGGTACACCAAGAACAACGCAAAACGATTTTTAATATCATTACAATTGGAAGAAAAGAGCTAAAATAAATCAACTAATTTTTCTAAAAGCCTTGCTTTAATTTCTTCTAATTCCTTGAAAAAAATTTGGGTTTTTATATTGGATGAATTGAAAATAATTAAATAGCATATAATTTACTTCATAGCCATAGTCAATATGAAATTCATAAGGAATTCGAAAAGGGACGAGTTCATTATAAAACCCCTGATTGGCTAAATTATTCCATATGACGATATACCTTCTATTGTATGACTCCAAATAAGGTTGAGAATAAAATCCCCTTGGTCTGGCATTACCCACCATCCATTGGTTGAATCCATTTTCTATGATGATGATTTCATATTCAGTTTTATCACTTTTTATGCGTAAGGTATCAGTAGTTTCTAGCGTCTGTTCTTGACTATAGAGCAATTGACAAAACAAAATGATCATTAAATCCCAACTTATTTTCAACCTATTTTTTTTGGTTTTTATGAGCTCCACTTTTTTAGACCTAACAATTTTTCTCCTAATGAGGTGAGTGTAGCTGTTTGATATTTTTTCTGTTCCCAGTTTCTGGGGTCTCCTGGAAAAGCATATCCTTCTGGGGCAATGCGGTTTTTCCATGAATTGATTCTCCAATTTTTCAACCCCTCAGAGTCTTCCTCAACTGGCAACATAGCAATATATTGTGCAATTCGAACCTTTTCACTTCGATTGGCTCGAATGCCGTGGGGCAAACAACTATTAAAAATTAATAAATCTCCCGCTTCCATTTTTACTTTGGTGGGTTCAAAATCAGAAATGTCAGGAATGAATCTATTTCTATCTATAGGTTGTGTTTTTTTCCAACTATCATAATTTCTGTATAGTTCAGGGACACACTGGAATCCCCCAACATGTTCATCGGTTTGATCTGAAAGGGCAAGTACACCTTGCACATTGACGGGCTTTTCCTCTGGATCATAATCCCAATGGATAAAGGCTTTGTATTCGAAGCCTGGGCGGATTGGAAAATTCAGATTAGCTCTATCAATACTCACCCAGAGTTTTTCTGTTCCCCAGATGTCTACAAAGGCATCATAGACTCTTTTAGTCATACGATTATTCCATAAATATTGATGATTGTAACATTCTACCATACCGGTGTTGGCTAATTCTTTCATTTTCATTTCGGCACGAGGAGCTTGATACCATGTAGAAGTATCATTTGGTATTTTTTCTTCAAACTCCCATAAAAAGGCTGCGGTCTGTTCAACTTGAGATGGAGATATTGCTTTTTTGATGACCACATACCCTTGGGACTTCCAAAATTCCCAATCCGATTCACTCAAAACTCTTAATGGCAGGTTATTAGATCGATCGTTTAGTCTAAATTTATTTTCCCTAGAGGTTGATGGATTTCCAGGGATTTCTTTGTGATTATTGTTTATTGATGCGTTCATATTAATGCTAACCAAACCACTTAAATGTATAAAAAAGATTTAAAATGCAATTTATATTCCCTCTCTGTTTAATTTTTGACAACTCAATATTTAACAAGTTGTGAATTTTTACCCCTAAATTGTTAGCAATCCTAAAAATTAACCATCCTTTATTGTTGATATAAAAAAAAGGAACAAATTGAAAATTAAATTAAAATAATTTTGTCAAAATAGTTATTTCTTTGAATAAAATCTATGAGAAAGTATATTTCATTGAATAATACATAACCTCACATATTTTTTATTTTAGTTTTGTTTGTTTTAACCCGCTCTTTACAAGCGGGTTTTTTTTATAGCACAACAATTCCCATTGATTTTTTTATTTACTATAAAAATGTTTAACTTTATGGATTCAATTACTATATGAAATGAAAGAAATAATTACTGCTAACTTCAACCCTGCTGAACGAAAGATCGTATATACTCGTTATAGTCGATTTAGAACCATAGTGTTTTTACTTAAACAACTGTTTAAGCGTTTTTAAATATTCTTCTAAAAAAATATCGGAAACAAAAAAGCGACACACCCTACCCAGAGTAAATAAATGGGAAAAAAGGCTCCTATTTTATTTTCAATACTCTGATAATTTTTCATTTTTTTTAATCTAATCATAGCAACAGTTATGCTAGCTAAATGAGTGCTTACGATTACATTGAGTCCCAAAATAGCCAATCTATTTGCAGAAAGACCAAAATTAAGCATCCGATAACCAATTGCGCTCAAGGCGATAATATTATCTATCAAACACACTACAGCCAGACAAATTAATAGATACACCCAACCTTTTTTTTTGGAGGATTTTTTGGAACCACTTAAGGAAAATAGTATGAGTCCCAAAATGGCAAAAAGAATTATATTAAACAACAGCAGTACACTACGATCTTTAAATACAGATGCTTCTGCAAATGGAAGACTCGCTGAAAAAAGAACTAATGTTAATAATGCAAAGGGCGTAAAAAGGGTAGCAATGAGAGATGACACCTTATCAACAAGAAAAAGATTATGTAATAAAATAAATAGAGCCAACACCGGAACCACTGCCAATCCCCAAGGAGCAATATGTTGAAAATAAAAGGCGCTAAATTCAAATCCAATCAATGCAAATAGCCCAACAGCTAGTAATGAAAATAGCACACCACCCAAAATAATGAGCCCTATAAGCAGGAGATGATCACCGCTCTGCCTTAAAAAAGAGACTCTACTTGCATTAGATGACCACTTTTTCCTTAGGCTTGTAAATGCATAGGCACCCCAAAATAGCACAATCATATGTACACATGAGAGAAAAAAGGCGGATGATTTTCATCACCATCTAATCCGTTTAAATAAGCTGTTCCGAGGCTAATGATCAGTAAAGGAATAATGGTTTGTTTTAATTCAGCTTTTTGATACCATATTAAATATAATGTTAAGGGTAAGAACAGTATCAACCCAATGTTTCGAATAAAATAACTTTCTGAGTCCAATTTAAATAGGGTTGGGATATGTACTAAAAAACCAATAAGAAAGATCAACAATACAATCGTTTGCCACTCTTTTTTAGTGCCCCAATTTAGCTTTTGACTGTCTTTTGAGTTTTCCATAAAGGCTATAAATTTATAATAGAATATTTCATTACAATTTAAGCCATTCCTTCAGATTTAGTAAATTCGTTATTTGGACTATTATTTCCAAAAATTGAAAAAAAACCAAAAAAACTAAAATTGGATTTAAACAATTCCTTATGAAAATGTTGGACACTTTAGATTGGATTTCCATTTCAATCTACTTTATTATTCTTGCCGGAATAGCCATTTGGGTTATCCGAAGAAAGAAAAACGATACAGAAGATTATTTTTTAGCTGGCAGAAACGTAGGTTGGTTTGTTGTAGGGGCTTCTATTTTCGCGTCCAACATAGGGTCTGAACATGTGGTTGGTTTGGCAGGGTCTGGTGCTGGAAACAAATTACCCATGTTGATATATGAGCTTCATGCATGGATAGTTTTACTTCTAGGATGGGTCTTTTTGCCATTTTATATGCGTTCAGGTGTATTTACCATGCCTGAATTTTTGGAAAAACGATTTGATGCGCGTTCAAGATGGATCTTATCCATATTTTCTATAGCGGCCTATGTGCTCACAAAAATTTCAGTAACCATTTACGCAGGTGGTATTGTAGTTTCCGCGCTATTAGGTATAGATTTCTGGACGGGAGCCATTGCAACAGTAATTTTGACGGGTCTTTATACTATTTTAGGGGGTATGCGGTCAGTGGTCTACACAGAAGCTTTGCAAACCGTTGTTTTAGTGGCAGGCGCACTTTGCCTAACAATTATGGGGCTCAATGCAGTTGGAGGATGGGAGTCTATGAAGGAAACCGTTACTCCAGAATACCTAAACATGTGGCGATCATTAGATGATCCAGAATTTCCGTGGTTACCTTTATTTATATCAAGTACTGTTGTTGGTATTTGGTATTGGTGTACAGACCAATACATTGTGCAGCGAGCTCTCACCGCTAAGAACCTTAAAGAGGCTAGAAGAGGAACAATTTTTGGCGCCGTATTAAAACTTTTCCCAGTGTTTTTATTTCTCATTCCTGGAATTGTTGCCCTTACGCTAAAAATGAGAGGAGAACTAGATTGGGAGTCGCCCGATCAAGCTTTTCCTGTTTTGATGAGCAACTTATTGCCTTCGGGGTTAAGAGGATTGGTTGCGGCGGGATTGCTAGCTGCTCTTATGAGCTCATTAGCTTCGGTATTTAATTCTTGTTCTACCCTTTTTACTGTTGACATCTATAAAAAATTAAGACCGGAGGCATCAGAGAAAAATTTAGTCCGCATTGGACAATTAGCAACCGCCTTTGTCGTGCTAATTGGTATTTTATGGATACCCATCATGCAAAACATTTCAGGCGTATTATACGAATATCTTCAAAAAGTGCAATCCTACATTGCCCCTCCGATTGCAGCTGTTTTTCTTTTGGGTATTTTCTACAAACGAGTCAACAAGCAAGGCGCCTTTGTTACTTTAGTTTCAGGGTTTATAATTGGAGCTTTTCGTATTACTCTCGAACTCTTCACAGACGACTTTAGTCCTGGGAGTGTACTCCATTTTTTGGGTACAGTAAACTATTTAGTTTTTGGAGGGTATTTCTTTCTAATCAGTATCTTGACTCTCATTGGTGTTAGTTATGCGCATCCAGCCCCAGCAATTGATCAAATTGAAAATTTAACTTTTTCTACCCTTTCACCTGAAAGTGTGGCTAACAATAAAAACAGTTATAATTTTTGGGATATCCTCATCACAATTGCAGTTGTTCTGTTAGTAGTGGGTGTGATGATTTTCTTTAATGGTTCTTAAGGGTTAGGATACCAAAGAATTGCAGGCCTAAAAGAAAATATTATAACTCTAATTTAACTTTCTTTCCACTTTCAATGGCTTGGTAAATAGCATCTATAATAATCATATCCTTCAGACCCTCACGGCCAGATACAGATACTTGTGGCTGATAATTATCCAAAATAATACCCGCCATAGCGTCCATCTGAACAGTTTGATGGGTCACCACAGGTGCTGTGAGAGGCCCTAAATGAGAACTGCCTTGGATGGGACCATATCCAGTAGAGGGTTGCATAGAAACATGCCCTTTTGAGCCATTGAGATAAAATCGGTCTAGGTCTGACATATTGTAGGTTGAAAGACAAGAGGCAACAGCACCACTAGGAAAGCCCAATTGAAATTGAATGGTCTCATCAACTCCCTCTTTAAACTTTACAGGATCAGTTTTTGTTTCTTGGGCTGTCACCCATATAGGCTCTTCACCCACCATATACCGGGCCCCGTTGATCGAGTAGATACCAATATCCATCATGGCGCCCCCACCCGCTAAAGATTTATTCAATCGCCATTGGTTTGGATTTCCAATACGGAAACCACTAAGGCCTTGAAAAAAACGAATTGTTCCTAAGGCGCCAGATGTTCTGAGGCCGATTGCTTCTAAGGTTTTGGGCTCAAAATGCATCCTATAACCAATGAGCAATTGGACTCCTGCTGTTTCACAAGCCGCCACCATCTGTCTACCTTCTTCTGCATTAATTGCCATCGGTTTTTCGCAAATGACGTGTTTTCCTGCTTTTGCTACGCCAATTGATTGAGCACAGTGCAACGCATTTGGGGTGATAATATACACCGCGTCAATGTCAGGATTCTTTTTTAGATCAGTATAATTCTCGTAGTTATAACAATTTTTATCAGGAATGCTGTAACGCTTTTGCCATTCTTTTATTTTACTTGGGGTTCCGCTGATGACTCCTGTAATTTTTGCACGGGTGCATTGCTCCATTGCTCTGGCAACTCGATTAGCGTATCCACCTAATCCCATAATAGCTACTTTTAGCACACCCTTAGAGTGAGGTTTTAGAGGGGTGAGAAAGGGGGTGCCATCAATAGCCAAAAAAGGAAGACCCATAGAAGCAAATGCAGTGTTTTGCAAAAAACGTCTTCTATCACTCATACCATTTTAAGAATTTATGTTAATAAAAATTGAGCACTATCTAAAAGATCAACTTTTGGATTTCTACACATATCATGCTCTACAAAAAAATGTTCTACCCCAACATCCAAAGCTTTAGAGACAATAGGCTTAATATCAATTGTACCTGATCCACAGCTGGTTACTTGTCTAAAAAAAGGATATAAACTTCTAAAGCCTTCTTGCTCATTTAAGACTAGATCATTTGGAATCATATCTTTAATATGCATCAGTTTATACCGATTAGGATATTGTGCAAGTAAACTTTTTGGATCTTGGCCTGCTGCTGTAGTCCAAAAAATATCCATTTCTAAGAACACATAGTTAGGGTCGGTTTGTTCCATCAAATAATGAAATGGCACAATATCATCAACAGGTGAAAAACCAAAGCCATGGTTATGATAAGCAAAGCGAATACCCTCTTTTTGACAAGCCCTACCAATGGCATTGAAACGATCAGCCAATTTTTTATACGCCTCTAAATCGCCTCTTAGTTCATCTGGGATCATAGGTAGCACTGCATATTGTGCCCCTAATGATTGAGCTGCTTCTGAAAAGGCTCCCAATTTTTGTTCTAAAGTATCTAAATCAGAATGCATAGACCTTACCTTTAAATTTCCAAGCTGTTGCTTGAAACCGGAAGGATTATTTCCATAAAGTCCTGATTTAAAGTCACCATATCTTCTAGTTGTTTTACTACTAAAGGCGTAGGGGCCATGAGTTTCAACGGAAGTATAGCCCATTTCTTGAAGGAGTTCAAAACCTTCTTCTACATTTTCTTTTAGCAACACTGGGGCAGAAAAAAGCTGCAATCCAACATTTCCAAGTAAAGCTTTTTTGAGGCTTGGAGTATCATCGAAAAGGGAAAATGGTGCAACAAAAACACCCGCTGAAGCCATTTTTAAATGGCTCAAAAAAGAAGCTCGATTCATTTAGTTTTGTTTAGATGATTTAAAGATAGTAGATTCATTTGGTTTTGTAAAGAGGATTGACACCAAAAAATTATTGTGAGGAGTTGTAAAAACCGTTTAAAATAAAGATTTAATGTCCTCGATCAATCGTTTAGTTTCAAGAGGAAGGGTACCATTGTATATTGCTCTGATTCTCTTTTTTTGATCAATTAGGATAAAATTTTCAGTATGAATAAAATCATTGATATCACTAACTGATTTTCCAAAGCCTTCGTCTGCAAAATAAGATTCTCTAGCCAACTTGTATATTTCATTTTTAGGGCCCGTCAATAAATGCCAAATGGTGGAGTCAATATTGTTTGCAGCGGCATAACTACCCAACTTTTCAACAGTATCAATCCAAGGCATTACACTAAAAGACAGTATTTTAACTCGGTCATCATTTAAAAACGCATTTTGTACTCCCATTAGATTTTTCGACATTTTGGGACAAACAGTAGTGCAAGAGGTGAAGAAAAAATTTGCAACATAGATTCTGTCTTTGACATCGTTTTGTGAAATCCAATTTCCAAGTTGGTTTTGAAACTCAAAATTTGCTATGGTGTGAAATTCTCTCAATGCCAGATCAGAGTCATCTATCCAGATAGGAGTAAAGTCAGGGTCATTAAAATAAGGTAATTCAATTTCATAGGAAGCGCTAATTGAACCCTTTTTCTCAGCGGTTGATTTGCAGGACGTAAGAAGTATGACAAAAAGAGAAAGACAATATCTCATTTCAGTGCTGTGTAAGGTTCAATAACTTCTTCTTTGGTGTCAATTTTAGTACACCTTTTTATACCTGCTAACCCATATCTTCTCCCGTTTTCTCTAATCACAAAATTTGATCTAAGTTTACCATCTTTTCGCCAGATTTTTGTTGAGCCAAAGGGTTTGCCGTTACGATAATTTATTTCACTATAGGGCGCCCCTGTATCATACCATTGGTAGTGGGTTCCTTCGCTAAGCCCCTTTTTGAATACAAATTCAAATTTCTTTTGCCCAGATTCATACCACCCTCTGTGAACACCATTTTTTTTACCCTTTTGGAAAGTCCTTTTAAATTGAATTTTCCCACTGGGATAATAGCCAAAACTTTTTCCATCTAAAAGACCATTTCGGTATTCTTTTTTATACAATACGATTCCTTTTTTAGTTTGAGAAACCAACTTTCCCGAAAAAAGGGTATTGTCATAAAAGAGTTTTCTACGCGTATCGTATTCCAAGTTGGGGTCTCCAATCAAGACCACCATATTGGCCTTAGAAAAACTGTCAATGGCAGTTATTAGAGAATCAATTGAGTGCTGACATCCACATAATATGAACAGCGCCCCAATGATGTGAGTTTTTTTTATCAAAAATAAAATACTTTTAAAGTGTAAGAGCATCTTAATTTGTTATAGTACCTGGTGTTCCATAAAATCCATCACCATTGATCCAAGGTAAATCATCGGTAATATGATAATGATAAATACCGTTTGGAAATTCTGTAGTTTCATGTGAATGACCATGATAAACATCTAAATCATCATTAGTCAATCGCACCCCATCTTCTACTGGGCCATAAACAGGAAACCCATCTAACAGCAATCCAATAAAAGCGTCCTCGCCTAGGGTTTCTGTCAACCACACAGGCTCAATATGATAATGATAGACCCCGCCCGGTGCAGGATGTCCTTCATATTGATCAAAAGTGTTTAATTCTTCTAAGATATCATCTCCTGGAGCTGCCATTTGATTGAAAATGGAAACGCTATTGACAGCTACTCCCATTGTTCCCATAGGTGTTGATTCGTGGTTGTTGGCTTTTTCTGGAAACCTTGGAATGGTCATCACAATATTTTGTTCTGCAATGTCATTTGGATTTAATTTAAAGGAAGGGTTATCGGGCTCGTCATAAGCTTCATATAAATCATTGTTTAAATCATAATAGGCACTCTTATGGTCTGGTAAATCTTTTGCATAAATGACAAGATTATCATCATTAACCACAACTGATACCGCACTGTCATAGTAGAATTTTTCTACCAAAACACTGATATCATTTGAAATACCAGTTGAACTATCTGAAGAATCTGTTGAGGTATCTGAAGAATCTGTTGAGGTATCTGAAGAATCTGTTGAGGTATCTGAAGAATCAGTAGAAGAATTAGAAGAGGAATTTTCAGTAGGTTGGAGTGTTGAGCCTTCGTTTGTGTTCACTTCACTGTCATCAGTTGAGCAGGAAACAATTAAGAATAGAACAACAAGTAATGATTTTTTTTTCATTTTGATGGGTTTACAGTTAATTGTTAATATACTAAATTAAATCAAACCAATTACTTTTTTACCCTTGTTTCGGAGTTCCCTTTATTAAAATGAAATAATCTACAATTTAAATAGCTTCTTACTTGAAAAAGGGATTTCAACTGTTGATAATAGTTTGAAAACACATCTTCATTTCGCATACCATGAGACAACCGTTTCAACTTTTAGTTTTTCATATCTAACAATCGACAATGCTTAAAAACAGAGGATGAGTTTAAAAGCAAAATTTTTCCTATTTTTACTTGTTGTGTACTTTTTCAGCATAGATTAAAAACACTTTGAAGGTAAAAAAATGAACTATATTTTTCTAAAGACATACGTATCCTTTATAGTTATCGCTATTTTTTTCAATTCGTGCTCTGTGCAGATTCCGGATGAGGTTATGGTCGAATATGAAAAAATCAATAGAACAGTAGATTTTAATTACGATGTACAACCAATTTTATCAGATCGATGCTATCAGTGCCACGGGCCAGATGAAAACACCAGAAAGGCAGGCCTAAGACTAGATAAGGAAGATTTAGCTTTTTCAAAGCTTGCCAGCGGCTCAAAAGCCATTGTTGCTGGAAGTCTTTTTCAGAGTGAAATGGCCCATAGGATACTTGCTTCTGATCCTGACATCATAATGCCAACCCCAGAATCAAAATTATCGTTGACCAATACAGAAAAAGCAATCCTATTGAAATGGATTGACCAGGGGGCTGAGTGGAAAAAGCATTGGGCCTTTATTCCTCCTAAAAAAAGTAAAGAAGTGGATCAGTTTCTAAATGCTGGAAATAACCCAATTGATTTTTTTGTAGGAGAAAAATTACGCCAACAAGAATTACGTTTTTCGGAACCAGCAGCTAAAGAAACCTTATTGAGACGAGTAAGTTTTGATCTCACAGGCTTACCTCCCACCCTTGAAGCTCTTGACCGGTTTTTGGCAGACACCACGGCAACTGCTTTCGAAAAAGAAGTTGATCGTTTACTTGAAACGGAGGCAAATGCTGAACGGTTGACCTTAGACTGGTTAGATTTATCTCGATATGCAGATTCTCACGGTCTTCATGGCGATGGTGCTAGAATCATGTGGCCATGGCGTGATTGGGTGATTAAAGCATTCAAAAAGAATTTACCTTATGATGAGTTTGTCACCTGGCAATTGGCTGGAGACCTTTTACCCAATGCAACAAGGGAGCAAAAATTAGCTACTGCATTTAACAGAAACTCACCCATGACAGGAGAGGGAGGGGTTATTGATGAAGAATGGCGATTGCATTATGTTTTTGATCGAACAGAAACCCTAAGTACCGCCTTTATGGGATTGACAGTTGCCTGTGCAAAATGTCATGACCATAAGTTTGATCCCATTTCACAAAAGGAATATTATCAACTCACAGCCTTTTTTAATAACATTCGAGAATTAGGAATGACAGGAGATGATGGTAATTTTGGCCCGCTTCTTTTGTTGCCTGATGTGCAAAAAGAAAAAGAATTAAGTGAAATTCAGACGCGCATAAAAGAAGAGGAGAAGAAGCTTCAACTCACACAACAAGAGCTGCAAACGTTTTATGCCTATGCTGAAGAATTGCCTCAAAAAGATATTTTGAAAGAAGGGCTTCTTGCACATTATTCTCTTGAAAAACTATCTCCCCAACCCAAAGGAAAAGGGTTTAGAGTTGATAATAACAAAAACGTCACCACACGAAATGCGCCAAAAATAGTTGAAGGAATTTCAGGCAATGCCTTTGCATTTCAAGAGGATCACGATAAAATTTATGTAAAAAAAGAAATTCCCCAATTTGAATGGACTGATCCATTTTCAGTGACAGCATGGATCAATACAGAACAACAAAAACAAGGTTTTAGGCAATTTATTGCTGGAACCACAGGAGACAAAAATAATTGGTGGCGTGGATGGGATTTTTATTTAGATGATCAAAATAGAATCAATTTACGCCTAATCAATATGGCTCCAGGCAATATGATCCATGTGCAAAGTGAGGTCACTATCCCTCTTAAACAATGGAAATATGTGGCATTTCGATATGACGGAAGCGGGAAAGCTCGGGGATCACAACTCTTTGTTGACGGCAAAGAAGTGAAAACCAACATCCTCATTGATAATTTATATAAGAGTATTTTACCAGTGACATGGAGTGGCATGAAAAAAGAGGATCGTTCAATTTTGATTGGTAAAAGCTATTCCTCATTTGTAGGAGACAATGGCACTTTTGTGGGCCGAATGGATGAAATTAAATTTTTTAATAAAGCTCTTTCTCCACTTGCAGTACAATTACACTTTGAAGAATTTACCGCCCAAAAAAACAGAGTTGATCCAACTAAAATTAAAGACTATTTGGTGGTTGAAGACCGTCGATTTAAAAAAGCCAATGGCCAACTCAACGACCTCAGAAAAAAATGGTTAGAAACCATTAATCCAGTGATGGAAGTGATGGTTATGGAAGAAATGGAACAACCCCGTAAAACATTTCTCTATCAAAGAGGGGACTATAATTCCCCAGCTGATGAGGTGATTCCAGAAACACCAGAAGTGCTTCCACCACTGAATCCTGATGCTCCTAAAAACCGATTAGGATTAGCTCAATGGCTTTTTAGTGACTCACACCCTCTAACGGCTCGTGTGGCTGTTAACCACTATTGGCAAATGCTTTTTGGACAAGGGCTGGTCAGAACTCCTACTGATTTTGGTTTACAAGGCAGTTTGCCCAGTCATCCAAAATTATTAGATTGGCTTGCCGTCGAATTTCAATCGAAGGGATGGGATATTAAAGCGCTTCTAAAAATGATGGTTCTCTCTGAAACCTACCAACAGAGTTCAAAGCTTACTAAAGAATTACAAGAAAAAGACCCTACAAATATTTATCTTGCTCGAAACCATTCCTATCGTTTATCCGCTGAAATGATAAGAGATAATGCCTTAGCAATAAGTGGACTTTTAGTCGATGAGGTGGGAGGTCCAAGTGTGAAACCATATCAACCCCCTGGATTGTGGAAAGAAAAAAATACATTTTCTCTTCAATTGTTAGAATATAAAAAGACCGGAGGCGACAGCTTGTATCGAAGAGGGATGTACACTTTTATCAAAAGAGGATCACCCCCTCCTTCTATGGTCAGTTTTGATGCTACCTCGAGAGAAATATGTACTGTCAAACGAGAAAACACTTCTACACCCCTGCAGGCACTGGTGTTGCTAAATGATACGCAATATTTTGAAGCAGCTCGTTTTTTAGCACAGCGTTTAAAACAAGAAAAAGGAACTACTTTAGAAGAACAATTGATCAATGGTTTTCGACTGGTTACCTCTAGATTTCCAAAACAACAAGAGCTGGACATATTATTAAACCAATACAAAAGACAACTTAGTCACTTTAAAAAACACCCTCAAGAAGCTAAAAAAATTATACAGGTTGGTGATAAAAAGGCAGATTCAAATCTTAACTTCACCGAATTAGGTGCTTTAACAATTGTGGCCAACACACTTCTAAATCACACAGAAAGCTATTACAAACGATAAGGGATATGAACTGCAACCATTCAGAAGATAACGAGAACTACACCAGAAGAGATTTTTTAACCAAAACTACTCTCGGTTTAGGGGCTTTGTCATTGGGAAGCCTTATAAGCCCTCAAAATGCTTTTGGACAATCTAGTTTTCTCAATGAAAATAAGTTGCGACTACCTCATTTTGTTCCAAAAGTCAAAAGGGTCATTTATTTATTTCAAAGTGGTGCACCCTCGCAATTAGATTTATTCGACTATAAACCAGAGCTCATCAAACGCAACGGCCAAGAGTTACCTAAAAGCATTTTAGGAGATCAACGGCTCACAGGAATGACGGCCGGACAAACCTCGTTTCCCCTTGCAGGTACGCAGTTTTCATTTAATCAATATGGACAAAGTGGTACATGGATGAGCAATTTGATGCCCCACACCTCTAAAATAGTTGATGAATTATGCTTTATAAAGTCAATGCATACCGAGGCTATTAACCATGATCCTGCTGTTACCTTTATACAAACGGGCTCACAACTGCCAGGAAGGCCCTCCATTGGTTCGTGGTTGAGTTATGGTTTAGGTTCAGACAATAAAAATTTGCCAGAATTTGTGGTTTTGATTACAAAAGGAAAAACGGGTCAACCCCTTTATTCACGTTCTTGGGGAAATGGATTCTTGCCCTCCCAGCATCAAGGGGTTCAATTCAGGGCAGGAAAAGACCCAGTGCTTTATCTTGACAATCCTCCTGGTGTTACTCAGGATCTTAGAAGAGAACAATTAAACGATTTAAATAAACTACATGAAATCAATCATGATGATGTAGGAGATCCCGAAATTTTATCTCGAATGTCACAATATGAAATGGCCTTTAGAATGCAAACTTCAGTTCCTGAGGTGATGGATGTGTCTAAAGAACCCGATTATATTTTTGATCTTTATGGGGAAGACAGTAGAGTTCCCGGCACCTTTGCAGCCAATTGTTTATTGGCCAGAAAATTAGCTGAAAAGGATGTAAAATTCATTCAACTATATCATCAAGGATGGGACCAACACGGAAACTTACCAGCAGGGTTGAAGAAGCAATGCAAAGAGACTGACCAGGCTTCCGCAGGGCTTATCCAAGATTTAAAGCAACGTGGGCTTTTGGAAGATACACTTGTGATTTGGGGAGGTGAATTTGGCAGAACAAATTATTCACAAGGGATGCTCACAGAAACTAATTATGGTAGAGATCATCATCCCCGTTGTTTCACCATTTTCATGGCTGGAGGTGGCATCAAAAAAGGGATCACGCTTGGTGCCACCGATGAATTTGGCTATAATATTTCGGAAAGGCCAGTGCACGTGCATGATTTTCAAGCCACTCTATTACATCTTTTAGGCCTTGATCATGAAAGACTTACCTTCAAATACCAAGGTCGTCGATTCAGACTAACGGATGTGCATGGAAACCTAGTAAATGAAATTTTAAGCTAAACTCAGATGGAAAAATCCAGAAGAAAATTTGTAAAACAAGCAGGTTTGTTTTCGAGTATCGCATTTATTCCAAACAGTATGAATAGAAATTTATTGAATGTAAATGAAGGAAATGCGATAGTTGGACATGGTGATTTTAAATATCGGGTGGATAAAAAATGGGGGATACAAGACTCAGCACAGTTTCCCGTCAATGATTGCCATGAAATGGTTTTTGATAAAAAAAACCGCCTTTTTATGACTACCACACATCCAAAAAACAATGTTTTAGTTTATGATCGGTCTGGAAAAATTCTCGACGCATGGGGTACTGAATTTCCAGGAGCACACGGTTTAACACTTGTTGAAGAGGGAGAAACGGAGTATCTGTTTATTACTGATCCTGATAGCCACAAGGTTTGTAAAACGACACTTAAAGGGCAAATTCTCTTTACGCTCGAAGCGCCAAAAGAAATTGAAGAATACACTTCGCCTGACTTGTTTAAACCAACAGAAACAACCATTGCCCCTAATGGAGACATTTATGTGGCCGACGGGTATGGACTCGATTTTATTATTCAATATGACGCTAAGGGAAACTACATTAGACATTTTGGTGGCAATGGCAAAGGAGAGGATCAATTTGAATGTTGCCATGGCGTTTTGATTGACACCCGTCGTCCAAACAAAGATGAATTGCTGATTACATCACGTTCAGCAAATGAATTTAAACGATTTACGCTTGACGGAAAGCACCTCGAAACCATATCTCTGCCGGGTTGTTGGATATGTAGACCAGTTATAAAAGGAGAACATTTATATTTCGCAGTAATCGTAACTAAAGATTGGAATTCTTTTGATGGTATGCTTGCTGTCTTGGATGAAAAAAACAGGATTGTTTCCCTTCCTGGTGGCAGCATGCCCACGTATCAAGACGGAAAATTGTTGCCCCCTCAATATGATCAAAAGACTTTTTTCAACCCTCATGATGTTTGTGTAGATAGTGATTTAAATTTATACATCCCACAGTGGAATTCAAATAAAACCTATCCTATTAAATTATCAAGAGTTTAGTTTTTGGATATTTATTTACTTCTCGGCAGACTGCATCCATTGATGGTTCATCTACCCATTGGGTTTATCTTTCTCATTGTCATTTTTGAATTTTACGCTGGGTTCTTAAAACAGGAAATGAACAAGAAACTAGTCACAATGGGTTGGTTTTTTTGTTTTCTTTCTTCCTTATTTACTGCCATAACAGGTTATTTAGTGTCCTCGCGGGGTCACTATATTGAAGAAAACTTAGCTTTTCATAAAATTTTAGGGTTTGTGTTGGTTGGGATCACCTTCTTTTCATGGGTCATTAGAATATCTTTTCCATTCCGATTTGACTTGAACTTTAGAAAGAAATCCATATTAAATTCAGGGTTGATTGTTTTGCTGCTTGTCACGGGGCATTTAGGAGGCAATTTGACGCATGGCAAAGAATATCTGACGGAATTTTTACCAGAAAAAAAGAAAACGGTTCTAGGATTATCAGTTCATGCCCCTTTAAAAAAGAGTCTTGACTCTGTACGTATTTATCAAGACTTAGTTCATCCAATTTTTGAAGCCAAATGTGTTTCCTGCCACAATACCGATCTCAATAGGGGAGGTCTCAACATGACTTCATTGGTTGCTCTTAAAAAGGGGGGTAGCTCGGGGAATTTACTTAACCAAAAAAAACCAAGAAAAAGTCTTCTTTTTAAGAGGATTACCCTGCCTACCCACGAAATAAAATTTATGCCACCCGATGGTGAGCCCATTTCTTTTGACGAAAAAAACTTGATTTTGTGGTGGATAGAAAATTTAGAACAGTCAGAAGAAGGAATCCAACCTGAAGTGGTGCCAACGGAAATAAAATTTATTTTAAACCAATTATACGGGCTTGATTTAAAGGAAAAAAACTGGAATGAAAGAATTGACGTTCCTAAGTTAGAGGTCACTGTTTTAGAAAAATTTGATCCAACCATTTTTGAAATTAAACACCTTTCAAGTCTTCAAAAATTTGTTACAGTTACTTTTTTAAAAAAGAATATTACAGAAGAAGATTTTAAAAGCCTTTTAGCTATAAAAGATCATATAGTCAATTTGAAACTACCTCAATGTGAATTAAATAGCGCTACCGCTTCCCAGCTCAAAAATTTTAAAAATTTAGTGCACTTAGACCTAAAAGACAATCCGGTTGAAGACCAAGCCATCAGCACTTTGCTGGTTTTGGAAAATTTAGAAGTGTTGAATTTAGTAGGAACAAAAATAACAGATGAGAGCTTTTTGGCTTTTCAAAATTTTAAAAACTTAAAGCGTGTTTATGTTTGGCAAACTTCAATTCAAAAAACATTTATTGAAGAGTTCAATAAAAAGCAAGATAAAGTAGAACTTATAGGGGCAACATTCTGAAGTTTAGTTAAAGGGTATAGTGAAGTGAACCCAACATTCTTCAAAATATAAAAAAACCTTCTTCTGAAGGGTTTTTATTTGCAATAGAGTAGAGTTAAGACTTTTTTATCTCTTTACGATATACGAGAATGCGTCTGACTTTTTTCTCCTCTATATAAACATCTACAACATCTAAAACGTTTAAGTTTAGTGGTTTATCTTGTAAGGCATGACCAGCAATAACCCATTCGCCTTCTTGACCTGTTACTTTCATTGTATAGGCAAAGTAAGGTTTCCAAGTTGGGTTTGAGGTATCAAACCAATTTGTTAAGGCTCCTAGAAATTGATCTTTCCCTCGAATTTCGCCACCGTCAGGCATTTCAACGAGAATAGAATCGTGTGCCATTTTTGAAATTTTAGCCATATTTCTGTCATTGTGTGCCTCAATAAACTTTTCATACAGTTTCAAGTTTTTTGGATTCGCATCAGTGGCAGGAATTTTACCACTTGCCCCTTGCAACCAACCTGGAGCTTGTGCAAGAGAAACAATTGTAGATAATAGAAATATAAATAAAAATAATTTTTTCATTTTGAATTGATTTATGATGTTATAACTAAACTAAGATAATGTCTTTCCGATATATATCAAATCAAAAATAGAATCAATCCTCTTGCTTTTTAAATTATACAAAAACAGTTGGGGATGTGAAATAGCTCTTATTTTCTTTGCCAAGGTGTTTTGCCTCCTTCTTGAATATGCCTCCTTAGCTTCTTATTCAACTCTTCAGCTTTTTCAGGATATACCGCTATCAAATTATTTTTTTCATAGGGGTCATTTTTAAGATTGTATAACTCAAGTGGTTGATAGGGTGAACTCTGCAATAGTTTCCAGTCACCAGCTCTAAGGGCATGATATGCTTTTCCACCATGTCGCAGACCTCCTTCTCTTCTCACAAAGTAGAGTTCTCTTTCTTCTGAGGGTTGTTCCCTACCAAGCAGTGTGGAATGAAAACTTCTACCATCAAACGAATCTTTGTTTTCAAGCCCGGCAATTGATAATAAGGTAGGATATATGTCTACAGAGGCATTCACTTGGTTGGTTGTGCTGCCCTTTTCTATTTTGTTAGGCCATACCATAACTGTAGGTACTCGAAGCCCCCCTTCATACATACTTTGCTTTCCGTCTCTAAGGAGTCCGTTGTTGGCCAAACTGGGTAAATGACCACCATTGTCACTGGTAAAAATGATTACTGTGTTTTCATATTGCCCACTCTCTTTTAGGCTTTTTATAACCTTACCAATACCTTCATCAAGATGTTCTATAAAGGCGATTAATTTTGCTCTTTTCTTTGGGATGTTTGGCTCTCTTTTCAATACCCTTTGATAATAGGCTTCTGGTGGTTGCACAGGAAAATGAGGAGCATTGTAGGCTAAATAAAGAAAAAAGGGTTCTTCTATATTTTTTCTGGACTGAATGTAGTCTGCTGCCCATTTAGAAAAAAGATCTGTAGCATGCCCCACAGGGTCTATTTCTTTTTCGTTTAGGCGCATAAAATTTTGACCCACTCTTCTTTTGATCACATAATCTTCCATCATATCCTCTAACCAACCGTGAAACAAATCAAACCCTTTTTGATTAGGTAAATTGGGACTTGATAAACCCAAATTCCATTTTCCTATGTGGGCAGTATGATACCCTGCTTCTTTGAGCCTCTTGGGTAGTAGAATAACAGTTGGATCTAAAAAGCCCCAGTTGTTTTTTGGATTAGTACGAATTAAACCAGGAACACCCACTCTGTCTGGGTTTTTGCCTGTCATTATTGAAGCTCTTGTTGGAGCACAAACAGGCGAGTTAGTATAAAAATAAGTAAACCGCATTCCCTCTTCTCTCAACGCGTCTATGGCGGGTGTATTCAAATCTTTTGTACCTGCAAATGACACGTCTTCATAACTTTGATCATCGGTCAATATGAGGAGTATGTTAGGTTTTTTTTCTTTTAACAAAGATGCTGGTGCTACCGAAGGGTTACACGCTGCACAAGCCGGAATTTGGTCAACTGCAGAGGTGTTTACAAAGAAAAGAAGACTTCCAAAAAAGAAATTATTCCAAAAGTTTTTCATTAAAACAAGATACACCGAATCGATTAGATATCAAATTTCGTATTTGAAATGATACTCTACTGATGAGTTTAAGCTGCTCTCTCTTTTTTTTAGTTGAACCATGAAGCCATCAGACTTGTAGTTTGGGTAATAAATTCATTTTTAAAAACGTTCTCCATGCTGGGAGGTGGAGGAATCTTTTTAACTAAACTGCATCCAGAATCATTAGCTCGCCGATCTCCAGCACCCACTAAAACGCATTCTTCATAATTTTCCTCAAACGCTAAGGAATAATTTGAAATAATCGTATTATCAGCTGTCGAAATCCACTCTACTATAGCATCAAAATGGGCATAATTTTTACTTGTGAATAAATCACCCTGCACCCTATAGACTACTTCTGTACCATCTTTTTTGGTTCTTTTTTTTTGATTAGAATAGTGTTCTCTATTTGATATATAAGTGCCATAATTCCAATCGTTGAAGGTGATTTTTATTATAACATCGGCTTGAATTCCATTATAATTATCTGAATAAAAGTAAGTAGAATATTCTTGAATATTTTTGACTGGTATGGCAAAAAGATTATTTCCCAACGAAGCTCTGATTTGATTCATTACCGTATTGATCACTCTAAATCGGGTATCTGTTCTTCCAGAAGAATTAGCCGGATCTAAAAGAACCACTCTATAGCTTCCCTTTTCAACGCATGTTTTCATCAGCATTTCACTATTTTCATAGTTTGGCACATAAGAATTAATACTATTAAAAACATGATATGCCTTTTGGAAATCCGATTTTTGGTTTGCTTTTTCAAAAAGTTCAGTTCCCTGTTCATACAGTTCTTGTGCAGCCAATAGGTTGTATTCATTCACTCGCTGTGTAGCCATAGCGAGTTGAGGATTATATTCTTTCGTATGGTCCTGAACTAGAGTCTTGTTTTTGAGTTTAACTTGTTCAGGAAAAAAAAGAAGCTCATTCTGAACATCAACCAACTTTTGGTAGTATTCTTTAATTCGTTTTGCCTCTCCTCCACTAGTAATACCTTGATAAGTATTTGCTGATTTTTCTAAGGGTTGAATTTTCAATTCATACCATCTATTTACTTTGATGATAGATTTTTCAAACAATTCAACAGACTTTTTGAATTTAGGATTTTCTTGCAAGGCTTTGGTAGCATTGATGGTGGCTGTGGCGTAGTCTTGCTCTTTATAGGCTTTGTTGCCCTGACGGGTTAATTTTCTATACCCTTGTGAAAAGGCCAAGAAAGGAAGCAGTAATAAAATACATAGGATTTGAAGGTGTTTCATATCGGTAGGATTTGGTAATATGTAAACAAAGGAAAGCTATTTTTTTAAATAATAAAAGGCTATATTTTTTCAAAAAGGAGGCACTATATAAGTATATATACAATTCAACTTAGGTCAACTAAATATATTAAATTCAATTTTAGCTTTAATGGTAAAAACAGATTAACTTATTGCGCTAATTGAACAATGGTTCATCAAACAAAACAAGATAATCTAGTGAAAAGATATTGTATTGCATTTTTATTCTTGGGTTTTGGACTGCTATTTGGGCAAAGCTATCAATCTGAAATTTTAGTTCAAGATAAAGACACCCTCCCTTACAGAATACTTTTCCCCAAAAACTTTAATCCTAACGAAGCTACGCCGCTAGTAGTTATTCTTCATGGGGCTGGTGAGCGAGGAAATGATAACAAAGCTCAATTATTTCATGGAGCTAAACTCTTCCAAGAAGACAAATTTAGAGCACAACATTCTGCTATAGTCGTTTTTCCTCAGTGTCCAGAAAATTCGTATTGGGCCAGCGTGAAAAGAGACTATACCACTAGTTTAGAGAAAAAATACACCTATGCAACGATGCCACCCCAATACAATCAGTTGGAGATGGTAGAAGCGTTGATGCGTTTTTTAGAAAACAAATATACCATCGACCCTAAGCGGAGGTATGTGGGGGGTCTCTCAATGGGCGGTATGGGAACTTTTGAATTGGTGAGCCGAAATCCTGACTATTTTGCTGCTGCCTTTCCTATTTGTGGCGGAGCAAACCCCAATTGGGCAACATTGTTAAGTAAAACGCCTTTATGGATCTTCCACGGAGAAAAAGATGATGTGGTTTGGGTAGAACATTCAAAGCGAATGTATAAGGCATTGAAGGAAATTAAAGCACCAGTTAAACTAACGCTCTACCCAGAAGTGAAGCATGACAGTTGGCACAACGCTTTTGCAGATCCAAATTTGATGCCGTGGCTTTTTTCTAATGTAAAATAACTAGATTGATTTAAAATTCCACGCCAAGTGTTCTGTGTACTCTTGATCTAAAAATAGCTTAACTGTATAGAACTCTAGTATAAGAATACGTTTTAATATTCTGGTTTGTAGTTTCCTAAATTGTGAAAATAAAAAAACCCTCTCTTGAAGAGGGTTTAAGAAATTTAGATAAAAAAGATTTACTTTACTGCATATATTAATGTTGTCATCACACGCTTCATAATCTCCCTCTGAGAGGCGCCGTTTCCATATTTTTTGTTCATTTCATTCCACAGTTTTTCTGGCATTTGCTTTCCTTGGGATTTCATTTTTTCAACACTATCATACACATCGATGGTCATATAGTCCCACTCTTTTGTAGCCCAATCAATAGGCTCATCTCTCTCAAAAGCATACCAAGCATCTCTATTCCCGTAATCTGTAAAAACAGCACCCATTTCAATGTGTTTTTGCTTATACTTTTGAGATTTCGTTTTAGTAAAATTATAAATGGCTATATCACCCACATGATTTAATTTACTACGACCAGCAACTCCATCAAGCTTTGTTCGATAGATCACATTTCTACTTTTACGATGAACCTCCTGTAAAATAGAATGCAGTTCTGGGCTCATGTTAGGAAAAACAACGTCAACATCAAAAGCATCACAATCCCAATAGTTCTCATCACCGGGATTCATAACGTCAATAGTCATATGAGTGAAGTTTTCTGCCATACTTGAATTGGGAACCACTCGTCTAAAGATCCAATTTGACATACATCCTAATTTAACACGTTCTGCCATCATTTTACCCAAATAGTCTTTCATTACGGTTTCATATTCAACTCTCATGTCTTCATCAACCTTATAAAACCCCATTTGAATTTTTTGATTGGTTTGGGCCATAGTTAAGGAGCAGATAAGAAGTAAGGCAAGAGATAAAATAATTTTGTTCATTTTAATTTATTTATGGTTAATATAACCTCTAATATACAGAGAATGTGATTTATTTCAAAAAGTATACAAAAATCCCTCACAACCCTCTAAAACCACTACACAGTTATCTTTGGTTAAAGAAGTGATATCAATGCACTAGAAAGGATTTGGATTGGAAGCATTGGTGTAAAAGAAAAACCCTCCACTAGGGAGGGCTTGAATTTTTGAGATAAATATTATTCATTCATTTTTTTCTCCACATAAGTCCTGACCGTATAACTTTTGTGCTAACAGAAGATCACTTAAATATTCTTTAAGAATAGACACTTTCCCATCTTTATTTACAACATATTTAAGTGCGTATTCATTTTCATATTTACCAGCTATACCCTCCATTCTACCTTCAGCAAAAACTATAGCAGTATTTTCACTAGGAATAATTTCTAAAAATTCTGCTCCAATTTCACCTTTGAGGAGAGATACAAATTCACCCATAAACTCCATATATCCATCCCAGTTATACGTATTTGAAATATCTAATTGACCATTAAGAGTATATTCAAAATCATCAGAAATCATAGATTTCATAGTTTCAATATCACCTCCCACTTGAGCAGTATAAAACTTCATAACAATTTCTTTAGTATTGTCGATACTTTTTTCTCTTTCACTTTTGACCTGTTCTTGAGAACATGATAGCAGTAAAATGCTTAGAGACATAAATATTATTTTTTTCATTTTAATTGATTTATGATTAATAATACTTCCAATATATAGAGAATGGATTACATAGCAAATCCCATCTCTCTGTTTCAATAGAAAACAGTTTCCAAAAACCCATGCCCCCGTGTTTGGATTTATGCTGGATTGAGCTTTTAGCTTTTAAATTTGATTTACCATACGATAACCGTACATGTTTAGATATAAAAAATATAATCATCTGAAAATGAAACTATTGAATTTTATTCAAGTACCCTCGACAGGAATCGAACCTGTATCTAAAGTTTAGGAAACTTTTGTTCTATCCGTTGAACTACGAGGGTGGTTTATTTGGGGTCTAAAGATAAAGACTATAATACTAATTTTACTATTCAATTTTCTAATCAAAAACCTATCTAAAATATAAAAAAGGTTTTCACGTTTTAAAAGAATTGGCTAAAGTGTACGCATAAAAATATACTCAAATACTTTATAATACGTTATAAAGTGGTAGGGTGAGGATATTTATATCATTTTTGAACTATTTATTATATTTAAATTTTCTTAATTCATAAAATGGAAGAAAAGAAACAAAACGGCAGTTGGATTATCAAACTTTTCACTTTAGGCGATAAGTTTGATGTAAATGATTTTTGGGATCGTGTAAAAAAATCTACCGTTGAATTTATTATCTTGGTTTTTGGTGTTACAGTTTCATTTGGAATTGAGCAACAAGGTGGAGAGTCTGATTCCAGAAATGACGGTATAGAAAATCTATACAACTTGAGAGAAGAAATAGATAAAATGATTGACTACACAGATGAGTATATTGAAAGTTTTGAATGGATAGCCACATTGTTCGACGAGCAATATGCTAAATGGGAAGTAGAAAATGACAGTATTTTTCTTGCCTATGAAATAGATGAGGAAATGCCGGAGGGGAAATATTATTATCCCACGATGAGTTTGTTTGTTATTAGAAATCCCTTTAATCCACCTAGAGTCAATTTTGACGCCATCAAATTAGACGGTACTTTTAGGCTATTGCCCAAAGAAGTAGGCCTCGAAATGACAAAAATTTATGATGGGATTGAGTTAGGTTACCTAATGGAAAACACAGGCAAAATTGAAGAACGACTAGTAAATCAATTTAAGAATAGAATAGCTTCAAAATGGGTTTTTGATCTCCCCGAAGTGAGTATTGATGACAATAAGTTTTGGGTGGACAATAGAAAATATCTTCAAAAAGACAAATACGTGAAATATCTTTTATTTCAACGCTTAGATTTATATGCTAGTGATGTGGCAGGTCAATTGGGTGACTATAGAGCTGAACTTGTGCAAAGCACAAAGATGCTCGACTCGGTCATTGCCGTGCGCGAAAGTGAATTTGAATTTATTTGGTGGGTATTAAATCCCAAAGACTAATCCTTTTTTTGTTTAGAAACTTCTTAGAACCTAAGAACTATAATAAAGGGTGCAAGAACATACTGATGGTATACGCTCTGTTTTTAGAGTCCAACCTGGGTTATAGAGCCTCTTGCGTTTTCCTCTTTTTTAAAATAGAGGTGATTTTAAATAGTTGAATGGAAACAATAACAACATTTAAAAAAATTATTGATGAAGAAAGATCAAGAATACCATAGGTCAACCAAAGTATTGCTCCTACTAAATTCACAATTCTTAGCCACAACATATTGTTTATTAAGAAAGAACAAATAATGATAACAGTAGCTATCCATCCGACGATATCAAGTGTTTCAAAGGTCATTGTGATTGAATTTAATTTTAAATATAAAGAAATCTCTTTCTCTCAGGTCAATTTATAATAACCAGAATAGAGCGTATATTTTCAGGGAGGGAAAAGGAGTGTCATAAAACCCAGACTAATCTCTGCCTTCAGCATTGATTGCCTCATCCTCATCTAACACTTTTGGGTAAGGATAATCTAATCCTAGAAGTTGTCTTAAAATGGGTGAAGCATTGTCTATAACTTCTTTTTTAACTCCCCTTTTTTGATCTTCCATGGGTTTAACAAATTTAGGAAGATATTGAAGTAAGATGGCATTTCTAACCTCATTGGAGCTGTTGTTGGGCATGGCTCCGTGCCAGGTGAGCCCATTAAAAATGGCAATATCACCTGCTTTTCCGGTCATTCTTTCGCATTCTTCAAAATACTTTATGGTATCCTTTTCATCAGGATATCGGCAAAGTTTTTGAGTGTAGGGTAGCACCCCAGTGGCTCCATTTTCAACAGTGAAATCATTTAATAAAATGGTCACTTGGCAATTTAGTGGGAAAGAGGCATTTATATTTTTTGGGAAGCTTTCCTTTTTATACATGTCCCAATAGGGATAATCAATGTGTGGCTCTTGACCGGGACCACCAGGAAAAATGCAATTGGCAGCAATGGAGCCCAAGCAAACTTCACTACCCAGAAACTCTTGAACAATTTTTACTACTAATGGCACTTGGACCATTTTCACAAAAATATCCCCCTTATTAAGTAAATTCCAAACTCTTTTTTGAAGGTGGAGCGTGTCTTTATTTTTTCCTTGGAAATGTGTTGTTTTTTCCTCTTCATGCTCCAAATAAAAAGTAATCAGGCGATGGGCTTCTTCAATATCATTTGGACTGAAAACGGAGGGAATAATAATATATCCCTTTCCTTCCAATAGCTCGTTACTTATTTTTTTGACTTCTTCCAATACTAAGAAAATGGCTTATTTATACTACTTTTTCAATTAATTAATTCTTTATCAATTTCTTTAATTAACAAGGAGTCTTGAATAATAGCCCTCTTGATTAAATTTGAATTCAAGGAATGCATTAAACCTGTTTCAGAAACCCTGTTTATTTCTTCATCATTCAAATACCTTTTGTTAGGTTTATAGGCAGTCCAATAACCAACTACGCCTTTGTGATTTCTTCTATTTTTTGATTCAAAAAAGGGGTCCAGTCTTTTGTCTGTCAAATACAGATCAAGCAACAATTGATTATTTTTTTCATACCATTTTTGGTCAGTATATTTTTTTTGCAATAAAGAGACCAGATTTCTATTTTCAATCAATTCAATTAAGCCCGAATTCACCAACGCAGAATATTCTTCATCATTTTCAACAAATACTGTGTTAGCATTTCTTACGTAAGATAAATAAAATCCTAACGAATCTTTATTGGTTTGATAAAGTTGCAAACCTCTATAGTAGAGGATGTCTGCATATTTATTTGCAGTGGAATGTATTTCATAGTCAAAATGGAATCCTTCAAGTTCACTCAATAAATTATTCTTGAGTTTTAGTAAAGACTCCATTTTCAACTCATTTTTGTAGGCAATAGCATTCTGTTTTTCTACATAAAACGAAATGGATATACCCAAAACAATCACTGCAAATTCTAAGATATATTTTTTAATCAACTTATTCACTTCTGGATGATGTAGTTTGTAGCTTCCTTTTCAGTCTGGTTTAATTACGATCAATTACTTCTATGGTTGCCGAAACGGCATCCCTAGAGGCGACAACAATTTCTGTAAGCTTATCACTTATATATTGATTTTGAACAATATAGGGGTCAAACTGTTTTCCAGGCACGTTGATGTTCCAAGTGAAGTGAGTAAACTCTTGAAGAGCATTCTCACTGCGATCTGTTATTTTAGTAAAGCCCCACCACCGATGATTACCTTTCAAGATTTGCTCTTCAACAAAAGGTTTATAAATTTGAGTTTCAACCTGTTCATAATCCTCTGTTTTTTGGATCATGGCACCAACTCCAATTTCATCTCCAACTTTCAAGTCGCCCCCTGCTTGAATGGTTTGATCAATAAATTCTAAATGATATCTTCTATTCTCTACAGAAACCTCACGATTGAGAACTCGATTGATTTCTGAAGACTTAAATTTAGTTCGTGCCGCTTTTTTAAGATTTTCAAGACTCCAATTCTTTCCATAGGCATCAATTTGATCTTGGTCTTTATATACATTAATGGTTACATAATTAGGTGGATTTTCTAATGTTTTGTCAATCGTTTTTACTTCGCATAAATACCAAGCCATCATTTTACCTTCGGCGATCATTTTTTGATGATACGGTTTAAAAATTTTTTCTAGGGCAAGATAGTCCTCTTGATTTTTTATCACCTTAAAATCGACAAATACGGTTTGGGAAAAGCAGATTAGGGGTAGCGTTAGGAAAAAAAATAAACACTTTTTCATTTTTATTGATTTATGATTAATGAACCCCTAAGATAAAGAAGATTATAGAAGCTTTCAAATTCAATTGATGTTCTTATTTGAAAAACCTGCTCTTTCTAGTCCTTTTTTAAAAGGATCAAAGTGAATTTATTTTTTCAATTTTTATTTTTTCATTGTTATCGAAAGATGGTCTAAAATTTCGGGCACTTCACCATTCAAATCGATTTTTTCGGCTGCATTTTCCCTAATCCAATAATAGATAACACCCCTAAGAAATTCAGTTTGAGTGGGAATTTTCCCGAAATTATATTTTGCTCCTTTAGAGCGTCTGGCATTTTCTAATAACAGCACCATTTCATCAGAGGCATTAAATTTTATTTGATTGGTGTAGATAACTTTTGTTTTTGGCATTTGGATTTACGGTTAGGTTATAAATGGACATGTTCTGAATAAGAATCACGAATATTTTTATTAAAAATACATTTTTAAAAGTAAAAAATATTTTAATAGGTACCTTTTAAAAAGACTTTAAATAATGATTAAATGCTATTTATAAGACAAAGTGAAAGCGATAACTAAGAAAGCGTTTTGCCCTCACAAGATAAAAACAAAAAAGGGTGTATTTTTTATAAAGAGAGAATCCAATCAACCAATAAATCTGACCATCGATCAACAGGGATACCAAGTTTATTCGTACCAAACCCATGCCCTCCCTTACTAAACATGTGCAGATCAGCCTCAGCTCCTGCTGCAATCCAATCTTCATAAATAGTCACACTAGGGCTTGCTAATTCTAACGGGTCATCGTTAGCACAGGAAATAAATGCAGGGGGTTTATTGGAGGGCACTTTATGAGGTGCAACAATAGCCATCCAAGGATATATAGGTGCTATAAAATTGGGTTGATTATTTTCAGTGGCCTCATAGGCAGCTTGCATAGTGACTGCACCACCAGCAGAAAAGCCCATTAACCCAATCTTATTTGGATCAACTTCATACTTACTTGCATTTTTTCGAATCATCTCAATAGCCCTCAAGGCATCTTTAGTGGAATAAGGCAAAATCGTTTTTGCACTATCGACTATGGCAGACGTTTGCCAAAGGTTATCCACCCACTTGATGACAGAACCTTCTCTCGGATACGTTCTGTATTTCAATACCACTGCTGTTATTCCTTTTGAGGCTAATTTTTTTGCCAGTACAGTACCTTCCTTTTCATAAGCTAGAAAATAAAGCCCACCTCCTGGGCATATAACCATTGCTTTATTTGTTTTAGTGTCTCCCTTTGCTTTATATAATTCTATCTCTAGGAGGGAAACATTATCAAGTAAAAGGCCTTCTTTTTTATCTCTCACCACACTCCCTTCTCGAAAAGATGTAAAATTCCATTTTTGGTGTTTGACAGGAATTTTCTCTTGTGAATAAGCTAGAGAAAAACAAAAGAGGGAAAGCAAATAAAATGATTTCATAATCATCAGTGTTTTGTCGTTGTATAAATGTACTGTTTTTTGAAAGGAACCTTACTTTAGTTTTAGGGAGTGCTTCTTTCGTAAGAAAAGCCACCCTTTTTACCACCAGACCAGGAAGTGAATTTTAAACTCAAATAAACATCATCCTTAATTAAGTGGACCACTAAATTCTTTCCAACAACATTTTTCGGTTTGGAAACAGTCGCTCTAAAGGGGCCAAATGAAAGGGAACTAACATCATCAAGAATACCAATGGCCCATTCGGTACCCACAGGGCTGTTTACTTTATCGGCATTTTCACTAACGGCTGCGTTATAGATTTGTCCTCCACCATTGCCTCTAGTAATCCAAACAGTTGATGTTAATCGGTCTTGATTTATTTCTACGGTGGGATCAGCATTATCTTCTTTTACAAACGACAGAGTTGTCCCCTGCCAATATACAGGACCACTATCTGATACTTCTGGGCTATTATCTTCCTCTGAAATAATTACAGTAAACAGTGGAGTTAATTCTAAGTCGCTGGTCATTGTTACCGTAATTGTAGTTTCTAAAGAATCATTTCCATCCCAACCGTTGAATTGATAGCCCTCTTCAGGCATGGCTATTATTGAAACGGTTGTTCCCTCTGGAAACTCACCCCCTTGAGTGGATACGGATCCGCCTAGCACAGAAGAAACAGTGAGGGTGTAAGTTTGAATTTCTTCAAAAAGGGCTTGAAGTGTGAGTGCTGAACTAAGAGTTATTGATAGTGTTGTTTCTACAGAATCATTGCCTACCCATCCAGAAAATTCATAGCCTTGTTCAGGTGTAGCAGTGATTTCAATTTCGGTTCCTTCTTCAAAAGTACCTCCTGCAGTGGAAACGCTACCTCCCTCTGCCGCAGTTACTGTAATTGTAAATAGAGAAACAACAGGAGAAAATAGAGCGTTTAGTGTTTGATCTTCGTTTAGAGTAATGGTCAAGCTAGCTTCTTCAGAGTCAACACCTTCCCAGCCAGTAAATTCGTATCCTTCATCTGGGGTTGCGGTTATTGTGATTGCTGTACCTTCATCATAGGTACCTCCATCAGTAGAAACAGTTCCTCCTTCTGAGGTGGTTACATTGAGTGAATATTGAGGAGTCTCAACAATAGAAGGTTGTTCTATTTGGGTAGGTATGTTGGAGTCTTGTTCTTCGGTGGAACATCCTGCTATTAGGAACAAACCAAAGGCAAACAATTGGACTGAGAGGATTTGCTTTTTCATAGATAAAATTCAAAATTAAGTAATTGTGATACCAATCAACAACTCTCGTGAATTAAATTATAGTAAATTTCAGGGATACACCAAAAGAGCTTGAAGTAGAAAAGATCATTTTCTTTTAAGAATTTCATTTACAATGATATTGGTCTTTTTGTATTTATTGTACTAAATGCAAAATCATCCATGCTTGCCCCTACATTTAAGAGATAAAATAAAGTCTCTATTAACTTATTATAAATGATTCTTTTAAAAATATAGAGTAAAATGAGCAATATTCTACATACTTTCCACTAGCAAGAAAAGTTTTAACAAAGGTTTTTTTATCTTAACAAAAAAAATTATGAGAAATATATTTTTACTATCCCTCTTATTATTCTTTTCCAAAAGTGCTCTTTCTCAAGACAGGACCATCGTTTCTGATCTTGAAAACCTCACACTTGATATAGGGCAACTTTATAAACCCGTTTCTGACATTGTTTTTTCTGACGGAAGTAAGGGAGATTGTACAAGGATTATATATTACCAAAAAAAAGGGGTGTTGAGCTCCGGTAAATCAATAACCTTTGATAGAGCTGCAGGCACACTCAAGGCAAATGAACCAGGGACCCATGAAGTTATTGCTGTTTGTATTGACTCTAATGGAAAAAGACTCACTAGGGCATTTAATGTATTTGTGAACTACCCCAAGGTTAAAGAAGTGAAGCTTTCTGTTGATGAAGACAACATATATGAAGGGAATTATGTGCCCCTTTCTTATGAAATTACAGATGAACTAA
This sequence comes from Flavobacteriaceae bacterium, assembly GCA_016779985.1. Classification (GTDB taxonomy): domain Bacteria; phylum Bacteroidota; class Bacteroidia; order Flavobacteriales; family Flavobacteriaceae; genus JADHMP01. Next base: position 148,455 of record JADHMP010000004.1, read on the forward strand.
ACAATAAAAGAACAATTGATTATTGGAATTATGATGATGCATTTAAATACTTATTAAAGGTGGGAGTTTCTTTAAAGGCAAGTAATGATAAAATCAAAATTGATGGATCTAATAATATTTTAGCTCTTGAAGAAGGGACCACAACATTGATTGCCTCTTTTGATGGAATTACAGCAAAAATGGAGTTAAATATTAAAAAGAATCCAGTTTCAAAAGTAGACCTCACTTCAGACGCTCAAAATGTTAGGTCAGGTGATGTGATCAATTTTAGTGCCACCTCATTTGACAATAGAGGTAAAATCGTTGAAAATATTCCAGTTGAATTTTCTTTCACAGGTAAAGCTTTTGATAAAAGTAACTCAGCTTCAGGATTAATAATGGAAGACGGAAGATTTGTGGGTGATGTGCCTGGAAAATATATTATTTCGGCGCGAGTAGGAAATGTATCAGCTTCAAAAATTGTGAATGTTTTTCCAAGAAATGTCAAGCGAGAAGTGACCAGCGTTGGGTCAGGTCTTGTCAATGACAAACACACCTCAGATTTTTGGATTTTTGAGGGTATTGATGGGGGCGACTATGGAGTCACTGGCACATGGGGGGCAGATGGTACCGCCTATTTTTGGGATGTGAGTGATCCATCAAACTTAAAAAAAATAGATAGTGTTCAAGTTGATGCCAGAACAGTAAATGACGTAAAAGTGTCTAAAGATGGTAAAATATGCGTACTCAGTCGTGAAGGGGCCTCCAATAGAAAAAATGGAATGATACTCATTGATGTAACCAATCCTAGGGAGGTCAAAATTATTTCTGAATACACAAAAAACCTCACAGGAGGAGTCCACAACGTGTTTATAGATAAAAATCATATCTATGCCTTGAGCAATGCCGAACGGTATTATGTCATCAATATTGATGACCCTAAGAACCCAAAAGAAGTAGGGATGTTTGAGTTAGACAAAGAAGGGCAGTCTATTCATGATGTTTGGATAGAAAATGGGATAGCGTATTCCTCCAATTGGAGCGATGGGGTTTATCTAGTTGATGTAGGCAATGGAGTAGCAGGAGGATCACCTTCAAACCCGGTTTCTTTTGGAAATTATTCTTATGCTAGTGGTGCCCATCATGCTACCTTTCCTTATAAAAGCAAATCAACTGGAAAATTCTACACTGTTTTAGGTGACGAAATTTTTCCAAATGGAGTGAATCCAAAAGGTACAAACGAGACAGCAGGTTTTCTTCATTTTGTAGATTTTTCTGATGTCAATAATCCTATTGAAGTGGCTCGTTATGAGCTCCCTGGACATGGCTCACATAATTATTGGATTGAAGACGATATTTTATACGTCGCCATGTATACGGGTGGTTTAAGAATAGTTGACTTAAGTGGTGATTTATTAGGGGACCTCTATAAACAAGGGAGAGAAATTGGTTATTTATTGACGGGCACGCCTGACGGTTATATTCCAAATGACACCATGGTTTGGGGCGCTCAGCTCTATAAAGACCATGTGTTTTATTCCGATTTTAATTCTGGACTTGGAGTAGCCAAGGTTTCAACTAGTAAACCAGATTCTAGTAAGACCAATCAACATCTGGATTAATTTTCAAGATCAAATAGCAATTGTATTCTCTCTTAACTAAAAAATATGAAATCTAATTTATTGAAGTTTAATGGACACTGTATTTCCAGTTATGCAAAGTGGGTCATGAGAGGGAGCATTTTTTTCTTTTTTTTTATGGTGCAAAGTGTCTATGCGCAAAATTATTATCTCTATGTAGCTTCAGAATCGGACGACACAGTATCGCTACTAAAGTTTGACGGAACAACTATTGTTGAAAAAGAAAGAATCGATGTGGGTTCTTATCCCACAGAAATAGAAGGGCCTCATGGCATTACAATTGACCCCAATGGCAGGTATTGGTATGTCACTCTTGCCCATGGAACTCCTTATGGCAAGCTTGTCAAATATTCAACAGCAACAAACCAAGTTGTTGATGAAACCACTTTAGGACTTTTTCCTGCGTCAATGCAAATTTCAAAAGTAACGGGTTTTCTATACTGTGTGAATTTTAACTTACACGGAGACATGAAGCCCTCATCTGTTTCTGTAGTAGATCCAGAAACGATGACCGAAATTGTGCAAATCAAAACCGGAAGTATGCCACACGGGTCTAGACTTTCAAGAGATGGTCTTAAACAATATTCTGTGGCCATGATGTCTGGGGAGTTGTTTGAAATAGATGCATTAGCACTTGAAGTGACTAGAAGGCTAGACCTTGAAGATCATACTACAATGGACCATTCAAAAGGAGATATGAAACATTCTAAAATAAAACCCACATGGGTTATCCCGCACCCAGAAGGGAAAATTGCTTATGTTGCCGGAAATGGATCTGATGAAATTATTGAAGTAGACCTTGAAAAGTGGAAAATCTCAAAAAGAATAAAAGCTGAAAAAGGGCCCTACAATGTAGAAATATCTCCTGACGGAAAATATATGATCGCTACCCTAAAAAGTATAGGAAAAACAGCAATTTGGGACCTCAAAAAAGGGTCTTTAATAAAGACCATAACAAACTCTACCGCTATTCCCCATGGCATAGCCATTTCTAGTGATAGTAAATATGCCTTCATTTCTGTTGAGGGAATTGGTGGTGAACCAGGCATTGTTGATGTTATCAACCTTGAAAATAAAACTCTAGTAGATCAGGTAGAAATAGGAAAACAAGCGGGTGGAATTGCTTTTTGGAAAAAAGAGAGTTGAAAATTTATATACACCGCCGTATTCAATTCTTTTAAACAATCAAAGAGTTCCTGAAGGGCGGGAGCTTACAGTCCTAAAAAGAGATTAACAACAAAAATAATAATATACAACTTTAGATAAGTTTTGACTTTGGAAAAAGTAATACTTTATTTTGATGGACACTGTGTTTTGTGTAATTGGTGGGTGAGGTGGCTTTGTAAAATAGACAAAAAAAATATTTTCTTTTTTTCAACCCTAGAACTTATAAGCGAGAGTGAAAAAAATAGGCTTCCCTTAGAAAATCCAAAGATAGACTCTGTCATTGTTTGGGATCAAAAGTCACAACCAAAAGTGGAAGCAGAAGCCATTTTATATATCATAAAAAGGATAGGAGGCCTGTGGAGTATTTTTCTTATTTTTAAATTGATACCTCTTCAATTATTGAATAAGCTATATCGTTTAATTGCAAGAAATCGAAAAAAATGGTTTGGATCTTACACCAAGTGCCCTTTGCCAGAAAAAAAAATAAAACATAAGTTTTTGTCTCCTCAATAAGTGTGTAATAAATAGATTTGTAAAACGTAAATACTGATAACAATGAAAAAAAATTCTAATTATTACTTTCGAATCTTTCACCGTTATTTGGGGTTTTATTTGGTTGGAATTATGGCCGTCTACGCTATTAGTGGCATTACTTTGATCTTTAGAAAAACGGATGCTTTTAAGGATAATGTTGAAATAAAAGCACAACTTGAAAGAGCACTAGAGCTCCCAGCTTTGGAAAAGGCGCTAAACATAGGAAAATTGGAAATAACGAAAGAGGAAAATAACATGGTTTATTTTGATGGGGGACAATACAATAAGCAAAATGGTGAAGTCATTTATCATCAAATGCAGCTGCCTTATGTGCTAAGTAAAATGCAAAAGTTGCACAAGGCAACTACAAAAAGTCCAGTGTATTGGCTAAATATCTTTTTTGGAGTCTCATTGCTCTTTTTTGTTATCTCTGCATTTTGGATGTTTTTACCCGAAACCGCCATTTTTAAGAAGGGAGTTGTTTTTTCTCTTTTAGGAATTATTATGACGTTCATTATACTATTTATTTAATAGTCTTTAATAAACACTTTTCATCTTCGCATTGGGTTGTTTTTTATGTTTTAGAAAAACACACCTTATAAATTAAATAGGTTGAACTGCAGGTTTAACCATTAATAGAAATTATTGGCGTAGGGTCTAAATGCGTTTAAATAATTTGATTAGATAGTATATTCAATATTTCAATCACTATATTTAAATTCTTCTTTGTCAATAGCCACAACAGAAGCTCGATTGCATACTAAATTAATTTAATGATCAACACGAAATGCCTAAGGCCAATTGCCCATGAAAATTTAATTAGAATTGGAAGATCAAACGATGGAGGTTATGTTATTCCTGAAAAAATATTTTCTATCTGTGACGGACTTTTATCTTATGGAATAAATAAAGACTGGACGTTTGAAAAAGATTTTTGGAAAAGAAGCCCCAAGGCGACAATTCATTGCTATGATCACACCATACATTTCTTATCATTGTTGAAATTTTCATTTAAGTCGTTTCTATTAAGCGTTATATATTTGGTGTTATTAGATAGAATACGATTTTTAAAGGCGTTTAATGGGCTTTTTGTTCTTCCAGACTACTATTCCTTTTTTAAAGGAAATAGAACTTATTTCAAAAAGAGAATTTGGAATGTTACACAGAAAAATGACATTACAGTAGATGACAATCTAAATGTTATTTCTCAGGCAGGTTCAAAAAATATATTTATCAAAATGGATATTGAAACGGCAGAATATACTGTTCTCCATTCAGTATTAAATACAAAAATGAATATTGTTGGACTGGCTATTGAATTTCATAAAATTGACCACTACGATAAAGAGTTCAATGCTTTAATAAATGCCTTTTTGGACCACTATTATATTATTCATATTCATGGGAATAATTATTCGAGAGTAATAGAGGGAAACAATTTTTCGTCAACAGTTGAAATTACTTTTTTACATAAAAAGTATGTGAATGGAACCGTAGAAAAATCAAACAAGAACTATCCTATTGCGGGGCTTGATCAACCAAATAGGTTTTCAAGACCAGATCATAAACTAACTTTTTAAACCAAAAAAACAGTAACGAATTCGTGAGTTTTAGTTTTGCAAATGAAAAGTCATTCCTATATGCTATAAAGAAAAAAACTAGCACATACACTTTTGTCAATAACAGACAAGAACTTATGTTATAAAATAAAGATTTAAATTATGGAAAAGATCAAGATCTATTTATCCAAAAGGATCAATTCCTTTATCAAATAATCTTATAAACTCTCTTAGTGACGGCGTTTCTGGATTTTGTGTCCAAGCCTCAAAAAATAATATAAAACGAGACATATGTAGATAATACAACCCCAAATGATTTTGGCTTATTGTATTTTTTTCTAGCTTCATTCCGTCAAATATTATTCTTTTATCTTCACTTATGTTTTCATCTAATATAGGGCCTTGCATGTGATTGTTGATATTCCACATAATTTGGAGCCAATCGAAGGGTGCTTTGAAAACGGGAGGAATTTCTGGTAATAAATAAGGCTTATTATTTAATATTACCATAATGGTTGGACCAATATCATCTACGAAATTTTTGAGTTCCTTTTTTTGCTCTTCGTTTTCATCAATATTGTATGCTGATTTAACATATTTGACAAAGTTTTGAAAAATAAGATTTGATTCATTAGAAATTTTTGGATATAACCGAATGGCTTCAGATTCGAACCCGTTTACAAATATAGGGTGATTATTATCAGCTGTTATATTTTCAATTTTTTTCTAAAGAATATTTAATCTATTTACTGAAACCTGCAATATCTGTAGAATAAATTGTCTTCATTCCAAAAGATTCAATGGTCTTTTTGAAGTCATCAGTTAAATCACCATAATAGGTAAGCGAGTCAACAATAAA